>NZ_JBICSY010000002.1:755100-836000 GCF_043197345.1 Micromonospora sp. NPDC049175 | reverse complement strand
CTCCGGGTGCCGCAGGCCCACGCGGGCCAGCTCCGGGTGCCGCAGGCCCACGCGGGCCAGCTCCGGGTGCCGCAGGCCCACGCGGGCCAGCTCCGGGTGCCGCAGGCCCACGCGGGCCAGCTCCGGTTCCTCGGGGCCGGGCCGGGCCCGGCAGGGCCGGCTTCGGGTTCAGCCAGGACCGGGTTCGGGTTGGTCCGGTTCGACCGACTTGACGGCTGGGGCCGCCGGGCCAGGCGCAATTTGACGCGCCCGGCATACGGGCCACCGCGTCAGGCTCGATTCGCCACGGCCTGGCACGCCGCCGCCCGGCGATTCGACGCGGCCTGACGTGCGGACCGCCGGGCCAGACTCGATCCAACGCAGCCCGATATGCGGACCGCCGGCCCACGTGCGACACCTCGCGGAAGGGCATGCGGGCGGCCGGCCGGAGACCCCGACAGCGCCAGCGGAGCACCGCCGCCCGATCGATCTTGGTCACTGAAAAATGTCGTACACATGTTCTAGTGTTTGGTCATGGTCGAGGAGTTGGCGCAGGCAGACGACGCGGTCGCCGCCTGCGTCGACGACGCCGCCTGGGCACTCGCCGAGGATGAGCTGGTCGCCGCCCTCGACGCCGCGCACCGCCTGGAGCAGCGGCTCGCCGCGGTCACGCTCGCCCTGGTCCGCGAGATCGACGGTCGGGGCACCGCCCGCGCGCAGGGCGCCTCCAGCACAGCGGTCTGGCTGCGTGAGCGACTCCGCCTCACCGTCCCGGCCGCCCGCCGGCTCGTCGACCTCGCCGCCGCCCTGGACACCGGCAACCCCGGAGTACGCGCCGCCCTGGCCAACGGGGACATCACCGTCGACCAGGCCCGGGTCATCGCCGACACCGTCGCCACCGCGCACACGACCGCCGGCGCGCAGGCAGCCGACAAGGCCGTCGGCGTGCTCACCGACTGGGCCAGCCAGTTCGACCCCACCCTCCTGCGCAAACTCGGCACCCGCATCCTCGACCACGTCGCCCCCGACATCGCCGACGCCGCCGCCCACGCCGCCCTGGAAGCCGAAGCCCGCCGAGCCAGCCGCGACCGCCACCTCACCCTCTCCACGCTGAGCGACGGCCGCCTGCGACTCACCGGCGTCCTCGACAGCGAAACCGCCGGCCTGCTCCGCGCCGCCATCGACCCGCTGACCGCACCCAACGGCCCCGACGACCCACGCACCCCCGGGCAGCGCCGCCACGACGCCCTCGCCGACCTCTGCCGACTCACCCTGCGCACCACCGACCTACCCGAACACGGCGGCGACCCCGCACAAATCGTCGTCACCACCAGCTTCGACGCACTCGCCCGCCAGCTCGACGCAGGCACCCTGGACACCGGCTTCCACCTCACCGCGGAAACGGTGCGCCGACTCGCCTGCGACGCCACGATCCTCCCGGCCGTCCTCAACAGCACCGGCCAACCCCTCGACGTCGGCCGGCAACGCCGCCTCATCACCGGCCCCCTGCGCCGCGCCCTCGTCCTACGCGACCGCGGCTGCGCTTTCCCCGGCTGCGACCGCCCACCACGCTGGTGCGACGCCCACCACATCCACCACTGGGCCGACGGCGGCACCACCAACCTGGCCAACGCCGTCCTGCTCTGCGGCCACCACCACCGACACCTCCATCACAACGACTGGACAGTGCGGTTGGCAGGCGACGGCCACCCCGAATTCATCCCACCCGCCTGGCTCGACCCCAACCAGATCCCCCGCCGCAACCACTACCACCACCGAACGTGAGCACAGCCAACCGCAGCCACATCCGCGCACCCCGAGGCCAGATCCGCCGGCATCAGAGGCCAGATCCGCCCAGCTACCCGGCGGACAGACACGACCCGAAGCCACGAACACCGGCCCACTCCCACGCGACCCGGCCCCGTCGCGCCCTCCTGGGGCACGGTCCGCTCGTCTGTGACCAGGTCCCGCGCCCTCCCGGGGCCAGGCCCGCTCCTCCTCGGACCAGGTCCCGTCGCGCCCTCCTGCGGCACGGCCCGCTCCTCCACGACCAGGCCCGTCGCCGCCCTCCTACGGCACGGCCAGCCCTCCGCCATCAGGCCCGTCGCGCCCTCCTGCGGCACGGCCCGCTCCTCCGCCATCAGGCCCGTCGCGCCCCCCTGCGGCACGGCCAGCGCTCCGCCATCAGGCCCGTCGCGCCCTCCTGCGGCACGGCCGCCCCTCCGCCATCAGGCCCGTCGCGCCCCCCTGCGGCACGGCCGCCCCTCCGCCATCAGGCCCGTCGCGCCCTCCTGCGGCACGGCCAGCCGCCCGTCGCGCCCTCCTGCGGCACGGCCAGCCCTCCGCCATCAGGCCTGGCCCGCCCCATTGTGGCCAGGCCAGGCCCGCTCCCCACCGTGACCAGGCTCAGCCGGCTCGATCCACCGTCCAGCCCGGACGGTTCCGGTGGTGGACACCGTCGGCGCGGGTGACGCGTTCGTGGCCGGACTGCTCTCCGGTTGGCTCGACGGCGTCGACGCGCCGACCCGGCTGGACCGGGCGGTCACCACCGGAGCGTTCGTGGTGGCGACCCGGGGTGACTGGGAGGGCCTGCCCGACCGCGCCGAGCTGACGCTGCTCGACCACGGGCCGGGCGGTACGGTCCGCTGACCGGTACGGCGGCCGGCGCGGACCCGCGACGCGGACGCCGGCCCGACCGCCCCGCGCAACCGGCGCGGCCCGGCCACCGCCGACCGGAGATCGTTTGGAGGAGCACCATGGAGCTGACCGAACCGACCGTCTGGAGCGCCGACCGGCTGGAGCTGGGCGAAGGCCTGCGTTGGGTCGACGACCGACTGGTCCTCGTCGACCTGCTGGCCGGACGGCTGCTGGAGACCGACGGCGACGCCCCCGCCCCGCTGCGGGAGGTGCGCCACCTCGACGTTCCGCTCGGCGCGGTCGCCCCGGTGGCCGACCGACCCGGCGACTGGCTCGCCGCCGCCGGCACCGGCGTCACGGTGCTGCCCGCCGGCGGCGACCCCCGACCGGTCGCCGACCTGGTCGCGGACGCACCCGAACCGACCCGCATGAACGACGCGGTCGCCGACCCGCACGGCCGCTTCTGGGCCGGCAGCATGACGTACGCGATGGTGCCCGGCGGAGGCACGCTGTTCCGGCTGACCCCGGGTGCGGCACCGGTGGCCGCGGTGACCGGGCTGACAATTCCGAACGGGCCCGCGTTCGACGCCACCGGCACCACCATGTACCTGGCCGACACGCCGCGCGGCGAGATCGACAGGTTCACCGTCGACCCGGACACCGGTGACCTGCGCGGGCGGGAGCCGTTCCTGCGGCTCTCCCCCGACGACGGGGGCCCGGACGGCATGACCGTCGACGCGGCGGGCCACCTCTGGGTCGCGTGCTGGGGCGGCTCGGCGGTCCGCCGCTACCGGCCCGACGGGATGCTGGACCGGGAGATCCGGCTGCCGGCGAAGCAGCCCGCCGGCATCTGCCTGGGCGGCCCCGACCTGCGCCGACTCTTCATCGGGACCGCCCGGGTCGGGCTGAGCACCGCGGGTCCGCAGGACGGCGCGCTGCTCGCGGTGGACGTCGAAGTTCCCGGCCTGCCCGCCGCGTACGCCGCCGCACCGGTGAGCTGACGCAGGCATAGAGGTCCCCGGCCTGCCCGCCGCGTACGCCGCCGCACCGGTGAGCTGACGCAGGCATATCGGACGCCAGGGCGGGAACAACCGCACCGGAGCGGGCAACCCGACGGCAGGAGGCGAGACGGTGGGCATCGTGAGGTGGGCGTCATGAACGGGCCGGTGGGCGACGAGCCGGTTGGCGAGCTGGAGTTGGTGCACACCTTCACCGGACCGATGCCGACCGGGGTGAGCGTCTCGCACCGAGGCCGGATCTTCGTCAACTTCCCGAAGTGGGGGGACGAGGTGCCGGCCACAGTCGTGGAGCTGCGCGACGGCCGGGAGGTGCCCTACCCCGACCAGGCGTGGAACGACCCGTCGGGCGACGACGACGCGGGCGCGTTCGTGTCGGTGCAGAGCATCGTCGTGGACCCGGCCGACCGACTCTGGGTGCTGGACACCGGCAGCCCGATGTTCCAGCCCACGAAGCCGGGCGGCCCGAAGCTGGTCCGCATCGACCTGGACACCGACACGGTCGCCCAGGTGATCACCTTCCCGGCGGACGTGGCGCTGCCGACGACGTACCTCAACGACGTCCGCTTCGACCTGCGGCGCGGCGAGGCGGGGGTCGCCTACATCACCGACTCGGCGGACTCCGGGCCGAACGGCATCATCGTCGTCGACCTGGCCAGTGGCGCCTCCTGGCGGCGGTTGCACGACCACCCGTCCACGAAGGCGGAGCCGTTGACGTCGTTCCGGCCGGTGGTCGAGGGCCGGCCGTTCCTCGAACGGCCGGCCGACGGGCCGCCGAAGCCGGTGAGCATGGGCTCCGACGGCATCGCCATCTCGGCCGACGGCAGCCGGCTCTACTACTGCCCGCTGGCGTCGCGTCGGCTGCACAGCGTGTCCACCGAGGCGCTTGCCGACCCGGGCGTCACCCAGGAGGCGGTCGCCGCGACAGTCGTCGACGAGGGGGACCGGGGCAGCGCCTCGGACGGGTTGGAGAGCGACGACGCGGGGCGGCTCTACCTCACCGCGTACGAGCACAACGCGGTGCTGCGCCGGCTACCGGACGGCGAGTACGAGACGCTGGTCCACGACCCGCGGCTGCTCTGGCCGGACACCATGTCGGTGGCCACCGACGGGCACCTCTACGTCACCGCCAACCAGCTACACCGGCAGGCGCAGTACCAGCGGGGCAAGGACCTGCGGCGCAAGCCGTACGCGCTGTTCCGCACCCGCATCGACGCCGGCCCGGTGCTGCTGCGCCGCTGACCGGGCCGTGCGCCGATGGTCAGCTCGTCGGCAGGGTGCGGTCGAGGAGGTCGAACAGGGCGGTCCAGTGACGCTCGGTGGCCTGCTCGTCGTACGCCGGGGTGTCGGCCATGGTGTAGCCGTGATGCGCGCCCGCGTACACCTCGGAGCGGTAGCGCACGCCGGCCGCCTCGAGCGCCTTCTCCAGCGTGGCGATCTGCTCGGGCGTCATCGACCGGTCGGCGTCGGCGTGCCCGAAGTACACCTCGCCGGTGATCGAGCCGACGCCCAGGTGCGGGCTGTCCGGCGCGTCGGTGACGATCCGCCCGCCGTGGAAGCTCGCCACAGCGGCGATGCGGTCCGGGTGCGCCTCGATGGCCCGCAGCGCGTTCGTGCCACCCATGCAGTAACCGGTGATCGCGACCGGCCCCGGCCGCACGTCGTCGCGGGCGGCCAGGAAGTCGAGGTACGCGGTGGTGTCCCGGTCGAACAGCTCCGGGGTCAACGCGTTGACCAGCGGCATGATCTGCTCGAAGAGCGCGGCGCGCTGGTCGGCCTCGGCGAGGCGGGACAGGTCGAAGAGCGGCGCCCGGCCGGCCCGGTAGAAGAGGTGGGGCGTCAGCACCAGGTAGCCCCGGGCGGCGATCCGTTCCGCCATCTCGACCAGGCGGGGGCGCGGCCCGAAGGCGTCCATGAAGAGCAGCACCGCCGGGAACGGGCCCTCGCCGTCCGGTCGGGTCAGACTCGCGTCCGCGCTCCCGTCGCCGGTCGGGATGTCCACAGTCGTCGTCTCCACCGCGCCTCCTCGTCCGAAAGTCCTTGATCGTCAAGAACGCTACTCGCCGGGCAGTCGGCCCGGTCCGGCAGCCGGGGACCGTCGATCCCTGGATAGGCCGACCCTGGGTGGTGGCCGGCGAACGACCCAGGCTTGTCCTCGACCGATGAGGGACATGACCGACCTGGGAGATGGTGTGCTCGACCTGACAGTTCCGGACCTGACTGGAAAACTCGCCGTCGTCAGCGGCGGCAGCGACGGCCTGGGCCTCGGCCTGGCCACGCGGCTGGCGCGCGCCGGGGCCGAGGTGGTGCTACCGGTCCGCAACCCGGCCAAGGGCGCCGCCGCGCTGGACGCCGTTCGGGCCGCCGCGCCGGACGCCGTCGTCTCGACCCGGAAGCTGGACCTCGCCTCGCTCGACTCCGTGGCGGCGCTGGCCGACACGCTGCTCGGCGAGGGGCGAGCGATCCACCTGATGATCAACAACGCGGGGGTGATGACGCCGCCGACCCGGCACGCCACCGCCGAGGGCTTCGAGCTGCAGTTCGGCACCAACCACCTCGGGCACTTCGCGCTGACCGGGCGGCTGCTGCCGCTGCTGCGGGCCGGCCACGCCCGGGTCACCACCATGTCGAGCAGCGCCGCCCGTTCCGGCCGGTTCGACTGGGACGACCTGCAGAGCAACCAGCGGTACGCGGCGATCCGCGCGTACAACGCCTCCAAGCTGGCCACCCTGCACTTCGGGTTGGAACTCGACCGACGCAGTCGGGCCGGTGGCTGGGGCATCGTCAGCAACGTCGCCCATCCGGGCACGACGATGACGAACCTGTACGCGTCCGGTCCCAACCTGGGCCGCAGCCGGCCCTCGCTCCACCACTCGATCATGAGCCGGCTGGCCCGCTGGGGCGTTCTGGTGCACTCGGTGGACGCCGGGCTGCTCCCCGCCCTCTACGCCGCCACCAGTCCGCAGGCGCGGGGCGGACGGTTCTACGGCCCGGACGGGCTGGGACAGTTCACCGGCAAACCGACCGAGCTGGCCGTCTACCGCTCGGCGCGCGACACGGAGGACGCGGCACGGCTGTGGGCCGTCTCCGAGCGGCTGGTGGGTGTCGAGTTCCCCGGCAACTGACCGGGGTACGCGTCCGCGGCCGGTCAGGCACGGACGAAGCGCACCGCGTCGGCGACCACGTGGCCGTCGGTGTCCTCGGTACGGATCAGTACGCTCCCGCCACTGCCCGCCGTGAACGAGTAGGTCCCCAACGGCACCCACTGGCCGCCGGCCTGCCGCTGGTCCACCGTGCGGGTGACGAGCCCGCCGGAGTGTTCGATGTCGACGGGCACGTTCGTGGCACGGTTCGGGTTGGCGGTCCAGCGCATCTGCACCGTCCAGGACCCGGCGGCGGGCAGCGTCGGGCGGAACCGCAGCCGGTTGACGCCCTTCGCGGTGTTGCCGTCGTGCTCGTAGTCCGGGCCGTAGAAGCCGCCGACGCTCGTGCTGCGCAGCCACGTCCCGGCCCGGGTGATCCCGCTGGCCGCCGCGTTGTCCAGGATCACCTCGTCGGTCGAGCCCCACTCCAGGACCGCGCCGTCCTGCCGCAACCGGGCCTGGAGGGTGGGCACGGGCACCTCCTGCACGGCGAGGTTCCCGGCGAGGGCCAGCGTCGCGGCGGTGGCCGCCGCCTGCCCGAGGATCATGAACACCGGTTCCATCCGGATCGAGCCGTACGCGATGTGGCTCGCCGAGAGGCAGACCGGCACCAGCAGGTTGGCGCACTGCGCCCGGTGCGGCACGATCGCCCGGTAGCTCACCGGGTAGGGGGCCGGCACCCCGATCTGCACGTCCCCCTCGTTGCGCACCCGCCCGTCGACCACCACCCGTTGACAGTTGTGCGAGTCCATCGTGTAACTGGCCAACCCCACCGAGTCGGCGGCCCGTACCCGGCCCCGGCAGTCGGCCTCGGTCATCACGTACGCGGAGATCATCCGGCGGGCCTCGCGGATGTAGAGCAGCGGCGGCCAGCCACCGGTGCCGGTGAACTCGTCGATCGGCAGCCCCCACCTGGCGGTCGAGTCGCGGACCGACGCCGGCAGCCGGGGATCGTTGGCCAGGAACCACATCAGCCCCTGCTGGTAGGTGCGGTGCTCGGCGATGATGCTCTCCCGCGCGGCCCAGCTCGCCGTCGGGTACGCGTAGTTGAAGCCGATGTTGTCGGTCGACACGGCCCCGTTGTTGTTGGAGTCGGTCTTGCCGCCGCCGATCGATCCGGTGGTGAAGTACGGCCCGGCGTAACCGGCCTGGATGTGGCGCAGCAGCAGCTCGTACCGGATCGGGTCGTAGCCGGACGGCTTGCCGAACGGGATCCGGTTGGCCGCCTGGGTCAGGCACATCCGGAAGCAGTACGCCTGGATCCGGTCGTCAGCGCTGCCGCGCGGGGCGAGTGGCGTGGCGGAGATGCCCGGCAACAGGCCGCTGGCGGGCGAGCCGGCCGTCACGTACGGGTCGACCGGGTAGACGAACTGGTGGGTGTTGCCGGACTGCACCCCGTTTATCGTCTCGCCGTAGGTGTCGTTGGACTCCCGCCCGACGGTGAACCCCACCCCGGCCGTGGCCAGCAGGTCACCCTCGTAGGTGGCGTCGACGAACATCCCGCCCCGGTAGATCGCGCCGTCCTCGGTCCGCAGCTCGGTGATCCGGTCGCCGCTGCGACCGACGCCGGCGAGCCGGGCGTTGGTGATCACCGGCACGCCCGCCTCGGCCAGCAGGTCGGCGAAGACGGCGACGGCGACGTGCGGTTCGAAGGTCATCCGCAGCGGCGACGTCGAGGTGAGGGTTCCGCCGTGGTACTTCACGTACACCCGGCGGTAGAACTCGGCGGCGAGCCCGCCGATGGACGCCTGGACGCCGGTGTCGGTGGCGCCCAGCCCGGCGGTGCTCAGGCCGCCGACGTGGCCGGTGGGCTCCACCACCACGGCGCTGCGACCGAGCCGGCGCATGGTGATCGCGGCGGCCAGCCCGCCGGAGGTGGCGCCGTAGACGACCAGGTCGGCGGTGGTGACGGCGGCGCGGGCGGGTCCGGCGCGAAACGGGTCGGTGAGACCGGCCAGGACGAGGCCGGCGCCGCCGGCGGTCAGCAGCCGACGACGGGACAGGGGCAGGGACACGGCGGGCTCCCGAGGGGTAACCGGTGGAGGGGACGGTTACAGAAGCACGCCGCTGCCGCTGCAGACCGAAATTCTTCAATGTCTGCAAGCTGGTGTCAACGGTTCAGGGGCGGTAGCGGTAGCCCATGCCCGGCTCGGTGACGAGGTGCCGGGGGCGGGCCGGGTCGTCCTCCAGCTTGCGCCGCAGCTGGGCCAGGTACTGCCGTAGGTAGTTGGTCTCGTTCAGGTATTCCGGCCCCCACACGTCCTGGAGGAGCTGACGTTGGCTGACCAGCTTGCCGGGGTGGCGCAGCAGCTTCTCCAGCACGCTCCACTGGATGGGGGTCAGCTTGACCTCGGAGCCGTCGTCGTGCCGTACGCGGTGGTCGGCCAGGTCGACGGTGTGCTGGCCGATCCGCAGCGCCGGCACCGCCTCGCTGGGGCCGCCGAGGCGGCGGGTGACGGCGCGGATGCGGGCCAGCAGCTCCTCCACCCCGAACGGTTTGGTGACGTAGTCGTCCGCGCCGGCGTCGAGGGCGGCGACCTTGTCCGCACTGCCGGCCCGACCGGAGAGCACGATGATCGGCACGCTTGTCCAGCCGCGCAGGCCGCGGATCACCTCCACCCCGTCGATGTCGGGCAGGCCGAGATCCAGCACCACCAGGTCGGGCGGGTGGCTGGCGGCGGCCTTCAACGCGGCGGCCCCGGTGTCGGCGACGTCCACGTCGTAGCGGCGGGCGCGCAGGTTGATCCGCAGGGCGCGCAGGATCTGCGGTTCGTCGTCGACGACCAGGATGCGCGTCATTCCTGCGACCCCTCCGAGCTGGTGGGCGCGGCGGGTAGCCGCAGCACCATGGTGAGCCCACCGCCGGGGGTGGTCTCCGGGGTGATGCTGCCACCCATCGCCTCGGCCAACCCCCGGGACAGGGCGAGCCCGAGGCCGACGCCTGTCTGGTTGTCCCGGTCACCGAGGCGTTGGAACGGCAGGAAGACGTGCTCCCACTGGTCCTCGGGGATGCCCGGCCCCCGGTCGATCACCCGCAGCTCGACCTGGCCGGCGTGCGCGCTCGCGGTGATGGTGGGCGGCTGGCCGGGCGGGCTGTAGCGCAGCGCGTTGGCGACGATGTTGACCAGCACCCGTTCCAGCAGGCCGGGGTCGGCGGTGGCGGCCGGCAGGTCGGCCGGGATGTCCGTGCCGACGGTCGCGGCCGCCGGGCCCAGTTCGTCCAACGCCAGGGGTACGGCGTCCTCCAGGCCGATCGCGGTGGCCGTGATGCCGAGGACGCCGGCCTGGAGTCGGCTCATGTCCAGCAGGTTGCCGACCAGCCGGGCGAGCCGGTCCAGCGACTCCTCGGCGGTCTCCAGCAACTCCTCCCGGTCGGACTCGTCGAACTCGATGTCGTGGCTGCGCAGGCTTGTCACCGCCGCCTTCGCCGACGCCAGCGGCGTACGCAGGTCGTGGCTGACCGCGGCGAGCAGCGCGGTGCGCATCCGGTCCGCGGCGGCCAGCGGCCGGGCGGTGGCGGCCTCCTCGGCGAGCCGTTCCTGGCGCAGCGCGACGGCGGCCTGGGCGGCGAACGCCTCCACGATGCGCCGGTCGGCGGCCTCCAGCCGTCGGCCGCTGAGCACGACGGTGATCCGCTCGTCGACGGGTACCGCCGTCTCGCCGCCGTCGGGCGTGCAGGCCGGCTGCTCGCCGACGCTCGCCACGACGCACCAGGCGTGCTCCTCGCGGGCCCGCTCCGGGCGACCGCTGGCCTCCTCGGCCAGCTCCAGCACGCTCACCGCGCGCAGCCCGAAGGTCTCCCGGAGCTGGTCCAGCAGGGCCGGCAGGGGGCGTTCGCCGCGCAGCACGCCACCGGCGACGGCGGCGAGGGTCTGCGCGTCGGCGGCGGCCCGCGCGGCCTCCCGAGTGCGCCGGGCGGCCACGTCCACGATCCAGCTCACCGCCAGCGCCACGCCGACGAAGACGGCGAGCGCGAGCAGGTTGTCCGCCTCGGCGATGGTGAGCGTCCGGTACGGCGGGGTGAAGAACCAGTTGAGCAGCAGCGACCCGCCGAGCGCGGCGACCAGGGCGGGCCACACCCCGCCGACGAGCGCGACCCCGACGACCCCGGCGAGGAACAGCAGGATGTCGTTGGTGAGCGTCAGGTCGGGCAGCGCCTTGAGCAGCACTGTGAGCAGCGGCATGCCCAGCGCGGACAGGCCGAAGCCGAGCAGTCGGCGACGCCGGGACAACGCCGCCGGCACGGCTGCCGCCCGACGACCCTTACCGGCCTGCCGGTGGGTGACCAGGTGCACGTCGATCGAGCCGGAGAGCGCGGTGGTGGTGACCCCGACGCCCCGGGCGAAGATCTGCGCGAGGCGACCCCGCCGGCTGGCGCCGAGCACCAACTGGGTGGCGTTCACGCCCTGGGCGAAGTCCAGCAGCGCGGCCGGCACGTCGGTGCCGAGCACCTGGTGGTACGTGCCGCCCAGGCTCTCCACGAGGACTCGTTGGCGGGCCAGTTGGGCCGGGTCCGCGCCGGCCAGGCCGTCGCTGCGGGCCACGTGCACGGCGAGCAGGTCGGCGCCCTTGCTGCGGGCCGCGACCCGGGCGGCCCGACGGATCAGCGTCTCGCCCTCCGGGCCACCGGTCAGCGCCACCACGACCCGTTCCCGGGCCTCCCAGGTGGCGGCGATGCCCTGCTGGCTGCGGTAGCGGTCGAGCTGCTCGTCGACCTTGTCGGCAAGCCAGAGCAGCGCCAGTTCGCGCAGCGCGGTGAGGTTGCCGACCCGGAAGTAGTTGCCCAGCGCGGCGTCGATCTTGTCGGGTCGGTAGATGTTGCCGTGCGCCATCCGCCGCCGCAGCGCCTCCGGGGTCATGTCGACGAGCTCGACCTGCTCGGCGGCGCGGACGATCTCGTCCGGCACGGTCTCCCGCTGGGTGGTGCCGGTGATCTGGGCGACGACGTCGTTCACCGACTCCAGGTGCTGCACGTTGACCGTGGACAGCACGTCGATCCCCGCGTCGAGCAGCTCCTGGACGTCCTGCCAGCGCTTGTCGTGCCGGGAACCTGGCACGTTCGTGTGCGCCAACTCGTCGATGATCGCGATCTCGGGCCGACGGGCCAGCACCGCGTCCAGGTCCATCTCGGTGAACTCGGCGCCCCGGTAGTCCATCGTGCGTCGGGGCACCTGTTCCAGGTCGCCGAGCATCGCGGCCGTCTGCTGGCGGCCGTGGGTCTCCACGAAGCCGATCACCACGTCGGTGCCGCGCGCGGCCCGCCGCTGGGCCTCCTCCAACATGGCGTACGTCTTGCCGACGCCGGGGGCGGCCCCGAGATAGATGCGCAGTTCTCCGCGTGGCACGGGACCCATCCTCCCTGGTCAGATCGGCGGGCGGGGCCGCGCCCGGTCGGCACGGCCCCGCCCGCGGTGTGTGCTCAGCGCGCGGCGAACCGCTTGTCGAGGGCGAGGTTGAGCTCCAGCACGTTGACGCCGGGCTCACCCATGAACCCGAGCCCCCGCCCGCCGGTGTGCTCCTCGACCAGCTCGCGGACCGCCGCCGGGTCCGCGCCGCGCTCGCGCGCGACCCGGTTCACCTGCAACTCGGCGTACGCCGGGCTGATCTGCGGGTCGAGGCCGCTGGCGCTGGCGGTGACCGCGTCGGCGGGCACCGCCGGGTCGGCGGGCGCGTCGCCACGGATCGGGGTGACCACCCCACCGAGGGCCACGTAGTCCTCGCCGGGCTGGGCCGGCTCCACGGCGACCCCCTGGTATGAGGTGACGAACGGCGTGGCCGGGGCGGCCTGGTTGACGCTCACCACCCGGGTGACCCGGCCGGTCAGACCGTCGGCGCGGAAGACCGCCAGCACGGCGCCCACCCCGTCGTCGGTGCAGTACGGGCGTCGGCCGTCGACGCCGTTCAGCTCGCCGACAGCCTTGCTGCGCCCGCAGACCTGAGTCAGCAGGCTCTCGCTGGACTCCTCCGGGTCGGTGGCGATGGTGTCGACGACGCTCTCCGGGCCCAGGTTGCTGGCCGACGTGGACGTCGGGTCGTAGCCGTCGCCGGCCGCCGAGGGGCGGGACTGGAAGTAGCGGACGACGGGGTTGCCGTCCGCGTCGGTGAAGGACTGGCCGATCAGCGCGCTGCCGACGGTGTTCCCGCCCGCGGTGATCAGCGAGCCGTCGGCCCTGTGGTGGAGGCCGGGTAGCTGACCGAGCGCGACCAGCGCCAGCGGGTAGACCAGGCCGAGCAGCACGGTGAAGACGAGCACGGCGCGCAGCGCGGCGAGGTGTTGGGCGATCCAGGTGGGTAGACGCATCACGAAATCCCCGGGATGAACTGGATGAGCAGGTCGATGAGCTTGATCCCGATGAACGGCACGATGATGCCGCCCAGTCCGTAGACCAGCAGGTTGCGGCCGAGCAGCTTCGACGCGGCGGCCGGCCGGTACCGCACGCCCCGCAGGGCGAGCGGGATCAGCGCGATGATCACCAGGGCGTTGAAGATGACGGCGGACAGGATCGCCGACTCCGGGCTGGACAGCCGCATGATGTTCAGCGCGTCCAGGCTCGGGTAGAGGCCGGCGAACATGGCCGGGATGATCGCGAAGTACTTCGCGATGTCGTTGGCGATGCTGAACGTGGTCAGCGCGCCCCGGGTGATCAGCAACTGCTTGCCGATCTCCACGATCTCGATCAGTTTGGTCGGGTCGGAGTCGAGGTCGACCATGTTGCCGGCCTCCTTGGCGGCCGACGTACCGGTGTTCATGGCCACCCCGACGTCGGCCTGGGCGAGGGCCGGCGCGTCGTTGGTGCCGTCGCCTGTCATCGCGACCAGCCGACCCCCCTCCTGCTCCCGCCTGATCAGCGCGAGCTTGTCCTCAGGCGTCGCCTCGGCCAGGAAGTCGTCCACCCCGGCCTCGTCGGCGATCGCCTTCGCGGTGCGCGGGTTGTCGCCGGTGATCATCACGGTCCGGATGCCCATCCGGCGCATCTCGTCGAACCGCTCCCGCATGCCGGACTTGACCACGTCCTTGAGGTGGATGACGCCCAGGGCACGGGCGGGTTCACCGTCGACGTGCTCGGCGACCACGAGCGGGGTGCCGCCGGTGCCGCTTATCGCGTCCACGATCTCGCCGACCTGCTCGGTCGGGTGGCCGCCGTTCTCCCGTACCCACGTCATCACCGCGGCGGCGGCGCCCTTGCGGACCCGGCGGGCCGCGCCCACCGCGCCGCCGTCCACGCTGCCGTCCGGGGTCAGGTCGACGCCGCTCATCCGGGTCTGCGCGGTGAACGGTACGAACGTGGCGTGCGGCATCACGCCGGGCTCCCGCTCGCGTAGCCCGAACTCGTTCTTCGCCAGGACCACCACCGAGCGCCCCTCCGGGGTCTCGTCGGCCAGGCTGGACAGTTGCGCGGCGTCGGCCAGACGGGCGGGGTCGACCCCCTCGACCGGGACGAACTCGGCAGCCTGCCGGTTGCCCAGCGTGATGGTGCCCGTCTTGTCGAGCAGCAGGGTGTTGACGTCGCCGGCCGCCTCGACGGCCCGACCGCTCATGGCCAGGACGTTGCGCTGCACCAGCCGGTCCATGCCGGCGATGCCGATGGCGGAGAGCAGCGCGCCGATGGTGGTGGGGATCAGGCAGACCAGCAGCGAGATCAGCACCACCCCGGTGACGCCGGAGCTGGTGATCGCGCCGCTGTCCGGTGCGGCCGCCTGGTAGGCCTTGGAGAAGATGGCAAGCGGTTGGAGCGTGACCACGGCCAGCAGGAAGATGACGGTGAGCGCGGCGAGCAGGATGTTCAGCGCGATCTCGTTCGGCGTCTTCTGCCGGTTGGCGCCCTCGACCAGGGCGATCATCCGGTCGATGAAGCTCTCGCCGGGCTTCTGGGTGATCTTCACGATGATCCGGTCGGAGAGCACCTTCGTGCCACCGGTGACCGCGCTGCGGTCGCCGCCGGACTCCCGGATGACCGGGGCCGACTCGCCGGTGATCGCCGACTCGTCGACGCTGGCGATGCCCTCGACGATGTCGCCGTCGCCCGGGATGATGCCGCCCGCCTCGACGAGCACGACGTCGCCCTGGCGCAGCTCCGGCGCGGGCACCGCCTCGTCGCGGTAGGTGTTGGCCCGCGCGCCCGGCTTCCAGTCGACCAGCCGGGTGGCGATGGTGTCCTTCTTCGCCTGGCGCAGCGTCGCGGCCTGGGCCTTGCCCCGGCCCTCGGCGACCGCCTCGGCCAGGTTGGCGAAGACCACCGTCAGCCAGAGCCAGACGGTGATGGCCCAGGCGAACACCGACGGGTCGAGCACCGCCAGGACCGTGGTGAAGGCCGCGCCGACCTCGACGATCAGCATCACCGGGTTGCGCCACAGCGTGCTGGGGTTGAGTTTGCGTACCGCGTCCGGCAGGGACCTGATGAGCTGCTGGGGGTCGAGCAGTCCCCCGCCGATCCGGTTGCCCTGGGTGGCGGGTGTGCCGGGGAGTTGCTCTGTGGGGGCGGACGTGACGGACATGTCCTCGTTCCTCATGATGGTCAGAGCCCCTCTGCCAGCGGGCCGAGCGCGAGCGCGGGCAGGAAGGTCAGCGCGACGAGGACCACCGTGACGCCGACGACCATGCCGATGAACAGCGGTCGGTGGGTCGGCAGGGTGCCCTCGGACGCGGGGGTGGGTGCCTGGCGGGCCAGCGAGCCGGCCAACGCGAGCACGAAGATGAGCGGCAGGAACCGGCCCAGCAGCATGCACAACCCGAGCGCGGTGTCCCACCAGGTGGTGTTGACCGTGATGCCGCCGAAGGCCGAGCCGTTGTTGTTGCTGGCGGAGGTGAACGCGTACAGCACCTCGGAGAGGCCGTGCGGGCCGACGTTGAGCGCCGTGGAGTTGTTGCCGGTGGCGAACGCCGCGGCCGTGCCGACGAGCACCAGGACCGGCGTGATCAGGAAGTAGAGCGAGGCGAACTTGATCTCGCGTGACCCGATCTTCTTGCCCAGGTACTCGGGGGTGCGACCGACCATCAGGCCGGCCACGAAGACCGTGATCACCGCGAGGATGAGCAGGCCGTAGAGACCCGAACCGGTGCCACCCGGCGCGACCTCGCCGAGCATCATGTTGACCATCGTCATCATGCCGCCGAGCGAGGTGAACGAGTCGTGGAACGAGTTCACCGCACCGGTCGAGGTGAGCGTGGTGGCGGCGGCGAAGGTGGCCGAGTTCGACACGTCGAACCGCACCTCCTTGCCCTCCATCGCCGCGCCGACCGCCTGCGGCACCGTGCCGTGGCCGGCCAACTCGAAGATGTTGGTGATGGCGACGCTCGCGAACGCGAGGATGCCCATCACCGCGGCGATGGCGTAGCCCTGCCGGTTCTGCCCGACCATCCGGCCGAAGACCCGGGGAAGACTGAACGGAATTAGGAAGATCAGGAAGATCTCCAGCCAGTTCGTCCAGGTGGTGGGGTTCTCGAACGGGTGCGCGCTGTTGACGTTGTAGAAGCCGCCACCGTTGGTGCCCAGCTCCTTGATCACTTCCTGGCTGGCGACCGGACCACCGGTGATGGTCTGGGTGCCGCCGGTCAGTGTGCTCACGTCGGTGCCACCGGAAAGGTTCTGCACCACGCCGCCGATCATCAGCGCGATGGCGCCGAGCACGGCGATCGGCAGCAGGATCCGCAGCACGATCCGGGTCAGGTCGACCCAGAAGTTGCCGAGCTGCCCGGTCCGGCTCCGGGCGAAGCCGCGTACCAGGGCCACCGCCACCGCGATGCCGACCGCCGCCGAGACGAAGTTCTGCACGGCCAGGCCGGCCATCTGCACCAGGTGGCCCATCGTCGACTCACCCGAGTACGACTGCCAGTTGGTGTTCGTCACGAACGAGACGGCGGTGTTCCACGCGCCGTGCGGCACCACCGGGTCGAAGCCCAACGACAGCCACAGGTGGTTCTGCACCCGCTGGAAGAGGTACAGGAACAGGATCGAGACCGCGGAGAACGCCAGCACGCTGCGGGCGTACACGCCCCAGGTCTGCTCGGCGGCCGGGTTGACCCCGACCAGCCGGAAGACTCCCCGCTCGACCCGGGACTGCTTCGTGCCGGCGACCGCCCGGAACATGTAGTCGCCGAACGGCTTGTAGACGGCGACGAGGGCCGCCACCAGCGTCACGATGAAGATGACGCCCGCTGTTGTCATGGTCATCAGAAGCGCTCCGGAAACAGCAGGGCGAACACCAGGAACGCGCCCAGGCCGATCGCGAGCACCAGACCGACGGCGTTTACCGCGTTCACAGCTTCTCCACCGCCCGGACCACAAGGGCGAGCACTGCGAACAGCACCACCGTCAGGACCACGAACACCACGTCAGACACGCTGACTCCTCAGCCGGAAAGGTTCGTCGCGACCGCCTTCCGGTCGCGCCGGGCAATCAAAGCCCCACCACCCGCCGGACGGCAGGGGTCATAACGCGACCATGACGGGGCCGAACCTTTTCTTGACGTGGTTTTCACACCCGCCCACTGAACAGGTGAAATGCGGCACAGACTCTCGCTGGGTCCGCGAGGTCAAGGCCGGCTGCCCGCCCTTTGCTCTGCACCCGCGGAGGCGACAGACACGGTCCGTAGCTGGCGCCTCCGCGGGTGCAGAGCAAAGGACATACGAGAGAGACCATGCGCGACCCGGATGGGTGGCGCGTGGCGCGGGCGGTGGGCCTGGCTCAGGCCGGGCGGTGGGCCGGGTCAGGCCGGGCGGCGGGCCACCAGCACGTCGCGCATGATCGACTGGTCGACCCGGTGCCGCAGCGCGCGGTAGGGCTCCTCGTCGACCACGGTCAGGCCGGCGTCGGCCAACGCCGCCGCCGCGTCCTCGCGGCTGGCGACGTGGGTGTTCCACGAGATACCGAGTGCACCGCCGGGGCGCAGCAGCCGCGCCCAGACCGGCGCGGCGTCCGCGAGCAACGCCAGCGGGTCGCGAGTCAGGCCCTTGTCGGCGGTACGACTGCCGTGCTGCACGCCGTACGGCGCGTCGGCGACGACCAGGTCGACGGTCTCCGGGCGGAAGAACTCCGCCGAGCGGGCCGTGTCGGCGTTGACCACATCCAGCAGTTGGGTCTGGCCGGACTTGTGCTCCTCACGGGTCGGCGCCAACTCGATCCGCACCCGCCGGCCGACCACCTTGCGTTCGCGCCGCACCGGCCCCGACTCCAGCACCCGGTGCTTGACCCGCTTCTGCTTCAGCCAGGTGGTGATGAACGCCCGGTACGCCTCGACGTCCTTCTGGTCGCGCTCGATGCCGGCGGCGTCGAACCCGTACATCAGGGCCTGGTTGAGGGTCGTACCCCGGCCGCAGAGCGGGTCGAGCACCCGGAACCGCCGACTGGTCAGCTCGCCGGCCCAGTCCGAGGCGAGCAGCGTGACGTTGAGCAGCAGCTTGGTGAACTGCTCGTTGGTCTTGCCCGGGTACTTCTGGATGGTGAGCAGGTCGTCGTCGTAGCGGTCCAGTCGGCTCCACTCGATCGGCCGCAGCAGCTCACCGACGATCTCGAACAGCGCGTACCCGGCGGAGAGATTGCCCAGGACGGCCAGGTCCCGCTCGGTCAGCCCGTCCCCGGTGAAGGTGACGTAGGACGCCCCTCCGACGACCTCGGTGTCCAGCTCGCCGATCTGGCCGTCGAGCGCCGAGCGGCCGAAGATCTCCAGCTCGGCCCGGGTCAGGTCGACGGCGGAGCGGGCGTACACCCGGTTGGTGGCGGGCAGGATCAGCAGGCCGTAGCGCGTCATGATCCGGCGAGTATTCCACAACCCGACCGGGTCGCCGGGAACCGGAGCGGCTCTCGGAGCGACTACCGGTACATGGGGTGTGAGCAGTGGCGGGAGGTCCTGTCCGCGCAGCTGGACGGGGAGGAGACCGCCGCCGAGCTGGCGGCGGTGCAGGGACACCTCGACGGGTGTGCCGAGTGCCGGGCCTGGTTCACGGCGGCGGCGGCGGTGACACGTCGGGTTCGTACCCGATTGGTGGCTGATGTGCCCGACCGGACCGCGGCGATCCTGGCCGCCGTCGCGGCGGAACCGGCCCGTCGGCCGTGGTGGCGGCGCGCTGGTTCGGTCGCGCGCGGCGGGTCGGTCGCCGGGCTGCGCGCGGCGCTCGGGCGCGCTGGGTCGGTCGCCGGGCTGCGCGCGGCGCTCGGGCGCGCTGGGTCAGTCGCCGGGCTACGCGCGGCGTTCGGGCGCGGCACGCTGGTCGCCGGGCTCCGCGCGGCGCTCGGGCTGCTCGGCGCGGTGCAACTGGTGCTCGGCCTGGCCCAGGTGGGCCGGGGCGCGACCGCCGATCACCTGCACCCGTCCGGCCAGCACCTGTGGCACGAGTCGGCCGCGTGGAACGTGGCGGTGGGTGCCGGCTTCCTCTTCGTGGCGGTCCGCCGTAGCCCTCCGGCCGGGCTGCTGCCGATGCTCAGCGCGTTCGTCGGCACGTTGCTGCTGCTCTCGGTAAACGACCTGGCCACCGGATCGGTGGGCGGGGAGCGGCTGGTCAGTCACGGGTTCCTGGTGGTCGGCTACCTGATCACCGTGCTGCTGTCCCGGCCCGGCCTGCGCCCCGGTGGACCTTCGCCGCAGCGGCAGCCAGCGCCGTCACGCTGGCGGTTCGGCACCGACGAGGTGGACCGGCCGCTGCGGGTGGTCCGCACCGAGTCGTACCCGGCGCAGGCCGCCGACCGATTCGCGGCTCCGGCGGCGCGAGCTGATCATGCCGCCGCGGCGGCGCGTGCCGACCTCCCGGCCGCGGCGGCGCGTGCCGACCGCGGTGGGCGGGCCGGCGGACGCCGCGCCGCCTGATCGCCGGCGGCGTCGACTGGCGCGTCGCCAGCCCGGCGCGAGCAGGTCAGTCCGCCTGCCGCAGGCGTGCGCGGTGGGCGCGCAGGTTGCTCGGGTACCCGCAGACGCGGACGGAGTGCCAGACGCCGCTGTTGTTCCGGGACCTGTCGTAGAACGCCACCTGGCAGCGCGGATTGCGGCAGGTCTTGATCCGACGCACGGTGTCGGCGAGTTGCGCCTCGAACAGCGTCGCGAGCACGAGCGAGATCAGCAGCTCCGCCCCGACCCCGGCGGGGTCGAGCTGGACGGACCCGTTCCGGTCGAGTCGCAGCGTGGCACCGGCGGAACGCAGCCCGGTCGGGGGCGGATCCTCGGCGGCGGGCTGTCCCGCTTCCGCTGCAACGTGGACCCGGGAGTGGATCTCGTCCCGCAGGTCGTCGCGAAAGATCCGTAGCGCCCGGAGTCCCGCCGCGTCGAGGGCGACGTCGGGCGCCGGCCGCCCGGTGGCCGCCGACCACCGGGCGGCGGCAGCGTGCGCCCACGCCGTGGCGCTGGGCAACTCGTCGAGGAGATCCGGCTGCCGTGGCGCCCCGGCCGAGATCGTGTTGAGCAGATCCTGGACCAGCCCGAGGCCGCCGGGAGCCTGGTCCAGGTCGTATCTCACGGTGGCGGGCCACGGCGTGGGGTGCGGTGCCGAGGGCATGATCAGATCACTTACCGATCAGGCCGAGCGCCCCGTACCACGCCGGTCCCGGGTTGACCCAGTCCGGGTAGAGGCTCGTCAGTTCGTCGAAGAACTCTCGGGCTATCGACTTCTCGGCCAACAGCCGCTCCACGTTGAGCAGGTACTGCCGGGTCTCGTCGATGCTTGCAGGATCGTCGGGCCGGTCCCGGTTCTTGTGGCCGGCGACGACCGCACGGGGTGCGAGCGCCTCGACGCGATCGAGAGCTTTCAGCCATTCCCGTAGGCCGCCATCGACGGTCTCCAGGAGGTACTGGTGGACGCCGTTGTAGACGACGTCACCGGCCACCACGAGACCGATCGACGGCACATGCAGAACTGTGGTCTGGTCGGTGTCGGTGTGCCCGGTCTCGACCGGCTGGACGAGATTGCCCTCCAGCAGGAACCCCTCGGCCGGCACTGGCACGGCGACGACAGGCGTTTCCGGGATCAGGCCGGGGAAGACCTTGTCGAACAACTCGCTCCGCCCGACGGTGGCCTGCTGGTGCATGACCTCGATGGTCCCGGGTGTGGCGTAGCTGACGGCGTCGGGGAAGCGCTTGAGCAGCTCACCGGTGCCGAACCAGTGGTCGCCGTGACCGTGGGTGGCGTAGATGTGGGTCAGCCGCCTGCCCGACTGTGCGATCCAGTCGCCCACCTTCGCGATCTGCTCGTGGGTGAACGGCGGGTCCACCAGGAGCGCCTCCTCGGCTCCGAAGATCAAGGTGGACGAGATCGGGTTCCAGTGGATCCGCGACCCGTCCGGCATGCGCTGGTCCCCCGCCCGTACCGGGCCGTCCAAGACGAGAACCTCATAAGATAGGGCAGACGTGGTCATAAGTCCTCCTCGGCGTAGGGGTCGCGGCACCTCCCGACCACTGAAATAACCGTAACGCCGATACCTATTGCATGACCGCTGTTCTCCCGTGCTCCGCGTCACCCACAAGCCGGATACGCGGTCCCGGGTTCCCCCGTCTCGTGGGGCTGACATCGGCGGTCATGGGCTGCGAAGAGCACTGACAGCTGCCGGTGGAGCCGGCGTCGCGGCGGCGCGACCATCCCACCCCGGAGCGGGATCGGGCAGCTCAAGCGGGCGGCGCTGGCCGGGTCGGGGCGGCGATGGCCTGCGGGATGACCTGTTCGACGATTGTCAGCAGGGTGGTGGCGAGCAGCAGGTGCACCTGGGCACGTGTCAACGCGCCGCGCTGGAGCCACTCCCGGGCGGTCGACGTGGCCAGCCCGCCGTACGCGCGGACCATGGCACGCAACTCCTCCCGGTGCTCGGCCTCGCCGGCCAGGCCGACGGCGACGAGCATGCGGTCCGCGGCGACCTCCTCGGCTTCGGCGAGCACCCGTTCCACGTCCGCGTCGCCGCCCATCCCCCGGGCGGTGACGGCGGCCAGCCAGGAGGTGCTGTGCCGGGACACCACGTCGAGGAACCAGGAGACGCTGGCGTCGACCCGGGTGCGCAGGTCGCCCTTGGGCAACCGTTCGAGGGCGACCTCCGGGATTGTCACCATGACCCGGACGACCTCCAGGTACAGGTCCTTCTTCGCACCGAAGTAGTGGTTGACCAGACCGCGAGCGACACCCGCCTCGCGGGCGACGTCGGTGGTCGACACGTCCGCGTACGGGCGCTCGCCGAACAGCCGGACCGCGCAGGCCAGGATCTGGCCGCGCCGGGCGTCCGGCTCCAGCCGGCGGCGGCGCGGAGCCGTCTCGACACTCATCTGCCCGACCCTAGCGGCAGCCGCCCCCCTCACCTTGATCAAGCGATGAGAAGTAGGTAAAGGGCAGCCGCGAGTCCTACTTTTCATCACTTGATCAAGAGGTGCCGCAGGTTGGACATCTCGCTGGTTGCTGAGCCATGGCTGCGTCAACCTGGTCAGCGGCCGAACTTCGCGATCGCGTCGGGGGTCACCGGGGTGAAGAAGTTGACCAGGTTGCCGTCGGGGTCACGGAAGAGCAGGGCTCGGTTACCCCAGGGCATGGTCATGGGCTCGTTCACGAAGTCCTCCACCACGAGTTGCAGCTTCTCGTAGAGCGCGTCCACGTCTGCCACGAGGAACTCGATGATCACGGTGTGGTTGTCGGCCGGGCGGGCCGACCCTGGCGCGAACAGCGGGACGGTGCGGGTACTGCCGATCGCCAGCGTGCCGTGGGCGGTACGCAACTCGGCGAAGTCCTCGTTGCCCCAGGCCGCCTGCACGCCCGTGATCTTCTCGTAGAAGCCGACCAGGCGGTTGATGTCGCCGGTGATGATGCGGATCGATACGAAATCCATGTCTTCTCCCTGCTCAGTGCGGTTGGTGCCGGTCTGTCGTCAGCACGCTAACCCGAATACTGGACAGATCTGGTCCAGTATTCGAGGTAGGTTCAGACCGTGGCACGGCCGACAGCCCAGGTGCTCGCACTGCTGGGGCTCCTACAGTCCGGCGGCGTCCGGACGATGGCCGAGCTTGCCGAGCGCCTCGGTGTCGAACCGCGCACGGTGCGGCGCTACGTGAGTCACCTGGTCGACCTCGACGTGCCGGTGGAGTCGGTGCGCGGTCGCTACGGCGGGTATCGGCTCGCCGCCGGCTATCGCCTGCCGCCGCTGATGTTCAGCGACGACGAAGCCGTGGCCGTCCTCCTCGGCCTGGTTGCCGGCCGCCGTGCCGGACTGGCGACCGCTACCGGTACGGCGGGCGAGACCGCCGCCGCGAAAATCCGGCGCGTCCTGCCGTCGCGGATCGCGGACCGGCTGGACGCCGTACTCCAGTCCCTCGCCTTCACCACCGAACCCGGCGACTTACCTGCGCCGCGGACGGACGTACTGCTCACGGTCGCCGAGGCGGTCCGCCAGCACCGGCCGATCTCACTCCAGTGCACCTCGCGCAACGGCAGGCGTAGCGTCCGCACGCTGCATCCGTTCGGGCTGGTCAACCACACGGGCCGGTGGTATGTCACCGGAGTCGATCCGGATATCGGTGCGGATCGGACCCTCCGGCTCGACCGCATCGCGGACGCGAGAACGCTGCCCGGCTCGTTCGAGCCGCCCGCCGGGAACGATCCCGCGGGGCAGCTCCTCGCCTCCATGGCACAGGCGCCGTACCAGCATGCGGTGTCGCTGCGGATACAAGGAACACGTGAGCAGATCCGCAGGCGGCTACCGGCCAGCATCGCCGAGGTGCGAGAGGGTGCGGACGAAGGCTGGCAGGACGTGGAGATCCGGGCGGAGAGTCTCGACTGGTTACCCGGTGTGCTCGCCACACTCGACCTGCCGTTCGTCATCGAACGCCCCGACGAACTCCGCGACCGTGTCGTCGCACTCGCCGAGCGGTTGGCGGCCTCCGGACGACGTGAGTCGACCCGCGGCTAGTCGCCCGTGGCACTGGCGGGCTGCGGACATCTGCCCTTCGCGGACGACCCGGAAGGGCGACCCGGAAGGGCGACCCGGAAGGGCGACCCGGACGCTTGTACCGGCTGCGGACCACGACTTATTGACATGCCGCCAACAGGGCGCGAGGGTGGTGGACATGCCGACGCCCCCGCTCGACGGTTCTCCCTCAGTCTGGCGTGAGCCGGAGCACGACGACCTCGCCGACCTGGCCCGCAGCTTCTTCACCAAGGAGGTGCTGCCGCACGCCGACCGCCTGCTGGCGCAGGGGCATCCGGACCGGGAGCACTACCGCCGCGCCGGTGAGCTGGGGCTGCTGGGACTGTCCGTTCCGGAGGAGTACGGCGGCGGAGGCGGCCGGTTCACCCACGAGGCGGTGCTGCTGCACGAGCAGGCGTACACCGGAGAGAGCAGCCTGGGGTTGGCCGTCCACAGTGGCATCGTCACCGGCTACCTGGTCGCGTACGGCAGCGAGGAGCAGAAGCGGCGGTGGCTGCCCGGCCTGTGCAGCGGTGAACTCGTCGGCGCGATCGCGATGACCGAGCCGGACGGCGGCTCCGATCTCCAGGCGATGCGTACCCGGGCGGTCCGCGACGGGGACGACTACCTGATCACCGGCGCGAAGACGTTCATCACAAACGGCGGCCTGGCCGACCTGATCATCGTGGCCGCGAAGACCGATCCCGAGCAGCGGGCGGCGGGTGTCTCGCTGCTGGTCTGCGAGGTCGGCGGCGATCCGGAGGGCTTCCGTCGGGGCCGGCTACTGTCCAAGATCGGGCTGCACGCCAACGACACCGCCGAGTTGTTCTTCGACGAGTTGCGGGTGCCGGCGGCCAACCTGCTCGGCGACGCCGAGGGGTTGGGCTTCATCCAGCTCATGCAGCAGCTTCCGCAGGAACGGCTGGTCATCGGCGTCGGCGCGGTCGCGGCCATGGAACGGGCCGTCGAGTTGACAGTCGCGTACGCCAAGCAGCGCACCGCCTTCGGCAAGACGCTGATGGGCCACCAGAACACCCGGATGGTGCTCGCCGAGTGCGCCACCCGCGCCCGGGTCAGCCGGGTCTTCCTGGACGACTGCATCGTCCGGCACACGCGCGGCGACCTGGACGTGGCGACCGCGGCGATGGCGAAGTCGTGGCTCACCGACGGGCAGTGCGAGGTCGTCGACAGGTGTCTCCAGATCTTCGGCGGCTACGGCTACACGACGGAGTATCCGATCGCCCAGATGTACGCCGACGCCCGCGTCCAGAAGATCTACGGCGGCACCAACGAGATCATGAAGGAGTTGATCGCCCGTGCCCTCTGAGGCGTACGTCTACGACGCGGTCCGCACCCCGCGCGGACGCGGCCGGGACACCGGCGCGCTGCACGGGGTCAAGCCGATCTCGCTGGTGGTCGGCCTGATCGACGCGCTGCGCGAGCGCAACCCCGGCCTGGACGTGGGCCGGCTGGAGGACCTGCTGCTCGGCATCGTGACCCCGGTCGGCGAGCAGGGCGGCGACCTGGCCCGCGCCGCCGCGCTGCTGGCCGGGCTGCCCGACCAGGTGGGCGGGGTGCAGCTCAACCGGTTCTGCGCCTCCGGACTGGAGGCGGTCAACTCGGCCGCCGCGCGGATCCGCTCCGGCTGGGAGCACCTGCTGCTCGCCGGCGGGGTGGAGTCGATGTCCCGGGTGCCGATGGGCGCCGACGGCGCGGCCTGGGCCACCGACCCGCAGACCGCGCTTGCCACGTCGTTCGTGCCGCAGGGCGTCAGCGCCGACCTGATCGCCACCCTGGAGGGGTTCACCCGCGACGACGTGGACGGTTATGCGCTGCGGTCGCAGGAGCGGGCCGCCAAGGCGTGGGCCGGCGGGCACTTCGCCCGCTCGGTGGTCCCGGTACGCGACGGCAACGGGCTGGACATCCTCACGGCCGACGAGCACCCGCGCCCGGAGACCACCCGGGAGGCGCTGGCCCGGCTCACCCCGTCGTTCGCCACGATTGGCGAGGCGGCCGGTTTCGACGCGGTCGCGTTGCAGAAGTTCCACTGGCTGGAGGCCATCGAGCACGTCCACCACGCCGGCAACTCGTCCGGCATCGTGGACGGCGCGGCACTTGTGCTGATCGGCTCGGAGTCGGTGGGCCGGGACCTCGGCCTCACCCCGCGCGCCCGGATCGTCAGCGCGGCGGTCAGCGGCGCCGACCCGACGCTGATGCTCACCGGCCCGATCCCGGCCACCCGCAAGGCGCTCGCCGTCGCCGGGCTGACAGTCGACGACATCGACCTGTTCGAGATCAACGAGGCGTTCGCGGCGGTGGTCCTCACGTACGTCCGCGACCTGGGCCTCGACCCGGACCGCGTGAACGTCAACGGCGGCGCGATCGCGCTCGGCCACCCACTCGGCGCGACCGGGGCGATGTTGCTCGGCACGGCGTTGGACGAGTTGGAGCGCCGCGACCTGCGCCGCGCCGTGGTGACCCTCTGCATCGGCGGCGGCATGGGCGTCGCCACGGTTCTCGAGCGCTGCTGACCCGGGGGACGACAATGACAAACACCATCCGGTACGACCGCGACGCCGCCGGCATCGTCACGCTCACCCTGGACGACCCCGACCAGTCCGCGAACACCATGAACCGGGCGTACGCCGCGTCCATGAGCGCCGCGCTCGACCGGTTGGAGGCGGAACCCGATCTCGTCGGCGTGATCGTGACCAGCGCCAAGTCCACCTTCTTCGCGGGCGGGGACCTGCCGGAGATGGTCCGCGCGACCCGAGCCGACGCCCCCGAGCTGGCCGAGTTGCTCGGCACCATCAAGCGGGACCTGCGCCGGTTGGAGACGCTGGGCCGACCGGTGGTCGCCGCGATCAACGGCTCGGCGCTCGGCGGTGGCCTGGAGATCGCCCTCGCCTGTCACCACCGGATCGCGCTGGACGCGCCGGACAGCCGGCTCGGGCTGCCCGAGGTGACCCTGGGCCTGCTGCCCGGGGCCGGCGGTGTCACCCGGACGGTACGAATGCTCGGCCTGGCCGCGGCACTGACCACCGTGCTGCTCACCGGTCGCCGGATGCGCCCCGCCGACGCCCTGGCCGCGGGGCTTGTCGACGAGGTGGCCGCCACCCCGGCGGCGCTGCTGGACCGGGCCCGCGCCTGGATCGCCGCCAACCCGCACCCGAGCCAGCCGTGGGACCGGCCGGACTACCGGATGCCCGGCGGCACCCCGGCCAGCCGCTCGCTGGCCGCCCAGTTGCCGGCCTTCCCGGCCACCCTGCGCAAGCAGCTCAAGGGTGCCCGGCTGCCCGCGCCCGAGGCGATCCTGGCGACCGCCGTCGAGGGGGCGCAGGTCGACCTGGCGACCGCGTTCACAGTGGAGACCCGGCACCTGATCGGCCTGCTCACCGGGCAGGTCGCCAAGAACATGATCGGCGCCTTCTTCTTCGACCTGAAGGCCGTCAACGGCGGCGCGGCCCGGCCGACCGACGTGGACGCCCCGCCGGTGCGCCGGGTGGCGGTGCTCGGTGCCGGCATGATGGGCGCGGGCATCGCGTACGCCTGCGCCAGCGCCGGGTTGGACGTGGTGGTCAGGGACGTCAGGCCGGAGGCCGCCGGCCGGGCGCGGGAGCACGCCGAACGGTTGCTGGCCCGCGCGGTACGCAGGGGCCGCGCGACGGAGGCGGACGCCCGAGCGGTGCTGGGCCGCATCACCACCACCGACCAGGTGGACGCCCTCGCCGGCTGCGACGCGGTGATCGAGGCGGTCTTCGAGGACCCGGCGTTGAAGAGGGCGGTCTTCGCCGAGGTGCTGCCGGTGGTGGCGCCGGGTGCGCTGCTCGCCTCCAACACCTCCACCCTGCCGATCAGCGGCCTGGCCGAGGGCGTGGACCGGCCGGCCGACGTCATCGGCATGCACTTCTTCTCCCCGGTGGACCGGATGCCGCTGCTGGAGATCGTGGTCGGCGAGCGGACCAGCGACACCACCCTGGCGCGGGCGTTCGACCTGGGTCGGCGGATCGGCAAGACCCCCATCGTGGTCAACGACGGCCGGGGTTTCTTCACCAGCCGGGTGATCGGTCGGTTCCTGGACGAGGCGGTCGGCATGGTCGCCGAGGGCGTACCGGCCGCGTCGGTGGAGCAGGCCGCGTTGCAGGCCGGCTACCCGACCGGGCCCCTGGCGCTGGCCGACGAGGTCAGTCTCACCCTGATCCAGCGGATCCGCCGCCAGTTCGAGGCCGCCACCGAGGAGTACCTGCCGCTGCCCGCGCACCGGCTCGTCGACGAGCTCGTCGACGCGTACGACCGGGCGGGGCGTACCGCCGGGGGCGGCTTCTACTCCTACGACGACGGCACCCGGGGCCGGCTGTGGACCGGCCTCGCCGACCTGGTCACCGACGCCGGACGGGCGGTGCCGTTCACCGACCTCCAGGAACGGATGCTCTTCGCCGAGGCGCTGGACGCGCTGCGCTGCCTCGACGAGGGGGTGCTGCGCACCGAGACCGACGCCAACATCGGCTCGATCTTCGGCATCGGCTTTCCCGCCTGGACCGGCGGGGTCATCCGCTACGTCCGGCAGTACGCGGGCGGTCCCGCCGGCTTCGCGACCCGGGCCGCCGAGCTGGCCGACCGGTACGGCGACCGGTTCACACCCCCGACCGACCTGGTCGACCGGCTGGCCGCCCGTTCCGGCGAACCGGCGGGCGTCGCGTGACGGGGCCCGCAGCTCCGTCCGAGTCGCCCGCCGACGAGCCTGGCAGTGACGGCGGGCCTGGCAGCGGCGGCGAGCCTGCCGGATCAGCGCGCAGCGGGCCGACGCGGGGTGGGCCACTCGCCGGGGTGCGGGTGGTCGAGTTGGCAAGCCTCGCGCCGGCGCCGTTCGGCTGCATGGTGCTCGCCGACCTCGGCGCGGACGTGGTGCGGGTGGACCGGCCGGGCGCCCCGGGTGCGGGGCGGTTGGCCGCGCCGACCGGCGGGCCGTTGCAGCGCGGCCGACGGGTGACCGCGCTGGACCTGAAGTCCCCGGCCGGCGTGGCCGACCTGCTGCGCCTCGCCGAACGGGCGGACGTGCTCGTCGAGGCGTACCGGCCGGGGGTCGCCGAGCGGCTCGGCTTCGGCCCGGAGGTGTGCCAGGCCCGCAACCCCGGGCTGGTGTACGCGCGGATGACCGGCTGGGGCCAGGACGGCCCGCTGGCGTCGCGGGCCGGGCACGACATCGACTACATCGCGGTGGCGGGGGCGTTGGAGCCGCTGGGCCGGGCCGGCGAGCGCCCCTACGCGCCGACGAACCTGCTCGCCGACTTCGGCGGGGGCGGCATGCTGCTCGCCGTCGGTGTGTTGGCGGCGCTGCTGGAACGGGAACGCTCCGGCGTCGGCCAGGTGGTCGACGCGGCGATGGTGGACGGGTCGGCGCTGCTCACGTCGTTCCTGCACGGGCTGCTCGGCAGTGGCCTGTGGTCCGCGCCGCGCGGGCACAACATGTTCGACGGGGGAGCGCCGTTCTACGACACGTACGCCACTGCCGACGGTGGATTCATGGCCGTCGGCGCGATGGAACCGGCCTTCTACGCCGTACTCCTCAGCGGCCTCGACCTGGCCGACGACCCGGACCTGCCGGCGCAGTACGACCCGAGCGGCTGGGAGGTGTTGCGTCGGCGCTTCACGGCGCGGTTCGCCGAGCGGACCCGGGACGAGTGGACGGCGGTCTTCAGCGACCTGGACGCCTGCGTCGCGCCGGTGCTCGCCCCCGGCGAGGCGCACACACACCCGCACAACGCCGCGCGGGGCACCTTCGTCGAGGTCGGCGGCGAGATCCAACCGGCCCCGGCGCCCCGCTTCGACCGGACGCCCACCGCCCGACCGGCCCCCGCCCCGGACCCGGAGCGGGACGTCCTGCCGGCGGCGGAGATTCTCGCCACCTGGCCGCGACGGACCTGACGGGTCTGCACGTCCGGGATAGTGGTGGCACGCTCGGCAGAGCCGATCCCGGCCGGGACGGCAGCCATTTCTTAGGGAGTCGACGAGCATGGCCACTGACCTGTGGAAGGGCCACATCAACGGAATCCTCTACGGGATCCAGTTCGAGCAGGTGCTCGACGACTCGGTGGTGGCCTGGGTCGCCCGTGGCGTGGTCGACGGGCGCTACCCGGGCGACCGGACCGCGACGCTTGACGCGCTGGACGAGGCGCTGCGCTCCGAGGTCCCGCTCAACGACGAGATCGAGACCCGGCACAGCGAGGAGAGCATCCGCACGTTCCTCCAGCACCTCGCCACCGCCCTTCGATCGGGCATCTCCGCACCCCGGCCGCGCTGATCAGGAGCTGTGCGTCACGGCACCGCTCTCCGTCGACGCAACCCTCCTGGTCACCGGGCGGCGGCGGTTGTACCACCTCGCGAAGAGGGCCGTGGCGAGCAGGAGTTCCGCCAGGTCGCCGCCGTAGTACATGAGCTGGGCGGCGGAGCGGAACGCCTCCGGATCCGGGTTGTCGAGGCCGGGCGGGAGGGTGCCGGCCTGTGCGTACAGGTACTTGGCCAGCACGGCGTGGCCGGCCGCCGCGCCCAGGAGCGCGCCGACCCGTACCGCCAGCCCCGGGCGGCGCGGCGCCGGGTCCGGCCCGGCGAGGGACCAGGCGAAGAGGTAGCCGGCGGCCAGGTAGTGCAGGTGCAGGGCGTGGTGCAGCACGGGCTGCCGCTCGGCCGCCGCGTAGAGCGGGGTGAGCAGCACCAGCGCCAGCCCACCCGTGCTGAGCAGCGCGGCGGTCACCGGGTGCGCGAGCAGGCGCAGCGGGCGGGCGCGCAACAGCCGCCCGACCGCCCGGCGTACCGGCGGCGGCGCGACCCGCAGCAGCAGCGTCACCGGGGCGGCGAGCACCAGCCCCAGCGGGGCCAGCATGCCGAGCAGCAGGTGCTGCGCCATATGCCCGCGCGGATCGTCGGGGACCTGGGCCAGCGGCCCGACGGCGATCGCCAGCAGGGCACAGCCGACCAGCCAGGCGGCGGTCCGCCGATGACCCCAACCCCTCCGGTCGCGCGCGGCGGCCAGCAGGTAGCCGCCGGCCAGCAGCGCGACGGGCAACAGCGGCAGCCAGGACGAGCCGTCCGTCGCGGGCCCACCGTGCGCGAACGGCGGCACGGACCAGGCGGGCGGACCGGGCAGCGGCGCCGTCATCGAGGGCTGTCGCGCGACCCGGCACGCCAGATCAGCAGGGCGCCGGCCAGCAGCAGTGCCGCGCCGGCCACGTTCCACACCACGTCGTACGGCACGAGGTGTACGCCGTAGCGGATCTGGTGCAGCCGAAGGACCTTGTGGTCGATCAGCCCGTCGAAGAGCTGGAACCCGCCGGCGCCGAGCAGGAAGCCACCCCACGCGAGCCCTGTCGACAGGGCGTGTCGGCGGCGGAGGTCGGCGAACCAGAAGAACCCACCGACCAGGGCGATCACCTCGGCGGCGTGCAGCAGCCCGTCCGAGAGCAGCGCCACCGACGGGGTCGACAGGTCGTAGAAGTGGTGCCAGGCCAGCAGTTGGTGGAAGACGATCTCGTCCACCGCGGCCATGATCGCGATGCCGATCAGGACGCCGGCGAGCGCGGAGGAGCGCTCGTCCGGCACGTCGGCGGTGCGCCCACCCGGCAGGCTCGAACCGACCACCACGCACCTCGCATCCGCCAGTCAAGGCAAAAATACCCCTAACCCTGACGAATCACCGCCACCAAGGCCGGCGTGGCGATGCGCCCCGCCAAGGTCCACACGAGTTCGGTGAAATCGGGGTGTCCAGCCCGGCGGGATGCCGCGCTTTCAAGGAACCCGTGTTGATCAAGCACGGCCCGGCGGGTGCGGCGGCGGCAACATCCCCGTTTCGTGCCTTCGGGGCCTCGCGGGGCATGATCATGGAGCTGAGGCGGGTCGGGAAGCCTCGCCGGCAGCGGAACCCGAGAAGGAGGTGCCCGTGCCGGACGCGGACGAACTCGTCGCCAACGCACTCGCGGCGGTGCGCGGCGCCGACGTACGGCAGGCCGAACGGCAGCTGGACCAACTGATCGTCGGCACCGGCGCGGCGGACGGCACCACGGCGGTGGACGCGGCGTTGCTGCGCCGCCTGGTCCGCGGCCTGACGCGGCTCTGGCCGCGCGGCTGGCAGCCCGTCGACCTGGACCGGATCACCGCGCGGCGACTCGACGCCCGCGCGGCGCGACTGGTCCGCGACGCGATGGCCGTCCAACGGCGCGAGCAGCCGGATCCGGTCCCGGCCTGGTTCGACGAGCAGCTCCGCGAGGTCACCACCGAGGGGCGGGCGAACGCCGAGAACGTGCTGGCCGGCTGGTCCGCCCGAGAGTCGCTGGATCGGGTCGACGCGCTCCGTACGGCCGTGGACGTCCTCGCGCTCGTGGAGAGCCTGCCGCCGATCGCGGTGCTGCGCCCGCCACCCGGGTCGAGCGGTGCGGCGACCGCCCGGTCGGCCGGTCCGGCGCGCAGCGGGTCGCCGATGCTGGATCGGGTCCGGGCGCTGCTGGCCAAGGCCGAGTCGACGACCTTCCCGGCCGAGGCGGAGGCGCTGACCGGTAAGGCGCAGGAGCTGATCGCCCGACACAGCATCGACGAGGCGCTGCTGGCCGCCGGGTCGGAGCGCGGCGACGTGCCCGGCGGGGTACGCCTGAGCACCGACACCCCGTACGCGGGCGCGAAGGCACTGCTGGTGCAGGAGGTGGCGGCGGCGAACAGGTGCGAGGCGGTCTGGTCCGACGATCTGGGCTTCGCCACAGTGCTGGGCTGGCCGGCCGACCTGGTGGCGGTGGAGTTGCTCTACACCTCGCTGCTGGTGCAGGCCACCGCGGCCATGCTGCGCGGGCGGGCCGAGCGTCGGCCCGGATCGGGGCGGCGGACGAAGGTGTGGGACGAGTCGTTCCTCAACGCGTTCGCGCTGCGGATCGGTGAGCGGTTGCGCGCGGCCACCGAGGCGGCCACCGACGCGGCGGACCAGGCAGCGGCCGAGACGGCCGGGGCGGAGCGCCTGTTGCCGGTGCTCGCCGCCCGGGGCGAGGCGGTCCGGGAGCGACTGGACACGCTCTTTCCCGGCGTGACCCGGCACCGACTCAGCGTGCGCGACGCCGAGGGCTGGTCGTCGGGCACCTCGGCCGCCGACCGGGCGTCGCTCGACGTCGGCGGCGGACGCAAGCCCCGCCAGGTGCCGGGCCGACCCGATCGGCGCTGAGCAGCCCGGCGTGGGGCCCCCACCGGCGACGATTTCTACGATTTTCTTCGGTACGCCGTAGGGAACGGGTTGTCGGCTCCGACCCTGTGGTGAGTCGCGCCCCGACCGGGGTGCGACCAGAGCCTGAGGAGCGTCGCCGTGAAGTACATGCTGCTGATCTGGAACCGGCCCGGCTTCACCGAGGAGCTTTCCGAGCAGGACCGCACCGCCCTGTTCGGCGAGGTCGACGAGATCATGAAGGAGTTGACCGAGACCGGTGAGTTGATTGGCGGCCAGGCGCTGGCCAACCCGTCGCAGACGGTGACGGTCCGGGCCGTCGACGGCCGGGCCGAGGTCATCGACGGGCCGTTCATGGAGAGCAAGGAGCAGTTCGCCGGCTACCTGGCGGTCGACTGCGACAGCCCGCAGCGGGCCGCCGAGATCGCCGCCCGCTGGCCGGACGTGCGCTTCGGCGGCGCCATGGAGGTTCGCCCGATCATGGACGAGGCCGGAGCGGAGATGTGACCGACGACCGGACGGTCGAGGATCTGCTGCGCACGGTCGCGCCGCAGGTCCTCGGCCTGCTGGTCCGCCGGCACGGCCAGTTCGACAGGTGCGAGGACGCGGTCCAGGAGGCACTGCTCGCCGCCGCGACACAGTGGCCCACGCAGGGCGTACCGGACAGTCCGCGCGCGTGGCTGCTCACCGTGGCCACTCGGCGGCTCACCGACGAGTGGCGCAGCGAGAACGCCCGCCGGGACCGCGAGTTGGCGGTGACGCTGCGCGAGCCGGCGTACGCCGGGGTGGCTCCGGCGGCCGACGCGGAGCCCGCGGTGGCGGACGCCGACGACACTCTCACCCTGCTGTTCCTCTGCTGCCACCCGGCGCTCACCGGGTCGGCGCAGGTGGCGCTCACCCTGCGCGCGGTCGGCGGTCTCAGCACCGCCCAGATCGCCCGGGCGCACCTGCTGCCGGAGGCGACGATGAGTCAACGGATCCGCCGGGCCAAGCAGCGGATCGAGGCCGCCGGCGCCCGGTTCACCATGCCCGGTCCGGCCGAACGGGACGAGCGGCTGCGCACGGTGCTCCGGGTGCTCTACCTGATCTTCAACGAGGGTTACACGGCGTCCAGTGGCCCGGACCTGCACCGGGCGGAGCTGACCGGCGAGGCGATCCGGCTGGCGCGCATCCTGCACGGGCTGCTGCCCGACGACGGCGAGGTGAGCGGGCTGCTGGCGTTGATGCTGCTCACGGACGCGCACCGGGCGGCCCGGCTCGGCCCGGACGGGGAGCTGGTGCCGCTCGCCGAGCAGGACCGCGGCCGGTGGGACGCGGCCGCCAGCGCGGAGGGGATCGCGCTGATCACCGACGCGTTGACCTGGTCGCCGCCCGGCCCGTACCAACTTCAGGCGGCGATCGCCGCGGTGCACGCCGAGGCGCCGACGGCGGCGGAGACGGACTGGCGGCAGATCGTCGCGCTCTACCGGCTGCTGGCCCGGGTCGCGCCGAACCCGCTTGTCACCCTCAACCAGGCGGTGGCGGTTGCCATGGTGGACGGGCCCCGGGCCGGGCTCGCCCTGCTCACGTCCCTGGACGCCGACGAGCGCACCGCCGGGCACCACCGGCTCACCGCTGTCCGGGCGCACCTGTTGGAGTTGGCCGGGGAGGCCGGCGCGGCGCGGGAGGCGTACCTGGCGGCGGCCCGGGGCACCACGAGCCGGCCCGAGCAGCGGTACCTGGAGCTGCGGGCCGCCCGGCTGGCGGGAGTGCGACAGCCGCCGGCCGCCGGGCAGGTCTGACCCCGGCGGCCGGCGGCGGCACGGTCACACGTCGGGGTCGACGGCTGGGCAGGTGGCGCCCCGGGCCGGCACTACCTGGTCGATCAGGTAGGCGTCGACGGCCCGCTCGACACACGGGCTGGTGGTGTAGCTGCCGTGCCCCCAGCCTTCGTAGGTGAGCAGCACGCCGTGCCGACCCAACTGCCGCGCCACGTTCGTGGCCCAGTTGTACCCGCTGGCCGGGTCGTGCACGGTGGCGGCGACCAGCAGCGGCACGTCGGTACGCACCCGCAGCCGGTGCTGCGGGTTGGCGACCGGCGTCGGGGCGCCCAGGCAGGTCGCGAGGGCGAACACCGCCGTCGGATACCGCAGGTCGGGCGCGAGCCGGGCCACCCGGCGCAGGTGTCCGTCGTACTCCCGGTAGTCACGGACCGGCAGGCTCCAGTCCTGGCAGAAGACCGCGAAGGGGTACGGCGCCACGGCGTCGCCCGTGGACGGGCCGGCGCTTCGCACGGTGGCGGGAGCTTCCATCTCGCCCAACCACTCGGCGAGCCCCGGCCAGCGCCAGGTGTCGTAGAAATACCTGTGGGTGAGCCGGCTCAACTCGAACGGGGTCAGCACGACGCCTGGCCGTTCCGGGTCGGTGAGCGTGCCGGCCTCGGCCCGGGCGCGCAGCCTCTCCCAGAGTGCCCGAAAGTCCCGCCCGTGCAGGGCGCAGGCGGCGGACCTGTCGCACCAGGCGACGAACTCGTCGAACGCGTCCTCCGAGGTGACGGCCTGGGTGTCCAGGAACGCGCGGGTGCCGACGCTGTGGTCCACCGCGGCCTCCAGCACCATGGCCCGGACCCGGTGCGGGAACAGTTCGGCGTACTGCTCACCGAGCAGGGTGCCGTACGAGCTGCCGTGGAAGGTGAGCTGGCGCTCGCCGAGCGCGGCGCGGATCGCGTCCAGGTCCCGGGCGGCGCTGATCGTGTCCACGTGGTCGTAGAGCGGCCCAGTGCGCGCCCGGCAGTCGGCCCGCAGCAGCGCGTTGCCGGCCAGCGTGGCGTCGAACTGGGCCTGGTCGGCGATCAGTTGCGGCTGCTGGGCGAGCAGGGCGCGCGAGCAGACCACCGGGTTGCTGCCGCCGGTGCCACGGGGGTCGAAGCTGACGATGTCGAACCGGCGGCGCAGGTCGGCGCTGAACCGGGAGCTGCCGTTGACCACCCGGTCGACGCCACTGTCGCCCGGCCCGCCGGGGCCGAAGACCAGCGCACCCTCGCGGGTGGCAGGTGTGGCGACCCGGCGGGCCAGCGCGAGGTCGAAGCGCTCCCCCCGGGGCCGGTCCCAGTCGACAGGCAGTGACAGGGTGCCGCACTCGGCGGAGTCGTCGGCGGCACAGGGATGCCAGTCGATCGTGGGGTGGGCGGCGGCCGGACTCGCCGGGGTCAGGCCGGCGGCCGCGAGGGCCAGGGCGACCGCCCAGCCGACTGCGGATTTGCGTACACGCAGCATGAAGTGCTGTCCTCTCCTCGAAGGAGCGTTGCCGGTGAAACTCGCCCAGTGGGCGAGGTGATGCTGCTTCCGCCCGGGTCGTCGAGTAGCCGCTCGACGGCCCGGGGTCTTCGGCCGTGGTCAGTCGACCTCGAGCAGGACGCGTTCGAGCTTCGTCATCCGGGTCTCCATGCCGCCCAGCCGGCCGTCCATGGCCGCGAGCAGTCGGGCGTTCTCCGCCTGCGCCTGTGCGGCGGTCTCGGCGAGCCGGCGGTAGTCGTCCGCGCGGGACGCCTCGAACCGGGCCCGCCGGGTCTTGGCGAGCTGCACGATGGTCACCGTGGCCACGCTGACCAGGAAGGCGAAGATGCCGATCGCGCCGACCACCTCGGTCCAGTCGTGTTCGCTCATCGGTTCGCTCCCTACTGGTCGACCGAGGTGGGCACGGTCAGCGTCTCGGCCGCCGCCGCGATGATCTCGGGGGTGAGGGTGAGCACGAACGGCTGCACCTCGTAGTAGTTCATGGCCTTACCGTCCTCCGACAACTCCAGGCTCGCGGTGACCAGACCGGCCGCCGCCAGCTTCCGTAGGTGGACCTGCAACAGCGCTCGGCTGATGCCCAGTTGCCGGGCCAGCCCGCTGACGTAGGCACGTTCGCGGGCCAGCGCGGCGACGATCCGCAGCCGGTGCGGGTTGGCCAACGAGGCCAGCACCCGCACCAGGTCGTCGCCGGTTGGCGACGGAGCACTGCTCACAACCGGCCCTCGCACATGCAAAAGGAAGTTAGCAGGTGTGCCGACGCGGCGATACGGGCCGAGGGCGGAATCAGGGGGTTCTCAGGGTCACGGCACGGGGCCGGACACACAGACACGCCGGGCCGGTGAATGATCACCGGCCCGGCGTGCGGGTTACGTCGTACGTCAGCTCTTGAAGGCGTCCTTGATCTTCTCGCCGGCCTGCTTGAGCTTGGCCGTGGACTGGTCAGCGCGACCCTCGGCCTCGAGCTGCTCGTTGTCGGTGGCCCGACCGGCGCCTTCCTTCAGCTTGCCGGTCGCGTCCTCGGTGGCGTTGTTGATCTTATCGTCGAATCCCATTGCCAACCTCCATTGCAAGCGTCGCTACACCACCACCAGTACCCCCGCCGTCGCCGGTCCAACCATTACCGCCGTCACAGTCTGCGATCGGCCGCGGCCGGACGGAACCGGCGCAACCGCAGACTGTTGGCCACCACGAAGACCGAGGAGAACGCCATCGTGGCGCCGGCGATCATCGGATTGAGCAGCCCGGCGGCGGCCAACGGCAGAGCCGCCACGTTGTAACCGAACGCCCAGAACAGGTTGCCCCGGATGATGCCGAGCGTGCGCCGGGACAACCGGATGGCGTCCACCGCAGCGTCCAGGTCGCCCCGGACGAGGGTGAGATCGGACGCCTCGATCGCCACGTCGGTGCCGGTGCCCATGGCCAACCCCAGGTCGGCCTGGGCCAGCGCCGGGGCGTCGTTGACCCCATCACCGACCATCGCCACCGACCGCCCCTGCGCCTGGAGCCGCTTGACCACGTCGACCTTGCCGGCCGGCAGCACCTCGGCGATCACCTCGTCGATGCCCACCTCTGCGGCGATCGCGCGGGCCACCGTGGCGTTGTCCCCGGTGAGCAGGACCGGGGTGAGCCCCAGCGCCCGCAGCCGGGCCACCGCCGCCCGGCTGGTCGGCCGGACCACATCGGCGACCGCGAGCACACCCCGGACCCGCCCGTCCCAGGCCGCGACGATCGCCGTACGGCCGGCGGCCTCCGCGTCGCGGACGGCCCACTCGACCTCCGGCGGTACGTCGATCTCCCGCTCCCGCAGCAGCCGCACCCGACCGACGAGCACGACCCTTCCGTCGACGGCGCCGGTCACGCCCAGCCCTTCGAGGTTGCCGAAGCCCGTCACCGGGGGCAGCGACCCCGCCTCGGCGGCGCCCGCCGCGACCGCGCGGGCGATCGGGTGCTCGGAGGCGGCCTCCACCGCCCCCGCGAGCCGGAGCAGCTCGCCCCGATCCGTGCCGCTCGTCGGCACCACGTCCACCAGGGTCATCCGGCCGGTCGTCACGGTGCCCGTCTTGTCCAGCACGACGGTGTCCACCCGGCGGGTCGACTCCAGCGCCTCCGGCCCCTTGATCAGCACACCGAGTTGCGCTCCCCGGCCGGTGCCCACGAGCAGCGCGGTAGGGGTGGCCAGGCCGAGCGCGCAGGGGCAGGCGATGATCAGCACGGCGACGGCGGCGGTGAACGCGGCGGTCGGGCCGGCTCCGGTGCCGAGCCACCAGCCGAGCGTGCCGACGGCGAGGGCGATGACGATCGGCACGAAGACACCGGAGATCCGGTCCGCGAGCCGCTGGACGGCGGCCTTGCCGCTCTGCGCCTGCTCGACCAGGTCGGCCATGCGGGCGAGTTGGGTGTCCGCGCCGACCCGCGTGGCGCTGACGATCAGCCGTCCGCCCGCGTTGATTGTCGCGCCGACCACGCCGTCGCCGGGGCCGACCTCGACCGGCACCGACTCGCCGGTGAGCATGCTGGCGTCGACGGCGGACGTGCCCTCGTCGACCACCCCGTCGGTGGCGATCTTCTCTCCGGGGCGCACCACGAACCGGTCACCGACGGCGAGCCGATCCACCGGGATCAGGGTCTCCACCCCGTCGCGCAGCACCGCCACCTCCTTGGCGCCGAGGTCGAGCAGGGCGCGCAGGGCCGCGCCGGCGGTCCGCTTGGATCGGGCCTCGAAGTAGCGGCCGGCCAGGATGAACACCGTCACCCCGGCGGCCGCCTCCAGGTAGATGTTGCCGGCCCCGTCGGTGCGGGTGATGTCGAAGCGGAACGGGTGCGTCATCCCGGGCATGCCGGCGTCACCGAGGAAGAGCGCCCAGAGCGACCAGCCGAACGCGGCCAGGGTGCCGAGCGAGACCAGCGTGTCCATCGTCGCCGCGCCGTGCCGCAGGTTGGTCCAGGCGGCCCGGTGGAACGGCAGCCCACCCCAGACCACCACCGGCGCGGCCAGGGTCAGCGACAGCCACTGCCAGTAGTCGAACTGCCAGGCCGGGACCATGGCCAGCAGGACCACGGGCACGCTGAGCACCACCGAGACCCAGAGCCGGGTACGCGGGCCGCGCAACGGGTCGGTCGGCTCCTCGACCGGCTGTGGGGTCGGCAGCGCCGCCGTGTACCCGGTCTTGCGCACGGTCTCGATCAGGTCGTCCGGCGTGACGCCGTCGGCGTACCGGACGGTTGCCTTCTCGGTGGCGTAGTTGACGGCGGCGCTCACGCCGTCCATCCGGTTGAGCTTCTTCTCGATCCGGGCGGCGCAGGCGGCGCAGGTCATCCCGCCGATCGCCAACTCGATCCGGTTGGGCGCCTCGGGCAGCGGTCTGCTGGTGGTGGTCATGGTTTGGGGTCCCGTCAGTTGTGCCCGTGCCCGGGGGTGCCGTGGTCGGCGCCGCCGCTGGGCGCGGGTCCGCTCGGTGCGGGTCCGCTCGGGTTGTTCCCGGTCGGCGGGGTGCCGGCGACGACTGTGAACTCGGCGGTGTGCACCGTCCCGCCGTGCTGGAAGTCGAGGTAGAGCCGGTAGGCGCCGGTCGAGGGCACCTCGGCGAGGAAGCTGACGGCCGGGCCGGGCCGGGTCCGCCCGTCGCCCGGCGTCCCGTCCGGATGCACGTGCAGGTACGCGAGGTCGCCCCGGCGCAGCGCCACCAGGTGCCCGTACGCGCCCAGGTAGGGCTCCAGGTCGGTGACCGGCCGGCCGTCCCGGCTGACGGTGAAGGTGAGCGGGGCGGTGCGGCCGGACTGCGGCGAGCCGGTCAGGGTGACCGTGTAGCCGTCGACGGTGGTGCTGGTCGCCGGGGCGGGCAGCGGTCGGTCGGTCAGCTCACCGGGGACCGTCACGTCCACGCCGAGCGTCAGCGACTCACCCCCGGTCGGTGTGAAGTCGGCGAACGCCCGCCACTGCCCCGGGCCGGCCAGCGGCGTGCCGACCCGCCAGGTGCCGTCCGCCCCCAGGTCGGGGTGCACGTGCCGGAAACCGGAGAGGTCGCGGCGGACCACGATCAGGTGCATCCTCCTGTCGTGCGCCACGTCGTACCGGGTCACCGGCTGGCCGTCCGGACCGGTGATCCGGAAGGCGAACTCGTCGGCCGGGGCGTCGACCGGGTCGAGGGTGTAGCCGCGGTCGGAGACGAGCAGTCCACCGGGAATCCGGTCGGCCGGCTCGCCGTGCCCTCCCGTCGCCGGGTCGGCGTGGCCGTCGTGCCGGCCCTCGGCCACCGGGGCGCGGTCGACCACCCGGCCGACCCCGTACGTCGCGCCGAAGATCGCCGCGAGGCCGACAGCGAACCCGGCCACTCTCGTCACGGTACGCATGTCGGCCCCCCGCTCACGCGTCGACGACGTCGTAGCCGGCCTCGTCGACGGCGGCCCGGACGACCTGCACGTCGAGGGGCTGCTCACTGTTCACGGTGACCTGCCCGGTCGCGAGATCGACCTGGACGTCACGTACGCCCGCGATGGCGCCGACCTCGGCGCTTACCGCGCTGACACAGTGCCCGCAGGTCATGCCCTGCACCTGGAACGTCGTGTTGACCATCGGATCGTCTCCCTCTGCGTACCGGTACCCGGTGGGGGTATCCCCCTCGGAAGTGCACCGTACCATACCCCCAGGGGGTAGGCTATCCTGGTCGGCATGAGCGCACCCACCCCGATCCGCGGGTACACCGCCAGCAAGGACCAGCTGCTCGCGCGGCTCCGCCGAGTCGAGGGGCAGGTCCGCGGCGTCGAGAAGATGGTCGACGACGACCGCTACTGCATCGACGTGCTCACCCAGATCTCCGCGATCCAGGCCGCGCTCGACAAGGTGGCGCTGGGGCTGCTCGACGGGCACGCCCGGCACTGCATGCACGAGGGTGCGGCCGAGGGACGGGCCGACGAGATGGCCACCGAGATGATGGCGGCGGTCGGCCGGCTGATGAAGCGCGGCTGACGCAGCGCGGCAGATACAGCGCGGCTGACGCAGCGCGGCTGACGACACGCCCGGGTGCCGGCACCGCGGCGAGGGGCCGACTTCCGGGCAACCAGGGCCGGGCACTGACCGTCCGTGATCGCGTGGTCGTCGGTTCGCGATCCGCCGCGCCCCGCGCCGCCTTTCGGTGACGACACTGAACCGCGCGGCCCGCCGGCACGTATCCCGCACCGGATCGTTGGGAGTCTCGACTTGGGTTCCGACCACGCCCGCCCCGCTCCGTCCGCCCCGCCCCGGGTGCGACGGATCCTCGTCATGACCGTGGTGCCCCTCTTCGTCGCCACAGTCGTCGCCGCGGCGCTGCTCTGGCCGCGCGGAGGAGCACCGCGGACCGACGGCGGAGCGGACGTGCCGCGCTACGCCGGCACGGTGACAAGGGTGGTGACCGAACCGTGCCCGCCGCTGCCGTCGAGCCCGGAGGGCACACCCAGGGTCGGCAACGGGCCGTGCGGCACCGTCGACGTCCGGGTGGACGACGGACCGGCCGCCGGCCAACAGGTGAGCACACCGGTGCCCGACGGCCCGGGCGCGCCACGGGTCGACGTCGGCGACGAGGTCGTCCTCGTCGAGTTGACCGACCCGACCGATCCCACGCTCAGTAACTGGAACATCGCCGAGCACCAGCGCGGCACCCCACTTGTGTGGTTGGCGGTGGTCTTCGCCGCCGCGATCGTCGCGTTCGGCCGGTGGCGGGGGCTGGCCGCGCTCGCCGGGTTGGCGGCCAGCTTCGCCATCCTGCTCACCTTCGTGCTGCCGGGCATCGGCGCCGGCCGGTCACCTCTCCTGGTGGCGGTGGTCGGCGCCGCCCTGATCATGTTCGTGGTGCTCTATCTGACCCACGGCGTCACCGCGCAGACCTCGGTCGCGGTGCTCGGCACCCTGGGCAGCCTGGTGCTGACCGGCGCGCTCGCCACCATCGCCACCGGGGCAACGCACCTCACCGGCTTCGGCAGCGAGGACGCGACGACTCTGTCGATGTTCCAGGGTGACGTGGACCTGCACGGCCTGCTGCTCGCCGGGATCATCATCGGGTCGCTCGGGGTGCTCGACGACGTGACGGTCACCCAGGCGGCCACCGTCACCGAGCTGGCGAACGCCAATCCCGGGCTGACCCGCAGGCAGCTCTACCGTGCGGCGACACGTGTCGGCCGGGCGCACATCGCCTCCACCGTCAACACGATCGTGCTGGCGTACGCGGGCGCGTCGCTGCCCCTGCTGCTCCTGCTCACCGCCGACGCGCGGCCGATCGGGCAGCTTCTCACCAGCGAGTTCCTCGCGCAGGAGATCGTCCGCAGCGCGGTCGCGACACTCGGGCTGATCGCCGCCGTGCCGCTGACCACCGGACTGGCCGCGATCGTGACCGCGGCCGGGCGCGCCGACACCACGCCGCCCGTCGATGCCACCCGGCCGCGCCCCCGGGCGGACGACCGGGCGGAGGCGCTGGCCGCCCTCAACGCGCCGCGATCGCGGCAACCCGACGAGCCGGACCAGACGCGGACCCGGCCCCCATCCACCGCCACCGACGGGTGGCCGGAGACGAACAGGAGCACGGATACGGCATGGTGACACTCCTCAGCGTGACCAGATCGGGTCCCCCACCTGAGAACCGCGTCACTGGTTACCCACCGCTATGGCGAAATGACACTTTTGGTCGGCATCCAGGCGTAGCTCACCCAGTCGACTCTCGGGTAACCTCGCTGCCGGTTACCGATGAAGGCGCGAAGCGGCGCCTGCGGTGCCACCGCCCAATCGCCAACCGGCGAGCCGGGGACCCAGGTGTGTGGGGTGAATCCGCGTCAGCGGTAGGGGCCACTTCCGCCCCGAACCCGTCAGCTAACCCGGTCGGCGGTCGACGGAAGGGAACATTGTGACGGCACCCCTACGCCGCTGGATGACACCCGTGGTGGCCGTGATCGCCGCACTGACCGTGCTCGCCGGGCCCCTCCCGGCCCACGCCGCCCCGACGACCCCCACGCCGTCCGGGCACGAGGAGGACGGCGAGCCCCAGCTGCTCAACGACGTCATCGAGCAGGCCAACCGCGACTACTCCGCCGCCAAGTCCAGACTGGACAAGTCCAAGAAGCGGCAGCTCGAGTTGGCGCTTGAGGTGGACCGGGCCAAGGCCGACCTGGACGCGCTGGCGCCACAGGTCGGGGAGATCGCCGCCCAGTCGTACCGGACCGGTCGGATCGGCGCGCTCGCGATGCTGCTCGAAAGCGACGCTCCGGACACGTTCGTCCAACGTGCCGCGATGCTCGACGAGATCAACATGGTGAACGAGAACAAGCTCGCCGAGGTCAACACGGTGAAGTCCCGCGCCGAGCAGGCCAAGCTGCTCCTCGACACCGAGGTCCGCGAGCAGCAGAAGCAGACCGCCGTGATGGCCAAGCGGAAGACCGAGGCCGACAAGGCGCTCTCCCTGGTCGGCGGCAAGGGCTTCACCGGCGGCCTGGTGGACGCCACCTCGAAGGTCGCCAAGATCGGGCCGGGCCGCACCGCCGACGGTGACTGGAAGGCACAGTCCTGCAGCGAGAAGGACCCGACCACGTCCGGCTGCATCACGCCACGCACCCTGCACGCGTACAAGGAGGTCAAGGCGGCCGGCTTCAACCGGTTCGTCGGCTGCTACCGCTCCGGCGGGCCGTGGGAGCACCCGAAGGGCCGCGCCTGTGACTGGTCGCTGCAGAAGAGCGGCTTCGCCCCGTGGCACAACAACGACACCCGGATGTACGGCAACAACGTCGCCGCCTTCCTCATCCGTAACGCCGACCGGCTCGGCATCTACTACGTGATCTGGAACCGGCAGATCTGGTTCCCGGCGAGCGGCTGGAAGTCGTACAGCGGGCCGTCGAACCACACCGACCACGTGCACATGTCACTGCTCTGACCCACCGGATCCTTCGTCGAGGGCCGCTCCGCACCACGCGGGGCGGCCCTCGACGTGTCAGGCGGCCGTGGCCGGGTCGGCCGACCCGGTCGGCACGTCGAGCGACGCGAAGCCGGCCGGGACGGCCGCCACCGGGCGTACGACTCCGGCGGCGAGGCGGTACGACACGCCCACCACCGCGCACCGCCCCTGCGCCACCTCGTCGGCCAGCACGGGCGACTGCCGGAGCAGCGTCTCGACGGTCTGCGCGATGTGGATGTCGACGATGCCGTCGATGTCGTGCACGCCCTCGGCCTCGGCCCGACGCAGACTGGGCAGCACGGCATCGACCACCGCGCCCAGGTGCCCGGGAGGCTGGGTGCCCGTCGCGGATGACTCCCGCGCCGCCTGTACCGCCCCGCACGAGTCGTGGCCGAGCACCACCACGAGCGGGGTGCCGAGGACCGTCACCGCGTACTCCACGCTGCCGAGCACCTCCGGACCGGCGGTGTGCCCGGCCGTGCGGACCACGAACAGGTCACCGAGCCCCCGGTCAAAGATGATCTCGGCGGCCAGACGGGAGTCGGAGCAGCCGACGATCACCGCGAACGGGTGCTGTCCGTCGGCCACGGCGGCCCGGTGCCCGGCGTCCTGGTTGGGGTGGCGTGGGGCGCCGCTGACGAAGCGCCGGTTTCCGGTGGTCAGCTCGGCGTACGCCCGGGCCGGCTCACTGGGCGCGGACGCCCGGTCGGCGGTCCGCTGCGGACCCGGCTGCCCGCCGGGAGTTCCAGGACGACTCATCCCCGCACCTCGTCTTCACGCGTCTGACCTGGTCAGAGGGCTTTTCAGCCGGGCCGGCGGCGGCGCTGGCCCGGGCTCCACGGTCACACGCACCCCAAGACGCGTCAAGGTATGCGTGATTTAGATTTCATACGTTGACGTCGGGTCCGACCCCTGGGTGGCGCACCGAGCGCACGGCGGGCGAGACTCCCGAGGGCAGGACGGACGTCCGGAGAGGCGGTCACACGATGGCGGGCACTGCGACGGGCGATACCGGCGGCGGGCGGAACTGGACGTTCCTCACCAACCACGGGCACGTGCTGCTGGCCATCGCCCGCGACCCCACCGCCCGGCTCCGCGACGTCGCGGCCGAGGTCGGGGTGACCGAACGGGCCGCGCAGGCGATCGTCGCCGACCTGGAAGCCGGTGGTTACCTGCACCGCACCCGGGTCGGACGGCGCAACGAGTACACCCTCAACCCGGCCGGCCGGTTCCGGCACCCCGCCGAGGCCGACCGCCAGGTCGGCGCCCTGCTCGCGCTGTTCGCCGAGACGCCCGCTCCGGAGGTCGGCACCGAGGCCTGACCCACCTCGCCGGGCCGCTGCGCCACGGGACGCAGCGGTAATCTCTGCGGGTGCGCGAATGCCCGCCGTTGAGCGCGACCCACCCGTTCCGCCGCAGCGGCCGTGCCGCTCGCGGTGTCCTCAGTGGAGCGCTCGTTGCTCTGCTCGGCACCGCCCTGGTGGCGCCCACACCGGCGCGAGCGGCACCGCCGGCCTGCGGCCCGGCCAGCGAGGAGGCCCTGACGGCGATGCCGTGGGCGCTGCGCCGGCTGGAGCCGTCCGCCGCGTGGCCGTTGTCCCGGGGCGCCGGAGTGACGGTCGCGGTGATCGACTCCGGCGTCTCCGCCACCCATCCGCTGCTCGCGGGCCAGGTGCTCCCGGGTCGCGACTTCAACAACCTGCCCGCCCACCAGGGCCAGTGCGACCTGGTCGGGCACGGCACGATGATCGCCGGCATCATCGCCGGCCGAGAGGGCACCGGCGTCCCGTTCAGCGGCGTCGCTCCGGCCGCCCGCATCCTGCCGATCCGGGTCCTGCCGAACCTCAAGGACACCAGGGACCCCCAACTTCCCGTGCAGATCGCCGCGGCGATCGACTGGGCCGTCGAACAGGGCGCCGGCGTGATCAACCTGTCCCTCACGACCGTCCCCCTCCCCGAGCTGACGGCGGCCGTCGACCGTGCGTTGGCCAAGCAGGTGGTGCTCGTCGCCGCCGCCGGCAACCGGACGGAGGACCAGCAGGACCGGCCGGGCTACCCCGCCGCGTACCCCGGCGTGATCGCGGTCGGCGGCGTCGACGAGCAGGGCGGTCACGTGGGCAGCTCGATCAGCGGCGACTACGTCGACATCGCCGCACCGGGGCTGAACATCATCGGGCCGGCGCCACAGGGGTCCGGCTACCGCGGCGAGCCGACCGGCGGGACCAGCTATGCCGCCGCGTACGTCTCGGGAGTGGCCGCGCTGATCCGGGCCGCCTACCCGGGTCTCACCCCGCAGCAGGTCGCCGAACGGCTGGAACGCACCGCGGACAACCCACCCGAGGGCCACAACGGCGACATCGGCTACGGCGTGGTCAACCCGTACCGGGCGGTGTCGGGCCTGCTGGGCACCCGGGCGAACCCGCCGGCCGCCGCCCTCCCGGCGCCCGTCGCGCACGACGACCCACTGCGCTGGCAGCGCGTCGCCGCGATCTGGGCCGCGGCGGTCGGCGGGCTGCTCACCGTGCTGCTGCTGATCGCGCGACCGATCGTGGCCCGGGGCCGCCGACGCGGCTGGCGCCCGGGCCGACGCCCCGACGCGCCGGCCGCCGGCTGACCGTCGCTCCGCGCGCCCAGGGGCTTTGACGAAGGCCCTCAGTCGAGCCGAGGGCTTTGACGCAGGCCCTTAAACACAACGCGGCTCCGGCCCGGGTGAACCGGACCGGAGCCGCATCGGTGAATGCCTCAGCTCCACACCTTGGAGTTGCTCATCTCGGTGCTGAGGTAGTTTTCCCGGGCGATGCCGACGGCACCGCCGATCTCGTTCAGGATGCGGTTGATGTCCTGGACCGCCGCATCCCACTTCGCCTGGTGCTGCTCGTAGGCAACCCGGTCCTCGCCGTCCCAGTGGAGCTTGGTCAGCATCGCCCGCAGCGTGTCGAGCTTTTCCTCGAGCGTCTTCGAGATGGCCTGCATCTGCTGGTTGCTGCTCTCGAGGACCGCGTAGTCAACCTTGATCGTCACGATTTCCTCCTCTGCTGGCTGCGGATCACGGGTTGAGAGCAGAGTGGAACTTGTCCAGCATCTGCTGCTGATCCTGGTCGTTGACCTCGTGCGTCGTGCCCGACTTGTCGAGCAGGTCGGCGATGTTGTCCATCGCCGTCAGCAGCTTGCTCGTGTCCTCACTCCAGCGCGTCATCAGCGACTGGAAGCCCGTGGACGCCTGGCCCTTCCACGCGATAGCCAGGTCGTCGACCACGTTCCAGAGCTTCTTCAGCTCGCCGTCAACCTCGCTGCGCGTGGACCGCACGTCACTCGCGGCGGTATGCAGAGTCGCAGCTTCGACCTCGAACGCCATGCTTCACACCCTTCCGTCATGTTGTGGTGGCGGCTTTGCCGCACCCCTCCCCCGCGGCAAGGCAGCAACACCCCACCGACGGACACTCCTGTGGAGACCGTAGCGGAATACGTCCAGCCCTCGCAGCCCTGGCCGATGCCATCCGATGGATCCCCGTGGATCGGGTCAGGCAGACCGCGAGTACGAGCGGACCCGCAGCACCACGCCGATCACGAGGAGGACCACCAGCAGCGCCACCGCCGGCCAGAGCGCCGGCACGTCGAGCGCGCGGTGCAGCACCACCGGGACCAGCGCGGCGATGCCTGTGACCAGCACCAACTCCGATGCTCGCCGTGCCCGCACCGATCCGCGGACCTGGCCCACGAACGCCAGGCCGAGGAAGACCGGGATGGTCAGCAGGAAGTAGACGAACAGGTAGAGCATCGCCTGCGGCATCGTCATCCCCTCTCCGGTCCCCACCGTCCCATCAGGACGGCTCGGCCCAGGCGGTCTGGATCAGCTGTTGGCCGTCGCGTCGGCGGACGAGGGTGCCCCGGCCCGGCGGTTGCGGGCTCGGTCGCAGGGTGCCGAACACGGTGCCCTCCTCCCGGTTGCCCGACATCAGCAGGCCCGGCGAGTCCAGCTCGCGCAACCGCTGCAACACCGGCTCGTAGAGCGCCCTGGACACACCGCCCACGCGACGCGTGACGATCAGGTGCAGACCGATGTCGCGGGCCTGCGGCAACAACTCCTGTAGGGCGCTGAGCGGGTTGCTCCCACCGGAGGCCACCAGGTCGTAGTCGTCCACCAGGATGTAGAGGTCCGGGCCCTTCCACCAGCTGCGATCGCGCAGCTGCGCGGTGGTCACGTCCGGGCCGGGCAACCGGTTGGACAACGCGCTGCGGATCGACGCGAGACCCTGGGCGAACGCCTGGTTGGACGGGGCGTAGTCGAGCAGGTGGTCGCCCTCCACCACGCCCAGCAGGCCACGCCGGTAGTCGGCGATCACCAGCCGCGCCTGGGCGGGCGTGTAGCGCTCGGTGATGCCCCGGGCGATCAGCCGCAGCAGGTTGGTCTTGCCGCACTCGGCGTCGCCGAAGACCGTCAGGTGCGGCTCGTTGGCCAGATCCAGGTAGACCGGCGCGAGCGCCGACTCGTTGACACCGATCGGCAGACCCGGCGCCGACCGGTCGATGATCCGGGCCAGCTCGGCCACCGGCAACCGACGCGGCAGCAGCCGCACCTTCGGTGCCGGACGACCCGGCCAGTTCGCGGCCACGTGCCCGGCCAGGGCCAGCGACGCCTCGCTCAGGTCGTCGATGTCGCGACGACCGTCGAGCCGCGAGATGGCGGTGAGGAAATGGAGCTTGTCCCGGGTCAGGCCACGACCTGGCGACTTCTCCGGCACGTTCGTCGCGGCGCGGCGGTCGATCTCGGACTCGGACGCGTCGCCGAGCCGCAGCTCCAGCTTGGTGCCGAGCAGGTCGCGCATGTTGATCCGGATCTCCGCCCACCGCACGGCGGTGAGCACCACGTGCACGCCGAAGCCGAGACCCCGGTTGGCCAGCGTGGTGATCGTCTGCTCCAGCTCCTCGTACTCCTGGCGCACCGTGTTCCAACCATCCACCACCAGGAACACGTCGCCGAACGGGTCGTCGGCGAACTCACCGGCGGCCCGACGACGACGGTAACTGGCCACCGAGTCGATGCCGTGCTGGGCGAAGCGCGCCTCCCGCTCGTCGAGCACGGCGACCACCTCGGCCACCGTCCGGCGTACCGCCTCGACGTCCCGCCGACCAGCCACCCCGGCCATGTGCGGCAGACGCTCCAGGCTGCGCAGCGCGCCTCCGCCGAAGTCCAGGCAGAAGAACTGCGCTTCACGTGGCGTGTGGGTGAGCGCCAGTGAGGCGAGCAGCGTACGGAGCATCGTGCTCTTGCCACTCAGCGACCGGCCGACGATGACCACGTTGCCGCCGGCCCCCGCCAGCTCGACCATCATCGGGTCGCGGCGCTGCTCGTACGGGCGGTCCACCACCCCGACCGGCACGGTCAGGCGCCCACGCCCCGGCCAGGACGCGGTGCACAGCCCGTAGGTCGGGTCGACGGCCAGCGGGCCGAGCAACTCACCCAGGCTCGGCGGCTCGGCCAGCGGCGGAAGCCACACCTGGTGGGCCGGGCGGCCCCGACCCTTGAGCTGCCCGATCAGCACGTCGAGCATCGCCACGGCCTTGCCGTCGGCCGGCTGCTCGGGCTCCGGAGCGGTGTCCACCGGCAGCTGCGGGACCTGTGCCGCGATGAAGTCCAGGCCGTACGGCACGATCCGGCGCTGCACCAACGCCTGCGACGCGGCGGCCTGCTGCCCCGGCGCCCGATAGGCCCCGGACACGTAGGCGGCCCGGAACCGCAGCATGGTGCTGGTGTCGGTCTTCAGGTAGCCGTGGCCCGGCGCGTTCGGCAGCTCGTACGCGTCCGGCACGCCGAGCACGATCCGGCTCTCCACGGCCGAGAACGTCCGCAGACCGATCCGGTACGACAGGTGCGTGTCCAGACCACGCAGCTTGCCCTCTTCGAGCCGCTGACTGGCCAGCAGCAGGTGCACGCCCAGCGACCGACCCAACCGGCCGATCATCACGAACAGGTCGATGAAGTCGGGCTTGGCGGCGAGCAACTCGCTGAACTCGTCACAGATGATCAACAGGCTGGGCATCGGGGCCAGCGGCTCACCGGCCGCCCGAGCCTTCTCGTACTCGAAGCGGGAGACGTAGTTGCCCGCCGCCCGCAGCAACTCCTGCCGGCGCACCATCTCGCCGGCGAGCGCGTCGCGCATGCGGTCGACGAGCGGCAACTCGTCGGCCAGGTTGGTGATCACCGCGCTGGTGTGCGGCAACGCCTCCAGGGAGGCGAACGTCGCGCCGCCCTTGAAGTCCACCAGGACGAAGTTCAGCTCCTCCGACGAGTGGGTCACCGCCAGGGCGGCCACCACCGTCCGGAGCAGCTCGCTCTTGCCGGAGCCGGTGGCACCGATCACCAGGCCGTGCGGGCCCATGCCCTCGTGCGCGGACTCCTTGAAGTCGAGTTCGACCACGTTGCCGTCCGGGCCGACGCCGAGCGGGATCCGCAACCGGTCGCGGTGACCGCGTGGACGCCAGGTGTGCTGCACGTCCACCGTCGCCGCGTCGCCCACGCCGAGCAGGTCCGGCAGCTCCGTGCTGCGCGCCAGCGGCTCATCGGTGCTGGCCTGCTGCTGGGAGAGGCGATAGGGGGCGATCTGCCGCGCCAGCCCCTCGGCCGCCTCGGCACTGAGGCGGTCGGGACGACCCAGCGGCGACGACGAGGTGCCCCGGACCAGGTCGAGCGAGCTTCCGTCGGCCACGTCGAGGCAGAGCAGCCAGCGACCGGCGTCGCGGGGCACCGTCCCGGACAGGTCGATCACAGTGGTGCCGAGCAGCCCCGGGCCGACCAGTTGGCAGGTCGGCGAGATCTCGCCACCGTCGATCACCACGACCAGGTGCGGGGCGGTGGTCAGCGGCTTGGCCTCGGGCGCGAACCGAGGCCGCCCGGCCAGCTCGGCGGTGAGCGACGCCTCGGCCTCGGCCAGACTGGCGAAGACCAGCCGGCGGGCGCCCGCGGCGTCCGTACGCCCGCTGTGGTGGGCGTGCGGCAGCCACTTCACCCAGTCCCAGGACGGCTGCCGGTCCGGGGCGGCGACCACGGCGACCACCAGGTCGTCCGGGGCGTGGAAGGTGGCCAGCTGCCCGAGCGCCGCCCGGGTCAGGTCGAGCACCGGCGTCCGGTCGCCGCGCAGCGCCACCCGGCTGAACGCGCGCACCGACAACGCGGTCGGCAACTCGGGGACTGTGGAGTGGGCGCGGACGAACCGGCGGAGCGCGATGGCGCTCATCGGCTCCAGGTCCTCCACCGGCTTCGTCTCCGGCGGGACGATCTCCACGGCCAGTCGCTGCGGGCCGAGCGCGATCCGGGTCTCGCCGAAGTCGTCCTCGGTGGTCCGTCGCTCCCACAGCCGCCGGGACGCCGCGATCGACCAGAGCGCGTCGGGCTCCGGGTGCCGCCAGGTCATCGCCGCCCGCTGCTGCTCGGCGGCCCGCCTGGTGCGCTTGCGCATCTGGGCCAGGTAGCGCATGTAGTCGCGCCGGTCGGCGTTCAGCTCGGCCTTGTCCTTGCCACCGTTGTTGGCAAGCGAACCGATCGCCATGCCGAGCATCGAGACACCGAAGAGGCCACCGGCGACGTACGTCATCATGCCGCCGCCCTTGCCGGCGTAGAGGAACGCCATCGCACCGACCCCGCAGAACATCGGCAGGATCATGAGCAGTTGCCCCATCCCGCGGGGTGTCGGCTCGGGCAGCTCGGGAGGAGACTCCAGCAGCACCTCACCACGCGGTAGAGCCGGTCCCGGCTGACGCGGGAGCCGGCGGAACACCACCGTGCTCACGGCTGTCTCCTCCCCAGAAGCGGCCTGATGACGTGCCGCCGCGGACCGGAGCCCGCGGGTGGGCATCGTACGTGCCCGCCATCGTAGGTAATCTGCCGTGGGCGCGGTGGACCCGGAGCGCGCCATCGCGGCCAGCCGAGCACCCGACGCACACCTGGAGGCCACTGTGGCGACGAAGACGGCGACCGGTGGTCTGAGCCGGATCACCATCGTGGCCCCGCGTACCCGGATGGATCTGGCGCTGCCGTCGGACGTCCCGTTGGCCGACCTGCTCCCCACCCTGCTGCGCTACGCCGGCGAGGACATGGCCGACGAGGGCGCGCGACACGGCGGCTGGGCACTGTCCAGGTTGGGCGGAGCGCCGCTGGACGGTGGCCGTACCACCGCGCAGCTCAGCGTCCGCGACGGTGAGGTGCTCTACTTCAACCCCCGGTCCGCGGCCGCGCCGGAGATCGTCTTCGACGACGTGGTGGATGCCGTCGCCACCGCTACCAACCAACGCCCCGGCGCCTGGCAGACCGGCGCGACCCGGTCCTTCGCGGTGGTGATCGCGGCGTCGGCGCTCGGCGCCGGCGCGCTCGCCGCCCTCTTCGCCGGCCCGCCACACCTGCCCGGCGCGATGGCCGCCCTGCTGGTGGCGGTGGCGCTGCTGGTCGGCGCGGCGGTGCTGTCCCGGGCCGCCGCCGACAGCCGCACCGGCGCGGTGCTGGCCATGGTCGCCCTCGGGCATGCCGCCGTCGGTGGTCTGCTGCTGCTCGCCGGCGACCGGCCGCTCACCGAGTTGGCCAGCCCGCACGTGCTGCTCGCGGCGACCGCCGCGGTGGTCGCGGGCGCGGTCGCCGTGCTGGCGGTCGGTGACCGTTATCCGCTCTTCTTCGCGGCGATCGGAGTGGGTGCCGCCACCGGGCTGGGCGCGTTGCTCTGCCTGGTCCTCGGCCTCGACGCTCCGGCCGCCGCGGCGGCGGTGGCGGCCGTCGCGTTCGGTGTGGTGCCGGCACTCCCGATGGCGGCCTACCGGCTGGCGCGACTGCCGGTGCCCTCGATCCCGACCGGTCCGGAGGACCTGAAGACCGACAGCGAGTCGGTCGACGGCCGGCAGGTGCTCCAGCGCAGCGAACGCGCCGACCAGTTCATGACGGGTCTGCTGTGGACCGTCTCGGTGCTGGTGTTGGGCGCACAGTTCGTGCTCGCCCTGGACGGACGCGGGGCGGCGGTGCTGCTGTGCCTGGTGCTGGCCCTGCTGTCGTTGCTGCGGGCCCGACCGCTGCTGGGCCGCGCCCAGCGCACCCCCGTGCTGCTGGCCGGCACCGTGGGGTTGGGCCTGGCAGCGGCCGCCACGTTCGCGGGCGGGTCGCTGCCGGTTCAGCTCGGCCTGATCCTGGGCGGGCTGGTGCTGGCCGCCGTGGTCAGCCTGATCTACGGGCTGACCGTCGCCGGTAAGCGCATCTCGCCGGTCTGGGGCCGGCTGCTCGACATCGCCGAGATCATGCTGATCATCTCGCTGGTCCCGCTCGCGTTCTGGGTCTGCGGGCTCTACGGCTGGATCGTCAACCTCCGGCCGTGACCGGCGGCGCCGGCCACACCTGTCAACGCGGATGCCGGGTGGAGACACCCAGCGCCGACGCGACGGGCGCGGTGGCGTAGACGGCAGGTCCGTGCTGGCCGTCCATGGGTCGGGCGGACGTACCCGTCCGCTGTGCGATGTCGCGGACCACCTTGACCAGCGCCTCGACGTGGTTGTCCATCGCGGCGACCCGCAACAGCGGTGACGCCACCCGACCGTCCACCGAGACCGTCACGGCCACCGTGTGCGACGGCGCGGAGGTCGCGGTGATCGCGTCCACGAGCGGGCCGAGCGGCACGTCCGAACGGCCGCGCAGCGCCAGGCAACGATGGGTCCAGCCACCGCCGCGCAGCTCGCGCCAGGTCTCCGCCGGCGCCTCCGGTCCCAGGTCGAGTCCGGCGGCCGAGACGACGGCCGCGCGCAGCTCGTCCCGGTTGAGCGGCCGATGGGCCAGCCCCGCCGAGGTCAGCGCCTTGCCCAACCGACCGACCCCGGCGGCCACCGTCCGGTGCACACCCGCGAGCCCACCGCCCCGGCTCACCGCCTCTGCCCGGGCGTCGCCGACGGTCAGCCGCAGCGCCACCCAGACGGTCCGGTGCGCCGCCGGCGGCGCACCGGGCGTCGGGTACCACACCAGGGTGTGCGCGACCACCTGGGTACGCGAGACCGGGGCGCTGAAGTCCGCGAGCACCTGCACCACCCGGTCCACCGTGGACGCGGGCACCGAGCCGGCCGTCGCGCCGCTGGCGGGCTGCAACGCGACGGCCGCGAACCAGCCCTCGTCGTCACGCCCGATGCCGAGCCGGGTGCCGCGGTCGGTCAACTCGATCACGCTCAACTCGGGGGCGAGCGCCGCCAACCGCGGGTCGCCGGCGGTGCCGCCACCCACCACCGCGGACGCGCGCTCACCGCGCCGCCGCAGCCGCCCGCGCAACAGCAGGTACTCGAACCACCAGAGGCCTCCGTGCCGGGCGAAGGTGGCGCCGACGAGCAGCGCCCCGCCGCCGGCCGCCACGGCGAGCAGCCAGCTGGGCCCGGCCGACGCGGCCCAGACGCCGAGCACGCACAGCTCCAGCACGACGAGCTGCCCGACAAGCACCGGGCCGAGCCGGCCACGACCGGGGCGGTCCGTCGGCGGCGTCGGCCGCGCCGTCACCTCGGTCGGGTCCGTGGCCGCTCGGGCGGGTCGCGCCTGAACCTGCGTCATCGCTGACTGTCCCTCCTGCACGGTACGGCTCTGCACCGGGTCGGTCCGGTGCCGACCACGAGCGGTGGTCCCAAGGAACCTCCGTCGGCCCCTTATCGTAGGGAAGCCCGCGACGGCACCCCGACCTGATCGTCGCGGATCCACCCCGCCGGAGGTAAGTCATGCGGACCCGCCGCGATCAGGTGCAGGCGTACCGCTTCGTCACCCGCCGGATCGTCTCCGCGCTGCTGTCGGGCGACCCGGAGACCACGAACCTGCCGATGCGACGGCTCGGCATGGCCGTCTTCGGCAGTGTCGTCGCCGCGGCCGTCGTGCTCGGTGGGGTCGGTGCCTACGGCCAGTTGACCGGCAACACGGTGCCACTGAAGGACCAGACGCTCGTCATCGAACGCGAGACCGGCGCGACGTACGTGTTCATGAACGGGCAGCTGCATCCGACGCTCAACTACACCTCGGCCCGCCTGGTGCTCAACCAGCCGGACGCGGCGGCCCGGACGATGTCCCAGGCGGCACTGCGGGACCAGCCCCGCGGGCTCACCCTCGGCATCGTCGGTGCGCCGGACGCCCTGCCGGGCCGCAAGTCGCTGACCGGCCTGCCCTGGTCGGTCTGCGACGTGCCCGACCCGGTCGACCCCGCGCGTTCCAGCACCCGGTTGGTGATCGACCGGGCGTTGCCCGGCGGCGTGCCGCTGGGCGACCGCGCGGTGCTCGTCGTGATGGACGATCAGCGGTATCTGCTCACCAACAACTCCCGCCTCCAGGTGCTCGACGGGGATCCGACGATCACGGCGCTGAAGATGTCCCGCGCGACTCCGCTACGGGTGGGTCAGCAACTGCTCAACGCCGTGCCGGCCGGGCCGCCGCTGCGCAAACCGGCGCTGCCCGGCGAGGGCGAGAGCAGCGTGCGGACGGTGGCCGGTCGGCCCGCCATCGTCGGTCAGGTGTTCAGCGCCGCCGGGCAGCACTACGTACTGACCCGGGAGGGTCTCGCCCCGATCAGTGAGATCACCGCGCTGCTGATGGTGCGCGGCGGCGGCCAGATCACCGACATCACCCCGGATCAGGCTGGCGAGCTCTACGTCGAGCAGCGGGTGGACGAGGAGGGGCTACCGACCGCGCTGCCGGCCGTCTACCAGGCCAGGCCCGGTCAGACCACGCTCTGCGCGACGTACCGGGCGGGCAGCGCGGGCGGCCAGCCGACCACCACCCTGGAGGTCTTCGACCGGGCGCCGGCCGAGTTGACCGCGGGCGGCCCGGTGCCGGCGCCCCAGACCAGGCGGGACGCCGTCCGCACGGCCGAGACGGTGCTGCTGCCCGGCGGCAAGGGCGTCATCGCGCAGGCCTCGCCCGGCGCCGGGACCAGTGGATCCGGCGCCGCCGGGTCGACGATCTACCTGATCACCCCGCAGGGCATCCGGTATCCACTCGGCTCGGCGGCGACACTCGACGTACTCGGGTACGGAGGGGTCACCCCGCTGGCGGTGCCCGGCTCGCTGCTCGCGCTGATCCCGACCGGGCCCACCCTCACCCAGGAGAACGCGATGGCGGTCTTCGCACCCGACGCCCCGGCTCCGGCCGCACCGCCAGCGGCCGCACCGCCGGCAGTCGTACCGCCGGCAGTCGTACCGCCACCGTCCGGCCCGCCGGTCGGTGGAGCGGGCGGCGGGACGCCGGCGGGATCGACCGGGGGCAACGGCTGAGCAGCCGTGACGGGTCGCACCGAAGTGCGGCGGTGGACTAACCTGAATGCCGCTGACGGTTGTCAACCAGAACGACGGGGATGTTGCCATGGCCGGGCGTACGGAAGTCGACCTGTTGTCCCTCGAGGACTTTCACGATCACCTCGCTTCGCGGTTGAGCCAGGTCGAGTCGGTGCTGCGCAAGCTCAACAACGAGATGCAGTGCCGCCCGCCGGCGTTGGGCTCGTTCTTCGACGCCACCGACAAGGCGCGTCGCTACAGCGAGGTGCACCAGTCCTATGTGGATCAGGCCGAGCGGATCCGGCAGGCGGTGCTTGCCGCGCAGCAGGCCACGGGCACGATTCTGACCAACTACCGCACCGCCGAGGCGCGTAACGCCGCCAACGCCACCGACGTGTCCGCGGCGCTGACCGGGGTCGATCGGGCGTTGCAGCCGAAGGAGAACGGCCGTGTCTGAGTACACCGCGCGCTACCAGGACAGCAGCCACCAGCAGTTGTACGACGGCGTGATGGCCGGCAAGCCGGAGCAGATCGAGGGCGTTGCCGCCCAGTGGGCCGAGCTCAAGGGGATTCTCGACGGGCTCGGCCGGGAGTTGAGCGGCGACCTGGAGAAGCTCGGCAACACCTGGACGGGGTCGGCGGGTCGGGAGTTCCACCGGCGGCTCAGCCTGATCGTCGCCCACTCCGACGCCCTGAGCGACGGGATGTCGGGCATCAAGCAGGGGCTGACCATGATGGCCGACCATCTGCGCACTGCCCACAAGCAGGCGGAGAGCCCCGAGGAGACCGACGACAACGACAAGGCGATCTCCGGCACGATCAAGGGTGCCACCACCTTCGGTCTGCCCGGCGCGATGGTCATGGGCTTCGTGGGTCACCAGCAGGACAAGCAGGAACAGGAGAAGGCCCACCAGCGGATGGTCAACCTGGTGGCCGAGCTGGCCAGCGGCTACGAGATCTCCGCGTACGACCGGGTGGTCGATCCGCCGCTGCCCGACCCGGACACCCCCAACCGGATCAACACGGAGCCGACGACGCCGCAGAGCGTTTCGGCCGTCGCCAAGGCGAGCGCCGGGCCCGGCAGCAGCAACGTCTCCGCGCACACCGGCGGCGCGACCATCTCGAAGCTTGAGCGCGCCGACCCACCACCTGTCCTCGGTGACGGCTCGGTCTCCGACCGGGGTGGCGCGGGCATCGGTGGCACGCCCGCCGTGACCGCCGGCCCGCTCGGCGCCGGCAGCGACGTCGACCGGGGCGGCACCGTCCTCGCCGGTGCGGATCCGCTGGTCAGCGGCGCGCTGCTCACCGGTGGCGCCGCCGCCGGGCTGGCCGGCCTGTCCGGCGCGGCTCCGGTGGCCACCGCGGCGAGCGCCGGCCCCGGGCTGCTCTACGGGGCGCCAGGTGGAGCACCGGCCGGTGGGGTCCTGCGCACCGCCGCGCTCGCCGGTTCGAGCGGCACCCCCACCTCCTCGGCTCGGCCGTCAGGTGGTGCGCCCCCGGCCGAAGGTCGGTCTGCCAGCGGCATCGGGCGCAGCGTGGACGGCCAGCGTGGCGGCAACGGCGGTCGGGCCGCGACGGGTGGTGTGGGTTCCGGCCGCAACAGCGCCGGCGTGCTCGGTGGGCGGGGTCGGCCGGAGGACGACGACTCCGACGAGCGGCTGACCTGGTTGACCGAGGACGAGATGGTGTGGCACGACGGCGAGCACGCCGCGCCGCCGGTGCTCGGCACCGGCAACTGACCACGACCCGCCGCAGGCCAACGCGCGGTGCCCCCGACCGGATCCGATCCGACCGGGGGCACCGCCTTTTCCGGGTGTCGTTCCCCGTCGTCCACAGTGCGCATGGTGGTGGCGGTCACGCCGCACCGGGCCGTCGCCGTGCTGCGGCACGGCGGGGCAGGCGATAGGTTTGTCGGGTGTCGTCCGCAGTGTTTGTCCGCCCGGCCCGTTGGGCTGTGCTGCGGTCACTGCGTGAGCTGACCCGACTGGCGATCACCGCGCTGGTGCTCGCGGTCGGCCTGGGCGGCGCCCTCGCCGCCTCCCCACCGCCCGCCTCGACGCAGCTACGGCCCAGCGCCGTGAGCAGCCGGGTGGCAAGTGTCCGTCCCGATGCCACGCCGGTCACCGAGCGGGCGGCCGAGCCCGCTGCCGCCCGGCCGGCCGGCACGACGGACACGGCCACGCTTGCCGGGCCGATCGCGGAGGGCCCAGGTCGGGCTCCCGCCGTCGATCCCGGCCGTGGCGCTGTCGCGCGACGCGGCCCACCCACCCGCTGATCCTGGCCCGGTGATCCCCGGGGCCCGGTCCCGGGTTGTCCGTCGCAGCCGCTGAGTCGCCCTCGACGGGATGACCCCGGCGCCCGGCCGACCGCCGCCGTCGGGCTCCTCCTGCCATCCGTCGATACCCGCCTTCGACCGCGAGGTGCTGATCATGCGAACCATCCTCTCCGCCGCCCTGCCCGACCTCTCCCGGGCCGCCGTCATCTGGCTGAGCCTGCTCGTGCTCGTCGCCGTCGCCGTCTCCGCCCTGCTGCTGCGGCCCGGCCGGCTCCGCCTCGACCCGGGCGCCCGGATCCGCCGCGCGGCCATGCCGAGCCAACTCGAACAGGCGCACGAGGAGCGGGAGCAGAGCCGCTACGCGCAGGAGGTCGCGGTGGCCGCGACGCGGGCGACCACCACCGCTTCGCGCCGCCGGACGGAGTGGGTGGCCGCGCAGGAGGAGGTCGAGGCGGCCTGGCAGGCGTACGAGGCCGCCGAGGCCGCCGTCCGACGCCTCGACGCGGCAGCCGCCATGCCACTGCCGCAGACCGTCCGGACTCCCGCCGAGTACGCGGACCGCGAGCGCTACCTGCACCGTGCCGCGCTGGACGCGTACTGGCGGCGGGAGTTGTCGGTGGAGCAGCTCAGCGACGTCTTCGCGCACCGCGACGGCTGGGACCCGCGGCTGCACCCGGTCGCGCAGGAACTGGTGCTGCGGCGGGCGATCCGGGACAACCTGGCGGCCCGGCACGCCGCGGCCCGCGACCAGGAGCAGGTTGCCTGGCGGGCGGCCGAGTTGGCCGTCGCGGCGGCCCGCAGTCTGCGCGAGGAGGCCCACGCCGCGACCGGGCGGCGGGTCGCGGAGTCGGCGTCGGTGCTGCCGCTCAGCGAGGTTGCCAAGCCGCTGGTCGAGCAGACCCGGGAGAACAAGGTCACCGCTCGCGGCCGCGCGGCGGTGCCCGCGTTCTGAGCCGTACGGCTTCCGGTGGGTTAGCGTGACGGCATGTCCCGACAGGCGTGGGTCCTCGTGGTGGTCGGCGGCATCCTGGCGATCGCCACGCTTGTCGGCGCCGTGGTGCTGGCGGTGCGTGTGGTGCGTACGCGACGGATGTTGACCGGCCTCGGGGCGGGCGGCAAGGTCGCCTTCTACGGCGCGCTCGTCTACACGATCTTCCCGATCGACATCCTTCCGGATCCGATCTACCTGGACGACATGGGTGTCCTGGCCGCCGCGCTGATCTACCTCACCCGGCTTGTGCACAAGCGTCGGGCCGCCGGCCACCAACTGCCCGCCCAGCCGGAATCGTCGACCGATCGGGAGCGGGCACGCCGTCAGGTGCCATGATCGGGGTCGGTTCGGTGGACAGGGGACGAGCATGGCGGGCGATCATCGGTTGGACGTGCGCGACGAGCGTGTTGTCGCCTTCTGCGCGGAACGTCACCTCGCGACCCTGACCACGATTCGTGCGGACGGGACCCCGCACGTCGTACCGGTCGGGGTGACCCTCGATCCGGCGGCCGGGCTGGCCCGGGTCATCACCTCCGGCAGCTCCCGTAAGGCCCGCCAGGTGGCCGCCGCCGGCGCGGCGGGCGCGGCGGTGGCGGTCTGCCACGTGGACGGCCGCCGCTGGCTGACAATCGAGGGCCGCGCGGTGCTGCGGTCGGATCGGGCCGCCGTGGCGGAGGCGGAGCGCCGCTACGCCGAGCGGTATCGGACCCCACGTCCGAATCCGGAACGCGTCGTCATCGAGATCACCGTGACCGGGCTGCTCGGCAGCCTGTGACGTAGCGCGCCGGAATCCCACCCCGCCGGCAGCGGTTGCACCTCTTCGGCGACACCCGCACCCAGGGCGCGGCCCGGTCGTCGTCTGGGCCGCCGCGGGTCGACCAGGGGCTTTGACACACGCCCGCGGGCCGGCGGAATGCCCGCCACCGCGGAGCCGTTACCTACCCGGTACGCCCAGGGCCGAGACCGGCCGCTGGTCGTCGCCCCGTGCTGAGCCGAGCGCCATTCCCGGTGCTGCTGCCCTCCGACGGTCGGAGGCGCACAACCCCCGAACGGAGACTCGACAATGAACCCGATCATCCAGAAGAGCGGGCTGTCCGTCGTCGGCATGCTTGTCGCCGGCGGTTGCGCCCTCGGCCCGGCGGTAGCCGCCCAGGCCGCACCGGCACCTGCCGCACCGACCTCGTCGAGCCAGACCGACAGGTCCGCCGAGCGGATCCTCGACGTCGACTACCAGGCTCAGCCGAACTTCTTCTACTGCGGCCCGGCCGCGACGCGGATCGCGTTGTCCGCCCAGGGCAAGGCGCTCGACCAGGACGCGGTGGCAAACCTGCTCGGCACCACCGAGGCGGGCACCCCCTCGGCGCTGGACACCACCCGGGTCCTGAACCAGCTGACCGGCGGTAAGTACCGGACCACCGAGATTCGTGACTCGGTGGCCCGCCCGGACCAGGTCGAGCAGCTCCGCCGGGACGTACGCGCCGCGGTTGACGCCGGTCGACCGGTGGTGGCCAACATCAAGGGCACGACCGTGGACACCGACGGCAACCCGCACTCGTACGAGGGCGGCCACTACCTGACCCTCGTCGGCTACCGCGACGGTGGCGACACCATCCGGGTCGCCGACCCGGCCGACCCGGCGCTCGGCGAGTACTGGGTGAGCCTGCCGAAGGTCGCCAACTGGATCGCGGAGCGCGGCTACTCCGCCTGACAATCCGAGCAGGTCACCGGGCCGGTCGCTTCCTCGCGGGGCGACCGGCCCGGCCGTCGTCGCGCATCCGGGCGGCCAGGTGCGCACGACGGCGGACCCGGGCGGCCCGGGTCGGACGGATCCGCCGCAGGTGTCGCCGGACCGGCGGGTGGACCTGGGCTATGCCGACGCCCGCCGCCCGGCGCACGATCCGATTGGCGTCGTCGGGCTCACAACCGGACGCCCGGAGCAGGTCGCTTGCCGACGTCCGCAACCCGGTGACGAGCGACTCGCCGAACGACTTGACCCCGCTCGCGGAGGCTCGCCCGGCCAGCTCGGCGCACTGCTCGACCAACCGGCGGGTACGCCGGGGGTCGTCACCGGTCCGGCTCTCCGTCCGCATCTCCGCCACCGCCTGACCCAACCGGCCCATCGCGTCCGGCAGCTCGGGCGGGATCGGCTCGTCGTACTGCAGTGCTGTCGACGCCCACCGAGCCAGTGCGCGGGTGTCCAGCAGCAGCCGCTCCAGGTGATCGGCGCTGCGGGCGTACCTGTGGTACTGCTCGCGGCGGTGCCAGCGGGCCGGAGCGATCGTCACCACCTCCTCCGCGCCACTGAGCGCGTCGTGGAGCCGGCCCAGGTCGTCGTCGGTGCCACGCAGCTTCTCCAGGACGCGCATCGTCCCGTCGCCGTCGCGCGCCCGCAACGCGGTCGCCAGGTCGCCGAGTTGCGCGCAGAGGGTCGCGTAGATCGGCGCCGCGGCCCGGTCCAGCACCCGCATCGGGTTGATCGGCAACAGCAGCGCGACCACCACCAGGCCAACCACCCCACCGACGAGCGCGTCGAAGATCCGGGGCACCTCCAGCCCTCGTTCCATCGGGGCCAGCGTGGCGATCAGCACGGCGGTACCGCCGGCCTGCCCGACGAGCGGGCCGCCCTTGCCGGCCACCAGCAGCGCGGCGGCGATGGCCAGCGCGACCACCACGCCGGTCTGCCACGGGCCGGAGCCGAGCAGGAAACGCAACGTGTCGCCGATGACGATGCCCAGGGCCACACCGGCCAGCAGCGCGAAGGTGCGCCGGGCCCGCTGTCCGATGGCGGTGGCGATCGTACCGACGGCGGCGGCGGGAGCGAAGACGTGCGATCCGGGGCCGAGCAGATTCTTGGCGAGCAGCGCGGCGATCGCGGCGGCCAGCCCGGCCTGGAGTGAGATCACCAAAGTGACCTCCCACTGCCGGGCCCGGATCCGTCCGGCCTGCCCGCTGCGGTGGCGCACCCGCCGGACCGCCCGGCCGCTCCGCTCGGCGGCGTCGTCGAGCCGCGTCTGCTCGCGGTCGGCGGGTGGGCGGTCGTCGGCCATGGCGGCGGTTACCCCGACGACGGCCGGGCAACCGTGCCGGTCGTCCACCACGGGCACCGCGGGCACCACCGGTACCCATCGTCACCCATGGGTTTGTGCAGCCCCGTGGGGGTACCAGGGCCACACACCTCCCACCGATCCGCAACCGGTAAGGGGCCGTCAGATGCGTAACCGAGAGACCACCGACGACCATGACGTCGTCGACATCCTGGTCGCCGACCACCGCGAGGTCGAGGCGCTCTTCGTCGAGTTGGAGACCCGGCAGGGCACCCCCGAGCACCGCCGCCACCTCGTCGACGTGGTGATCGCCGAGCTTGTCCGCCACACGGTGGCCGAGGAGGCGTACGTCTACCCGATCGCCCGTAAGGCGCTGCCCGACGGTGCGGAGATCGCCGACCAGGAGATCACCGAGCACGCCGACGTCGAGCGGACCATGAAGGACCTGGAGTCCGTCGACCCGTCCGACCCCCGCTTCGACGAACTCCTCGCCCACCTGACCAGCACGATTCGACACCACGTACGGGAGGAGGAGAACGAACTCTTTCCTCGCCTGCGCGCCGCGACCGCCCGGGAGGAGTTGATCGAGGCGGCCGACCGGGTGGCGACGGTCAAGAGGATCGGTCCGACCCGGCCCCACCCGGGCGCACCTGACCATCCGCCGGCGAACCGACTGCTCGCCCCCGGCATCGGTCTGGTCGACCGGATCCGCGACGCGCTGAGCGGCCGGCCCAGCTCGATGGACGAGCTACCCGGGAGGCAACAACACTGACGCCGGGCGATCCGCGAACGCCCACCCGGTGGACGCCGGCCGGCGTACGATCCGCGCGGGCAGCGACCAACGCAGCGGTACGGGTGTCAGCGCTCCACCGGCTGGGTACCGACCTCGCCGAGATCGAGGAGGACCGACATGGCCGCAGACGGACCCGAGGCGACAACAGGCGGCCCCGGGCCGCGCCAGACCTGGGCGGCCCTGCCCTGGCTGGTCCGGACCGCCGTGTCGTGGAGCGCCTGCCTGGTGGTGGTCATCGCCGGTCTCTACCTCCTGGGCAAGATCGCCGTGCTGCTGGCGCCACTGGCCATCGCGCTGGCCGCCACCATCTTCCTCACCGCGCTGCTTGACCCGGTGTTGCTGTTGCTTCGTCGGCTGCGCCTGCCGGCGGCGCTGGCCGCGCTGTGCACCGTACTGCTGCTGCTCGGCATCCTGGTCGGTGTCGGCGCCCTGGTGTGGAATCTGACGGCCAGCCAGTTCGACCAGCTCAGCCAACAGTTGACGGAGGGGGTCGAGCGCAGCCGGGACTTCGTGACGTCCACGCTGCCGGTCAGCGACGCGCAACTGGACCGGCTGGTCGACCAAGCCCGGGAGGGCCTCAGCGGCAGCTCGCCGGACCCGGTGGCCGGCGCCCGGACCGCCACCGAGGTGTTCGGCTCCGCGCTGCTCGCCCTGGTGCTGCTCTTCTTCCTGCTCAAGGACGGCCGGTCGATGTGGCACTGGGTGCTGTCGCGGGTGTCCGGCGCGAACCAGCCGGTGCTGGCCGAGGCCGGCCGGGCCGGTTGGCAGACGTTGGGCGCGTACAGCCGGGGCACCATGCTCATCGCCGCCATCGACGCGCTGGGCATCGGGTTGGCGCTCGTGGTGCTGCGGGTGCCGCTCGCCCTGCCGCTGGCGCTGATCACCTTCCTCGGCGGTTTCGTACCGATCATCGGGGCGACGGTGGCCGGCGCGGTCGCCGTGTTGGTGGCACTGGCCGCGAACGGCCCCACCACCGCCCTGCTCACCCTGGCCGCCGTGATCGCCGTGCAGCAGATCGAGGGCAACCTGCTGGAGCCACTGGTCATGAAGCGACAGGTCCGGCTGCACCCGGCGGTGATCCTGGTGGCGGTCACCGCCGGCACGCTGATCGCGGGGATAGCTGGCGCGTTCGTCAGCGTCCCGATCACCGCCGTCCTCTGGCGCGTCATCGACACCGTCCAACAGCGTCGCGCCGCCTCGGCCCTCACGTCCGGAGGGTGATGGTCAGCGCAGCTTCGTGGTGAACCAGGCGCCGGCCTGCTCGGCGACCTGCTCCAGGGTGCCGGGCTCCTCGAAGAGGTGGGTGGCGCCCGGGATCACCCGCAGCTCACCGACCTCCCCCAACTCCGCGAGCGCCCGCTCGTTCAGCGTGATCACTTCCTCGTCCAGGCCGCCCACGAGCAACAACGTCGGGGTACGCACCTGGGCCAGCGCCGCGCCGGCCAGGTCCGGCCGGCCGCCCCGACTGACCACGGCGCCCACCCGATCCGCGCGGGACGCCGCCGCGACCAGGGCGGCGGCGGCACCCGTGCTGGCACCGAACAGACCGATCGGAACGTCACCGGCGGGCCGCTCGACCGCCAACCAGTCGACGATCCCGGCCAGCCGGCTGGCCAGCAGTCCGATGTCGAACCGCAGCTCGGCGGTGCGGGCGTCCACCTCGTCCTCGGCGGGGCTGAGCAGGTCCACAAGCACCGTCGCGAGCCCGCGGTCGTGAAGCGTACGGGCCACCGCCACGTTGCGCGGGCTGTGCCGGGAGCTGCCACTGCCGTGCGCGAAGAGCACCACACCGACCGGCTGAGCGGGCAGCATCAGGTCGGCGGGGAGCGCAACGTCCCCGACCGGGATGGTCACCGTGCCGCGCTGCTCGTCCATGTCCCCACCTCCGCGGTGCTCGCCGGTGCTCCGGGTACCCCGCCCGCCGCGCGGCACGCCCGTCGGCGGCCGCGTCGGTCCGGGCCGTGGGCACGCGGCCGGGCCGCGTTTGCCCGCTAGGGCGCCGGGTACGCGACGAGCGACCGCAGCCCGTGTCGGCGCAACCGCGCCCCGACGGATCGCGAGGATCGCCATGGCCAAGCAGCAGATTTCCCAGCAGCAACAGCTGACCGAGCGGACCCAGCGGGAACAGGACGCCGAGCGCAATCGGGACGTCGGGGATCAGGATTTCGGGGACCAGGCCGCCTCGGCCCGGCTGCCCGACGACCCGAAGGCGGCGGCACCCCGGGACGCGATCGGACGGCCGTCGACAGGCGAACCCGTCTGACGTGACGTGGTGGTGCTGGTCGGGGCGGGAGCAGTCCCGCCCCGACCGTCACGTCACGTTCGCGCGTTCGGGCAACCGCAGCAGCGGTGACCTGCCCGGTGGCTGCTCGGGCGGCGGGCCGGCCGGCTCGGCCGGCGGCACCGGCACCGTCACCGGTTCGTCGCAGGTCACCCGCAGCACCTGGTCGTGGTGGCGCAACTCCACCACGTCGTCCGGACCGCCGTGCCGCAGCGAGTACGTCGTCTGGTGCGGGCGGACATCCACCCGCAGCGCCAGCCCCCGCCACTGCAGCGAGAACTCCAGCCGGCTGAGTCGGCTGGAGAGCCGGGGCGCGAAGGACAACTCGCCGTCGTGGTCCCGGAGCCCGCCGAGCCCACTGACCAGGGCGAGCCAGGCGCCGGCCAACGACGCCATGTGCACGCCGTCACGAGTGTTCTCGTTGAGGTCGTGCAGGTCCATCAGGGCGGCCTCGCGCAGGTAGGTGTGCGCGAGTTCCGGGTGGCCCACCTCGGCGGCGAGCACCGCCTGCGTGCAGGCCGACAGCGACGAGTCGCGGACGGTACGGCGCTCGTAGTAGAGGAAGTTGCGGACCTTCTGCTCGGGGGTGAACGCGTCCCCCCGCCAGTGCATGGCGAGGACCAGGTCCGCCTGCTTGACCACCTGCTTGCGGTACAGCTCGAAGTACGGGTAGTGCAGCAGCAGCGGGTATTTTTCCGCCGGGGTGTGCGCGAAGTCCCACTCCTGCAGCCGGGTGAAGCCCTCGACCTGCTGGTGCACGTCGAGTTCCTCGTCGTAGGGAATGTGCATGGAGGTGGCGGCGTCCCGCCAGCTCGCCGCCTCCTCGTCGGTGACCCCGAGGTGGAACGCCTCGTCCCGGTAGCGCATCACGACGTCGGCGGCCGCGAGCAGGTTTCGTTGCGCCATCAGGTTGGTGTAGATGTTGTCGTTCTTCACGGCGGTGTACTCGTCCGGGCCGGTGACACCGTCGATGTGGAACTGGCCGTGCCGGTCGTGGTGGCCGATCGAGCGCCACAGCCGGGCGGTCTCCACCAGCAGCTCCAGCCCGATCTCCCGCTCGAACTGGGTGTCCTCGGTGACCATCACGTAGCGGCGCGCGGCGTCGGCGATGTCGGCGGCGATGTGGAAGGCAGCCGTGCCAGCCGGCCAGTAGCCGGAGGATTCCGGTCCCTCGATGGTCCGCCAGGGGAACGCGGCACCCCTGAGGTTGAGCGTCTCGGCGCGCTCCCGCGCGGAGTCCAGCGTGCTGTGCCGCCACTGCAACGCGCTGCGCACCGCGCTCGGCTGGGTGTAGGTGAGCACCGGGAGCACGAACATCTCGGTGTCCCAGAAGGCGTGCCCGTCGTAGCCGGGGCCGGTCAGCCCCTTCGCCGAGATCGGCCGTTGCTCGGCCCGCGCCCCGGCCTGGAGCACGTGGAAGAGACCGAACCGCACCGCCTGCTGCACCTCGGGGTCACCCTCGACGAGCACGTCGGAGGCGTCCCAGAACGCGTCGAGGTAGGTGCGCTGCTCCCGGTGCAGGCCGTCCCAGCCGTCCAGTCGGGCGCCGGCGAGCGCCGCGCCGACCTGGTCGCGCAGCGCGGGCAGCGATCGCCGACTCGACCAGCTGTACGTCAGATACTTGATCACCCGTAGCTTCTCGCCGGGCTTGAGCACGCAGGCGATCGTGGTGCGTACCCAGTCCTGGTAGCCCTCGGACTCGATCGTGGTGTGGTCCGGGCCGTGCACCTCGTGCTCCATCGCGGCGGCGACCCGCAGCCCGGAGACCTTGGTGCGGTGGATCAGCTGCCCCCCGTCCGGGGTGGTCAGCTCCTCCTCGGCCTGAAGGGGTGACTCCAGCACCGCGGCGACCCGAGGGTCCTTGCTCTGCGCGGGCAGCGACTCGTTGGCCACCAGCTCGGACTGCACGATCAGCCGGAGCGGGCCGTCGACGGCCTCCACCTCGTAGCTGATCGCGGCGACCGACCGCTGCGTGAACGAGACCAGGCGGGTGCTGCGGACTTTTACCTCCCGGCCGGCGGGTGAGCGCCAGTGCAGCTCCCGGTGCAGGGTGCCGGCCCGCATGTCGAGGATGCGCTCGTGGGCCAGCAGCTCCCCGTATCGCACGTCGAGTGGTTCGTCGTCGACGAGCAGCCGCATCAGCTTGCCGTTCGTGACGTTGACGATCGTCTGCCCGGACTCGGGGAAGCCGTAGCCGGCCTCGGCGTACGGCAGCGGGCGCAGCTCGTAGAACGAGTTGAGGTAGGTGCCGGGCAGCCCGTGCGGCTCGCCCTCGTCGAGGTTGCCGCGAAGCCCGACGTGCCCGTTGGAGAGCGCGAAGACCGACTCCGACTGGGCCAGCACGTCCATGTCGAGCCGGGTCTCGCGGACGTGCCACGGCTCGACCGGATAGGCCCGCTCCCGGATCACGCGCGGTCCCGTTGGGTGCTCGGTTGGTGCGCGGCGGCGGTGCGGGGTGGCCCCGCCGACTCGGCGGCGTCGAGCAGCTCGGCCAGGTCACGTACCACGATGTCGGCGCCGCGCGCGAGCAACTCGTCGGCCTGCCCGACCCGGTCGACGCCGACCACGTAACCGAAGCCGCCAGCACGGCCGGCGGCCACGCCGGAGAGCGCGTCCTCGAAGACGGCGGCCCGCGTCGGGTCCACGCCGAGCAGCCTGGCCCCGGCGAGGAACGTGTCCGGTTCCGGCTTTCCGCGCAGCCCTTCGGCACGCGCCACCAGCCCGTCGACGCGGGCCTCCAGCAGCGGCGCGAGCCCTGCCGCGGCGACCACCTCGCCTCCGTTGGCGCTCGCGGTCACCACCGCCCGGCGCAGCCCGGCGGCGGCTGCCGCTTGCAGGTAGTGCACCGATCCGGGGTAGACCTCGACGCCGACGTCGTGCAGGTGTTTGAGCAGCAGCACGTTCTTGCGGTTGCCGACGCCGTTGACGGTGTCGGCGTCCGGTGGGTCGTCCGGGGTGCCCTCGGGCAGCACGATGCCGCGGGAGGCGAGGAACGACCGGACGCCGTCGGCGCGGGGTCGGCCGTCGACGTAGCGGTTGTAGTCCGGCCCGGGATCGAAGGGTTGGAACGGTTCGCCGGAGGCGGTGGCACGCTGCCGGAGGAACTCGTCGAACGTCTGCGTCCAGGCGGCGTTGTGCACACGGGCGGTCTGCGTCAGCACACCGTCCAGATCGAAGAGACAGGCGGTCACGTGAGCGGGTAGGCCCAGCACGGTACGAATCTATCCACCCCGCTGGGCCGGCAAACCCGTTTCGGCCTCCTCGACACGGTTTCAGTTGGGTCGCAGCGTCCAGATCACCGTCAGGGCCGAGGTCGGCGTGCCGTCCTCGGTCGTGATCTCCACGTCGACGCCGAACTCCGGCCGCCGGCCGGACTCGAACTCCTCGATCACGTCGAGGGCCGGCCGGCCGAGCCGGGCGGTGGCCCGCACCGGGCCCATGGCGAGCTTGCGGTAGGCGATCTCGGCGCGGACGGCGAGCGGCACGGCCCGGTCGAGCAGGTGCCCGAAGGCCGCCAGCACGACCGCGCCGGAGGCCGTCTCGCCGAGGGTGAAGATGGCGCCGGCGTGCGGGCCGCCGACGTGGTTGTGGGTGGCCGGCGAGTCGGGCATCCGGACGACTGCCCGGACCCCGCCCGCCGCCTCGGGCGCCACCTCGACAAATTCGAAGCCGAGGGTACGGGCGAAGGGCACCGCTTCGAGCATGCCGGCCGCCACCTGGCGGGAGTCGATTGTCATGAGCTGACGTTACTAGCCGGTAACGTGGCCGGCAACCAGGACTTTTCCGCTTTCGCCAGGCCGTCAGAGATTCGCGATCGTCCGCAGGATCTCCGCGTAGAAGTTGCCGTCGATGCTGCGGAAGAACGCGAAGTCCTGACCCGGGTCGCCGAAGAACGGACGCAGCGTCCACGCCAGTTGGGTGCCCACGAAACCGAAGAGCAGGATCCAGATGTAGAGCAGTGTCATGCTCGCCGGCCGCTGCGTCGGCTCGCCGCGTCGGAGCGAGCGGTCATTCCACGAGGGCGGGTAGCCGGGCGGCAACGTGCTCGCGGCACCCGCGGGCTGGCCACTCCACTGGGCCGGCACGTGCGCCGGCGCGGCGGTCGCGCCGTTCGGGGTGGGTTCCGCCACCGCGACCGCGGTCGGTGCGGCCGCCGGCTCGGCACTCGCGCCGGCGACCGGAGCGGCTGCCGGCGTCGACGCGGCGGGCACCGCGGCCGGCACGGCCGGGGCCGGGGCGTTGGCGGGCGCGTTCACCTGGGCGTTGGCGGGCGACGGCGCGAGCAGGCCGTTGTCGTTGAGCACCTGCATGCCGCTGGTCAGGAAGCGCAACCCGACAAGTGCCGACAGGGCCAGGATCGCCACGTTGAGCAGCTTGAAGAACCCGTAGTCGTTCGCGGTGATCAGGAAGAAGAGGCTGATCGGCGCGAACGCCACCGCGAGCATCGAGGTGACGGTGATCGCCACCATCACCAGCGCCAACGACTGCCGCACCGAGAGCCGCGCGCCGAAGACCAGGTTGAACAGGTAGAGCGTGGGCAGGCAGATGGTCAACGTGACCAGGAACAGCAGGGGCAGCTTCAGCGCCGAGGTCAGCGCCATCAGCGGGCTGTGGAAGAAGCCGAGCACCGCCCCGTAGCAGGCCAGCGCGATGGCGGAGCTGGCCAACATCCGCCCGGTCAGCTTGTTCAGGTCACGCTCGGCCACGATCTGCTGCCAGATGCCCTCGCGGTCGCGCAGGATGCGCTCGATGACGAGCGGGCTGGGACGGTCACCCGACACGGGCGCACCCCTTTCGATGGTCTGTCACTGTGGACTGGGTGGGCAGACGGTAGGGCACCCGGGACTCGGCCGCCACCCTGCTCCGGCGAGTCGTCAGCGCCAACCCACGTCGATCCGGGCGCCCCGCTCGTCGAAGAAGTGCAGCGCGTCCATCCGCACCGAGACGGCGAGCGGGTGACCGGCGCTGACCGCCGGGTACGGCGCCAGCCGCACCGCCAGCTCCGCCGGGCGGCGGTGGTGCCGGCCCGGATCGGGAAGCACGCTGGTCTGGGCGCCGCTGCTCGGCGCCTCCTGCGGCTCCACGGGCTTACCGGTGAGGCGCTGCATCACCGAACCGAACCGCCGCAGGCCACGCTGGCCCACCGGCGGCGGGTCGAGCGGAGCGCCCATCTCGTCGACCATGATCGCGGTGGCGCCGATGTCGAGGAACGCCAGCGACTCGTGCCCGTGGTGCTCCAGGTAGCGGATCCGCCCGCGCAGCACGTCGCCCGGGCTGTCCGGTGCGACAGGGGTGAGCGCCTCGGCCCGCATGCCGACCACGATCCGCTCACCGTGGTAGTGCGCCACCGCCCGACTGCGGATGTCGTTCCAGGGCAGGTAGAGCGACTGGTCACCGAGGTTCAGCGTGACGTACCGGTCGAGGTGGACGTAGACCGACGCCTCCAGCAGGTTCATCCGCGGGCTGCCCAGGAAGGCGGCCACGTAGAGCGTCGCCGGCCGGCCGTACACCTGGGTGGGTGTGCCCACGTCCTGGAGGACACCCTTACGCATGATGGCCACCCGGTCGGCCATGGTGAGCGCCTCGGCCTGGTCGTGGGTGACGTAGACGGTGGTGACGCCCAGCTCCCGGGTCAGGCCGGAGATCTCCGCGCGCAGCTCGGCACGCAGGCCGCTGTCCAGGTTCGACAGGGGCTCGTCCATGAGGAACAGGCCGGGCCGACGGACGATCGCCCGGCCCATCGCGACCCGCTGCCGCTGCCCGCCGGAGAGCTGGCCAGGCTTGCGGGCCAGCACGTCACCGATGCCCAGCGCGCTGGCCACGTCACCGACCCGCTCGCCGCGCGGCTCCGGCTCCACACCGGCCAGCCGCAGGGGAAAGGCGATGTTGTCGCCGACGGTCATGTGCGGGTAGAGCGCGAAGTCCTGGAAGACCATGGCGATCTTGCGGTCCCGGGGCGGCAGGTCGTTCGCCAGCTCTCCGTCGAGCAGGACCGCGCCGCTTGTCGGCTCCTCCAACCCGGCGATCATCCGCAGCACGGTGGACTTTCCACAACCGGACGGCCCGAGGAGCACCATGAACTCGCCGTCGTTAACATCAAGATTGATGCTGTCGACGGCCATGGTGCCATCCCTGAATACCTTGGTCACATCCTTGAGCGTGACGGTGCTCACCGTCGTCCCCCCCAGTTGGTCGGCCGAACCCCTGAAGACTGTGACCAGGATCATTGCTTTAGGACATCGGGTAAACGTCCTATGTTCAGACGGTGACGCCGCTATTAAGCGACAAAAGTCCGATCAGCAACGCGCGGACCGCTCACCCGGCTCACCGAGGAACACCTGACGCACCACCCGCTCCGCCGCGTGCCCATCGTCCAGTGTGCAGAACCGGCCCCGAAACCGCGCACGGGCCTCGGCCGCCGCGTCCGACCGCACCGCGCCGGTCCGAAACAGGTCGAGCAGATCGTCGAAGGTGGCGGCCACCGCGCCCGGCGGCTCGGCCGTCACGTCGAAGTAGACACCGCGGGCCAGCCGGTACGCCTCCCAGTCCGGGGCGTACAGCACGATCGGCCGGTCCAGCACCGCGTAGTCGAACATCGCCGACGAATAGTCGGTGACCAGCACGTCCGCCACCAGGTAGAGATCCTCCACCCGCTGGTGGCCGCTGACATCACGGACCCGCTCCCAGTCCGCCGGCCGACCGGGACGCCGATCGCGGTCGTGGAAGTAGTGACTGCGCATCAGCAGCCGGCCCGAGTCACCGAGCGCCCGCACGAACCGGTCCGGGTCGAACGGCGGCCGGTAGCCGGGCAGGTGCTCGCGGTGCGTCGGGGCGTACAGCACGACCTGCTCGTCGGGGCCCAGGCCGAACTCCGCGCGCAGTCGGCGCACCTCGTCCGGGCCTGCGGTGACCAGGCGGTCGTTGCGCGGGTAGCCCACCTCCAGCGTCGTGTACGAGGCCGGGTAGGCCCGGTCCCACATCTGGGTGGAGAAGCTGTTCGCGCTGACGCTGTAGTCCCAGCGGTCCACCCGGCGCAGCAGCCCGGCGAAGTCCATCCGTCCCGCGCCGATCGGGTAGCGCTGCTGATCCAGCCCCATCACCTTCACCGGCGTGCCGTGGTGGGTCTGGAGGTGCACCTGCTCGGCTCGCTTCCGGACGAAGTCCGGGAAGTTGACGTTGTTGACCAACCACCGGGCGCGGGCCAGCACCCGGTAGTACGCCGGGGTGCCGGCGACCACGTACTCCACCCCGGCCGGCACGGCGTCCACCCGGTCCCGACGCACGATCCACACTCCGCGCACCCCCGGCGCCAACCGGCGGGCCACCTCGTAGATCGCCGCCGGGTTGCAGGAGTAACCCCGGTACCAGTAGGCGGCGTACACCGCCAGTGTCGGATCGACCGGCCGCCGCAGCTCGGCCCGGTAGTACTCGCGCAGCAACCCGTCGCGGGTCAGCCGAGCGCCGCGCCGAGCGACCGGCCCGACCCGACGCCGGGCGGTGCGCACCTGCCGGCGGGCGGCGTCCCGGGCCCTGCTCGCGGCCCGCAACGCGCTGAAGGTGTGCCACCGGCCGGACGCGACGAGCCGGTGCTTGATCCCCTCCACCCCGTCCGGCACGGGATAGCCGCCGGGCGGCAACCAGCGTTCGTAGTCGGCGGTGATCTGCGCGAAGAACGCCGGCCGCAGCTCCGGGGCGATCCGCTGGCCGTTGCCGAGCACGGTCAGGTAGTGCCAGATCATCCGCTCGAAGACCGCCGGTCGCAGGGCGTCCGTCGCCGACCCCCACGCGTCCATCAGGTGGAAGACCCGGTGCCACTGGGGGAAGACCTCGAAATGCCGGTCCCCCCGGGTCCGGGTGATCGCGCCGGCGCGGCGTTGCCGGTAGTTGACGCAGACCCGGTCCAGTACGCCGATCCGCTCCGCCGCCATCAGCACCGGGTAGCTGAACGAGACGTCCTCGTACCAGCCGGGCGCGAAGCGCAGCCCCAGGTCGGTCAGGAACTCCCGGCGGACCAACCGGTTCCACGCGGTGTGCAGCAGGCGCATCGCCGCCGGCCGCTCTCGCAGCCGGAAGGTGTCCGTGCCGGGCGACTCGGGGAACACCTCGGCCATCGCGCTGCGGGTGGCGGTGTCGTTCCAGTGGGTGCGGACGTGGTCGACGAGCAGCACGTCCGGGCGGGTCGCCCGCAACCGCTCGGCGACCTCCGGCAGGCACTCCGGCGCCAGCCAGTCGTCGCCGTCGAGGAACCACACGTACTCGCCGACGGCCCGGTCCAGCCCGATGTTGCGGGCCGGACCGAGGCCGACGTTCTGCGGCAGCCGGACCGCACGGACCCGCCGGTCGCGGGCCGCGTACTCGTCGATGATGTCGCCGCTGGCATCCGGCGAACAGTCGTCGACGGCGATCACCTCGATGTCGGTCTCCGGCTGACCGAGGATGGAGTCCAGGCACTCGCGCAGGTATCCCTGCACCCGGAAGGCCGGCACCACGAAGCTGATCAGGGTCATCCGGCCGTCCCTCCGTCAGCGTGGCGCGGCACCTCCGGCGCCCACCGGCGCGACAAGCGCCCGCGCGCTACGGGCCGGTCGGACGAACCAGGCCAGGACGACGCTCACCACGAAAACCACGAGAAGGTACGCACCGAGTGTAGCCAGCCCGATACCCGCGATGCCGGCAATCGCCGCGAGGGCCAGCAGCACCGACCGCCCGTCCCAGCCCAGCGTGGCCGCGTGCAGCGGTGGCGCCGCCTGCCGCTTCTCCAGCCGGGCCGTCAGGTCGTAGTGGTGCACGGTGAGCACGAAGACGTACCCGAAGATCAGCCAACCCGGCACGTCGCCGACCACGCCGACCGCGATGGCGAACAGGTACTCGGCCGCCCGCAGCGCCGCCGGCACCAGCCAGTCCAGCGGCCCGTTGTGCGCGGCCCCGGCACCCAGCCCACCGACAAGCAGCACCAGCAGCGCCACCGGCACCGCCCAGCGCAGCCCGTCCGGCGCGTCGCCCAGCAGCGCCACGACCAGCAGCACCGCCGGGCCGAGCGCGGCGATCACCGCCAGGGTGAGCGGCCCCATCGGGCGGACCACCGGCAGCCGCCGGGCCAGCGGCCCGTCGTCGCGGTGCAGGGTGGCGTCGACCGTGTCCAGCACCGGCACCCACATCCAGCGGGCGCGCAGGGTCCGCAGAGCCCCGGTGTACGCGAACGCCAACACCCCCCAGACCAGCACCGCGATCAGGCTGACAAGCGGATTGAACAGCGCCACGGTCAGCGCGATCAACGCCCAGCGCTCGCCGATCGGAAAGACCACGGTCCGCTTCAGCCAGTACGACACCGACCCGGTGTCCGCCTGCACCCGGGTCGACGCCGCGTTGAGCCGGTCACCGATCCCGCCGCTGGCACTCGCTGCCGCCCGGGGCCGGCGGGCCGCCTCGTCGTGCAGCACCCCGTACCAGGTGTCGGTCATGTGCCGGACGGTCTGCAACGTCATCGCCGCGATCGCGAGCGCCCAGCCGTTGCCCAGCCCGGCGTGGCTCACCCCGAAGCCCAGGCCGGCGTAGACCAGGTATTCCTTCGCCCGGTCCGCCATCGTGTCCAGCCAGCCACCCCAGGCGCTGAAGTGCCTGGTGTAGCGGGCCAACTGCCCGTCCACGCAGTCCAGCACGAAGCCGAGGTAGAGCAGCACCGCGCCGCCGACCAGGGCGGGTCGCCCACCGACCCCGAACAGCACCGCCGCGGCCAACGCGAACAGCACCGAGATCGCCGTGACCCCGGTCGGGGTGAGCCGGAGCCGGGCCGACAGCCGGACCAGGTACGGCGACCAGGTGCTGACGAAGTAGGTGGAGAAGAAGTCGTCCTTCTCCTTGACCGACAGCCGCAGCTCGGCCCGGTCCTCGTCGACGGCGGTCACCGCCGCCTCGGCAGCCGCCAGGCCGGGCGCGTCCGCGACCCGGTGCGCGACGAGCAGGCGTACCCGCTGGGCGAAGATCAGGGTGCCGAGCGCCGCGAGGCCCGCGACGAGCCGGTCCACGGCGGACCCGGGGCCGCCGGCTACCGGCCCGCCGGACCCGGCTCCCCCGGTCGCCGGCAGCGGCGCGACGTCGCCGGCCGGACCGATCGGGGCGGCGACCGGGAGCGTGCCGCCCGCGGCGGCCCGGGCGGCGGCGGCAAGCGTCGGCAGGTCGTCCACGCCGACCCGCAGCGCGCCACCGAACACGCCAGTGGCGTCGCCGTCGAGGGCGTCCAGCGGGCCGGCGTCGACCACCTGACCGCGTTCCTCGCGCACGGCGGTCCGACCGGGCACCGGCGGGTCGGTCAGCACCAGCGCCACCGTCGGCCCGACCGGGCTGGTGGCCAGGTGCCGCAGCACCGCCGTGTGGGCGACCAGGTCCGCGCCGGTGATCAGCAGCGGGCCGTTGGCGGCGTCGGCCAGGGCGGCCAACTCGTCGAGGTCACCGGCGAACCGCACCTCGTCCGCCCCGGCCCGGCGCAGTTGGGCGGCCAGCCGCTCGGTGAGCGGCTCGCCCGTCGACGTGGTCAGGCCCGCCGCGGGTGTCCCGGCGGCGAGCACGATCGCGAGCGTCACCGCGGAACCGCGGCGTGGTACGCGTCGAGCGCCTCGGCAATGGTGCCGTCGAGCGTCAACCGGCCCGCGTCGAGGTACAACCCCCGACGGCAGAACCGGGTCAGGTCCTTTTCGTTGTGTGACACCAGCACCAGCGTGCGCCCCTCCCCGAGCAGACGATCAATCGTCGCGTAGCACTTCTTGCGGAACTCCGCGTCTCCGACCGCGGTCACCTCGTCCATCAGCAGGATCGGGTGCGGCAGGTGCGAGATGATCGCGAAGCCCAGCCGCACCTTCATCCCCGACGAGTAGTGCCGCACCGACGTGTCGATGGCACCCTGCACCTGCTCACCGGCGAACTCGACGATCTCGTCGAAGTGCCGCCTCAGATAGCCCGCCGACAGCCCGTGCAGACCACCGACCAGGTGCAGGTTCTCCCGCCCGGTCAGGTCGTTGGAGAAACCGGCCGACAACTCCAGCAACGGCGCCACCGCGCCGTGCACCCGGATGCTGCCCTCGTCCGGGATGAGCACCCCGGCGATCAGCCGCAGCAGGGTGCTCTTGCCGGTGCCGTTGCGGCCGATCACCCCGACGGTCTCGCCCGGCTCGACGGTGAACGACACGTCGCGCAGCGGCCAGAACTGGCCGGGCAGGGCACCGCGCCCGCCCCGGTGGATGAACAACTCCCGCAGCCGCAACTGCCGGCGCCGGTTGCGGACGAAGCGGATACCCAGGCCGTCGGCCTCGATGATCGGCGCGGCCACGTCAGAGTTCCTTGAGCACGGCGGGTTCCAACCGGCGGAACGACCACCAGCCGGCGGCGAGCACCAGCACACTGCCGACGACGGTCGTGGCGAGCAGCCGGGCGTCCGGGAACTCGTCCGGGTACCAGATCGCGTGGTGCAGCTGGAAGATCCCGACCAGCGGGTTCAGCTCGTACACCACCTTCAGCCAGCCCGGCAGATCGGACTCCCGGACCAGGCTGAGCGGATAGATGATCGGCGTGGCGTAGAAAAGCACCCGGATGATCAGCCGCAGGAACCGTTCCACGTCGCGCATCAGCACGTTCCACGCGGACAACAGCAGGGCCAGCCCGGTCAACAGGACGGCCTGGACGACGACCGCGAGCGGCAGGGCGAGCAGCGACCAGCCCGGGTGGATCCGACCGTGCACCGCGTAGATCACCGCGATGGCGATCAGGATCGGCAGGCCGGCGGCGTACTCGGCGAACCGGCCGGTGACCCGCCCGATCGGGAAGACCTGACGCGGCACGTTCATCGTGGTGATCAACCGGGACTGGCCGGTGAGCGCGTTCGTCGCCTCGCTCAGCGCCGAGCTGGTCCACATCCAGGCGAAGATCCCGGTGATCAGGAACAGCGGGTACGACCCGGCCGCCTCGCCCAGATGCCGGCCGGTGTCCCGGGAGTAGAGCACCCCGAACACGAACCAGTAGATGGCACCCATGCCGAGCGGCTCGATCAACGACCAGAAGTAGCCAAGCACCGACTGCTGGTACTTGACCGCCAGATCCCGTCGGACCAGGATGCGCAGCGAGTTGCGGTGCGACCACAACGCCGCGACGCCAGAGGTCACCGCGAGCCTCCCGCCTCCTGAAACGGACGACAGGTTAGCAGTCGGTGAACGAATGCCCGGAATCGACCGGACTCAGCACTCGATCACGTTGACGGCCAGTCCGCCACGCGCCGTCTCCTTGTATTTGACCTTCATGTCGGCGCCCGTCTCCCGCATGGTCTTGATGACCTTGTCCAGCGACACCTTGTGCACACCGTCGCCGCGCAGCGCCAGCCGGGCGGCCGTGATCGCCTTGATGCTAGCCACCGCGTTGCGCTCGATGCAGGGGATCTGCACCAGGCCACCCACCGGGTCACAGGTCAACCCGAGGTTGTGCTCCATCCCGATCTCGGCCGCGTTCTCCACCTGCTCCGGGGTGCCGCCGAGCGCCTCGGCCAGCCCGGCCGCCGCCATCGAGCACGCCGAACCCACCTCACCCTGGCAGCCGACCTCCGCGCCGGAGATCGACGCGTTCTCCTTGAACAGCACGCCTATCGCGCCGGCCGTCAACAGGAACCGCACCACGCCATCGTCATCAGCGCCCGGGACGAACCGGGTGTAGTAGTGCAAGACCGCCGGAATGATCCCGGCCGCACCGTTCGTCGGCGCGGTGACCACCCGGCCACCGGCCGCGTTCTCCTCGTTCACCGCGAGGGCGAACAGCGTCACCCAGTCCATCGCGTGCAACGGGTCGGGCGTCCCGGCGTCCGCCTCCAGGCCACGCCGCAGCTCCGCCGCCCGCCGCCGAACCTTCAACCCACCCGGGAGTACGCCGTCGCGCTCGCAGCCGCGCTGCACGCACTCCCGCATCACCCGCCAGATCTCCAACAGGTCGGCCCGGATGTCCGGCTCGCTGCGCCAGGAGCGCTCGTTGGCAAGCATCACCTCGCTGATCGACAGGCCCGTGGAACTGGTGACGTCGAGAAGCTGCGCCCCGGTCAGGAAGGGGTACCGCACCCGCGTGCTGTCCGGCTTGATCCGGTCCGCGCCGGCCGCGGCCTCGTCCACCACGAACCCACCACCGACGGAGTAGTAGGTACGGCTGCGCACCTCGGCGCCGGCACCGTCGTACGCCGCGAAGGTCATCCCGTTCGGGTGGTACGGCAGCGAACGACGCCTGTGCAACGTCAGGTCCCGATCCGGATCAAAGTCGATCTCGTGCGTGGCCAGGATGCTGATCCGCCGCTCGGCCCGGATCCGCTCGACCCGAGGACCGACGGTGTCCGTGTCGACAGTCTCCGGCGACTCGCCCGCCAACCCGAGCAACACCGCCGGACCACTGCCGTGGCCGTGCCCCGTCGCACCCAACGAGCCGAACAGCTCAGCCTGCACCCGTGCGACGTCGGAGAGCAGCCCGTCGGCCTTGAGCCCGCCGACGAACGTCCGCGCGGCCCGCATCGGCCCCACCGTGTGCGAGCTGGACGGCCCGATACCGACGCTGAAGAGGTCGAAAACACTGATCATGGCTGCGCTTCCTCGCCGTCGTCCCGGCGTACGGGACCCGGCCGCGCCAACACCGCCGACCTGGCAGCCCTGCTCGTGATCGACCGGGGTATGAGTTCCGGCCGCCCGGGGTGTGGAGGGCCGATCTGCCAGCGTACCCGCCCAGCTCAACGCCCAGCCGGCCGCCGGGAGTGTGCACCTGACCGCCATCTCCCCGCCACCCGCACCCCGCACCCCGCACGGAATGTCGCCGCGCCGTACCCCGCACCCCGCACCCCGCACGGAACGTCGCCGCGCCGTACCCCGCACCCCGCACCCCGCACGGAACGTCGCCGCGCCGTACCCCGCACCCCGCACGGAACGTCGCCGCGCCGCACCCCGCCCCGCACCGCCGCCCGCGCCCCGCCCCGCCCCGCCCCGCACTGCACCGCCGCCCGCGCCCCGCCCCGCACCGCCGCCCGCGCCCCCACCGCGCCGCCGCCGCGCAAGATCGTGCTCGATCCAGGATCTAGTGGTATCCCTCCGTATGGATGCCACTACAACCAGGATTGAGCGCGATCTTCGTCTGCTTCTCCGGACGCCGTCTGCTTCTCCGGACGCCGTGGCCGGCGGAGGCGGCGGGTGACTCGGGGAGGCGTCAGCGAGGGGCTGCCCGGGTAAAGCACCTACGGGTCCACGGGTCGCCGCTCATCCTCGGGACGGAGGGCGAGGTGGCCACCCCCTTCTACCGTGGATTGCAGACGCGGCGCACCGCCGCAGAGTGGGAGTACGACGATGAGTCGCAAACTGGTCCGGCCCCGCGAGGGGCGCATGCTCGCCGGTGTCTGCGCCGGCCTCGGTCGGCGGTTCGGCATGTCCGCCGGGATGGTCCGGCTGCTGTTCCTACTGTCCCTGCTGCTGCCCGGCACCCAGGTGATCGTCTACCTGGTCCTCTGGGTTCTCATGCCGAATGAGGACCGCTACCTGGCCTCCACCCAGCACTGACGCTCACCTCTCGCCGCGCGCCACCAGCGCCCCCGTCGAGGCCAGAACCCCTGACCGTGAGGCAGCAACTTCACCGAAGTTGCTGCCTCACCAGCGTCAGAGGCAGCACGATCCCCGAAGTTGCGCAGATCTTGCCCGGTGAGCACCGGGCGACACGGGCAACGACCGAGCGGCGCGGCGCGGCGCGGGACAGCACGGCGCGGCGCGGGGCAGCGCGGGGCAGCGCAGCGCGGGGTGGCGCAGCGCGGCGCAGCGCGGGGTGGCGCAGCGCGGCGCAGCGCGGGGTGGCGCAGCGCGGCGCAGGGCGGCGCAGCGCGGCGCAGCGCGGCGCAGGGCGGCGCAGGGCGGCGCAGGGCGGCGCAGCGCGGCGCAGTGCAGGGCAGCGCGGCGCAACGTCCGAGCGGCGCGGGGCAGCGCAGTGCCGGGCCCGAGCGGGGCGGCGTCCGCGCGGGGCGTGTTCCTCTAGATCCACTCGGGTTTGCTGAACCCGGGGTGTCCGGGGGGTCGCGATACCCCGACTTCAATGAAGCCGAGTGGATCATGGCGTGCGCGTCGCGCGAAGGGCCGCGCGTCGCGCACGCTCGCGCCACGAACGCAAGGTCCGCGTCACACGCCAAGGCCGCGTCACACGCCAAGGCCGCGTCGCGCGAGGAGTGCGCAGCGCGCGAGGGTCCGCGCGCGAGGA
>NZ_JBICSY010000002.1:637422-755004 GCF_043197345.1 Micromonospora sp. NPDC049175 | reverse complement strand
AGGAGTGCACGCGCGAGGAGTGCACGCGCGAGGAGTGCACGCGCGAGGAGTGCACGCGCGAGGAGTGCACGCGCGAGGAGTGCACGCGCGAGGAGTGCACGCGCGAGGAGTGCGCAGCGCGCGAGGGGTGCACGCGCGAGGGGGTGCGCGAGCCGGCGGCGCGGGGGCATACCGGGGCGGGACTCAGCGGACGGGCGGCGGGAGGTACATGGCCGCGAGAAACCGCGAGCGCCCGCTCCGACGGACGTCGGGGCGGGCGCTCGGCGTTACCGGTTTGGCAGGTCAGGGGGCCACGTAGGTCACGGTGATCTGCTGGTACCCAAGGGACCGCAGCAGCCCTTCCAGCATCTTGCGGGTGTTCTCCTCGGCGCGGGCGGAGAGCCCGCTGTCACGGGCGGCAGCGGTGATCCGCTCCTCGGCGAGCTTGTAGACCTGCTGCTGCCGGTTGGGGTCGTTGCCGACCAGGTCACCGAGCCGGTTGAGCAGACCACGCTGCTCCGCGAAGACGTAGCTCTTCTCCATGTCGAGATTCGTCTCGCCGAGTTGCGGCGCGGGCAGCTTGATCTCGACGGACTTGCCGTCGGCGGACTGGACGATGGCACCGTCACCGATCTTGGTGAAGTCGACGTACGCCTCGACACTGCCCGCTCCGACGAACAGGGTGCGCTCGTTGAGCAGGAAGTCCGGCACGTTGCGCCTGTCGTTCTGGGTGTCGACGACCACCTGGAAGTTGCCCTCCGCGGCCACGTAACGGCTGAGGTCCTGGATCGACTTCAGCAGCGTTGGCTGGCTGCGGTCGGTCTGCTCCTTGGCGAACGGGTTGCGGAAGTCCGGCAGGAAGCCGGTCGCCTGGACGCCGAGCAGCACCACCACGGCCAGTGCGGCGGCGCCGAGCAGCAGGAGCAGGCCGCGCGCGGCCCCACCACCACCGCCACCGTCGCCACCGGCCACCGGGCCGCCGGGCGGGCCGGCGGGTGGGTCACCGGGGCCACCGGGGCCGCCAGTACCTCCGGAGCCGCCCGGTGTATCGAAGGTCGGCTCGGGTGTAGCGGTCGACCGATCCCGGAGGGCGTCGCCGGTCGGGTAACCGGGGAACTCCCTCGTGGGCTCGTTGCTGCCAGCATCGCGGGCCATCACGCTCACCGTCCTCGTCAGACACGTCGTCTGTCAATGACGGTACGGCCCCACTGCGACAGTCGCGCGTCGAGCGTCAGGAAGTGACAGAAGGGCAGGTCAGGCGAACGCGGAGAGCCCGGTGAGCCGTTGCCCGACGACGAGTTGGTGGATCTCGGAGGTGCCCTCGTACGTCAGCACGCTCTCCAGGTTGTTGGCGTGCCGCATCACCGGGTATTCGCCGGAGACGCCGTTGGCGCCGAGGATGGTCCGGCACTGCCGGGCGATGGCCAGGGCCTCCCGCACGTTGTTCAGCTTGCCCACGCTTACCTGCTCGGGCCGCAGCCGGTGGGTGTCGGCGAGCCGACCCAGGTGCAGCGCGAGCAGTTGCGCCTTCACCAGCTCGACGGCCATGTCGGCGAGCTTCGCCTGGGTGAGCTGGAAGCCGGCGAGCGGGCGACCGAACTGGGTGCGGGTGGTGGCGTACGCCAGGGTGGTTTCCAGGCAGTCGCGGGCGGCGCCGATCGCGCCCCAGACGATGCCGTAGCGGGCCTCGGTGAGGCAGCTCAGCGGCGCCTTGAGCCCGACCGCCTCGGGTAGTTGGGCGTCCGCCGGGAGCCGGACGTCGTCGAGCACGATCTCGCCGGTCACCGACGCGCGCAGCGACATCTTGCGCCGGATCTCGCGGGCCGTGACGCCCGGCGTGTCCATGGGTACGGCGAAACCGCGCACGCCCTCGTCGGTGCGCGCCCAGATCACCGCGACGTCGGCGATCGGCGCGTTGGTGATCCACATCTTTCCGCCGGTGAGCAGCCAGTCGTCGCCGTCGCGGCGGGCCCGGGTGGTCATCGAGGCGGGGTCGGAGCCGTGGTCCGGTTCGGTCAGGCCGAAGCAGCCGATCGCCTCGCCGGTGGCCATCGACGGCAGCCAGCGTTGCTTCTGCTCCTCGCTGCCGAAGCGCCAGATGGCGTACATGGCGAGCGAGCCCTGCACCGAGACCAGGGAGCGGAGGCCGGAGTCGCCGGCTTCCAGCTCCTGGCAGGCCAGCCCGTAGGCGACCGCGGAGGCGCCGGCGCAGCCGTACCCGGTCAGGTGCATGCCGAGGAGTCCGAGCTTGCCGAACTCGCGGGCCAGGTCCCGGGCGGGCACCTGGCCGTCCTCGTACCAGTCGGCGACGTGCGGACGCACCCGGTCGTCGACGAGCTGACGGACGACGTCACGGATCTGCCGCTCCTCCTCGGTGAGCGACAGGTCCAGGTCGAGCAGGTCGAGTGAGGCGGTCATGGACGCCACCCTAACGAAGGTTCAGCGCGCGGAAGAAGGGCTCGTCACTCGATCGGCTCCGCGAGCACCAGGACCCGCGCGTGGATCTGGTTGCGCTGCTGCAGGGCGGCGCGCAGGGCACGGTGCAGCCCGTCTTCCAGGTAGAGCCCGCCGTTCCACTGCACGACGTGCGGGAAGAGGTCACCGTAGAAGGTGGAGTCCTCGGCGAGGAGCTTGTCGAGCGCCAACTCGCGCTTGGTGGTGATCATCTGATCCAGGCGCAGCGGACGGGGCGGGATCTCCGCCCACTGCTTCAGGGTCAGGTTGTGCTCCGGGTAGGGACGCCCGTCCCGGACCGCTCTGAAGATCACGACGGCACGCTCCCCTCCCCGTGGCCGGGCCGACCGACAGCGCCGAGCCGGGCCGCGGCGGGCACCGCGGCGCGGCACCGATGACCGTGCCAGCCTAGCCGCCCAGTCCCCGTTGCGTTCTGCTCCCTGATGTCAGTTTCGCTACCGCTCGTCCGATCCTCAACCGGACGAACAGGACACCGCGCTCAGCTCCACCTGCCGCGCCGGACAACCTCGTCCACTCCACGACGCCCACGGCGCAGCGACGGTGACCGATGGTCGGGTGCCCGGTAACCGATTGTGACGGCACCGATGGGTTGGTACTCCACCGGCACGCCGAACGCGTCCCGGTAGCTGGCCAGCCGCTGCGGCGCGATGCCGAAGAAACAGGCCCCCAGCCCCTCGTCCACGGCGGTCAGCAGCATCAGCAACGCCGCGAAGCCGGTGTCCACGTGCCAGTACGGCACCGGCCACCGATCGGTGGACCGGTCCGTCCAGCCCTTGTCCGGCTCGGCGTAGCGCCGCAGGTAGGCCGACTCGTTGGCGTGCGGCACCACGATGAGCGGCGCCCGGCGCATCCCGGCCAGCCAGCGTTCCCGTCCGCCGCCGTCCGGGGTGGTGGCCGCCCAGAACCGCTCCCGGTCGGCGGGCTCCTCCAGCACCAGGAAGCCCCAGCCCTGGGCGAACCCGGCCGACGGGGCGCGGATCGCGTGGTCGAGCAGCCGTTCCACCACGTCGGGCGGGACCGGACGGTCCGGGTCGTAGTTGCGCACCATCCGCCGACGCCGGACGACCTCGGCGAACTCCATCAGGCCCCGGGCCGGATGCCCCAGGCACCCCGCCAGGTCGTGCCGGGCTTGAGCGAGAGCAGGTCCCTCCCCGACCGGAACGCGTCCGGCGGGCAGGTCATCGGCTCGATCGCCACCGAGCGGCGATGCCGCTCACCGGTGAGCGCGTCCCCGGTGAACACCTGCCACCAGCCGAACTCCGCGTCCGCCCAGATGTGCACACCCGTCGAACCGTCCGGGGCGGACAGGCTCACCGACGAGCCGCCGTCGGCGTCGCGGATCACCTCGCCGAAGCACAGGTCGAGCTCGGCGGCGCCGATCCGGCGCGGGCTCGTCCAGTCGTACTCGGTGCCGGCCACCGGCGTCGCGCCGATCGGCAACAGCCGCCCGTCGACGAGCATCCGGGTACGGGTGGGCAGCCGCATCACCAGGTCGTCGACCGCGACGCCCGGCAGTTGCAGGTACGGGTGCACGGAGAAGCCGAACGGCGCTGCCTCGCCACCGATGTTCGTCACCTCGTGCTCGGCGCGCAGCCCGTCCGCGTCGACGCTCCACCGGCTGAGCAGCCGCAACGGCCACGGGTAGCCGGGCTGCGGCGGCAGGTCGTAGCCGAGGGTCACGGCGGCCTCCGACTGCTCCACCAGACGCCACGGCACCCAGTTGACCAGCCCGTGGATCGCCACGTGCCGCTCCGGCTCGGTGAGCGGGAGCTGGTGCGCCCGCTCGCCGAACGAGTAGCGGCCATCGCGGATCCGGTTCGGCCAGGGCGCCAGCACCTGTCCGGCGCAGCCGGGGCAGACCTCGTCGGTCTGGTAGCCGTCGACCAGGTCGACGCCGTCGTGCCGGTACGTCCGGAGCCCACCACCCACCTCCACGATGACGGCCTCGTGGCCGGCGGCGGAGATGGTCCACTGGGCGCCGGAGAACGCGCGCTGCTCGGGGCTTTCCATGTCGGCGACCCTAACCGGTCACGTCCGGTCCCCGCTCGACGCCGCCGCCCGGTAGCGCAGCAGTGCCGGGAACGCGACCGCGAGCACCACGACGAGCACCGCCGAGGCGAGCCCGCCCGCCACCCAGGCCACCCCGCCGCCGAACCCGGCGGCCATCGTGCCGGCCCGCAGATCGCCCAGCCGCGGACCACCGGCCACCACCACCGTGTTGACGCCCTGGAGCCGGCCCCGCATCCGGTCCGGCGCGTAGACGAGCAGCATCGACTGGCGCAGCACCGCGCTGACCAGGTCGGCGGCCCCGGCCACGGCGAGCAGGAGGACCATCAGCCAGAGCTGGTGGGCGAGCCCGGCCGCGGCGATGGCGACTCCCCAGGCGACCACCGCGACCACCAGGCCGAGCCCCTGCCTGCGGAGCCGGCCGATCCAGCCGGAGGTCAACCCACCGATCATCGAACCGATCGCGATGGCGCTGTAGAGCAGGCCGACCGCACCGCCGCCGCCGAACCTCTCGTGGGCGATCTCCGGGAAGAGCGCCCGCGGCATGGCGAGGATCATCGCGATCAGGTCCACGCCGAAGGACAGCAGCAGCACAGGTGTGGTGGCCAGGTAGCGGAATCCGTCCACCACACTGGCCAGGCCGGCGCGGCGCGGTTCACCGTCGGTGGTCGGCTCGGGCGGCAGCGCGGGCAGGCGCAGCGCCGCCCAGAGCATCGCGGTGAACAGCACCGCGTCGACCCCGTACGCGATGGGCAGGACCACGGTGGTGTCCGGCGAGGCGGCGAGGATCAGGCCGGCGGCGAGCGGACCGGCCACCGAGGCGGCGGTGAAGGTCGTGTAGTTCAGGGTGGTGGCGGACGCCACCAGGTCGTCGGGCACCAGGCGGGGCAGCATGGCGCTGCGGGCCGGCGAGGTGATCGCGAACGCCACCGACTGCACCGCCATCAACGCCAGCAGCAGCACCGGGCTGCCCACGTTCAGCAGGGCCTGGACCAGCAGCCCGAGGGTGGACGCCCAGAGCAGGACCGACCCGCCGAGCAGCACGGCGCGGCGGTCGTGGGCGTCGGCGACCGCGCCACCCCAGAGCCCGAAGATCAGCAACGGTACGAAGGCGGCCACGCCCAGCAGGCCCACCCAGAACGAGTCCCGGGTCAGGGCGTACATCTCCACCGGGACCGCGACGGCCGTGAACTGGAACCCGAACATCGCCACGGTGTTGCCGAGCCACAGCCGCCGGTAGGCGGGCACCCGCAGCGGACGTACGTCGATCGCCCAGCGGCGCGCTCCGCGCGCCCGGGCCTCCCGCACACCCGTCACGGCGCCAACCGCTCGACGATCCAGTCACCCTCGTCGAGGCGGAAGCGGAGCCGGTCGTGCAGGCGTCCGGCCCGGCCCTGCCAGAACTCCACCGACTCGGGTCGGACCCGCAACCCGCCCCAGTGCGGCGGCATCGGGATCTCCGCCTCGCCGGCGAACCGCTCGGTCACCTCGCGGTAGCGCTCCTCAAGCGTCGCCCGGTCCGTCACCACCTGCGACTGCGGGCTGGCCCAGGCGCCCAGTTGGGAGCCGCGCGGCCGGCTGGCGAAGTACGCCGCGCTCGTCGCCCGGTCGACCGGCACGACCCGCCCGGCCACCACCACCTGCCGCTGCATGGGAAACCACGGAAAGACCAGGCTGGCGTACGGGTTGTCGGCCGCCTCGACGCCCTTGCGGGACAGGTGGTTGGTGAAGAAGACGAAGCCGTCGGGGTCGTACCCCTTGAGTAGCACCGTCCGACCGCTCGGCCGGCCGGCCGCGTCCGCGGTGCCCACCACCATCGCGTTCACCTCGGGTAGCCCGAAGGCCACCGCGTCGGCGAACCAGCTGTCGAACTGGGTGTGCCAGTCGGCGGCCAGGTCAGCTTCGGTCAGGCCCCGGTCCGCGGCGTACTCGTTACGCATCGCGGCCGGGGCGGGTGTGTCGCCCGTCACGTCCCCACTCCTTCTCGGCAGGTCCGCCCGCGCCCTCCCGCGCTGGCCAGCCCGCCCTGCCCAGTCTCACCGAGTCCGGCGGAGAATGCGCGTCCGGGGATGTCGCGTGCAGCACAGTCGCCGTGGGTCGCGTATCCGGTTACTCAGCAGGCAAGATGTTCCGAACACATCCCTGAGGGTCGCCTGAGGCGCTCGGCCGACCGGGCCGGATGAGCCGACTCGGGCGCACCGACCAGATCCAGGAGAGCGACATGGCCGATTTCAAACCCGGGCTGGAGGGCGTCGTCGCCTTCGAGACCGAGATCGCCGAACCCGACCGCGAGGGTGGCGCGCTGCGCTACCGCGGGGTCGACATCGAGGATCTGATCGGTCAGGTCTCGTTCGGCAACGTGTGGGCGCTGCTCGTCGACGGCCGCTTCGGGCCGGGTCTGCCACCGGCGGAGCCGTTCCCGGTGCCGGTGCACTCCGGGGACATCCGGGTCGACGTGCAGTCGGCGGTCGCCATGCTCGCCCCGTACTGGGGGCTCAGCCAACTGCTGGACATCTCCGACGAGCAGGCTCGCGAGGACCTGGCTCGGGTGTCGGTGACCGCGCTCTCCTTCGTGGCCCAGTCGGCTCGGGGCCTCGGCCTGCCGGCGGTGCCGCAGAAGGAGATCGACAAGGCGCAGACGATCGTCGAGCGGTTCATGAAGCGGTGGCGCGGCGAGCCCGACCCGCGGCACGTCAAGGCCGTCGACGCGTACTTCATCTCGGCCGCCGAGCACGGTCTGAACGCCTCCACCTTCACCGCCCGCATCGTCGCCTCCACCGGAGCGGACGCGGCGGCCTGCATCTCGTCGGGCATCGGCGCCCTCTCCGGCCCGCTGCACGGCGGCGCGCCGTCCCGGGTGCTCAGCATGCTCGAGGCGGTGGAGCGCAGCGGCGACGCGGAGGGCTACGTCAAGGGCGTGCTCGATCGCGGCGAGCGGCTGATGGGCTTCGGCCACCGGGTCTACCGGGCCGAGGACCCGCGCGCCCGGGTGCTGCGGCGCACCGCCAAGGAGTTGGGCGCGCCGCGCTTCGAGATCGCCGAGGCGTTGGAGAAGGCGGCGCTCGCCGAGTTGCAGGCCCGTCGCCCGGACCGGGTGCTGGCCACGAACGTCGAGTTCTGGTCGGCCGTCGTGCTGGACTTCGCCGAGGTGCCTGCGCACATGTTCACCTCGATGTTCACCTGCGCGCGGATGGGCGGTTGGAGCGCGCACATCCTGGAGCAGAAGCGCCTTCAGCGGCTGGTCCGCCCGTCCGCCCTCTACGTCGGCCCGGAGTCGCGCAAGCCGTCCGGCGTCGAAGGCTGGGCCGCCATCCCGCACGGCGTCTGACCTGTCGCAGGAGGGCCCCTCCGCTACGTCCGGCGTAGCGGAGGGGCCCTTCCGCACGTCAACCGAGCGGTCGCCGCCGAGGTGTGGCGAAGGACTCAGCCCGGCCCCCGGGGGCACGGCTTCCACCGATGGGTCCGGGTGCGAGGATGAGGGCCGGCAGTGTCGCCGGGCCCGCCCTCGCCCTTGCGGAAGGATCTTCAAGACCGTGGCTGACGCACCGACCATCCGGATTCCCGATGACCTCAAGCCCGCCGACGGACGCTTCGGCTGCGGCCCGTCCAAGGTCCGCCCCGCGGCGGTGTCCGCACTTGCCGAGGTCGCCACCAGCTACCTGGGCACCTCGCACCGCCAGAAGACGGTCCGCGACCAGGTGGCCCGGCTGCGCTCCGGCATCGCCGAGTTCTTCTCGCTGCCCGAGGGTTACGAGGTCGTGATCGGCAACGGCGGCACCACCGCGTTCTGGGAGGTCGCCACCTTCGGCCTGGTTCGCGACCGGGCCCAGTTCGCCAGCTTCGGCGAGTTCGGCGCCAAGTTCGCCAAGTCGGTGAAGGACGCGCCGTTCCTCGGTGAGCCGACAGTTCGCAAGGCCGAGGCCGGCAGCGCGCCGAGCCTGGTCGCCGAGTCCGGCGTGGACACGTACGCGACTCCGCAGAACGAGACGTCCACGGGCGTGGCCGTCCCGATCAGCCGGGTGGCCGGCGCCGACGAGGGCGCGCTGCTGCTCGTCGACGCGACCTCCGGCGCGGGTGGCCTCGACGTCAACGTCGGCGAGACCGACGTCTACTACTTCGCTCCGCAGAAGTGCTTCGGCTCCGACGGTGGGCTCTGGCTGGCCCTGATGTCACCGGCCGCGCTCGACCGCGCCGCCGAGATCAAGGCGTCCGGGCGTTACATCCCCGCCTTCCTCGACCTGGTCACCGCGATCGACAACTCGCGGCTGGAGCAGACCTACAACACCCCGGCGCTGGCCACCATCTTCCTGGCCGCCGAGCAGACCGACTGGATGAACGCGCAGGGCGGTCTGGCCTGGGCCGCCAAGCGCACCGCCGAGAGCGCCGCCACGGTGTACGGCTGGGCGGAGCGGTCCACCGTGGCCAGCCCGTTCGTCGGCGACCCGGCGCTGCGCTCCAACGTGGTCGCCACGATCGACTTCGCCGACGGGGTGGACGCCACCGCGATCGCGAAGGTGCTGCGCGCCAACGGCATCGTGGACACCGAGCCGTACCGCAAGCTCGGTCGCAACCAGCTGCGGGTGGCGTTGTTCCCGGCCGTCGAGCCGACGGATGTCGAGGCGTTGACCGCGTCCATCGACTACGTCATCGAGCGACTCTGACGTTCGTCACGGTCGGTGTTCGTTGGGGCCTCCACGGACACCGACCGTGATCATCGCTGCAGCTCAGTCGCGACATGCGGGGTGTCGCTTCCCCCACCCCGAGACAGATGCGCGTACGGTGGTCCGAGACGCCTGGGTGGCCGACTCGTGGCGTGCGGCCAGCGAAGCGGGACGGAGGCAACGCTATGCGCCCAGTACGCTTCGTCGCCCTCTCCGAGGACGGCCATGCCCTGGTTCTCGCCGACGAGGTCGGGCGGTTGCTCGCCCTGCCGATCGACGACCGGATCTCGGGTGCGCTGCACGCCGAGCCCGGCGCGCCGCCGCTGCCGGCGGCACCGACCGCCGCCGACCCGATTCCCTCACTGTCCCCTCGGGACATTCAGGCCCGCATCCGCTCCGGTGAGTCCGCCGAGGATGTCGCCCGGATCGCCGGCGTGCCCGTCGACCGGGTGCTGCGCTATGCCGGCCCGGTGCTCCAGGAGCGGGCGATGCTCGCTCAGCACGCCCGCCGCACCCGGCTCAAGGGCGCGGAGAAGCCCACCCCGTTGGCCGAGGTGGTAAACGGTCGGTTGAGCCAGCACGGCATCGACACCGAGAAGATCTCCTGGGACGCCTACCGGCGGGACGACGGCACCTGGCGGATCATCGCCACCTGGCCGTCCGGCAAGGCCACGGCGCAGGCCATCTGGGATCTCGACAAGACCCGGCAGTCGGTCGCCCCGCACGACGACATGGCGCAATACCTGTGTGCCGAGCGGCCCACGCCGATCCTCGGCCAGGAGCCGGCGCCGGAGCGGGGCGGGCACGGCCTGCCCGGTCCCTCGCGCGGCGAGCCGAGCCGTGGTGGGCACGGGTTGCCGGCGGCGTCCGAGCATCCGCGCCCGGGCCGGGACCCGATCCGGGCCGGTCGCGACGCGCTGCTCGCCTCGCTGGACCGCCCGCTCGGCGCCTCGTCGGGTCGTGGTCTCGAGCCGCGTACCCCGGCTGCTCTTGCCGGTTCGGACGCGCCTCGGCAGCGGCCGGTCGGCGGGGGTGCCGCCGCGCTGCTCGGCGGCGGCCAGGGGTCGGCCTTCGACGACGACTCGGATGCGCCCAAGGAGGTGCCGGCCGTGCCGTCGCTGGCGGTGCTGCGGCCTCGCCGCACGGGCGCGGCGGCGGCAGCCGCCGGTGGTGAGTCCACGGATGCCAACGGCAAGCCGCGCAAGCGCCTGCCGAGCTGGGACGACGTGCTCTTCGGCAGCGGGCCGGCGGCGCGCGAGTCTTCCTGAGCCTGCGCGTCGACGGGTGGTGCACAGCCACCCGTCGACGCGAAACCCGCGGGCCTCACCGAGTGTCTTCAGCGCCGATGCCGGCGACCTCGCGTACGGCGTCGGCGACGGCCCGGAAATCCTTCTTGAGGATCGCACCGTGGTTGCTGGTGACCTTCGCGGCGATCTGGATGTGCGGGTTGCGGGCGGTCACCGCGTCGAGGCTGGCACGGATCTTCTCCTGCTCGTCACCGCGACTGCCGAGGGACGTGCCGGAGGCGACGACGTATCGCACCGGCACGGTGATGCTGTCGAGCAAGGGGCCCAGCTCGCGCTCACGGGACAGTCTGCCCAGCTCGATGTTGCTGTCCGCCATCTGCTCGGCATTCATTCGCGGGGTCAGACCGGTGGGGCGCAGTAGGGGCATGAACACGTTCATCCGCCGGAACATCTTCCGGATCCGCTGCTCCATGGCCTCGTCGAGCCAGTCGTGCGGGAACGCGCCGTCCACCAGGACCGCGCCGACGGTGCGCCCTGGGTTCCGGCTGGCCCAGTGCGCCCCGACGACCGCCCCGTAGGACCAGCCCACCACCAGCGCGCGGTCCACACCCCGGGCCGCGAGGACGGCGTCGACGTCCCGGACGGCGGCCTCGAAGGAGTAGTCCGCCGACCGCTTCGACGTCCTGCCGCGAGCCCGCTCGTCGTAGGTGATGTGCCGCCAACCCGTGCCCAGGTCGGCGATGACCCGACGCCAGTACCCCTGGGTGGCGAACTGACCGTTGAGGTAGACCACTGGTACACCGGGACCGCCGGTGTCGGTGACGGCCAGAGCCGTGTCGTCGACCGGCACCAGGCCGGTCCACGTCGAACTGGTCGAGGACATGCTGTTGTTCGTCATCGGGTTCCGTCCTGTTCAGAGGCTGCGGGCGACGATGTCGCCGTGGGAGGTGGTGGCGCGGATGTCCAGTGCGGTGGTGCCGTCGTTGCGGAGGGCGTTGCTGACCCGGCCGTGGCCGGTGCCGGCGTCCAGCGCGGCTGAGACGCCGGCGGCGGCAGCGACCGAGATGTCGCCGGACTGAGTCGTCAGCACGACGGTGCCGTGCGTGGCTTCGGCGATCCGGATGTCGCCCCTGGTGGTGCTGATCTCGGCGGGGCCGGTGAGCCGGCCGACCTCGACGTCGCCGTCGATCGCGGTGAGGCGGACGCTCGCCGCCTCGTCGATCTTGATCTGGCGGTACGCGCCGTCGAAGGTGACGTCGCCGAGGCGCCCGACACCCCGCAGCTCGGCGCTGGCGGCCGTGGCGTCGATGCGGGAGTCGGCGGGCAGTCGAACGGTCACCTGCAGGGATCCGGAGGGACCGACGAGCGGGTTGCCGGGGGTTGCGGCCGTGATCCGCAGGACGCCGTCGGCGTACGTGACGGTGGCCTGTTCGGCGGCCCTGGCGTCGCGGCTCTTGGTCGGGTCGGTGGGCAGGATCTCGACTGTGGTGTCGACGCGGTCCGCGGCGATGAGCTGGATGCGCCCGGCAGGGATGTTCAGGATGGCGGAGATCGGGGCGGGGGTGTCGAACGTCTTCATCATTCTCTCCGGTGCTCGTTCGTTGTTTCTGATATCAGAAACGCTACGTTGCTTTCCAACATCGGGCAACAGACTCGTTGCGTTCGGAAGGAGTTTTAGCAGTTCAAAGCCTCAGTTTCATTGCAACAAGCGTGCCGGATAACGCAACGGCTGACCCGTGGCTGTTGCAATGGGTAAGAAGTGAACGCTATGGTGAGAGGACCACGAGGCCGCTACGAAGGATCACCAGGGAGATGAGATGCCGGGAGGCCGACTCACCCAGCAGGAACGCCAACAGATCGCGTTGGGGCTTGTCGACAGCCTCCCCTACGCGGAGATCGCCCGACGTCTCGACCGACCCACCTCGACGATCACCCGCGAGGTGATGCGCAATGGTGGCCCCATGGGCTACCGCGCCGACCTCGCGCACCGCGCCACCGAACGCCGCGCCCACCGGCGCAGGCCGGCTACCTCCCGCCCGACGGCAGCGGTCCTCCCGCAGCACGGGCGCGACGCCGAGGCCGTGGCCGACTACGAGGAGGCGTTCACCACCGTCCTCATGGCGTCGGGTCTGAACAAGATGGGGGCCCGCGTGTTGACCTGCCTGTTCACCACCGACGCGGGCGCCCTCACCGCGTCCGAGCTCGCCCAGCGCCTCCAGGTCAGCCCGGCGTCCATCTCCAAGGCGATCAGCTTCCTGGAGGGCCAGAGCCTGGTCCGCCGCGAACGCGACGAACGCCGCCGCGACCGCTACGTCGTCGACAACGAGCTGTTCTACCAGGCTACGATCGCCAGCGCCCGAGCCAACGACCAGCTCGTCGCCACCGCGCGGCAGGGCGTCGCCCTCCTCGGTGCGCACACCCCGGCCGCCGCCCGCCTGGAGAACATCGCCCGCTTCCTCGACTTCATGAGCGAGAGCATCGTCCGCGCCGCCGAACAGGCCCGCGAAGTCCTCCGCAGTGGACCCGAGACCGCCGCTGCCGCACCGATCTCGGACTAAGGCCTTTTTCATAAGGGCGGTCGAGCCGAGGCGGAGTCCGGGCGGCGATCCGGCAAGGCGCGGTTTCGTTCGGATACCGATGTTGTATCCGGGCGAAACCGCAACGCCGCCGGTCGTCGTCCGGGCCCGCCGCAGGCCGGCCAGTTCTTATGAAACAGGCCTTGGGCGCAGGTGCCCGTGCGGCTCGTTCCTACGACGACGCCGGGCCAGAGCGGCGAGGCGGCGAGGCGGCGAGGCGGCGAGGCGGTCGTAGCGCGAGCCCCGGGAGTCACCGCGCACACGCGTAGCCGCGCGACCTGCGCGCCGAGGTGGTCGATCGACTCGGAGGGCGGGTGGACCGCGACGAAGAGCCGCAACCGACGCTCAGCGGTGCCGTTGCCAGTGCCCGGCTCGGGCCGCGGGCAGGGCCAGCCCGGCCGCGTGCAGTACACCCTCCACCCGGACCCGCTCGATTTCCTGGTCGACGCCGGACAACTCGGCGAGGTGTTCGGTGATGCCGAGGGCGCGGCAGGCCAACCGGAGCCGGTCGTCGTACGCCTGCAGGAGCGCGCCGTGCCAGACCATCGACCGACCGCTGCCGCCGAGGCGCTGGCCGCCGAGGCGGCGCAGGTCGGCGGCGAGCTGTTCCAGGGGCCGACGGTCGACCCTGTCGAAATCGCTGAGGTCGATGTCCCGGGTCAGCGCGTCGGCCTCGACGGCCCGGTCCAGGCGGGCGATGGTGCGCTTCTCCCGGCTGCGCTCCCGCCACTCGGACCAGCCGCAGACGACCCGGTCGAGGATCTCGTCATAGCAGAAGAGCAGGGCGAATGCCGCCGGCAGGCTGGCAACGGCAAGGAACGCCAAGGCCAGCATCAGCGCGCGTCCGACTCCCACGCATCGACGCTAAGCCCAGTCGTGCCGACTCGCCAGCGATTTGGCCGCATCCGCACGATCCGCTCAACGAGACGCGGTCCGAGCGGCGGTAAACCTCAGCAGTCGGCCGAGGTCACGTAGAAGCGGGGCATCGGGAGCACCCGGAAGCGCAGCCGGGCCCCGGAGCGGCGCAGCTGCCAGGTGAGGGCGATCAGCGCGGCGGCCAGTGAGATCAACGCTCCCATCCAGATGCTGGCACCGGCGCCGAAGTGCTCCGCGACCCAGCCGATGAGCGGCGCGCCGACCGGATTGGTGCCCAGGAAGACAAGCACCCACAGGGACATCACCCGACCCCGGAAGGCCGCGTCCACGCCCAGTTGAACCCGCTGGTTGGCGGCCTGGGCGAAGAAGACCATGAAGAAGCCGGTCGGCACCAGCAGCACCACGACAAGCCAGTACACCGACGCGAGGCCGACCAGGGTGCCGAAGCTGGCACAGGCGATCGCGGCGCCGAGCACCAGCCAGACGGACGGACGACTGCGTCGGCCGGTGCCGCTGAGGGCGCCGCCGAGCGCGCCGACGGCCAGCGCCGTGCTGAACAGGCCGAAGGAGGCGGCACCGGTGTGGAAGACCGTCTTCGCCAGCGCGGCCAGGGTGAGCTGGAAGTTGAAGAGCGACATGCCGATCACCGACATGACCGCCATCGGCAACAGCAGGTCGGGTCGACGCCACACGTACCGCAGTCCGTCGATGACCCGTGCGGACGCCCGCTCGTCGCGCGGCAGCAGGGCGTCGCGGTGCAGGTCGGCCGTTCGCATCCGGACGACGTTGACCAGGGGGGCGATGGAGCTGACGGCGGTGAAGAGGAAGACCGGGCCGACGTTGAACGCGGCGATGGCCAGGCCGGCGACGGCCGGGCCGACGATCCGGGCCGAGTTGAACACGGCGGCGTTGAGCGACAGCGCGTTGGGCAGCAGGGGTGTGCCGACGAGTTCGGAGACGAAGGCCTGGCGGACCGGGGTCTCCACGGCGTTGGCCGTGCCGAGCAGCGCAGCGAAGGCGAAGACGTGCCAGAGCTGCACCAGGTCGGTGAGGACCAGCAGGGACATGCCGAGCGCCAGCAGGCTCCAGAACGCGTTGGCGGCGAAGAGCAGCACCCGCTTGTCGTACCGGTCGGCCAGCCGGCCGGAGAGCAGGGTGAGCAGCAGCACCGGGGTGAACTGGCAGGCGGTGACCACGCCGAGCGCGGTGGCCGAATTGTTGGAGAGGTCGAGGACGAGCCAGTCCTGGGCGATGAACATCATCCAGACGCCGATCAACTTGATCAGCTGCCCGGATGCGAAGAGCCGGTAGTTGCGAACCTGTAGGGACTGGAACATCGTGCTCAGCTTGGCCTGCACTCTTGGTGCGCCTCCTTGGACGTACGCGTCATCGACAGGTGACGGCACGGCCCGGTGGGGCAGTGTGCGGCTCAGGCGCGAGCGAGCTGCTGGAGAATCTCGGCGGCCCTCTGCAGGGTCTCCCGTTCGTCCTCGTCGAGCGCGGCCAGCCGGTGGGCCAGCCACTCGTCGCGGGCCCGCTCGAACTGGTCGAGCACGGCGTGCCCTCCCTCGGTCGCCGCGAGGATGACCTGCCGACCGTCGGTCGGATGGGGTGTCCGCCGCACGAGGCCGCGGTCCTCCAACTTTCCGACGATCTTGGTCATCGTCGGTGGCTGCACCCGCTCGACGTCGGCCAGTTCCCGAGGGGTCATCGCACCCGCCAGCCGCAGGCTGGTGAGCGCGGAGACCTGGGTGACCGTGAGGTCGCCGACCGGTCGGGCCTGGCGGACCCGCCGGTTGAGTCGAGTGATCGCATCACGCAACTGGGGTGCCAGTTGCGCCGGTGGCACGCGTTTCGCCGTCACCGTCCGCTCCGTCACAGTAGTTAGCTTAACTAATGAGCATGGCTAACGACATCGGTTATGACCAGGCTCACGAGGAGGTTCGTGCTGTTCCGGGCGGGGAATCCTGTTCGACTCCCCGCCCGGACGCGGGTCAGAGCACGAGCGTCTCGATCGGCCCACGCAGGAAGTACAGCACGAACAGCGCGGCCACCCCGTACAGCAACGGGTGGACCTCCCGGGCCTTACCCCGTGCCAGTTTGAGCACCACGAAGGTGATCAGGCCGGCACCGATCCCGTTGGAGATGGAGTAGGTGAACGGCATCAGCACGATCGTGAGGAACGCCGGGATGGCGATCTCGTAGTCCGACCAATCGATCGTCCGGACCGCCGTCATCATCAGGAAACCGACCACCACCAGGGCCGTCGAGGCCGCCTCGAACGGCACGACCACCACGAGCGGCGCGACGAACATCGCCAGCAGGAAGAGCGTCCCGGTGACCAGGTTGGCCACGCCGGTCCGCGCGCCCTCCGCGACACCTGCGGCACTCTCGATGTACGACGTGTTGCTGGACGTGCTGGCCGCACCGCCGGCCGCCGCGGCGATCGAGTCGACGAGCAGGATCTCCTTGGCCCGCGGCGGGGTGCCCTGCTCGTCGAGCATGCCGCCCTCCTGGCCCACCGCCACCATCGTGCCCATGGTGTCGAAGAAGTCGGTGATCAGCAGCGTGAAGACGAACATCAGCACGACCAGCCAGCCGGCCCGCCCCCACGAGTCGAGCACGTTGAACTTGCCGAGCAGCGACAGGTCCGGCAGGTCGACGACCGTCTTCGGCAACTCCGGCACGTTCAGCGCCCAGCCCTTCGGGTTGGGCTTCCCGTCCACGAACGACGGGCCGATGTTGCCGATCGCCTCCACGATCACCGCCAGCACGGTGGAGGCGAGGATGCCGATCAGGATCGCGCCCCGCACCCGGCGCACCACGAGCACCAGGGTGATCAGCAGACCCACCACGAAGACCAGCAGCGGCCAGCTCAGCAGCTTGCCGCCGATGCCCAGGCCGACCGGGACCGTGGTGTTCGCGGCGTCCGGAAGCCGCCGGACGAAGCCGGCGTCCACCAGACCGATGATGGTCAGGAACAGACCGATACCGACCCCGATCGCGGTCTTCATCTGCGTCGGCACCGAACGGAACACCGCGGTCCGCAGACCGGTCAGCACCAACACCGCGATGATCACACCTTCGATCACCACCAGGCCCATCGCATCGGCCCAGGTCATCTCGGGGGCGATCTCGTACGCGATGAGCGCGTTCACACCCAGGCCGGCGGCGAGCGCCAGCGGGAACCGGCCGACCACACCCATCAGGATGGTCATCAGGCCGGCGACCAACGCGGTCCCGGCAGCCAGTGCGGCAATCGGCAGGGTCTTGCCGTCACCGTCGACGGCACCGCCCAGAATCAGCGGGTTGAGCACCACGATGTACGCCATCGTGAAGAAGGTCGCCAGGCCGCCGCGTACCTCACGGCCCACCGTCGAGCCACGGGCGGAAATCTCGAAGAACCGGTCGAAGCTGTTACGCGGGTGAGCGGGGTTGGGAGGTGTGCCGGTCTCGGGCGGCGCTACTGCCATCAGGTCCTCGCAGGTGATCTTCCGGTTGTCGCGCGCATCGTCCCAGATCACCGGCGGGCAGGGGAAGTGGATCGCGTACGCTTGCCGAATGCCGAACGAGCAGCCGCCGCGGCCGGCACCACTGGACCCGCCGATGGTGCCGTTCGCTCTCGCCGGGTTGGTCGCCTGGGCGGTGGTCGGGCTGGTCCTGCTGATCTTCTTCCGGGGCTGGCTGACCGACCACGGTCATCAGAACTGGCTCTGGACCTGCCTCGCCGGTTTCCTGTGGGGCTTCCCGGGCCTCGCCGTGATGCTGCGGCACGACGCCAACCGCCGCCGCCGCCGCCGCTGACCTGGCCACCGCGCCGGGACCACCCCGGCGCGCACGGTCAGGAGTGCCCGTACGGCTCCGCCGGCTCGGCCGCCTCCACCGAGCCCGGTGCGCGACTGACCGACATGGCCTCGACCGCGCTGTCGTCGTACACCGTCGGTAGCTCTTCGACAGCGGTCTCGGCCGCCTCGATGAGCGTCTCGGAGTGGGCGCCGCAACCGTGGTCGGCACTCACCACCCGGCCGTCGTCCGGCGCGTAGAAGTTGCCACAGGCCCCGAACGCCTGCCGCATCGCGCCAGCCAGCGGCAGGTAGAACCCGCAGGTGCCGCAGCGGGCGGCGGCCGGGGCGGCGGTGGAGATGGGCGCGGCGGGGCCGTGGTCGCCGTCATACCAGCGCTGCGCCGCCTCGATGCGACCCTCCCGGGAGAGCACGCGTGCCCGCCCGAGGCCCAACTCCCACGCGGTCTCCTCGACCGCCGGGTCGTCGGAGAGCAGGTAACCGGGCACCAGTCGATCGTCGTCCGGCGCGGTGGGCAGCAGATCACCCGGGCCCAGATCGCCGGGCTTGAGCCGCTCCTGCCAGGGCAGCCAACCGGGCGCGAGCAACGCGTCCGGGCCGGGCAGCAACACCGTCTCGCAGATGGTCACCATCTTGCTGCGCGACACCCGGGTGACGGTGACCGCCCACCGCCAGCCGCGATAGCCGGCGAGGAGGCACTCGAAGTAGTGGGTGACCAGGCGTTCGCCCTCGGCCACGACCTGCAGGTGGTCGCCGACGTCGTCGGCGTCCACCTCGGTGATGCCAGCGCGGGCCACCTCGACGGCGGCGGCACAGACCTGGTCGAGACGGGCGGCACGGGTGGTGGCGGGCCTTGTCACCTCTCCATTGTTCCCCATGCGCCCCGCAGGGGTGACAGTGACTCCCGGGGAACCTTTCCCCGCGGTGGTGCGGCGTACCCGGATCGGATGGGCGAGGATGGTGCACATGCCGTCGTACTCCCGCTCCGGGCGATCCGTCCTCGGGCGCACCGTCGGCACCGGCATTCGCGCCATTCGCCTGCTGTTTCGGGGTTCGGTGGGCAGCGGCCGCTGGGTGACCCGGCGGGCCGGTCGGGCCCGGGCCCGGGGTGCGGGCGGCGAGGTCGGCATGGTTCGCCTGTTCGACCTGCACGCGGTCTCCTGTGCCGGTGACACGCTGATCGCCATCGGCCTGGCCGGGACGATCTTCTTCAACGTCCCACTGGGCGAGGCCCGCAGCAAGGTCGCGCTCTACCTGCTGGTGACGATGGTGCCGTTCGCCATGCTCGCCCCCGTGGTGGGCCCGCTGCTGGACCATTTCCGGCACGGCCGGCGCTACGCCCTGGCGGCCACGATGCTCGGCCGCGCCTTCCTGGCCTGGTTGATCTCCGACTACATCCACGGCTTCGGGCTCTATCCGGCCGCGTTCGGGGTGCTCGCCCTGTCCCGGGCGTACGGTGTGGCCCGGTCGGCGGCGGTGCCCCGGCTGTTGCCGGAGGGGCTCGGCCTCTCCCAGGTGGGTGCCCGCGCCAGCGTCTACGGCACCGTCGCGGGCGCGCTGGTGGCGCCGATCGGGTTGGCCGCGTTCTGGTTCGGCCCGCAGTGGCCGCTGCGCGTCGCGTCGGTGATCTTCCTGATCGGCATGGTGATCTCGCTGCGATTGCCACCGAAGGCCGACTCGGAGCCACCGGAGCGGGTCCCCCGGCCGCTGCGCGCGCTGGGCCGACGCCGTGGCGACCGGCCGCTGGGTCGGGGGCGGCCCGCCGGCCGACTGGTGATCGCCACCCTGATCGGCGCCGCGACGCTACGCGCGGTGTACGGCTTCCTGCTGCTCTTCCTCGCCTTCGCGATCAAGAAGGGCGACCTGACCACCGTGGCGTTCGGCCGGGAATTGGGCGCCGAGTGGGCGTTGGGGCTGGTCGGCGGGGCGCTCGCGGTCGGCACCTTCCTGGCCACCGCCGTCGGCACCCGGCTGCGCATCCACCGACCGACAGCCATCCAGTCCAGCAGCATGATCATCGTGGCGGGCGTGGGGGTGCTCACCGTCATCCAGTTCTCGCTGGTGATGGTCGCCCTGCTCTGCCTGGTCGCGGCGCTGGTCAGCGGAATTTCGAAGCTGGCCGTGGACGCCTCGATCCAGGAGCGCATCCCGGAACGGCTGCGAGCGAGTTCCTTCGCCCACTCCGAGACGGCGCTGATGCTCGCCTTCGTCGCCGGCGGCGGGCTCGGGCTGGTGCCGTTCGACGGTCGGATGGGCATCGCGGTGGCCGCCGGGGTGGGCATCCTGGCCGCCGTCCGAGGTGTGCTTGTCGCGGCCCGGCTGCGCGGCGAGAGGCTTGCCGGCCGGCCGCTCGGCGACGACGAGCTGACCGAGGACGAACTGGCCGTGGACGAGCCGACGGACGCACCCGCGGCCTCCGCGCCCACCTCGCCGGCACCGGCGCAGAGCAGCTCCCCGCCGTACGAGGCTCCGGACCCGACCCCGCCGGGCTACCACATCTACCGGCCGTCCTCCGCTGTCGGCGGCCCGGGTGGCGGCGCCGACGAGGAGACCCGCCGCGAATCCCCCGGCTCGCTCTCGTGACCGGCCTGCTTGTCGTGACGGCGGTGCCAGCCGAAGCGGACGCGGTCCGTTCCGGGCTGACCGACCCGACCGTGACCGTCGCCCCGGTCGGTGTGGGTCCCGCCGTCGCCGCTGCCGCCACCGCACGCCTGCTGGTGCTTGCCGAGGCCGCCGGACGGCCGTACGGCGCGGTGGTCAGCGCCGGCGTGGCCGGCGGCTTCACCGGCCGGGCCGAGGTCGGCGACACGGTGCTCGGCACCGCCAGCATCGCCGCCGACCTGGGCGCCGAGTCACCGGACGGGTTCATCCCCGTCGACGACCTGGGCATGCCACTCGCGCTGCTCGGTGCCGGCAGCGTGGTGCGAGCGGATCCGGTCCTGCTGGCGGCACTGCGGGCCGCCCTCCCGGCGGCCACGGCCGGCCCGGTGCTCACGGTCAGCACGGTCACCGGCACCGCCGCCAGCACGGCAGAGCTGCGCCGCAGGCATCCGGAGGCAGTAGCCGAGGCCATGGAGGGGTACGGCGTGGCGGTCGCCGCGGCGCAGGCCGGGGTGCCCTTCGCCGAGTTGCGGACCATCTCCAACCCGATCGGCCCCCGTGATCGTGACGCCTGGCGGCTGCGCGAAGCCCTCACCGCCCTCACGGCGGCGGCCCCGGCGCTGCGCTCAACTACGGCCGCGTAGGACGGACTTCGAGGGTGAGCGCCGACGGCCGACCCGCCTGTACTTCGAATCCGCAGGCGAGCAGAAAGAGCACGTTGCCACCGTCGGCTATCGCGTGGACGGTCCGGATGTCAGCGACTGCCATCTCGCCGGCCAGCAGCTCGATCAGCTGACGCGCGATGCCCAGGGTCCGCAGGCCGGGAACAACGACAACGCCTTCCAGCACCAACTCACGCCGGTCGCCCCAGTCTTCGCCGAGGAGGAGGTCTACGCTTCGTTCGTGGGCCCTCAACTCGCCCACCGGACCAGCCCCGGGCACCTCGGCGAGGAATCGCCAGGCCGTGGCTGGCAGCCCTTCGGACGCCCGCCGAAATTGCACCTGGGCGCGGGTCTGGGCCCGTCGCCGTCGCTCGTCTCGCCCCGCTCGGTCCAGGTCGTAGGTCAAGTCCGGGACACGCACCGGCCATAACCGCTGCGGAAGGGTGTACGAGTGCACCCACCAGGCGCCCGGCCAATCCTTGAGGGTCCGAACCTGACGGACGTCCAGGTGCGCCGGATATCGACGACCGGCCTCGTCCCGTAGCTCATCCTCTGGCTCGCCGCCGGCCCGATGGGACGCGTCGCCCGGCAGCCCGATGGCGAGTTCACCACCGACGGCACGGACAAGCTGCTCCACCGTCCGGAACGCCGGCCCGACGCCATGCCCCGCCTCGATCCGAGCCACCGTGCTCTTCGGGATCCCGGCCCGCTCGGCGAGCTCGCGCTGGCTCAGATCGGCACGCCGACGCAGATCGCGCAGAATCGCCCCCACGTTGATCGCCCCCTTGTCAGCAGCCACCCGTCCATGGTTTTCCCCTGGCCTCGGGCCGTCAACGGCGCCTATCCATCTGTGGAAAACCCTGTGGATAATGTCAGCACGGCTGTGTATGACCCTTCGTCAGTGCCTGTAGAACTGCCCCACGAGTGGGGCGGGCTGACGAAGTCGTGGGCAACGCGAAGATCGACGGCCCACGACCATCGGCGCGCCGGAACCAGAGCCCCAAAACGACACCAAAACCACAGCGCACGACCACAGCCCCGGGACCCCCGCCCCACATGTGGGGCAGCTCTACAGGGAGTTGGAGTGACCACCCGAGCCCAACGCGCTGGCACCCTGGACTGGCAGATGACGTTGGCTGGCGGGCGAAGGGCGGCGCGTGCCCGACAGGTCACAGGCACCGGACCGCGCCGACCGGGCGCGCTGGGGCGGGGCTAACGTGGGGGCGTGGCGCTCTCTCTGGCGATCTCGCCCTGTCCCAACGACACGTTCGTCTTCGACGCTCTGGTACACGGGCGGGTGCCCGGCGCGCCGCCGGTCGAGGTGACGTACGCCGACGTGGACGTCACCAACACGGCGGCCGAGCGGGGCGCGTTCGACCTGGTGAAGGTGAGCTTCGCGGCGCTGCCCTGGCTGCTCGACGACTACCACCTGCTGCCCTGCGGCGGCGCGCTCGGTCGCGGCTGCGGCCCGCTGGTGCTCACCCGCAGCGATCGCGACGGCGGGCCGGACCGCACCGACCTGACCGGTGCCACGGTGGCGGTGCCGGGCGATCGGACCACCGCCTACCTGCTGTTCCGCCTCTGGTCGGCCGGACGGCCACCGGCCCGGATCGAAGTGGTCCCGTTCCACGAGATCATGCCGGGCGTCGCGGCCGGCCGCTACGACGCGGGGCTGGTCATCCACGAGGCCCGGTTCACCTACCACCGGCACGGCCTGACCGCCCTCGTCGACCTCGGCGAGTGGTGGGAGGCCGACACCGGGCTGCCCATCCCCCTCGGCGCGATCCTGGCCCGACGCGGCGCGGTGGACCCGGAGGCCGCGGCCGGCTGGATCCGCGAGTCGGTCCGGCAGGCCTGGGCGGACCCGGCGGCCAGCCGGGAGTACGTGCTGGCGCACGCCCAGGAGATGGAACTCGACGTGGTGGACCGGCACATCGGCCTCTACGTCAACGAGTTCACGGCGGACCTGGGCGAGGCCGGTTTCGCCGCGGTGGCGGCACTGCTCGATCGAGCCGCCACCGCCGGCCTGGTGCCTCAGACCTCCAGCTCGCGCGCGACCGCGTGGACGAGCTGAGCGATCTTCTGCGCCGCCTTCTTGTCCGGGTACCGACCGCGGCGCAGGTCCGGCTGGACCTTCGCCTCCAGCACCTTGATCATGTCCTCGACGAGGCCGTGCAGCTCCTCGGCCGGCCGACGACGCAACTCCGCCATCGACGGCGGCGCGTCCAACAGCTTGACTCCCATGGCCTGCGCGCCCCGGCGGCTGTCCACCACGCTGAAGTCGACCCGCTGGCCCCCCTTGAGGTCGGTGACACCCGCCGGCAGCGCACCCTTGGGCAGGAACACGTCGCCGCCCTCGTCACTGGTGACGAAGCCATATCCCTTGGCCGTGTCGTACCACTTCACTCGACCCGTAGGCACCTGAAAACCCCTGCTTCACTTGAGCCGCTACTGCTCCAAGGCTAGCTGGATCATGCCGTCGAGCGCCGCCGGGAATTCGGTGAGATCACCCAACACCGCCTCCGCCCCTGCCGCGCGCAGCTCATCGCGGGAGCACGGGCCGGTCGCGACACCGATGCCGGGCACCCCGGCGGTCGCCGCCGCGACCATGTCCGCCACGTGGTCACCGACGTAGTGGGTCGCGTCGTGCTCCCGTAGGGCCGTCGCCTTCTGCTCGGCGAACAGGTCACCGGCCAACTCGTCCACCCTGAGGCCGAGGTGGTCCAGGTGCAGTCGGGCCAACCGGCCGATCTTCGACGTGACGACAAGCACACGGCCACCCCGGGCCCGGATCGCGTCGATGGCCTCCCGCGCGCCCGGCAACAGGACAGACGGGGTGATCGCGTACGCCGGGTACAGCTCGCGGTACACCCGCACGGCCGACTCGATCTGCTCCGGCGGGAACCAGTGCGCGATCTCGGTACGCAGCGGCGGCCCGAGTCGCGACACCGCCAACTCGGCGTCCACCGGCACGCCGGTCCTCGCCGTCAGCGCCCGGTAGGCCGCGGCGATGCCGGGGCGGGAATCCACCAGTGTCATGTCGAGGTCGAATCCGACGGTCAGTGCGGGCATGTCGAGAAACCTACCCGGCGACCCCCGGTCGGCCGGACGTCCGAGGGGCGCGAGAGCCCACTGCCGGGCTAGCGTGGAAAGACGATGACCACCTCACTCGCCGACCACCTACGGTCGCTGCCCGACGAGTCACTGGCCGCGCTCCTCCAGCTGCGGCCCGACCTCGTCGTGCCCGTGCCGGCCGACATCTCCGCCCTGTCCATCCGGGCCCAGTCCCGGGTGTCGGTGGCCCGCGCGCTGGACGGGCTGGACCAGTTCACCCAACAGATCCTCGACGCCGCCCGCCTCACCCGGAACCCGGACGACGACACCACGGCCACCGACGCCGTCCTCGCCCTGGCGACCGCCGGGCCGCACCCACCCGCTCCGACGGCCGTCCGAGCCGCCGTGGGCCGGCTGCGCGCGCTCTTCCTGCTGTACGGCCCGGAGCACGCGCTGCACGTGGTGCCCGCCGTCGACGAGGTCTCCCCGTACCCCGCCGGGCTCGGCCGGCCGGCGGCGGAGCTGGACCCGCGCACGGCCGCGCTCTGCGCGGACCCGGCGAAACTACGACGGACGCTGCTCGCCGCCCCGCCCTCGGCCCGGGCGATCCTCGACCGGCTGGCGGTCGGCCCGCCGGTCGGCAGCGTGCCGCCGGGCGCTCTGCAGGCGCCGCCGCTCGGCGCGGAGGACCCGGTGCTCGCCGACCCGACGAACGGTGGCGCGCCGACCGGTTCCCCGGTGCGCTGGCTCGTCGACAACCGGCTCCTGGTCCCCGTGACGACCGGCTCGTCGACGGCCAGCGGCACGGTGGAGCTGCCCCGTGAGGTCGGGCTGCTGCTGCGCCGCGACAGCGGACCGCTCGGGCCGCTGCGCACCAGCCCGCCGCCGGTGGCCGCCGCGCCGCGTGAGCCGAAGGCCGTCGACTCGGCCGGCGCCGGGCAGACGATGGAGGTGGTCCGACACACCGAGGGGCTGCTGGAGCAACTCGCCGAGGAGCCCGCGCCGGTGCTGCGCTCGGGCGGCATCGGTGTCCGGGACCTGCGTCGGTTGGCGCGTACCGCCGGGTTGGACGAGTCGACGACGGCGCTGCTGCTCGAGGTGGCGTACGCGGCGGGGCTCGCGGGCGAGCTGGAGATGCCGGGCGCGACCACCAGCCGGTACGGGGCGGACCAGCAGGTGCTGCCGACCGGAGGGTACGAGGTGTGGCGGGCCGCCTCGCTGGCCCAACGGTGGGAGCAGCTCGCCCGCGCCTGGCTGACCATGAGCCGGCAGGTGGGGCTTGTCGGCCGCCGCGACGACCGGGACCGGCCCATCACCGCGCTCTCCGCCGAGGCGGAACGGGCCAGCGCGCCGGCCACCCGGCGGGCGGTGCTCGCTGTGCTCGCCGACCTGGAACCGGCGACCGCGCCCACCGCGGAAGAGGTGCAGGACCTGTTGGACTGGCGGGCGCCGCGGCGCAGCCGGGGCCGGGACGCCGCCCACCGGGAGGTGCTGGCCGAGGCGGCGCAGCTCGGCGTGACCGGGCTGGGGGCGCTCACCTCGTACGGGCGGCTGCTGCTGGGTGACCTGACGTCGGCCGACGAGCGGGGCGGCGACGACCCGCTGGGCGTGCACGCCGACGTGGAGAGCGGTGACCCGTCGAGTGCCGCCCGAGCCCTGGATGCGCTGCTGCCCGCTCCGGTCGACCACTTCCTGGTGCAGGCCGACCTGACAGTCGTGGTGCCCGGCCCACCCGAGCCTGCGCTCGCCGCCGAGTTGGAGGCGATGACCGAACTCGAATCGGCTGGCGGGGCCAGCGTGCACCGGGTCACCACGGCGAGCGTGCGGCGTGCGCTGGATTCGGGCTACACGGCCGACGACCTGCACGACGTGTTCCGGCGACGGTCGCGTACCCCGGTGCCGCAGGGGCTCACCTACCTGGTGGACGACGTGGCGCGTAAGCACGGCGGGCTGCGGGTGGGGCTGGCCGGGGCGTACCTGCGCAGCGACGACGAGACTCTGATCAGTGAGGTGCTGGCCGACCGTCGGTTGGAGTCGCTGGCTCTGCGCCGGCTCGCGCCGACGGTGCTGTGTACGCCGTACCAGGTCGGTCGATTGCTGGGCGCGCTGCGCGACGCCGGGTTCGCCCCGGTGCAGGAGGACGGCACCGGCGGCACCGTGCTGACCCGCCCACGGATCCGGCGGGCCCCGGCCCGGGTGTCGGTGACCACCCGGACACTCGATCCGCTGGCCACCCCGAAGCTGCCCATGCCCCGGCTGCTCGGGGTGGTGGAGCACATCCGGCGGGGCGACGCGGCGGCGCGGGCGGCCCGGCGGGCGCCGGCGGTGGTGCGAGGCGGGGCGGCGGGGCTGGGCGGCGGCCCGGTGCCCGCGCACACCCACAGCGAGGCCCTGGCGGTGCTCCAACAGGCGGTCCGCGACAAGGCGCTGGTCTGGGTCGGTTACGTCGACGCACACGGGGCGACCGCGTCCCGGTTGGTCAAACCAGTCTCGATCGGTGCCGGCTACCTACGCGCCGAGGACGAACGGACCGAGATGCTGCACACGTTCGCGCTGCACCGGATCACCGCGGCGGTGCTGGCGGACTGAGTCGGGCGACGCCGTGTGGCTGGCCGGTCAGCGGCGGCTGCGGCGGAAGGTGCCGACCACCGAGATGATCAGCAGCAGCGCGAAGCCGGCGCCGGCGGACTCCCCGACCGAGTCGACGAAGCCCTGGCGCAGCACCAGCCAGCCGAAGAGGAACCACCCGACCAGGAGCGTCGCGGCGACGGCGTAGGCGATCACTGTCGCGCGGGACACCTCGTCGGGTGGTGGGTGGTCGTGCTCCGGGATCACCTCACGGTCGACCGTCATGCCCAGCCTCCCCGCCCGGTCCGGCCCTGGCCTCCCAGCGTGACACTCGAAGGACCTGTCGGACAGGGGGTTAACCCGGTGATTCGCCAGGTGTCGGTCAGGTGCCGGGGCGGCGGCCGATCAGCACCACCCGGGTGCCGACCCTGCCCAGCTCCCACATCCGGACCGCGTCGGCGTGCAGCAGGTTGACGCAGCCGTGTGAGCCGATCGACGTGTCGTGCAGGTAGGTGGTGGTTTCGTGGAAGCCCATGCCCTGGGTGAAGTGTTGCCAGTACGGCAGCCACACCTCGTACGGGTCGGACCACTCTTTGGGGTTGCGGAAGTTGACGGTGAACGTGCCGGCCGGGGTGCGGTAGCCGGCCATGCCGGTGCGGGTCACCGTCGGCGGCATGATCACCTTGCCGCCACGGACCGCCCAGACGGTCTGCCGGGTCAGGTCGACGCAGAACGTGGTGCCCGTGCCGGCCCTGCACCGGGCCGGGTCGGTGGTGGCGAGGCGCTGGGCCACGTCGAGGGTGGTTGGTCCGGCGCGACCCTCGACGGGGCGAATGCCGTACCTCTTCTGGAACTTCTTGATCGCGACGCAGTCGGCGGCGGACTGCCGCCCGTCCACGGTCACGGCCCCGAACCCACCCAGTCGGGCCAGGTGGGTCTCCACCTCACGCTGGTGCTGCCCCTGCGGGCAGCCGGCGACCGTCGGCGCACCGGTGGTGATGGCCGGCTTCGGCGTCGCGCTCCGGGTGGGTTTCGGCGCCGGGGGCCGGGTCGCCTTCGGCGTGGGGGTGGGTGCGGCCGGTGTCGGCCGGCCGCGCTGGTCCGGGCCGGGCGTGGCGCTCGCCCCCGTTGCCTGTTCCGCCGCACCGGCTGGGGCGGCTCCCCCGCCACCACTCCCACCGGACTGCGGATCGAACGCGCACGCACCGGCGCCGACCAGCACAACCACCACCAGGGCGACCAGTCGGGAAGTGATTCGGACACGTCGCACTCGAACCTCCCCAACCATCGTCCCATTACTAGACGTTCGTGAGTGCCGTCACGGTTGCGGCCGGTGAGCATCTTTCTTCGGAGATCCCACATCGTGCAACACTGGATGGTCGGCCAGCGGCGGGTATGCGACCCGTTCCAGCCGGACGGCCAACCGAGGAGAGGACGCTGGCGTGAGCGGTGGACCACTGATCGTGCAGTCGGACAAGACGCTGCTGCTGGAGATCGACCACCCCGACGCGCAGGCCTGCCGGATGGCGATCGCGCCGTTCGCGGAGCTGGAGCGCTCACCGGAGCACGTGCACACCTACCGGCTGACCCCGCTGGGCCTGTGGAACGCCCGGGCGGCGGGGCACGACGCGGAGGGTGTCGTCGACTCGCTGCTCAAGTACTCCCGCTACCCGGTGCCGCACGCGCTGCTCGTGGACGTGGCCGACACGATGGACCGGTACGGGCGGCTCCAACTCGCCAACGATCCCGCGTACGGGCTGGTGCTGCGCGCGCTGGACCGGCTGGTGCTGATCGAGGTGGCCAAGAGCAAGAAGCTCGCCGGGATGCTCGGCGACAAGATCGACGACGACACGATCCGGGTGCACCCGTCCGAGCGTGGCCGGCTCAAGCAGGCGCTGCTCAAGCTGGGCTGGCCGGCGGAGGACCTGGCCGGCTACGTGGACGGTGAGGCGCACCCGATCGAGCTGGCCGAGGCCGGCAAGGACGGGCGCAAGCCGTGGACGCTGCGGTCGTACCAGCGGGAGGCCGTCGAGGCGTTCTGGGCCGGCGGGTCGGGTGTGGTGGTGCTGCCGTGCGGCGCCGGCAAGACCCTGGTCGGCGCGGCGGCGATGGCCGAGGCGAAGGCGACCACGCTGATCCTGGTCACCAACACGGTCGCCGGCCGGCAGTGGAAGCGGGAGCTGATCGCCCGCACGTCGCTGACCGAGGAGGAGATCGGGGAGTACTCGGGCGAGCGCAAGGAGATCCGCCCGGTCACCATCGCGACGTACCAGGTGCTCACCTCGCGGCGCGGCGGCGCGTTCACCCACCTGGACCTGTTCGGGGCCCGCGACTGGGGTCTGGTCGTCTACGACGAGGTGCACCTGCTGCCCGCGCCGATCTTCCGGTTCACCGCGGACCTCCAGGCCCGCCGCCGGCTGGGCCTGACGGCGACGTTGGTACGCGAGGACGGCCGGGAGGGTGACGTGTTCAGCCTGATCGGCCCGAAGCGGTACGACGCGCCGTGGAAGGACATCGAGTCGCAGGGCTGGATCGCCCCGGCCGAGTGCACCGAGGTCCGGGTGACCCTGACCGACGCGGAGCGGATGTCGTACGCGACGGCGGAGGCCGAGGAGCGCTACCGGATGGCGGCGACCGCCCGCACGAAGCTGCCGGTGGTGAAGGCGCTCGTGGACCGGCACCCGGACGACCAGGTGCTGGTGATCGGGGCGTACATCGACCAACTGCACCAGCTCGGCGAATACCTCGACGCGCCGATCATCCAGGGTTCGACGACGAACAAGGAGCGGGAGCGGCTGTTCGACGCGTTCCGCACCGGCGAGATCCGCACCCTGGTGATCTCGAAGGTGGGCAACTTCTCCATCGACCTGCCCGAGGCGGCGGTGGCGATCCAGGTGTCGGGGACGTTCGGGTCGCGGCAGGAGGAGGCGCAGCGGTTGGGGCGGGTGCTCCGGCCGAAGGCCGACGGGCGGCAGGCGCACTTCTACACGGTGGTGTCCCGGGACACGATCGACACGGAGTACGCGGCGCACCGGCAGCGCTTCCTCGCCGAGCAGGGCTACGCGTACACGATCGTCGACGCCGACGACGTCCTCGGCCCGTCGCTGCCGTCCATCGACTGACCCGCCACCCGGCGGCCCGCGGCCGGCTCCCGGCGGCCGTGATCGACTCGGTTTGCAGGAAGTCGGGGCGTCCAGGGCAGGTTGATGCCCCGACTTCACCAAAGCCGAGTCGATCGATGCCCAGCCGAGCCAGCCGACTGGACGATGCTCGCCGATGCCCTGGTCACGGCACGCGGTGGCACGTAGACACCGGCCGGGCGGAAGCTCCCGCGTCGCGAACTCACGCGCCGCGAGTCCTGCCCGTAAAGCTGATCAACGCCGGCGGGATTCGGCGACGAAGACCCCGCGACCTGGACGACCCACCAGCACACCGTCGCCACGCAGCCTCGCCACCGCCCGGCTGATCGTGGACTGGGAGACGTCGTATTCATCTGCCAGCACCCGCCCGGACGGGAGTTGCGACCCGGGCGCGTAGGTACCGTCCTTGATCTTTTTCAGGAGATCGTCGAGCAGCTCGTCCATCGTGGGCGGGATAGGCACGTGGAGCCCCTTGCAGTCGGTTGGCCCGCCCAGTATTGATCAGCTACTTCGACACAGGCAACGCATGTAGCACGGATGACATAAGTGGGTAGATGACTCGGCGACATGCTTGACATAGGTGACTCAGTGGCAATAGCGTCGCTCTCGGTGATGCGGTGCTGCTGCGGTCGGTTGGCGCCTCTCGTACCGGTCTCGCATCGCCACCGGGACCCTCACCCGCCGCGCTCCCCCAGCGCGGCCTGCTGCCGCACCTCCGGAGCGGCCGCGGGGCGGGGCGGTCTCCGCCGAGCGCAACCGGCGGAGGCCGCCCCCGTACGTCGATCCATCCGACGAAGGGCAGTCACCGTGCGCAACCTGATCCGTCAGCCGGGCCCCCGCGACGAAGAACGTCAGATGCGAGAGCGCACGGCGGCGCGGACGGCCCGGTCGGCGAACCGCCGCCTCCGATGAGCGACCGCTGGGTGATCCACCTGCCGATCACCGCGCCGGACCTGCTGCGCGCGCGGATCTTCGCGCGTACCGCGGTTCGGGTGTTGGTCCGACTCACCGCGCGTGTCGAACCGGGCGGGGTGACCGTCTCGGCGGAGGACCAGCAGGGCGTACATCATTGGGTGTTCTGTGACCGACCGCTGCCCGGCGGCGGGCGGTGTGGGCTGCCCACCGACCACACCGCGCGCTGTGCGCGACGCCCGCGCTGACACGCAGCCGGCGGCCAGCGGCGCGCAGCCGGCGGCATCGGCGCGCGGCCAGCGGTGCCGACTCGACCGATCCTGGCGGTGACGCTCAACGGGAGAAGCCGCGCACGAGCACGGCCAGCCGCTGCTCGTGGCCGGCACGGCGGAGCCGGCCGCTGCGCATCAGCGTGACCAGACCGTGCAGACCGCTCCAGAACGTCTCGGTGAACGTCTCCAGGTCGTCGTCCCTGGCGGCGGGGCGCACCGTCTCGGCCAGCTCGGCGAAGCCTCGGGCCAGGTCGGTCGGGACGCTCTGACTGGCGAACGGCAGGTCCACGGCGAGGGTGAACATCGCGTCGTAGAGCGCGGGACGCCGCTCGGCGAACGCGACGTACGCCGCCGCGACGTCGGCGACCGCCTGCCGGGGATCGGCGGCCGAGGCGCGGGCGGAGGCGAGCGCGGTCGCCAGCTCGGCGAAGCCCTCGACGGCGACCGCCGCCATGATGGCGTCCTTGCCCTTGAAGTGGCTGTAGAGGACGGGCTGGCTGTACTCGATCTCGGCGGCGAGCCGCCGGGTGGTGACCGCGTCCCAGCCCTCCGTCAGGGCGAGGTCCCGGGCCGCGGCGACGATCGCCCGTTCCCGTTCCGCCCGTTCCCGCTCCCGGCGTGCCTGCGTCGACATGACAGCGACTCTAGCACCGCTAGCGATCCTGTCGATGCTCTGCTAGCGTCGCTCTTACATCTAGCAGCGCTAGCAATTGGAGCGGACCATGTTGACCCCCCTCGCCTACGGGCTCGCCGTCGTGCTCAACCTCTTCGTCGTCTTCATCGGTGTGCGGTTCCTGCTGGTGCCCACCGCGTCGGCGGCCGGGTACGGCGTACCGGCCCGGCCGGACGGAGATCGGGCCTACCTCACCGTCAAGGGAGTACGCGATCTCAGCTACGGGCTGCTCGGCCTCGCCCTGATCGCCTTCACCAGCGCCGACGCGGTCGCCTGGTTCATGCTGGTCGTCGCGCTCGTCCCGCTGGGCGACACCGTCATCGTGCTCCGCAACGGCGGAACGAAGGCCGTAGCCTTCGGCATCCACTTCGCCACCGCCGTCGTCGTCCTCCTCGACGCCGCCCTACTGTTCGCCCTGTAGCCACCGGCCAGACCGGGCCGGGCCGGGCCTTGATCGACTCGGCCTCCTGAAAGTCGGGGCAACCGGGGCATGTTGATGCCGCGGTTTCACGGAAGCCGAGTCGATCAAGGCGCGGGAGCACCCGCCGCCGGACGCGGGCGACGCCGCCGGACGCGGGCGACGCGGGCGCGTTACGACGTGGGGGGTGGGCAGCGGTCGGGGAGGGTGACCTCGCCGGGGTGGTGGTCGAAGGTGTCCATCGTGAACCACTCGTCCAACTCCGGGTCGAAGAGGTTCTGTAGGCCGAACTGCAACACCTGCCACCACCGGGTCGGGTCCCGCTGGTCGACGTAGATGTCGCCGAGCGCGAGCGGAAACCGGAAGAACTCCCCTGGCACTGTGGAACCACCGACGACGCCGACCCGCCAGTGGTCGACGTGCCGGTCCTGGGCACCTTGCAGGACCTCCGGTCCCACGTACCGCGCGGTCTTCAGTTTGTCGTTGAAGATCTGCCGGTTGAAGAACCCCGGGACCTTGCTGCACGGGCGGGGCGGGAAGAGCGGGATGTTCGGCCACTTGTAGGTGAGCGTGTAGAGCGTGTTCTCGTAGATCAGGTTGGTGAACCAGATCGGGTGTTCCGGGCCGCCGGCGGTCATCTGACTGTTGCCGTCCCGGCCCTGCCAGCTGAACGGCACGTCGATGCCGAGGTCCCGCACGATGTACCGGCCGGTGCCCTGGAAGTCGGCGGGAAGCAGCGGTGGGCGCGGGTCGCGTGGGTCGGGGGCGGTGGGACCGTCGGCCTGGGCCGCGCGGGGCAGCGGCGCCGCCGCCGGACCCGGCGCGACCACGCCGAGAGCGAACAGGCCGGCGGCTACCGCCGAAACCAGAGCCCGCCGGGTACGCCTCGACGCCATGTCCCCTCCGCCAACGTGCACAGTGGCTGGCGCACTGACCGTGCGTGCCTTCGGCGAAGCGTAGGAGCGGGAAAAACGTGAGAGCGGGCGGAACGAACGGCCTCCACCGGACGGGTGACGCATCCCGATCAACTCGGCTTCCAGAAAGTCGCGGCATCCCGGACAGGTTGATGCCCCGGTTTCACCAAAGCCGAGTTGATCAAAGCATGCGCATTGTCCGACTGCTCAGGCCGCGCGCAGCTTCCGTAGGACGTACTGGTTGAGGCTCATCCCATCCTCGGCAGCCTCGATGGCGAGTTCGCGATGCAGACTCTCCCCGACACGGAGGTTGAACTTGCCCGAATAGCTTCGTTCCGCGAATGGCTGCGGCACCGCCTCGCCCTGCTCCTCCATGTCCGCGATCACCTCCTGCACGAGACGCTGAAGGCCTTGCAGCGCCTCCACCTGTGCGGGGGCCAGCCAGGATAGCGACGGAAACTCGGCGCAAGTGGCGACGAACTCCTGGTCATCGACAGACCAGGTGACGCGGTATGTGTAATGCGTGATCTCGGGACGGGCGTCGGGTTGCATCACATCGCCTCCTTCTTGTCGATCGCCTTGAGAACCTGCCGGACCTGATACGCCTTGGCCTTGCCCTTGTCGTCCTGGATGTTGACGCGTGGGTCACCGACCCACGGCATCCTGAACACGGCATGCGAGCTGCCCGCCTGCCGCGGCTTGCCGAAGTGGTGCTCGCACACCCGATAGAGATCGTTGTAGGCGATGTTCTGCTGATGCTGTCGCATCGCTTCAACGAGCTTGGCTATCGAGGGCACCCCGCCATGGTACTACCCGCAGTACCACCGCCCCAACTCTTCAGAGGACCCGGGTCACCCGTTCCGCGGCGACGATCGCGTCCCGCCGTGTCGGGTCGAGGTTGGAGCTGATCACCACGGACGCGCCGGCCGAGAGGGGCGCGAGAAGCCACTTCAACGGCTCCTCGTGCTCGGCGGCGTCGACCAGCAGACGGTCACCGGCGCGCAGGTCCAGCATCTTCGCGTACTCCTTGGCGATCGCGCCCCACTGCCCGTAGGTGGTGCCGTCCGCGGTGGCCGGGTCCGACGGCCGGATCGCGGTGTGGTCGGGCGTTGCCTCGCCGTGGCGAAGCACCTCGGCGGACCAGTCCAACCAACCCAGCGGCACGTCGGCCAACCGCCCCGGGCCGGTGCCGACGAGGTAGCGGTGTGGCGCGTCCGGCACGTCCTCCAGCCAGTCGTCCTGCCGCTCCGGAGTCACCAGGACCGCGTCGAACGGCCGGTCGCCGCCGGGTTCGAGCACCGCCAGGCCCGCGGTGGCGCGCGGTCGGAACGACACCGCCAGGCCCGAGGCCCACGCGCCCAACAACACCGCGGCGGTACGCCAGTGCGGCGGCAGTAGCACCGCTACGCGGCTGCCGGGGCCGAGACCGCAGCCGTCCCGCAGCAGGCTCGCGCTGCGGGCCGCCCAGGAACCGACCTGCTGTGCGGTCAGGTCGACACGCTCGCCGGTCGCCTCGTCGCGGTAACTGAGCAGGGGCTGCTCGGCATCGACGGGCTGGGCCGCCAGCTCGTCCGTGACGGTTGGCTGCATCTCCACGCTCCCCGGGTCGACGTCGACCCCACCCTACGCAACGACTTTGGTCGCGCCGATCGTCGCCCGATGGCCGTATCGAGTGGCCGACTGGCGGGCGCACGGTGCAGGTGAGCCCCGAAACGCCGAGGAGTGCCCGTGCCCGCCGGACCCGACCCCGCCGAAGGCCCCGCCACCCACCGCCCTTCCACCACCGACCGACAGGCCGGCGTTGACCGCCCCGCCGGCGCTGACCACCCGACCAGGACTGACCGCCCCGCCACCACCGACCGCCCGGCCACCACCGACCGGTTGCCGCTGCGGCGGCGGCTCCTGCCCGTGATCGCGTTGCTGCTGCTCGCGCCGTGGGCGGCGGAGTGCTCGTGGGGCGGCTTCGCCATCGACGACTTCCTCCCGGTGCTGATCTTCCTGGGTCCGATGTACGGCGGCGCGGCGATCCTGATCCGGGAGACCGCCCGGCACCTCGGCGCGGGCTGGCCGACGATCGTGCTGCTCGCCGCCGCGTTCGGCGTACTCCAGGCTGGGCTTGTCGACCAGTCGCTGTTCAACCCCGACTTCCTGGACGACACCCAGTACGCCGACACCCGGGCCGCCGCCGAGGCGACGCTGGTGCCGGGGCTCGACTTCAGCCTCCGGCAGGCGTTCGACTACGTGGGTAACCACATAGTGCTGACGATCTGCGCGCCGATCGTCCTCATCGAGTCGTTCCTCGGGGCGGACCGCCGCCTTCGGCCCTGGCTGGGCCGAACCGGTCTCCTCGTCGTCGGTCTGGTCTACCTGCTCGGCAGCCTGTTCATCTTCTCGAACATCAGCGGGGACAAGGTCTTCCTGGCCAGCCCACTCCAACTGACCTTCGCGACGTCGCTGGTCCTTGCCCTCGTCGCGACGGCCCTGCTCCCGCGCTGGCGCCGCCCCCGCCCGCGCCGGACCCGCCGGGCGCCGCACCCGCTGTGGGTCGGCCTGCCCGTCGTCCTCGTCCGCCTCGGCTCCGACGTGACGCCCGGCTGGCCGGGGATGATCGTCGCGCTCGCGCTCGCCGCCGTCGCCGGAGGGCTCATCGCGAACCTGTCGACGCGCGGCGGTTGGGGGCAGCGGCACGTGCTTGTCGCCGGCAGCGCGGGCCTGGTCATGGCCGCCGCGTTCGCGTACGTGGTGCCGCCGTACTCCCCGGCGAGCCCGGCGGCGGCCCTGGCCGGCGACATCGCGGTCACCGTCGTCACGGTCACCCTGGTCGTGGGTGCCTGGTGGCGGCTGCGACGCGCTTCGCCGACTGTTCATGTCGGCGCAAGCTGACGCTCCCCCACGACTGTCAGCCTCCGTGCGGGTACGACCTAACGGAGGAAGTCCTTGACTCTCAGAAGAGCATTCACCGCGCTCACCGCAGCCGGTGTCGCCGCCGCCAGCCTGACCGGGGCCACCCCCGCGTCGGCAGGCGGGCACCACCACCACCCGCCGCTCGCCTTCGACCGGGTCGCCACGTATCCGGTGTTCCAGAACCGTCCCACCGGGGAGGACCCGACCACCGCGACGGTCGCCGAGATCTCGGCGGTCAGCGAGGACGGCCGCACCCTCATCCACACCGACGCGCTGGCCCGGCGCATCGGCTTCCTGGACATCTCCCGTGCCGACCGACCGCGCGGCCTCGGCACACTCTCCCTGGCACAGCTCGGCGACGCCGAGGACGAGCCCACCTCGGTCGCCGTGGTGGGTCGGTACGTGCTGGTGGTGGTGAACACCAGCGGCAGCTACACCGCGCCATCGGGTCGGCTCGACGTGATCGAGCTGGCCAGCCGCAAGCGGGTCGCCAGCTTCGACCTCGGTGGCCAGCCCGACTCGATCGCGATCAGCAAGGACAAGCGGTACGCCGCGATCGCCATCGAGAACGAGCGCGACGAGGAGGCCACCCCGCCCGGCGGCGCGGAGGGCGACCTGCCCCAGGCCCCCGCCGGCTTCGTGCAGATCGTCGACCTGACCGGGACGTCCCCGACCGGTTGGCGGCTGCGTCCGGTCGCGCTGACCCGCGCCGACGGGAGCGCGCTGCCCGCCCTGGCCCAGGCCGGTCTCGCCGCGCCGACCGACCCGGAACCGGAGTACGTCTCGATCAACAACCGCAACCAGTTGGCCGTGACGCTCCAGGAGAACAACGGCGTTGCCCTCGTCGACCTGCCCACCGGCCGGCTCACCTCGGTGTTCAGCGCCGGCACCGCAACGATCAACGGGATCGACACCAAGAAGGACGGTGTCATCGACCTGACCGGCAGCATCACCGACGTGCCCCGCGAGCCAGACGCGGTGGCCTGGGTCGACGACCGTTACCTGGCCACGGCCAACGAGGGTGACTGGCACGGCGGGACCCGTGGCTGGTCGATCTTCGACAGCCGCACCGGACGCGTCGCCTGGGACGCCGGCAACACCTTCGAGCGGCTCGCCGTCACCTACGGGCTGCACAACGAGGACCGGGCCGGCAAGAAGGGCACCGAGCCGGAGGGCGTGGCCGTCGCCGAGTACGGCGGGGTGCGCTACGCGTTCGTCGGCTCGGAGCGCAGCAACTTCGTCGCCGTCTACGACCTGGGCAACCCCACGAAGCCCGTGTTCCGGCAGGTGCTGCCGACCACCAATGGGCCGGAAGGTCTGCTGCCCATCCCGTCGCGTGGGCTGCTCGCCGTCTCCAGCGAGGAGGACGACGCCTCGGTCAACGTCCGCGCCTCGGTGTCGCTCTTCCAGCTCGGCACGGGCACCCCGGAGTTCCCCAGCATCGTCTCCGGCGCGGACCGCACCGGCACCCCCATCGGTTGGGGCGCGCTCGGCGCGCTGAGCGCGGTGCCGGGCAAGCGGGACCAGCTCTACAGCGTCACCGACGCGGCGTACAGCCAGACCCGCATCCTCACCATCGACGCGAAGCGGTCACCGGCCCTGATCACCGGCGCGCTACCGGTGCGGGACACGGCCGGCACCCCTGTCGGGTACGACGCGGAGGGCATCGTCGCCCGTCCGCAGGGCGGCTTCTGGCTCGCCGTCGAGGGCGCCAAGGGCGCGGAGAACAAGCTGGTCCGGCTCGACGCCGCCGGGGTGACCCGGCAGACCGTCACGCTGCCCGCCGAGGTCGCCGCCGGCCTGGGCAAGCAGGGCCTGGAGGGCGTCACGGCGACCACCGACCGGCAGGGCCGGGAAATCGTCTGGGTGGCCGTGCAGCGGGAGCTGAGCACCGACCCGGCCGGGATCGTCCGGCTGGGCCGCTACGACGTCACGGCGGGCACCTGGAGCTGGTACGGCTACCGGTTGGGTGCTACCAGCACGCCCGGTGACTGGATGGGCCTCTCCGAGATCACAGTGGTCGGCGACCGGCTCGCGGTCATCGAGCGGGACAAGCTGAACGGTCCGGCCGCCGCGGTCAAGCGGATCTACACGGTGCCGTTGCCGGGCGCGGCGGCGACCGGCCCGCTGACCGTGCTGCCGAAGACGCTCGCCGTCGACGTGCTGCCCGCGCTACGTGCCACGAACGGCTGGACCCAGGAGAAGCTGGAGGGCCTGACCGTGGCCGGCAACGGCGAGGTGTACGCGATCACCGACAACGACGGGGTGCAGGACGCCACCGGCGAGACGGTGCTCCTGCGGCTGGGCTCCAGCCGGAAGGTCTTCGGACACCGCTGATCGGCACCGCTCGGATGAACCACCTCGGCCCGGCGTCCACAGGCGTGGACGCCGGGCCGCCTTCTTTTCCAGCACGAGGTTGTCGACCCGCGGCCGTCCCGCCGACGCGAGAGCCGAACAGTTTCTTCGGTCGCGCAGAGGGCATCACGCACAACTGCCGTGGGTGCACAATCGAAGGGTTCGAGCGTCGAGGTGACCGCCCCGGTCCGTCGCCGACCTCGCCGGGCCGGCGAGCCGGGTGGCACACTGAGCGCCGTGACGGCAGCGACCCGCGACAGTGCCCCGACGAGCGAGACCGAGGGCGCGGACCGAGGTCTGGAACGCCTGGTCTTCTTCTCCGACGCGGTCATCGCGATCGCGATGACGTTGCTCGCGATCGAGCTGCCGCTGCCGGAGGGCGACGGCGACGCGGCCCGCTGGCGTTCGCTCGGCGAGCTGCTCACCGGGGAGTACCTGTCGTTCCTGCTCAGCTTCGTGGTGATCGGCGCCTTCTGGTGGGTGCACCACCGGCTCTTCCAGCGGGTGGCCCGGCTGGGCCCGTGGATCGCCTGGCTGAACCTGCTCTTCCTGTTCACGATCGTCGTCCTGCCACTCGCCACCCGGCTGCACCGCGAGGAGGGCGCCGAGCAGGTAGGCGTCGTCGCGTACGCCACTGTGGTCGTTGCCGTCGGTGCCAGCCTGCTCCTGCTGCTCTGGCAGTTGCACCGCGCCGGACTGCTCCGACCGGACGCCGCGCCGGGAACGGCGATGGGGACCGCGCGGGCCATCGCGGTACCTGTGTTCGCCTTCGCGATCTCGATCCCGATCGCGTTCGTCAGTACGGCCGCCGCGCAGTACACCTGGCTGCTGCCCGTCGTGGTGCTCGTCGTCGTCCGCGGCTACCACCGGTGGCGGCGGGTCTAGTCCGGCAACGGCAGTAGGCGAATTTCGTTCGGTTCGCCTACTGCCGTCGCAGAACCAGGTGGCGGGCAACCCTGAAGGTTAGGCAAGCCGCCGGGCGCGGGTGGCGGTGACCGTCGCGGTGCCAGTGCTGGACAAGCCGGAGATCAGGTACGCCCGGTAGGTGCCGTTCGGCAGCACCGTCCACAGGTCCGGGGTGCCGTCGGCGTTGATGTCGGCAGCCTGCAGCGTGCTGATCGCGACGCCGGTGTTCCAGTTCGTCGCCACCCGGTACTGGGTGTGCGTCAACGTGCCGGTGCCGTCACCGTTGTCGACCATGGTGACCCCGGTCCACAGGTACAGGTGCCCGGTGCCGGCGTTACGCAGGAAGAGAGCCACCCCCGACGCGGTCTCGGTGCTGGCGATCGTCCAGTTCTGCCAGTCCGCCGCGCCGGTCGGCGTGGGGTTGGTCAGGTCGGTGACACCGAAGTAGAGGCCCGCCGCGTGGAAGTTGGGGTGGTAGCCGAGCCGGTAGCCGTTTGTGGCGTCGCCGGCGATGCCGAACAGATCCGGGATGCTGGTGTCGACGCCGTCAGCCTGGAACGCGTTCGCGAGTTGCAGAGGGCTGTTGCCGTTGGCGTCGGCCAGAAACTCGTACGGGACGGAGAACCCGTTGTTGTAGGGGCTGGGCATCGTGCCGTCTCCGGCACCGCGGATGATGACGGCGGCACCGGCGGAGTTGCCGGTCGGGTAGTAATAGAGGAAGTCCTGGCGTTCCGAGCCGGTGAAGCGACCGGTGATGACCTGGGCGCCGTCGAAGTCCGCTCCGGACTCGTCTCCGGTGACACCATTGCCGAGTAGGCCGATGTTTGTGGCCGGAGTCTGCACCTTGCCGGTGCCGACGCCGGTCTTGCGAGACTTCAGGCCGAGCGCCGACCAGACGCCGGAGGCGAGGCGGGTGCCCGGGCCGCCGACAGTGACCAGGTCGGCGACGCCGTCACCGTTGAGGTCCTTGTCGACCTGACCGGCGGTGACGGTGGGCGTGGGCTTCGCCGCCGCCTGGGCCGGCAGGGCCGGGGCGAGCGCGGTCAGCGCCAGCGCCACGGGCGCGGTCCAGGCCAGCAGGCTGCGGGAAGTGAAGGACATCGTCAAGGGTTCCCCCGTGTTGTTAGGAGTTGCGGCTCGGACGGTAGCTGACAAGAGCAACTGTCACGACCCGTGCAAACCCGTCCTCCCGGGGCCTTGGTCCGCGCTAGCTCGACCGGCTGATGGCCGGCAGTTCCGGGCCGCCGTCGAGCAGTGGGGCGAGCAGGTCGTCGTACTCCTCGACCCGGGTCAGCACCTCGGCGGCGGTGAACTGGCGGACGGCCGGTTTCCGGCCGCGAGCGCCGGCCTCGACCTCGTCCCAGGTCAGCGGCGTCGACACCGACGGCACCGACTGGGCCCGCAGGGAGTACGGGGCGACAGTGGTCTTCGCGGCGTTGTTCTGACTCCAGTCGATGAAGACCTTGCCTGGGCGCAGGTTCTTCGCCATCTTCGACACGATCAGCTTCGGATGCGCCTGCTCCAACTCCTGGGCGATCCGCCGGGCGTAGGCCGAGACGTCGTCGGCGGGCTGGGTGCCCGCGATCGGGCAGCAGAGCTGCATGCCCTTCTTGCCGGACGTCTTCGGGTACGACTCGACGCCGTCGGCGGCGAGCCGGTCACGCATCAGCACCGCCACCGGACAACACTCGGCCAGCCCGGCCGGCGGCCCCGGGTCCAGGTCGACGACCATCATGTCCGGGTGCTCGCCGACCTTCCACTGCGGCGTGTGCAGCTCCAGCGCGGCCAGGTTGGCCAGCCAGACCAGGGTGGGCAGGTCGTCGGCGACCACGTAGTCGATGGTCTCCCGGCCCTTCGTCGACCCCGGGGCGGGCAGATTCTCCACGCGTACCCAGTCCGGGGTCGCGGCCGGCGTGTTCTTCTCGAAGAACGACTTGTCGTCGACCCCGTTGGGAAAGCGGATCCGGGTCAGTGGCCGGTCCCGCAGGTGCGGCAGCAGCACCGGCGAGATGCGGGTGTAGTAGTCGATCACCTCACCCTTCGTGAAACCGGCCGCCGGATAGAGCACCTTGTCCAGGTTGGAAAGCTCCAGCGGGCGGCCCTCGACGTCCACCCGTAGCCGCTCAGCCGGCATCCTCGACCTCCTCCGGCGGCTTGTCCGGGCGCAACCGCAGCACCCGGGGGAAGCGCAGTCGGCCGTCCGGGGTGCGCTGGCCGTACTTCACCTCCACCACCACCCGGGGTTCTACCCAGATGGCGCCCCGGGCATCCTCGCGCGGCACACCCGGCGCGAACGGTGACACGCCGGAGCGCAGCGGCTCCAGCTCGGCGAGGAGCTGCCGTTCGATGGCCGCCCCGATCCCGCCGCCCACCCGCCCCCGGTAGACCAACCGGCCGTCCGGGCCGGGCACCCCGACCAGCAGCCCGCCGATCCGGCGCGCGCCGGGCCGCCAACCGCCGATGACGAAGTCGCCGGTCACCTCCAACTTGACCTTCACCCAGTCCGGCGAGCGCACCCCCGGGCGGTAGACGGCACCGACCCGCTTGGCCATCACGCCCTCCAGGCCGTGCTCACCGGCCGCCTCGTAGGTGGCCGGGCCGTCGGCGAAGACCGGCGGCACCGCCCACCGGGTGCTGCCGAGGGTGAGCGCGTCCAGGGCCTCCCGGCGGCGCTCGTACGGCCAGCCGGTCAGGTCGTCCCCGTTCAGCCGCAGCAGGTCGAAGATCATGTACGTCACCGGCATGACCGCCGCCAGGCGGGCCGCCTTGTTGTGGTCCCGCACGTGCATCCGCTCGGCCAAGGCGGTGAACGACGGTTGTCCGCCCGCGCCGAGCAGCACCACCTCGCCGTCGAGCAGGGCGTCGTCGACCTGCTCGGGCAGGGTGGCCAGCTCGGGGTACGCGGCGGTGATCTCCACGCCGGAGCGGGCGTACAGGTGCTGGTCGCCGCCGGAGATGTCGGCGAGCGCGCGGACCCCGTCCCACTTGAACTCGTACGCCCAGCCGGCACCCGCCGGGAGCGGCCCGGTCATCGCGAGCATCGGCTTGAGCGGCGCGCCAGGCACGACCCGACTGTAGTAGCAGGCCGAACACCTCGCGTCCGGTTCTTCGGGATGCGAGCATGGTCGATACCGGGGAAGGGAGCGCAGGATGCGTGCCATCTGGAAGGGAGCCGTGTCGTTCGGGCTCGTCTCGATCGGGGTGAAGCTCTACTCCGCGACCGAGGAGAAGGACATCCGGTTCCACCAGGTGCACCGCGAGGACGGTGGCCGGATCCGCTACAAGCGCACCTGCTCGGTCTGCGGCGAGGAGGTCACCTACGACGACATCGCCAAGGGCTACGACATCGGCGGCGGCGAGATGGTGATCCTCACCGACGAGGACTTCGCCGACCTGCCGTTGACCAGCTCGCGCGCGATCGACGTGTTGGAGTTCGTGCCGGCCGAGCAGGTCGACCCGATCCTCTACAACAAGGCGTACTTCCTCGAGCCGGAGGGCACGGCCACCAAGCCGTACGTGCTGCTGCGCGACGCGCTCATCGACTCGGAGCGGGTGGCCATCGTCAAGGTGGCGTTGCGCCAGCGGGAGCAGCTCGCCACCCTGCGGGTCCGCGAGGGAGTGCTGCTGCTCAACACCATGCTCTGGCCGGACGAGATCCGTACCCCGGATTTCGGTTTCCTCGACGAGGACCTCAAGGTGCGCCCGCCGGAGCTGGCGATGGCCAGTTCGCTTATCGACTCGATGACCGGCGAGTTCGAGCCGGACGTCTTCACCGACGACTACCGGGCCGCGTTGCAGGAGGTCATCGACGCCAAGGTGGAGGGTCGGGAGGTCGTCCAGCCGGAGGAGGCCGAGGAGGCCCCGGCCGCGGCGGTGGACCTGATGGCCGCGTTGAAGGCGTCGGTGGAGCGGGCCAAGGCGGCCCGCGGCGAGCAACCCGCCCGTGGCGGTGGCGGTGAGCCGACGCCCATCTCGTCGGCCCGGTCGGCGCAGAAGGCGGCGGAGAAGAAGGCCGCCAAGGCCCCCGCGAAGAAGACCACGGCGAAGAAGACGGCCGAGAAGAAGGCGGCCGAGCCGGCGAAGAAGACCGCCGCCAAGAAGACACCCGCGAAGAAGGCGGAGCCGGCGAAGAAGACGGCCGCCCGCAAGAGCGCACCCCGCAAGAGCGCCTGACCGGTACGGCAGCGACGACGGTGTCCGGCGGGCCGGGTACGCTCCGCCGGCCGCTGGCCACCGGAGGAGCCCTCATGCCGTACACCCCTGACCTGGACCGGTTGTTGACGCCCGGCGCCCGCTTCACCGACCAGCACGGCGCGTACCTGATCGAGGTCCACCCGGTGGGCGACGTCGTGCTTCCCACCGGCCAGGTGGTGGGGTGTGACCCGCTGGTGTGCCCGGAGGCCGAGCCGTTCACGGTCACCGTGGCCCCGGGGCGTTATCCCGCCCGCGCCTGGGTGGCGGTGGTGCTCCGGGAGGACGCCGAGGTGGACCGGCGGGTGGCCGCGCTGGAGCTGGTCGTCTCCGCCGAGCCCACCGTCAGGTGGGAGCCGGCCGTCGCGGGCGACCAGGACGTCGCCACGCTCGGCGCGGACGACTACTTCGGGTACGGGGTGGACGCCGGCGCCGGCACCCTCGCCGACCCGACCGCGCTCGCCGCCCTGGAAGCGTGGGACGAGGACCGGATCGAGGAGGTCTTCGTCCCCGCCGAGCTGCCCATGTCGCCGGTGCGCGGGCTGATCACCGCCGTCCTGGACGAGGCCAGCGGCGCGAACGTCGTCACCGTGGCCACCGGTTGGGGCGACGGCTGCTACGGCACCTGGATCGGGCGTACCGCCGACGGCCGGGTCACCTCGTTCGTGACCGACTTCATGGTCGTCCCGGGATAACCGCCCGGGAAGATCCCGGAACTGCCGCGCTGGGCGATCCGAGGCGTCCGCGGCGGGCACGGTGGGCCGTGGTGCGGGTACCGTGTGCGTCGGCTTTCCCCCCGGCACCGGGTGCCGGCCACACTTCGCAGCAGGGAGTCGACGACGTGAGCGAGCGGACGCAGGAGAACCGGCCGGCGGACCAGGATCAGAGCCCGGCGACCAAGTCGGGGCGCCGGCTGGCCGCCCAGTTGGCGGCGAAGAAGGCCGCCGACCGGAAGCGTAAGCGCAACGCGGTGATCAGCGGCCTCGCCGCCGTCGTCGTGGCCGGAGGGTTGATCGCCGTCTTCGTGACGATCGGCGGCGGGGGCGACGACAAGCCCAAGAACCAGGCCGACGCGACCCCGTCCGCGACCGTCCCGGCCCCCGACGAGCCCGCCGCGCCGCCCGCCCCGCAGCTTCCCGCGGACGCCGATCCGGCGCTGAAGACCAAGCCCGCGGTGAAGCCGGGCACTGGCGAGCTCAAGAAGCTCGCGGTCATCCCGCTGATCAAGGGGACCGGCCCGGCCGTCAAGAAGGGCCAGAACATCACCACCAACTACGTGGGGGTGTTCTACAAGGACGGCAAGGAGTTCGACTCGTCCTGGAAGGGCGGACAGCCGGCCAGCTTCCCGATCGGCGTCGGCCAGGTCATCCCCGGCTGGGACCAGGGCCTGGTCGGCGTGACCGTGGGCAGCCGGGTGCAGCTCGACATCCCCACGGACCTGGCGTTCGGCAAGGACGCCGCGTCCAAGGGCGCGCCGGAGGGCCCGCTGCGCTTCGTGGTGGACGTGCTCGCCGCCCAGTGACCCCGTCCTGATCGTCCCGGTTGTCGCCGGGCTGCGATGGAGTTGTTCACATGGGGCTTCCGGCCCGTCACCCAGCGGCAGTAGGTTCGGCGTCACCCCGGGCGGTTCGCCGTCCGGGGTGAGATCCGGGACTCCGACGCGGAGGTGCAGATGACGGCGCTGGATGAGCCTGGGCGGACCGCCCGGTCGATGTGGGCCTACTTCGAGCCGGTGCACGCGGTCACCTACCTGCACCCCCGGGCCCGCGCCGCGTACGAGGCGGTCGGGCTGCGCGGTTACTGGCGCGGTTACTTCGCCGGCCGGGCCGCGCCGCTGGGCGCCACCGAGGCGGCCCCGGTGATCGCCGTCTTCTTCACCTTCGCGCCGCCGATGGTGGCCCGCGCGCTGCCGGCGGTGTGGCGGCTGGCCACCCCGCCGGAGGCGCTGCGCGCCCGCCTGACAGGTGCCGTGCAGGCGCTCGCCGAGCTGACCTACGAGCTGCCGGAGTCGCACCTGGCGGAGGCCGCCGACCTGCTGGAACGGGCCGCCTCGGCGGCGCAGACCGCCGGCCGGGTGCTCGGCGCGGCGAACGCGGCGCTGCCGGTCGGCGAATACCCGCTGGCGCGGCTCTGGCAGGCCGCCACGACGCTGCGCGAGCACCGGGGCGACGGGCACGTGGCGGCGCTGGTGGCCGCCGGGCTGGACCCGGTGGAGACGCTCACCTGGCGGGTAGCGCGGGACGGTTCGCCGCCGCAGTACCTGCTGGGCCGGGGCTGGTCCGAGGAGCAGTGGCACGCCGCCCGCGAGCGGCTGACGCGGCGGGGCTGGTTGACCGAAGACGGCACGACCACCGAGCAGTCCCGGGCCGATTTCCAGGCCATCGAGGACGCCACCGACCGGGCCGCCGCGCACCCGTGGCAGGCGCTCGGCGACCAGGACACGGACCGGCTCCGGGAGCTGTTGGAGCCGATCGCCCGGTCCGGCCACACCCTGCTCCCCGAGAGCAGCCCGCTCGGCCTGCCCGCGCTGCCCGGCTGACCGGGCACCCGCCGATCGGGCAGGATGGGCCCGTGGCAGATGCGGTGGTCTTCGACCTGGACGGCGTGATCGTGGATTCCGAGCCGGTGTGGGAGGAGGTCCGCCGGGCGTACGTGGCGACGCACGGCGGGACGTGGCAGCCGGACACGCAACGGCGGCTGATGGGGATGAGCACCGGCGAGTGGGCCCACTATCTCAGCGGCGAGCTGGGTGTCGGCCGCACCGCCGAGCAGGTCGCCGTCGAGGTGGTCGAGGAGATGACCCGACGCTACCGGGACCACGTACCGCTCATCGCCGGCGCCGATGAGGTCGTCCGCCGGCTGGCCGCACGGTGGCCGCTGGGGTTGGCCAGTTCGTCGCCGACCCGGCTGATCGAGGCGGCGCTGGCCGCCACCGGACTGACCGACGAGTTCGGCGCGACCCTGTCCACCGAGCAGACCGAGCGGGGCAAGCCGGCACCGGATGTCTACCTGCGCGTCGCCGAGCGCCTCGGCGTCGACCCGGCCCGCTGCGTGGCGGTGGAGGACTCGTCGAACGGGGTGCGGTCGGCCGCCGCGGCGGGGATGCGGGTGGTGGCCGTACCGCACGGTTCGTACCCCCTCGACCCGGACGCCGCCGGGCTCGCCGTGGTGTCGCTCGGTGCGATCGGGGAGCTGACCCCGGAGCTGGTGGAGAGCCTGGGTTGACGCCAACCGAGAGGGGTAGAGACCACAGATGAAAGCGATCGTGTACGAGCGGACCGGCGATCCTTCGGTGCTGGAGCTGGTCGATCGGCCGGTGCCCGAGCCGGGGGCTGGCGAGGTCCTGGTCCGGATGGCGGTGTCGGGGGTCAACCCGACCGACTGGAAGTCCCGGCGCTCCTTCGCGCCGAAGGGCTGGCAGATCCCCGGGCAGGACGGCGCGGGAGTGGTGGAGGCGGTCGGTGAGGGGGTCGACCCTGACCTGATCGGTGAGCGCGTCTGGATCTGGGAGGCCGCCTGGCAGCGGCCGTGGGGCACGGCAGCGGAATACACGCTGGTGCCGGTCCGGCAGGCGGTGCGCCTCGGCGACGCCCCGTTCGAGCTGGGGGCCGCCCTGGGCATTCCGTTCCTCACCGCGCACCGCTGCCTGACCGCCGGGGAGTTCATGCCGGACACGCTGCGCGCCGGTGCGCTGGCCGACCACACGGTGCTGGTGCAGGGCGGGGCGGGCGCGGTCGGCAACGCCGCGATCCAGCTCGCCCGTTGGGCCGACGCCACGGTGGTCGCCACGGTGAGCAGTGCCGAGAAGGCACAGCTCGCGGCGGCGGCCGGCGCGTCGTTCGTCATCAACTACCGGGAGCAGGACGTGGTCGAGGAGGTCCACAAGATCGCTCCCGACGGGGTGCACACGATCGTGGAGGTCTCCCCGGCCCGCAACGCCGCGATCGACGCGCAGGTGCTGCGGCACGGCGGCGCGGTCTGCATGTACGCCGACGACGGCGGCGACGAGGTGGCCATCCCGATCCGGGCGATGATGGCGCCGAACGCGCGCTGGCAGTTCGTGCTCGTCTACACCGAGCCGAAGGCGGCCAAGGCGCTGGGCGTCAAGGACGTGGCGGCGGCCGCCAGCCAGGGCGGTCTCCGGGTCGGCGCCGATGCCGGTCTGCCCCTGCACCGCTACTCGCTGGCCGAGACGGCCGCGGCGCACCAGGCGGTGGAGGACTCGACGGTGGGCAAGGTGCTCATCACGACAAGTGACGCCTGATCGGGTCGCTGACCACCTGATTTCCCTGTCATCAGGACAGAGGCGAACAAGTTTCGCAACAATGACTCTGCGGGTCGCCCCGCGTGGAACGGGCGGCCCCGGCGCGGTGCGAACGCCGGGGCCGCCCCCTGCGGAGGAATGTCGAGTGGCACTCCACCCGCCCGGCGACAGTGCCGGGGGAAACGTTACGGCGCTGTCAGCTCCCGGACAGTCAGCTCGCCCTCGGCGTACCGCGAACGGACGACCTTCTTGTCGAACTTGCCCACGCTCGTCTTCGGCACCGAGTCGATGAACGCCCAGCGCTCCGGCAACTGCCAGCGCGCCACCGAGACGGCCAGGAAGTCCCGCAGCTCCTCGACGGTGATCGAGGCGCCCTCCCGGACCACCACGGTGGCCAACGGTCGTTCGTCCCACCGCTCGTCCGGCACACCCACCACGCACGCCTCCAGCACCGCCGGGTGGCCCATCAGCGCGTTCTCCAGCTCGACCGAGGAAATCCACTCACCGCCGGACTTGATCACGTCCTTGGCGCGGTCGGTGAGCGTGATGAAGCCGTCCGGCGAGAGGGTGCCCACGTCGCCGGTACGCAGCCAGCCGTCGCGGAACTTCTCCTCGTCCGGGGCGTCCTCACCGACGTACCGGGCGGTCACCCACGGCCCACGGACCTCCAGCTCGCCCACGGCCTTGTCGTCGGCGGGCAGCGGCTCACCGGACGGGCCGACGATCCGCGCCCGCACACCCGCCGGCACCCGCCCCTGCGTGTAGCGGTATCGCCACGCCTGCTCGCCCGTAGCGCCGGCGGGCGGACGCGAGACCGACCCCAGCGGGGACATCTCGGTCATCCCCCAGGCGTGGATGACGTCGATCCCGTGCCGCTCGTCGAACGCGTGCATCAGCGCCGGCGGGCAGGCCGAGCCGCCGACGATCACCTCGGTGAGCGAGGACGTGTCCACGTCGTGGGTGTCCAGGTAGGCCAGCAGATCCGTCCAGATGGTCGGGACCGCGCCGGCCAGGGTGGGCCGCTCGGCGGCGACCATCTCGGCGATCGGCGCGGCCTGGAGGAACCGGTCCGGCATGATCAGCGACGCGCCGGAGAGGAAGGCCGCGTACGGCAGACCCCACGACATGGCGTGGAACATCGGCACGATGGCCAGCTCCCGGTCGGTCGGCGCGAGACCGAAGCCCTCCGGCATGCAGACCTGCAACGAGTGCAGGTAGATCGACCGGTGCGAGTAGGCCACGCCCTTCGGGTTGCCGGTGGTGCCGGAGGTGTAGCAGAGCGCCGCGGCGTCACGCTCGTCCACCTCGGGCCAGTCGTACACCTCGGGCCGGTCGGCGAGCAGCGCGTCCCAGTGGTGCACGGTGATCCGGTCGCCGGCCGCCGCCACCAGCGGCGCCGGGTCACCGCCGCCGACCACCACCACGTGCCGCACCGTGGTCAGCTCACCGATCACCCGGGCCAGCAGCGGGATGAGCGTGCTGTCGACGAGCACCACCCGGTCCTGCGCGTGGTTGGCGATGTAGGTGACCTGGTCGGGAAAGAGCCGGATGTTGAGGGTGTGCAGCACCGCGCCCATGCTCGGCACCGCGAAGTAGGCGACCAGGTGCTCGTTGTTGTTCCACATGAAGGTGGCGACCCGCTCGTCACCGGTCACCCCGCACTCGTCGCGCAGCGCGTGCGCCAGCCGGGCGGCGGTGCGGCCCACCTCGGCGTACGTCATCCGGCGGGGCTCGGCGCCCGTCCAGGTGACCACCTCGGCAGAGCCGTGGACTCCTGCGCCGTGATCGAGGATCCGGGAGACCTGCAGAGGGGCGTCCATCATCGTGCTACGCATGGGTAACAAGCTAGTGTCGGCGGTCACACGTTGGGAACCCCCGTAAGTTGTCGCAGGTGAGCATTTCCTGGGCCGACTCGTACGTGGGGCAGTTGCGCGCGCTCGCCGGGGATCGGACGCTGATGTTCGTCGGCGCCCGCGCCGTGGTCAGCGACAACGCCGGACGCATCCTGCTGATCCAACGCTCGGACAACGGCCAGTGGGCCATGCCGGCCGGGGCGATGGAGTTGGGCGAGTCGATCGCCGACTGCGCGGTCCGCGAGGTCCGCGAGGAGACCGGGTTGCGGGCGCTGCGGGTCTGCGCGTTCGCCCTCTACACCGGCCCGGACCGCACGAGCACGAACATGTACGGGCACACGTACCAGGTCTTCACCACGGCGTTCCGGGTGGAGGAGTGGGACGGGCAGCTCGCCCGGGTCACCGACGAGACCACCGACGCGGGCTTCTTCCCCCGCGACCGGTTCCCCGCCCCGCTCTCCACCTCGGTCACCGAGACCCTTGCCGACCTGGACGTCTTCGAGCAGACGAACCGGCTCATCCTCAAGTAGGCCGACCCAGGGGGCCCTGCCTCACTGCGGGTGGCGAAGTCCGGCGAAGAAACCCTCCTGGATCCAGTTCGGGTACGCGACCGGAAGCTTCGTGACCTCGTCCAGTTCGGCGAGGTCCTGCTCGGTGAGCGTGAGATCCGAGGCGGCGATGTTGTCCACCAGTTGCTCGTGCTTGCGGGCCCCGACGATCACGCTCGTCACGGCCGGCCGGGACAGCAGCCAGGCGACCGCCACCCGGGCCGGGCTGACCTCGTGCCGCGCGGCGACGCCCTTGAGCACGTCGACCACGCCGAAGGCGAGGTCGGGGTCGAACGGCGTGAAGCTGGCGTAGCCGGGCTGGGCGCTGCGGGCGCCACTGTCGGCGACGGCGCCGTCCCGGCCGACCTTGCCGGAGAGGAAACCACCGGCGAGCGGGCTCCACACGGTCAGCCCGATGCCCGCGTCGAGCGCCATCGGCACCACGTCGCGCTCGACGTCGCGACCCAGCAGCGAGTAGTACTCCTGCACCGAGACGAAGCCGGCCAGCTTCTCGCGGGCGGAGATGCCAAGCGCCTTGGACAGTTGCCAGGCGGCGAAGTTGGCGGCGCCGATGTAGCGGACCTTGCCCTGCCGGACCGCGTCGTCGAGCGCCCGCAGCATCTCCTCCATCGGCGTGACCTGGTCGAAGTTGTGGATCTGGTACAGGTCGATGTGATCGGTGCCGAGCCGGCGCAGGCTGTCCTCCAGGTTCTGCATGATGTGCAGCCGGGAGGTGCCGACGTCGTTCGGCCCGGGGCCGGTACGAGAGTGCACCTTTGTGGCCAGCACCACGTCCCGACGGCGCTTGCCGAGCGCCCTGCCGAGCAGTTCCTCGCTCTCGCCGTCGCTGTAGCCGTCGGCGGTGTCGACGAAGTTGACCCCGGCGTCCAGCGCGGTGTCCACCAACCGCTGCACGTCGGGCAGCGCCAGCCCACCGAGGGTGCCCCAGAGGGGGTGCCCGCTGCCGCCGAAGGTCATCGCGCCGAGCGAGATCTCCGAGACGTACACCCCGGTGGTGCCCAGCAGTCGGTACTTCACGTGTCGCTCCTCGTGATGAGGGGTTCGGAGGCCGAGGTCGGGCACTCCCTGGTCATAGTGTCGGACAGTGTGTCCGGCAACGAGCGTACGTCGCCGCTCCGCCCCCGGCCACCCAAGGTCCGGTTCATGAGGGCGGTCATGAACCAGGCCTTAGGATCCGGCTATGCCCTCGATCACCCGCCGCCGCCCGAGCAACCCCGACGGACGAGCCGCCGTCGAGGCGCGGGTGCTGACGGCCACCGAGCGGCTGCTCCAGCAGGGGGTTCGCTTCACCGACCTCGGCGTCCAGCGGATCGCCGCCGAGGCCGGGGTGGCGAGGTCGACCTTCTACACCCACTTCCGGGACAAGAGCGAGTTGCTCATGCGCCTCGCCGGCACCATGCGGGAGAGTTCCTTCGGCCGCACCGGCGAGTGGAACCCCGGCGGACCGGGAGATCCGCTCGCGCTGCTGACCGAGATCTTCGCCGACGTGATCCGGATATACCGGACATACGCCCCGGTGTTGGCGGCGATCAGTGAGGTCGCGGCGTACGACGAGGCGGTCCGGGAGTACTGGGCGGCGGGGCTGGAGCAGTTCGTCACCCGCACCGTCGACGTGCTCCGGATCGAGCAGCAGGCCGGGCGTACCCCCGCCGACCTGGACGTGACGACGGCCAGCCGGCTGATCGTGGTCGGCGGCGACCGCTTCCTGGCCGACCATGTCAGCACGACCTCGGCCGACCCCCAGACCGACGCGGCGGCCGCCCGGGAGTTGGCCGCGACCTGGTGGTACGGCGTCTACCGCCGCCCCGCCTGACCCTCTCGCCCCTCCGGATCGACCTGATCCACTCCGGGAGTCGGGGCATCCCGGCGCGCGGACACCCCGACTTCACCGACCCCGAGTCGATCATTCCTACCAGCCGATGACTTCAGGCCGCGGTGGGGCCGAACTGTTCGGTGAAGCGCCCGGTGAACAGGTCCACGCCCTTGTACTCGGCGACCGTCGCGGCGGGGACGACGGCCGGGCCGTCGGGCGTGGGCATCTGGCCGACACCGTGTCGCGACCCGAGCGGGATCAGGATCATGGGATGGGGCATCGGTTGGTAGGTGGCCGTCTGCTGCCCGCCACTCAGCTGCGCGGTGATGTTCCGCGCCACGACCTCGGCGTGCCGCAACGCGTACGCGGCCATCTTGTCCTCTGCGACATCGGTGAGGTCGCCGATCGCGTAGACGTGTTCGAGGATGCCGTCGGGCCCGCGCACGTTGAGGGTTTCCGTGACAGCCACCTGCCCCTGCGGGGTGAGCGTCGTCAGTCGCCCGTCACCGAGGTAGTCACTGTTGGTCCGCAGACCGAAGGCACGGAACCAGATGTCGGCGGTGATCTCGTCGCCGTCGGTGGTGGTGGCCGTGACGGTCGCGGCCCGACTGGCGTCGGTCGTCAACGGTGCGGCCAGGCTGGTGCCCAGCCGCACCTGGATGCCCAGCTCGTCGAGCTGCCGGTGCAGGTCGTCGCGCAGCTCAGGCTCGAAGCCGGGCAGCAGTTGCTCGGCGGGATCGACGAGGGTGACGTGTTTGTCCGGCCAGACGTCCTTGATCTCACCGGCCAGTTCCAGTCCGACCGGCCCGGCGCCGAGGATCAGGACCCGTTCGGCGCTGGCCAACTCCTTGTGGGTCTGACGCAGGTCGTCGAGCGCCGCGTCGACGGAGTCGGCGTTGAGCCTGGCCGGGTAGGCGTAACTGGAACCGGTGGCCAGCACCAGATAATCCGCCGCGACACGCTGACCCGAGGCCAGCGTGACACCACCGGAATCCACCGAGACCACTCGATCCCGGAGCACCGTGCCCCGCGTGAGCACCGTGTCGAAGGGAAAGAAGATGTTGCCTGCCCACTCGGGCCGGACCAGCGCCCGCAGCGCCCCGGCGACGTTGACGAACGCGTCCCGAGGATCGATGAGGACGACATCGGCAACCGACTCCAGCGCCTTGGCGACCGCCGTACCCCCGTACCCGCCGCCGACTACCGCAACCGTACGACTCATGACCCAACTCCAACCGACCGGAACTCCCGCTCGACAGCTGTCGAGCGCCTCCCTTCACGGTCGTCAGTTGGCCGGAGCCCAGGGAGACCGGACCGAGGCTGGTAGTGGCAGGGACACCATCCGATCAGCCGGCATTGTTACCTTCGGATGGTGAGCAACAACGAGCTTGGGTTGTTCCTGCGCCTCCACCGGGAAGCGGTGAAACCGGCCGAGGTGGGGCTTCCCGCTGGGCCGCGCCGTCGCGCACCGGGGCTACGCCGATCCGAGGTGGCGGCCCTCGCCGACGTGAGCGTCGAGTACGTCACGAGACTCGAACAGGGCCGCGACCGTCGACCGTCCCCGCAGGTGCTCGCCGCGCTCGCGAACGCACTCCGGATGAACGGGCACGAACGCGCCCACCTGCACCACCTCACCAAGGCGGCCGATCCCAGTTACAACTGCCGGGGCCGCAGCACCCCGAGAGGCGAGGTACGTCCGACCGTGCGGGCGCTGGTCGACCGTCTCGAACCCGCACCGGCGGTGCTGCTCAACCAGCTCAGCGACGTCCTCGCCCACACCGCCGGGTACGTGCGGCTGGTCGGTCCGATCGGTCTGCTGGACGCGACGCCGGCCAACCTCGCCCGGTTCATCCTCGGCGACGCCCGGGCTCGCCGCGCGTACCCCGACTGGGACCACCTGGCCGACGAGCAGGTCGCCGCCCTCAAACAAGGCCCGTTCCGGGCCTACCCGCCGATGGCCGCCCTGGCCGACGAACTGACCATCACGGCGGGTGACGCCTTCACCCGGCGCGTCGACACCGTGCCCAGCCTGCCGAAGGCCAGCGGCATCTTCCGGCTGGCCCATCCTGAGGCGGGTCTGCTCCGGCTCACGTACGAGACCCTCGATCTCCCGGCGGACGACGACCAGCGTCTGATCGTGTACCTGCCCGCCGATGCGGCGACCTCCGACGCGCTCGATCGCCTCAACAGTCAACACCCGCAGCCGCTCCGCCTCGTGGCCAGCTGACGCCGACCGCCCCGGAGCAGTCCGGGGCGGTCGGTGTCGAGACGCTCAGATCATCGTCTGGGACTTGGCCTCCATGTCGGCGGCGGCCTCCTCCTTGGACTCGCGGGTCAGCGGCTTGCCGCCCGGGGCCGGGGCCTCACCGCCGAGCGGGTCGGCGCCGCCGGTGGCACCCTGCGGGCCGGCACCCCGTAGCTGCGTGTTGGGCAGCGTCAGGGTGACCACCACCGCCACGATCGCGATCAGGCCGGCGGTCAGGAAGACCATGTCCAACGCGTCGACGAAGGCGCCCTGGATGGCCGCGCGGACCGGCCCCGGCAGGGCCAGGATGGTGGCCGGGTCGTTGATCGAGATGTTGGTGCCGCCACTCGCCGCCACCGCGGCCTGCTCCTGCGGCGGAAGTTGTGCGATCGCGCCGGGCAGCCGGTCGCCGAGCCCGCTGGCCAGCCGGGACGAGAGCACCGTGCCGAGGATCGCCACCCCGAACGAACCACCGAGTGACCGGAAGAAGGTCGCCGAGGACGTGCCGGCGCCCAGGTCGCGGACGGAGACCGCGTTCTGCACCGCCAGGATCAGCGACTGCATGCACAGACCCAGACCGATGCCGATCACCACCATGAAACCGAACGCCACCCACAGGGAGGTGCTCACCTCCAGCCGGGTGAACAGGAACATGCCGACCAGCAGGGTCACCGAGCCGGCCACCGGGAACCACTTGTACCGGCCGATCCGGGTCATCGCGCGACCGGTCAGGATCGAAGTGATGATGATGCCGGCCATCATCGGCAGCATCAGCAGACCGCTGCGGGTCGGCGAGGCGCCCTTGACGATCTGCAGGTACAGCGGGATGAAGATGATCGAACCGAACATCACCAGACCGATGACGAGAAGTGCCGAGTTGGCCAGGGCGAAGGTGGCGCTGCGGAACAGCCGCAGCGGCAGGATCGGCTCGGCCACCCGGGCCTCCTGGAGGACGAAGAGCACCCCCAGCACCGCACCGACGACGAAGAGCGTGATGATCACACCCGATCCCCAGGCGTACTCGTTGCCGCCCCAGCTCAGCGCGAGCAGCAGCGAACTCACCCCGGCGACCAGCAGGCCGGCCCCGAGCCAGTCGATCGAGTGGTCCCGGCGTTCGAACGGGATCAACCGCATCACGTGGTAGCAGACCACGATGGCCAGGATCGCCAGCGGCACGTTGATGTAGAAGATCCACCGCCAGTCGGTCTCCGCGAAGTAACCACCGACAAGCGGTCCGGCCACCGACGAGATGCCGAAGACCGCGCCGAACAGGCCCTGGTAACGCCCGCGCTCCCGGGGCGACACCACGTCCGAGATGATGGTGAACGCGAGCGTCAGCAGACCACCGGCGCCGAGACCCTGGATGCCCCGGGTGATGATCAACTGGGTCATGTTCTGCGACAGCCCGGCCAGCAGCGACCCGACCAGGAACGTGCCGATCGAGAAGAGGAAGACCGGGCGGCGCCCGTACAGGTCGGCCATCTTGCCGTACAGCGGCGTCGACGCCGTCGAGGCGAGCAGGTACGCGGTGACCACCCACGAGTAGTGGTTGATCCCGCCCAGCTCCCCGACGATCGTCGGCAGAGCCGTACCGACGATCGTCTGGTCGAGTGCGGCCAACAGCATGCCGGTCATCAGGCCGAACATGAGCAGCCGGATCTGCTGACGATTCAGCACCGGCGCGGCGGAGGCTTCGGTGGTCATGTGGCCTTCTATCCCGCACACCGAAGAACATGCGCCCAACCCCCAAAAAACCCCCTGCCCAACCCCACCCCACCCCCGCCCCCACCGCCCGACCGTGGGCGTTGATCATGAGGTTATCGCCACGACACGCCGAGCTGGAGGGCTATAACCTCATGATCAACGGGGGTCTCCGGGGTGGGGGACGGGGGCAGGGGGGCGGGGGCAGGGGGCGGGGGTGGGGGCGGGGGCGGGGGTGGGGGCGGGGGTTAGGGGGCGAAGGTTTTGGTGATTTCTGCGCAGAAGGCGGGGAGGTCGTCTGGTTTGCGGCTGCTGGTCAGGTTGCCGTCGGTTACGCACTCCTCGTCGACCCAGGTGGCGCCGGCGTTCGTCAGGTCGGTACGCAGGCTGGGCCACGACGTGATCCGTCGGCCGCGCACGACGTCCGCCTCGATCAGCGTCCACGGACCGTGACAGATCACCCCGACCGGCTTGCCCGCGTCGAAGAACGCCTTCACGAACCGCACCGCGTCCGGGTCGCTCCGCAGGAAGTCCGGGTTCGCGACACCTCCGGGGAGCACGAGCGCGTCGTAGCCGTCGGCGTCCGCCTTGTCGGCCGTCACATCCACGTCGTACGTCTTCGACTGGTCGAGGTGGTTGAAGGACTGGATGGTCCCGGGCTTGAGCGAGACCAGCTCGACGGTCGCGCCGGCGTTCTCGACCGCCTCGCGCGGCTGGACGTACTCGACCTCCTCGACGCCGTCGGCGGCCAGGAAGGCGATCCGCTTGCCCTGTAGTTGCGCTGCCATCTCGGTACCTCTCCTTTCCGGGGTTACCTCAATTCCCTTCCCGCCTCCGGACGCCCGAAACGGCCCAGCCGGGCGCTAAGGGCACGGCGGGGACGTAGCCGCAGGTCAGGTGCCGGCCAGGTTTGTCCCGGAGGGCGCTGGGGACCCGGGGAGGCATGGCAGGAGCAGCAGCGGAACAGCGCCGGCTCGCCACCGTCGTGGAGAGCTGGCTCGAACGCCCGGTCCTGATCGTCGGTGACGCCATGTTGGACGAGTGGCGGTTCGCCGACTCCGACCGCCTCTGTCGAGAGGCGCCCGCACCGGTCCTCACCCTGCGCCGACGGATCTCCGCCGCCGGTGGGGCCGCGAACACCGCGGTAAACGTCGCCGCCCTCGGCGGTCGGGCGGTGCTCGTGGCACCTGTCGGCGCCGACGTGGCCGGCGACGAGTTGCACGACTGCCTGGACCGCGCGGGCGTCTGGGACCGCACTGTCAACCAGCCCGGACGGCCCACGCCGGTGAAGCGGCGGATGCTGGCCGGCAACCAGATCCTGCTCCGCGAGGATTCCGGCGACCCGGACGACGCGCTCGACCCGGAGGGCGTGACCCGGCTGCTCACCGCGCTGAGCTGCGCCACCGAGGAGTTGCGCGCCGCCGCCGGTGGGGAGGCGCCGACCCTGGTGGTCTGCGACTACGGCCTGGGGGCGCTGCCCGCGCCGGTCCGCGCGTGGCTCGTCGAGCAACGCGAGCGGTACGCCACTGTCGCCTTGGACGCCCACGACCTGGCCGACTGGCGGGGCCTCGCGCCGACAGTGGTCACGCCCAGCTTCGCCGAGGCGACCCGGCTGCTCGCCCGCGCCGCCGGCGCGACCCGACCGACCGCCGGCACCGAACTGCACCTGGAGCACCCGCACGGTGACCCGGCCGACGGCCCGTCCGAGCTGACCGTGGGCGCGGCCCCCGGCGGGGTAGGCGCCGACAACGGCACCGAGAGCACCACCGGCCGCCCGGGACCTGTCGGTGAGCCCACCCCGGGTGAGGACCGGGTGGCCCTCACCGGCGACGGGCTCAGCGTCACCGGCACCGGCGTCACCGTGAACACGCGGGCCGGGGAGGGCGTGGACCGGGCCGTCCTGGCGGAGTCACGCCTGGCGGAGCTGCGCGCGCACACGGGCGCGGACGTGGTCGCGGTGACCCTGGACACCGAGGGGGCGGTGGTGGGTGGCGCCGACGGGGAGCCGCGGCGCAGTCACAGCACACCGGTCCCGGCGAGCCACGCCGTGGGCGCCGGCGACGCGTACCTGGCGGCGATGACGTTGGCCCTGGCCGCCGACGCGCCGCTGCCCACCGCCGCCCAGCTCGCCCAGTTGGCGGCCACCATCACCGTCTCCGACACCGGCACCTGCGTGTGCCGGCGGGAGGACCTGCTCACCGCGCTCGGCCAGCCGATCGAGACCAGGAACCATCCCGCCCTCGTCGGCAGCGACGAGTTGGACGCGATCGTCGCCGAGTACCGCGAGGCGGGACGGTCGGTGGTCTTCACCAACGGCTGCTTCGACGTGCTGCACCGGGGGCACGTGCGCTACCTGGAACAGGCCCGTGCGTTGGGTGACCTGCTGATCGTGGCGGTCAATTCGGACGGCAGCGTACGCCGGCTGAAGGGCCCGGACCGGCCGGTCAACCCGGTCGAGGACCGGGGCGCCCTGCTCGCCGCGCTCGCCTGTGTGGATCATGTGGTGGTGTTCGAGGAGGACTCACCCGCCGCGCTGATCGAGGCGGTCCGGCCGGACATCTACGTCAAGGGCGGGGACTACCCGCCGGAGCTGGTCCCGGAGGCGCCGCTGGTGCGCCGGCTGGGTGGCCAGGTGCACACCCTGGGGTACGTGCCGGACCGGTCCACCTCGGCGATCATCGAGCGGATCCGGTCACACAGCCAGGACCCGTCGCCGACCACGGGTGAGCGGAAACCCGACCCGTCGCCGACCACGGGAGAGCGGGAACCCGACCCGTCGCTCAGCTCCCGTACCCAGGCGTCGTGAACCGCCCCCTGGACCTCGGCACCCCGGCGGAGTTCCGCACCGACCGGCTTGTCGACGTGCTGATCCCGACCCGGAACCGGCCCGCCGAGCTGGCTGTCACCCTGGCCGGTCTCGCCGCCCAGGACGATGTGCCCGGCTTCGGGGTGGTGGTCAGCGACCAGTCCGACGGGGATCCGGCGTACGCGCATCCCGCCGCGGCCACAATGGTCCGGGCGCTGCGCCAGCGGGGTCACCCGGTGCTGCTGACCCGCCGGTTGCCCCGCCGGGGGTTGGCCGAACACCGGGCGTACCTGCTCGCCGCCTCGACCGCCCGGTACGTCCTCAACCTCGACGACGATGTCTGGCTGGAACCGGGGGCCCTGCACCGGCTGGTGACGGCGATCGGCGAGCTGGGCTGCGGCTTCGTCGGCAACGGTGTGCACGGGCTGTCGTACGCCGACGACAGGCGTCCGGACTCGCACGGGCACTACGAGGAGTGGGCCGGACCGCCGACGCCGGAGCGGATCCGACCCGACACCCCGGAGTGGAACCGCGCCCGCATCCACTCGGCGGCCAACCTGCTGCACATCACCGAGCAGTTGGCGTTGCCGCCGGGTGCGTGGCGGGCGTACAAGGTGTCCTGGATCGGCGGGTGCGTGCTCTACGACCGGGCCAAGCTCGTCGACGCCGGCGGCTTCGACTTCTGGCGTCGGGTGCAGGAGAAGCACCAGGGTGAGGACGTGGCCGCGCAGCTCGCGGTGCTGGCCCGCGACGGCGGTGCGGGCGTCCTGCCCAGCGGCGCGTACCACCTGGAGTCCCCGACCACGGTCACCGACCGGGACGTGGAGGCGTGGGAGGTCGTCCTCGCCGACGAGGACACCCCGCAGCCGGCCTGAGACTACGGAGTGAGCAGCTCCCGGGCCGCTTCCAGCACCTCGATCACCGGAACGTCGGCGACGAAGGAATCCCGGTGCGGGCACTCACCGTCGCCGGGCCGGTGCGGGTAGATGCCCGGTGTGCAGTCCACCCCGCAGACCGGGCAGTGCACAGTCCACGAGCTGATCGGCCGGTGCCGGCCGCGCAGCGGGCTGGCCCCGTTGATCAGGTTGCCGACCCAGAAGATGCCCACCGTGGGCGCGCCCACCGCGGCGGCCACGTGCAACGGGCCGGTGTCGTTGGAGACCACCAACGCGCAGTCGGCGTAGCAGCCGACCAGCCCACCCAGGCTGAGCGTGCCCACCTGTGGGCGCACCGGCACCTGAGCCGCGGCGACGACCCGGTCCACCACCTCCCGCTCCGCGGGCGTGCCGGTGACCAGCACCTCGTAGCCGTCCTCGTGCAGCGCACGCGCCACCTCGGCGAAGTGCGCGGCGGGCCAGCGACGGCGGTTGTCGGTGGCGCCCGGGTGCAGCGCCACCCGGGGCCGGTCCGCCGGGCCGAGCACCTGGGCGGCCTCGGCCCGATCGGCGTCGGTCACCGCGAGCGTCGGCGTGATGGTGGTCGCCGGCGCTCCCACCAGCCCCACCACCTCCAGGTAGCGGATGACCTCGTGCTGGTAGTAGACGTAGCGGAGCCACCGGTCCAGCGGCGGCGCGTCGTCGGCGCGCAGGCCGACGGTCACCCGGGCGCCGAGGCGACTGATCAGCGGGTTGGAGTTGGCGCCGCCGCCGTGGATCTGCACGGCCAGGTCGCACCCGGTCGCGGCGGCCAGGAAGTCGTCGATCGACGACTCCGGCTCGCCCGGCTCGGGAGCACGGATGCCGGGCGCGGGCGGCACCACGAGCACCCGATCCACCGGGCCGGGCCGGTCGCGCCAGAGCTTCGCGTGCCACGGCGCTCCGAGCAGCACGATCTCCGCCGCGGGGTACGCGGCACGCAACGCGTCCAACGCCGGCAGGGCGAAGATGAAGTCGCCAAGGGCGTTGGCGCGCAGCACCGCGATGCGCCGCACGTCGTCGACGCGCCCGGCCGTCGGGCCGAGCAGGGACGGAGTGACCACGCAGCCCGCTACGTCCGGTCGACCTCGCCGGCGGTGTCCGGGCGGTGCAGCTCCCGGTCCGCGGCGGGGTCGGCCGGCATCGGCGTACCCGTGGACAGGTCGCCGGAGCGCGGCCCGGTGCGGCCGACGGTGATGGTGCGCGGCGCGGGTCGGGTCGCCCGGGGCAGGCGGACCCGGAGCAGGCCGTGGTCCATGACCGCGTCGATGGCGTCCGGGTCGGCGCGCGACGGCAGGTTGATGCGGTATTCGAAGCCGCGGGTCTCGAAGCCGCCCGAGATGCCCTGGTCGGCGTTGACCTCCGCCTCGGAGCGGGCCCGTACACACAACTCGAGGTCGTCCAGCTCGACCGCCACCTCCTCCGGCGCCACCCCGGGCAGCCGGACGACGACCTCCCAGCCGTCGGCGGTCTCGGTCAGCTCGACGTCGGACGCGTTGGCCCGGCCACCGACGAGTCGGCTCAGCTCGGCGCGCAGCGACTGCAACTCGCCCATCGGGTCCCAGCCCTGCTGCCGGCCGCCGCGCCAGCCCCGACCGAATCCGCCGGCCTGCTGCTCGCTCATCGCGCCTCTCCGATCCGCTGGGTGGCCGTCGACGGCCGTAGTGAGCTGGGCGCGTCCAGGCCGGCGTCGGCGTCGACGCCCACGCCGAGCCGGTCGACCAGTTCGCCACCCAGCCAGGCGCTGATGCCGAGGATCCCGACCGCGACCACCTCGATGGCGACGAGTGCGCCGCCCGCGGCCCGGGAGTCGGCATTGAGCCGCACGGCCCACACGGCGGCGAAGAGCAGGATCACCGCGACGTTGGCGGCGGCGTGCAGCAGACCCACCCGCTTGGCCCGGGTGCCGGTCGGGATGGCCAGCAGGTCGAACGCGCCGGCCGCCGCCGCGAGGAGACCGCCGATCAGGCCGACGGTGATGTTCCAGTACGCGACCTCGCCGAGGAGGTCGGGGCCGCCGACGGTATCGACCACGTCGAACAGCACCGCCGTGGCCAGCAGCGCGACCGGGAACATGACGAGCATCGGATGGACTGGATGACCCAGTACCTTGAGTCGGCTCTCCATCTCCCGGCCTCCACTTGTCGGCGTCCTGCGGAACGGTCTCGTGCGGCGGGCGCGTCGGGTGAGGCCCTACCCCCGGCGACCGGGCACAAACCTCACCCTGGTCACGGCGGCCTAGGCTGACACGTGGCGGTGCCCGCCAACGGGTCAACGCCTGAGGGAGGATCACGTGACGGTGGAGATCACTTCGCACGAGGAACTGCGCGAGTTGCTGGGGGCACCAACCGCGCGGGCCGTCAACAAGGAACGCCGACGCCTACACGAGCGGGACCGTGAGTGGCTTGCCGCGTCGCCGTTCTGCCTGCTGGCCACCGCCGGTGCGGACGGTAGCTGCGACGTCTCCCCCAAGGGCGACCCGGCCGGGTTCGCCATGGTGCTGGACGACACGACAATCGCGCTGCCCGAGCGGCCGGGCAACCGGCGGGCCGACGGTTACCGCAACATCCTGGACAACCCACACGTCGGGTTGCTCTTCCTGATCCCGGGGCGCACCGACACGCTGCGGATCAACGGGCGGGCGCGCCTGCTCAGCGACGCGCCCTGGTTCGACGACATGGTGGTCAAGGGACACCGGCCGGTGCTCGCCGTGGTGGTGGAGATCGAGCAGATCTTCTACCACTGCGCGAAGGCGTTCCTGCGGTCCGCGCTGTGGCAGCCGGAGACCTGGCAGCCGGACCTGCTGCCGTCGCGCCCCCGCCTGATCAAGGAGGTCGAGGCACCGGCGGTGAGCCTGGAGGATCTGGAGCGGCACTACGGCCCGGAGTACGCAAAGAACATCTACACCTGATCCCGCCGCACGACAGGAAGATCGTGCTCGACCTCAGTAGCCGATTCTCAGCGCCAGTTGGTTTCACGTGCGCCCGTCCTCGGCGCGGGTCTGCCGCCGCGCGTAGGGGGCGAGGAAGAACGCCGCACCGGCCCAGACCAGGCAGTAGGCGCCCAGGCCGACAGCGCTGACCGACTCGTGCAGCCCGAAGTAGCCGATGACGAACTGTGTCGTCGGCAGCAGGAACTGGAGCATCCCGAGGACCGTCAGCGGCGTCCGGACCGCCGCGAAGCCGAACAGCACCAACGGCAGCGCGGTGACCAGGCCGGTGCTGACGAGCAACACGGACCGGACCGGACCGTCCCCAAGGTGGCTCTGGCCCGTCGCCGACAGGAAGGCGAGGTACGCGGCGGCGGGCACGGCCAGCGTGGCGGTCTCCACCGCCAACGCCCGCCAGCTCGGCATGGCCGCCCACTTGCGAAGCAGTCCGTAGATTCCGAAGGTGGCGGCGAGGCCGATCGCCACCCACGGCGGCCGTCCGGCGTCGATCCCCAGCCACACCACGCCCCCCGTGGCCAGGGCCACGCCGACCCACTGGACGATCGCCATCCGCTCCCGCAGCACCGCCAGGCCGAGAAGCGCGGTGAAGAGCGGATTGATGTAGTAGCCGAGGGCCGCCTCGATCACCCGCCCGTTGTTGACCGCCCAGATGTAGAGGCCCCAGTTGGCGCCCACGAAGCAGCCGGCGCCGGCCAGCAGCGCCAGTACCCGTGGCTGCCGCCGGATCGCCCGTACCCAGCGGAGGTCGCGCTGGATCGCCAGCACGACGGCGACGAAGACCAGTGACCAGACGATGCGGTGGGCGAGGATCTCCACCGCGGAGGCCGGCTCCAGCAGCGGCCAGTAGAGGGTCAGCAAACCCCAGAGGAGGTACGCCGCCGTTCCGGCCAGCACGCCGGCTCGGGCCTGACGCATCACGTCCGCGGCTCGGTGAGGAACACCCCGAGTGCCAGCGCCACGAGGGGAATCAGGCAGATGATGGTGAACACGCCCTCGGGACCCCACTTTTCCGCGGCCACGCCCAGGACGGGCGCGATGAGGCCCCCGATGCTCACGGCGAGTCCGAGTGTCACACCGGCCGCGGTGCCGGGCCGCGTCGGCAGGTAGTCCTGGCCCAGCTTGACCAGCACCGCGAACGGGATGTTCAGGGCGGCGCCGGCGAGCACGGCGAGGAGCAGCGGCGGATACTCCCCGGGCGTGAACCGCAGGCCGACGAGCGCGGGTATGGCGACGATCGCGCCGAGCTGCACGGTGCGGACCATCCCGACCCGGTCGGCGATCCGGCCGCCCAGCAGTGTTCCGAGAACCCCGCCGACCAGGAAGCAGGCCAGCGCGGCCCCGGCGAGGCTCTTGCCCGCGCCCAGATGGCGTATCCAGAACAACTCGATGAAGGTGATCGCGCCGAAGAAGGCCACCGATCTGACGGTCTCGATGCCCGTCAACACCAGGAAGGGAATCCAGCGGTCCGAGCCGTTGTCGGAAACGGAGCGGGCGGCCGGCCGCGGTAGCCGATTGCGGTACAACAGGAAGCCCATCAGTACGGCCGGCGGGATGAAGAGCGCCGTCGCTCCGACGCCCATCGCGATGAGTGCGGGAGTGGCAAGTACCGGTGCCAGGAAGAACCCGACACTGCCGCCGGCGGCGAAGATACTCATCGCGGTGGCGCTCTCACCGGCCGCCACCCGGGCCGACTTTCCCGCGGCCGGGTGGAACATCGCCACGCCGAACCCCGAGGCACAGAGCAGCAACCAGACCGCCACGTAACTGTGCACGAGACCGGAGAGGCCGAGCCCGATTCCGGCCAGCGTCACGCCCGCCCCGGCGAGCCAGTCGAGCCGGTAACGGTCGACGGCGACGCCGATGAACGGCTGCGGGACGGAGCTACCCAGGGTCGCGGCGAGCGTGAGACCGCCGGCGGCCACGTAGCTGTAGTGGCGGTCCAGCACGAAGTACGGGACGCAGGCCGGCACCAGACCCTGGTAGAGGTCGTCGACCGCGTGGGCGGCACTCCACAGTCGCATTCGCCGCCACGCCGACGGTTGCTCGTCCAGCGGCACCATCGTCCCAGGGTTGGCCGAGTTCACCCGGCTGCCCATCTCCGTCATGATCAGCTCTCTCGTCCGGTGTCCTCAGGAAGGATGCCCGGTCGCCTCAGGTGCGGACTATCGATATCCTGCCGATTTATGTCGACAAGCAGCCAAGATGTCGATGGCCCCGCCCGGGTGCCCCTGGCCGACCGCGACCGGATCGACTGGCACACCCACGCCCGCCATCAACTGGTCTGTCCCCGCAAGGGTGTGCTCGGGGTGTCGACGCCGACCGGGCTGTGGACCGTGCCACCGGATCGGGCGGTGTGGATCCCGGCAGGTGCCGCCCACGCCCATCGGGCGTACGGGCCCACCGACATGCGCGCGATCATGTTCGACCGCCCGCTGAACCCGCTGGGTGTGGATCAGCCGACCGCCCTGGCCGTCTCACCGTTGCTGCGCGAGGTGATCGTCAAACTCACCGACGGCGAGGAGCTGACCGACGACGAACAGCACAATCTCGAACGGGTGGCTCTTGACCAGCTACGACGGACCGCCACGTTGCGCCTGCGCCTGCCGTACCCGGACGACCCCCGGTTGCGGGATCTTGCCGAGATCCTGCTCGAGGACCCCACCGATCGCCGCACCCTCGGCGAACTGGGCATGGCCGTGGGCGCCGGCGCGCGTACCCTCAGCCGACTGTTTCGGGAGCAGACCGGGATGTCGTTCCCGCACTGGCGGACCCAACTGCGGCTGCACCACTCGCTCACGTTGATCGCCCAGGGCAAGTCGGTGACCACCACCGCCACAGCCAGCGGTTACAGCGGTCCCAGTGCGTTCATCCAGGCCTTCCGGGGCTACTTCGGGATGACGCCGGGCGAGTACTGCCGAAGCCGGTGACGCGAAGGATCCTCTCGCGGACGGGAACCGGCCGGGCGGCTGCCCGGATCGCCATTCTGATATCCGCCGCGGTGCCCATCCCGCCCTGGCCCAACGGGGCTACGCGACTCCGGCTCGCGTGCCACGATCTCGGCCATGCGTCTTCCGTTCGGCCTGCTCGTCGCGTCCGTCGCGGCCGGTCTGCTCTCGGCCGGGGCGGCGCTGGTCGCCAGTCCAGCCGCGTCGATGCAGTTCGGCCTGGTCATGCTGCTCACACTGCTCGGCTACGTCCTGCTGAGTCGCGGTGAGCGCCGGGTGCGGTGGGCCGTCGCCGCCGGCATCGGGCTCCTTGCCGTGGTGGCTGCCGTGCGACTGCACTGGCATCAGGAGCAGTCCGTCGACGTGGGCTGGGTGGCATACGGGCCGGCGGCTGCGGAGACGTCCATCTTGGGGCCGTGGCGGGACTCGATCGACAGGCAACGGCTCGCCGCGCTGGGCCTGGCGCTCGGCGCTGCCTGTCTCGCGGCCGGCGTGTTGGCACTGCCGTCTCGCGGCAGACGACGGGGTGTGGCGACGGCAGTCCTCGCACTGCTGCTGCTCGCCTGGTTCGGGCTGGACTCCACCCCGGAGTTCGTCGACCATCCACTGCCGGACCTGCTCGGGACGGTGTGGCCGGCGCTGCTCGCTGCCCTCGTGACCATGGGGGCGCTCGCGCTGTCCGGGTGGCGCGCGGACCGCCGTTGGCTGCTCCCGGTGGGGTTGTTCCTGCTGTCCCTCGCAGCGGCCGACGCGTACTCGAATCTCGCCGGGTTGTGGTCGGGCTGGTGGGAGATGGCCAACCCGGACCGGGACGCCTTCCTGCAACTGGGGATGGCGGTGAGTAGGTCAACGGAAGACACCCTTCAGGTATCGTCGGCCGTGGAGACGGCGATCCCGCTCGCCGGGGTGGGATTGGCGGCCGTCGGCGCGCTGCGCAGCTCCCGCGAGGTCACGGACCGGACGGGCTTCCTGCTGATGGAGGACGACGGCAACAAGCGCGAGGAGTAACTGGGTGGCCTGCCTCCGTGCGGGTAACCGCTGTCGCCTTTTCCGTGCGCGGTCCACGACATCCACCCCTTCCTGCCTTCCCGCCAGCCACCGGTAATATCTCCATGTTTTGATCTCCAACGGGGAGGAAGATCTACATGCGATGGAAGTTCCCGGCCGGCGCCCTGATAGCGCTGGCGTTTCTGGTTCCGGCGGCACCGGCGGTGGCTCAGGCTGGCTCACCCGGGCTGAACGCGACCTGCCAGACGGTCGAACGCAACACGTACACGGATATTCGTAAGGCTGTCACCATCGATCTGGATACCGCCGACCTCGGGCAGTTGCGGCTGCTGGCCTATCGGATCCTGGACACGGCAAAGAAAGAGGAGTTGCCCGGGCTGCCGGAGGCGATCGAGAAGGCGCTGGGCGGCACCTCGGAGGAGCTCCGGACCTTCCTCAAGTCTCGCTTGCAGGACACCTGGTGGACAGCTCTGCAGATCTCGGTGGGCCGGACGATGACGGGTGCTGGCGCCAACGTGAAGGACGCCGCGCAGAAGACGCTCGACGCCGACTCCATCGACGCCCTCCTGGCTTACCTGAACGACGGCCTGTACGCCGCACGTGTGAGTGACTGCGCGGCGCAGCCCACGTCGACGCCGAGCGCGACGCCCAGTGCGACGCCCAGTGCGACGCCCAGTGCGACGCCCAGTGCGACGGCCAGCGCTACGACGTCCGTTGCGCCGACCCCCACCTCCTCCGCCAGCCTGGGCGCCTCCGGCGGTGACGGTGGCGGACTGCCCGTCACCGGCACCAACACCATGACGGTGGCCAGCATCGGCGGCGCGCTTCTGCTCCTCGGCGGCGTGGGTTACCTGATCGGACGCCGACGCCGTTCCCGCTTCGTGGCATAGCTCGCTCGACGCGCCCGGCTCGACGCCTCGTCGGGCCGGGCGCGATACTTTCCGTCCTGATCCGTCATTCCCTGTGGAGTTCCGACAGATCGGTAACCCAGGTCGATCCCGTGGCCGAGCGCCTCATCGCCGACCTGTACCCCCAGCTCAGCAGCGACGATGCGTCGGGTCCGGCACATCGGCCGTGACGGTTTGACGCGGGCGATGACCGCGACAAGATTCTGGTGACCCCTTCCGCCACTGGTAAGTGCTCGGACCACAGTGCCGGCGGGGCCGCCGCGCAGCCGCCCTGGCGATCATCCGCGCCACGTCGTAGGTCGGGCGCAGGTTTCTGTCCCACGGCCGGCTGATTCTCGCGCCGCTGTGACTTTTCTGACCACAATGCCGGCGCGCCGCTCCGGAGAGGTCCCGCAAGCAGGATGCCTCGGCCGAAGGTGCCGTTGACGACCTTCGCAAGCGACGGAGCCCAGGCCACTGACCTGGGCATTCGTACGGAGGCGTCCCCCGAGGAGCGCCCCCAGGTCGGTCGAGGCGGAGGCGGCTCACCGGACGCGCACGGGGCAGACACCGGCAGGCTGGCTCGGTAGTATCCGGCAGAACCGCATTGATGAAGATCACGGGGGATAAGAGAATGCACTCATCGTCCAGCGGTTGACGCAGCGTGGCCGTCGTCGCCGACGGCATTCACCCTCTTGATCCCCTCGCGTCGTGTGGCGAGCCTTCCGGATCAACGGTTCCTGTGGTGAACATTTCGCCCTCCACCTCAACGGACGGGTGCCGTCGCATCGTGCTCGGGTCCCGTATAGGGGTTCAACCGGAGACCGCGAACGCCCGCCGGATGACTCATGAGGAGTTGCAGTGACCGACGTCGACATGATTCGAGACCATCTCAGGAAGGAAAAACTGCTCCCCGACTCCTGCCTCACCGCGTACATCGGTGGGTCCTTCGCTCGCGGCTGGCACAACGAGGCCAGTGACGCCGACGTCTACGTGGTCTCCGAGGAGGCCTGGGCCGGCCCGACGGCCGTCCCTCTCGCGGTTGGCCTGGAGCCCGGCCACGTCCTTTCGGAGCAGACGCACGTCGGTGCGCTGCGGTGCGACGTCGAGTACTGGACGTCGGCGCAGGTCGACCAACTGTTCGCGAAGATGAGCTGGGAGGCGTTGCGCAGCGGTGCGGCCGCCTCGACCCGGTTGTCGGTCGACGAATCGTTCTTCCTGGAGCGCGTCGGCCACGCCGTCGCCCTCGACGGTGCCGAGTGGCTCGCCGAGCGGCAGGCCGCGCTGCGCGCCTCGGCGTACGTACCGGGTCTGGTCATCAAGGCCTTCAACATGACCGATGGCTACGCCGAGGACGCGGCTGGCCAACTGGGCAACGGTGACACCGTCAGCGCCGTCCTCTCCGCCCGCCTCGCCTTCAACCACGCGGTCGAAGGTCTGCTTGCCCACCGCGGTGAGTACGGCAACAGTCCGAAGTGGCGGGCTCGCCGGTTCCAGGCCGCCGACCCGCCGGAGCTGAGCTTCGAGGAGTACTGGGCGCTCGAGACCATGCGGTCGTTCGACGCGGACCATCCGGAGCAGTGGATCGTCGAGGTGATCACCGTCAGTCGCCGGCTGCAGTCCCTGGTGCCGATCGGATGAACGACTCCGAGGTGCCGCGGGTCAGTCTCTACAGCCGCGTACGTCGTGTCGCCGGAGCCCTCGTCGTTGCGGGCCGGACGGAGACAGAGGAACCGCTCGAACTCGACGAGACCGCCGAGCTGATCTGGCAGTCGATCGACGGCCGGCGCACGGTGCGCCAGATCGCCGCACGCGTAGCCAGACAGTACGGCGAGGAAGAGGTGGAGCTTGTCGCGGATGTCGCCGCCTTCTTGGACGACCTCACGGCGCGTCGACTTGTCGAATGGCCGGGCGACGCCCGCCGGCCACCATCCTGACGGGGCGCGGCGCTCGGCCTCCATCACCCTGTCGGACCGGGCGCTGTTGCAGATCCGGCTGGCGCCGCAACCGGTGTGGGAGGTGCTCACGAGCGCCCAACTACTGGCCCACCACGGGCTCGCCGCGCCGTTCCCGTACCAAAGCTGGGCCCGGTCGGCGCTGTCGGCGATCGGCAACGGTCCTGCCCGCGCACTGCTGCGATGGGTGGCGTCGTGGCCTCCCGGGATAATCCCGCAGTTCCTGATCAGCGACCCGCGCCCCGACGACCTCGATCTGACGGATGCCTGCCGCCGGATCGAGTCCTGGGAGCCGACGGGGGTCCGCGATCGGTTGCACCGGCAGTTCCCGCGCGGCGTGCCGCCCGCCTTCGGACCCTTCGCCGCCGACCCGGCTCGGGCGCTGCAGACCTTCCGGCGGACGTTGGAGGACTACTGCGACGTAGCGATCAGACCGCATTGGGGCACAATCTCCGAGACTTTGGTCGACGAGCTGGCGCACCGGTCCGGAACCCTCGCCACGGGTGGCGTCGATGCCTTGCTCGGCTCGCTGCACCAGCGGGTCGGGTGGAACAGCCCCACACTGACGCTGACGGCTCCGGGTGTCGCGGAGGGCACCCGCGATCCTCAGCGGCTGCTGCTGGTGCCCCTGGTCTTCGCCCGGGACGAGCCCGCGCTGCTCGATCCCAATACCGACACGACGGTGCTCGGCTATCCGGCGCGCGGGGTCGCGAATCTCGCCGGCGGGGTGAACCCCTCGCCGCGACCCGGGCCGGATCACGTGGTGCAGTTGCTCGGCAGGACGCGGGCCACCCTCATGCGCGCGCTCAGCATGCCCCGGACGACGACCGCCCTGGCGACCGAGCTGCGCCTCGCGCCCAGCACGATCTCGGAGCATCTGTCCGTGCTGGTGTCCTGTCGCATAGCTATCCGGACGCGGCGCGCGAACCGCGTCTATTACGGGCTTACCGACATTGGTTCCACCCTGCTCGACATGCTCATGGCCGGGTGACTTTCGGGTCCAACCGAATGTCTGGCTGCCCACTCTGGAGGCTGCTTCACTGAAGCCACGCCCATCCGCTCGCCTCCCGGCGACGGACAGGCGAATTCGCCCAAACCGGAGGTGATCGACATGAAGAAGTACGCGAAGCCCACCATGCGTCCAGTGGACGTTTCCACCGTCCTGCGCGCCGCCTGCTGATCCGTGTCGGGTGCGCTCCGCCGTGTGCGGAGCGCACCCGATCCGACGCGCGCCCGATGTGCTCGAGGAAATGAGGAAACCATGTGCGGTTTGGCCGGGGTGGCGAGGTTCGGGGGTGCTGCGCTGGGCCCGGAGGCCGGCGCGCTGCTCTCGGCGATGACGCACCGCGTTGCGCATCGCGGGCCGGACGAGCAGGTCACGCTGCGCGAAGGCCCGGTCGGGCTCGGTTTCACCCGCCTCGCCCTGGTGGCTCCGGAGGCCGGTGACCAACCGCTCTGGACCACCGACCGCAGCGTCGTGGTGATCGCCAACGGTGAGGTCTACAACCACCGTCAACTCGAACGCGGCCTTGCCTCCGGTGCGCGGATGAGGACCGGTTCCGACTGCGAGATAATCGGGCACCTGTATCAGGAACACGGCCACCGATTCGCCGAGCGGGTGAACGGAATGTTTGCCGTCGTCCTCTACGACATCCGCAGAAACAAGCTGGTGCTGGCGCGGGACCGCTTCGGGATCAAGCCACTTTATTTCCATCGCGACAACGATCGAATCGTCTTCGCGTCCGAGATCAAAGCGCTGTTCGTGGATTCCGCGACGCCGCGCTCGATCGATTGGCAGTCCAGCCTTTCGAGTCCTTTCCTGCGCGCGGAACCGGTGTTGGGCGCCGCCGAGCCGGTCACCTGGTTCACCGGCATCGAGTACGTCGCTCCCGGCACCGTCATGGAGATCGACCTCGCCGACGGGCACACCACCGTCCACGACTACTGGGTCTTCCCCGGCACTCGCGAATCGTTCGACCTGACCGACGACGAGGCGATCGAGGAGTACGGGCGTCTCCTCGCCGACGCGGTGACCGACTGCGCCACCGCGGACGCGGAGCTCGGCATGTTCCTCAGCGGCGGTGTCGATTCGGCGGCGGTCGCCGCGCTGGCGGCTCGCACCACGGATCTGCAGACCTTCACCGTCCTCAACCCGAGCACCGTGGAGAACGGCGACTCGTACCACGCCGACCTTGTGGCTCGCGGTCTGGGCCTCACCAACCATCAGATATACGTGCCCAGGGATCACCACCCGACGGTGGACGAGTGGCGCCGGCACCTCTGGCTGTTGGAGCACCCGATGGCCGGCCCCGAGTCGTACCTCAAGCAGGAGCTGCACCGGTACGCCCGCGCCACCCGCCCGGGCCTCAAGGGGATGCTCCTGGGCGCCGCCAGCGACGAGTTCAACGGCGGCTACTCGGCCGACTACGCCGGTGGCGGCGACTGGAACACCTTCCTGGCGAACCTCGCGACCATGGCCCGCCGTGGTGCCGCGCACGGCAACGAGATGTCGGCGGCGTGGAACGAGGCGATGGGGGCGTCGGTCGTGCGGAGCGCCGCCGACGACGACGCCGCGGACCCCTACCCCGCCTACCTACGGCGGGAATACCGCAAGATCTACCAGTACAACGTCTGGCACGAGGACCGGAGCGCCGCTGGCAGTGGGATCGAAGCTCGCGTGCCGTTCCTCGACCATCGACTCGTCGAATTCGTGGCCGCTGTTCCTCCGCACCGGCGTAGCCGGCTGCTGTGGGACAAGCGAATCCTTCGCGATGCGGTCCGCAAGTACCTGCCGGCCGAGGTGTCCGAGCGGGAGAAGGTGCCGTTCGTCTACGGCGAGGGGGTCGAGCACACCTATCGGTCGATCGTGGGCCTCCTGACGCAGTCTGGCCGCGCCCTGGTCGAGCAGGCCCTGTCGAGCAGCGGAGCCAGGCACCACCTGGACGGGGGTGCCGTCCACGCACTCCTCGACCGGATGTCCGCCGGCGCCGGGTTGGGGTCGGCCAACCTACTGCTGGGGCTTGTCAACCTGGGCCTGCTCGACGCCATGGTTGCCGAGCAGCCGCCGGCCATCGTCGATCAGCCGGTCCCCGCCGTCCTGAGCGCGTGGCCCGTCGAGGACTTCGCCGCGGACGGCGGCCTGGCCGTCGCGCAGCGGGTGCTCGACCTGCCCGTGCTGGCGCCGGACGCCGTGCCTGTGTGGTCCGAGAACGTTCTTCTCCTAGACGCCGTCGACGGGAGCGCCCAGCGTTTTCTCGTGGTCGACGGCGTCGTCGAGTACGTCATCGACGACGACAGTCCGCACTGGCACCGGTTCGTCGGCCTGGTGGACGGCGCGAGGCGGCTCGACGAGCTGATGGCGGCGACCGGCACCACCTACGACGCCATCGCCGAGCCGCTGGGGCGAGTGCTCGATCAGGGACTGCTGGGGGCCGTGCCGCGATCGTCCCGGACGCGTCTGTGAGCACCGACTTCCTCAAGCTGGCGGTTCGCTCCGCCGAGCAGGCCACCTGCGCTCCACGCGGTCTGGCGGACATCGCCGTCGGCGCCGAGTACCGCAGCCGCTTCGACAAGTGGGACCGGAACGCCGCGGTGCGCAGCCGCCCGCTGCGCAAGCTCGAGCCGGCCACGACGGCGCAGGTGTACTTCCCGCCGGAGCTGGTGCCGGTCCGGTCGCACCCGCTCGTCGCCGAACTGGGCGACTCCGCTCACCATCGCCTCCTTGTCCATGCCCTGTACCAGTACCTGCACTTCACGTCCGAGTTGGAGGACACCGCTGTCATACCGGTGACCATGGAGCTGAGCAGAGGACGATCGGGCCTACAGCTCCCCGCCGGAATGCGGCGTGACGCGTTCAACATCGTGACCGACGAGGCCTGGCACGCGCAGTTCTCCTACGAGTTGCACACCCAGATCGTCGAGAACAGCGCTGTGCCTTCTCCGGCGTTCGGCGTACCCCAGTTCGTCGGACGCCTCGCGACGATCTCGAACCGGTTGCGGACCCACATCCCCGCGCTCGGCCCGCTGCTGTTCGCGGTGGTGAGCGAGACGCTCATCTCGTCGCTGCTGGCCGAGGTCCCCCACGACAGGCGTCTGCCCACCGCCGTTCGGCAGACGGTCGCCGACCACGCTGTCGACGAGGGCCGCCATCACGCGTACTTCCGTGACGTCCTACGGCTCCTCTGGCGTGCGCTCACGCCCGCCGAGCGCTCGATGGCGGGTCCGTGGCTTCCGGCGATCGTCATGGCTTTCCTCGAACCGGACTACGCGGCCGTCGCCGACTCATTGGCGCTGCTGGGCCTGCGCGCCGACCAGATCGAGGCGGTCCTCACGGAGTCCTACCCGCGCGACCGGGTTCTCGCCACCGTGGCCGCGGCGGCACGGTCCACCATCTCGTACTGCGAAGAGGTGGGGGCCTTGTCGGACGCGGCCACGCGGGACGCCTTCGCCCCGTTGCTGTCCGCGGCGGTCGGCTGAGTTATGTCTGTTTCGGTCGACCACGAAACCCGTCCGCGCCGGTCGGGGCGCGACTTCTGGCGATACTGGGCGGCGACCTCGATCAGCACCGCGGGCGACGGCGTCACCTCGGTGGCGCTCCCGTTGGCCGCCCTGCACCTGCTGAACGCCTCGAACTTCGAGGTCGGCCTGATCACCGCGGCCAATTACGCCGCCATCGTGCTCATCGGGCTTCCGGCGGGTGTTCTGGTGCACCGGTTCCCCTTGCGCCGCACCCAGGTCTCGATGGACGTCCTGCGCGCCCTCCTCATGGCGAGCATCCCGGCCGCGGCCTGGCTGGACGCACTCACCCTCGCCCACGTCCTAGCCGTCGCGTTTCTGGCCGGCCTGGCCACGAACGTCTTCGACGTGGCCAACTCCACCCTCGTCCCGTACATCGTCCCCAAGGCCGACCTGACCCGCCGCAACGGCCTTCTGACCGGCACCTTCGCCACCACGCGCCTCCTCGGGCCGGCGGTCGGCGGCGTGCTGGTCCAGGCGATCGGCGCGGCTCAGGCAATCCTGCTCGACGCCGTCTCGTACCTGCTCTCGGCCGCCGTGCTGGGCAGCATGTCCCGGGCGGACACGACCGACCGGCACATCGACCGGACCGGCTTCTGGGAGCGGATCCGCGTCGGCCTGCGGTACGTCGTCCGGCACCCGGTGATCCGTCCGGGCCTGGTGGCCGCCGGCGCCTTCAACTTCGCCAACGGAGCCCTGCTCGCGGTGACACCCACGTTCCTGGTCCGCACGCTCGACCTTCCGGTCGGGATCGTCGGTGTCGTCATGGCGGTGGACGCACTCGGCGCGGTGGTGGCCGCAGCGCTCGTCGCCCGGATGGTGTCCCGCTTCGGCAACACCAGGATCGTGCTGGCGTCGGTCGCGTTCGCGCCGGCCGCCGCGCTGCTGATGCCGCTCGGCACCGGCTCCGCGGCCATCTGGATGTTCGCGACCGGCATGTGCGGCCTGGCAGCCGGGGTCACGGTGTTCAGCGTCGTCACCCGTACGCACCGGCAGACGGTGACGCCGTCGCACCTGCTGCCCCGTGTGATGGCTTCGGTTCGCTTCGCCTCCTGGAGCGCCACCCCGTTCGGCGCCCTGAGCGCCGGGGCGGTCGCTCAGGCCTGGGATCCGCGGGCCGGTCTGGTCATTGCCTGCGCGGCCGCCCTCGTAGCTCCGCTGGCCGTGTGGGGCAGCCGGATCAGGACGACAACCCGACTGGAAGACCTCGAGCCGCTGGGTGCCGGCGAGGCGGAGACGGCACCCGCGGCTGCGTCCCGGGCCGGTGAGCGATGACCCATACGCACAGCCCGCGGGTGCCGCTCCGATCAGTCGCGGCCGACGGCGGCGCGACTCCACTGCTCACGCATTTCGCCGAAGACGTGGTGGAATTCGGGGAACGTCTTCTTCACACATTCCGGATCGTCGAGCTCGATGCCATCGGCACGGAGCCCGGTGACGCTGAAGGCCATGGCGATCCGGTGATCCGCATGACAATCGATCAGCGCGGGCCTGGGACGGCCCGGCTGAATTTCGATCCAGTCGCGGCCCGTTGCCACCTCGATGCCCATTGCACTCAAATTCTTGGCGCAGGCTTCGAGGCGGTCGCACTCTTTCACGCGAGTGTTGTAGACGTCCTCGATTCGCACCGGGCCGTCGGCGAAGGGTGCGATTGCCGCCAGGGTCGGCATGGTGTCGGAGATGTCACGCATGTTCACGGTCGTCCCAGTGATCCGGCCGGTGCCGGTGACGGTCGTCCGGTCGCTGTCGACGATAACGTCGGCGCCCATCCGGCGAAGGATGTCGACGAATCCGATATCGCCCTGCATGACCTCGGCGCCGAGGCCTGGAACGGTGACGGAATTGCCGGTCAGGGCTGCGGCCGCGAAGAAGTAACTGGCCGTCGAGGCGTCCGGCTCGACGCGGTAGTCGCGCGCCGCGTACCGCTGCGGGGGCACCGTGAAAGTGTCGTCGTCCCACTCGACCGACACGCCGAAGTCGCGCATCATCCGGACCGTCATCTCCACGTAGGGCCGCGACACCATGCCGGTGACCTGCACTGTCAAACCCTCGGTCATGGCCGGCGCGGCCATCAGGAGCGCGGTCAGGAACTGCGAGGAGATCGACGAGTCGAGGCGGAGCCGGCCACCGGGCAGCCGGCGGGCGTCGATGACGACGGGCAGGTGATCGTCACGGTCCTCGAATCGGAGATCGGCGCCGAGCTCCCGCAGCGCGGTGGTCATCGGCCCAACCGGACGCCGACGCATCTGCGGCGAGGCGTCGAACCGGAATTCGCCGTTTCCGAGGGCGCCGAGGGCGGGAAGGAAGCGGGCAGCGGTGCCGGCGTCGCGACAGTAGACGTCGGCGGAACGGGAGGGCGGACCGTCGGGATGGCCGTCGATGCTCCAGACCTCGTCGGTGTCGGAGACCCGGTAACCGAGCGCACGCAATCCGGAGCGGAACGCCTGCGTGTCGTCGGAATCCAACGCGCCGGTCAGTCGCGAGGTGCCCTCCGCCATGGCCGCGAGGAAAAGCGCGCGCGCCGTGACGGACTTCGAGCCGGGAATCGGTACGTTCGTCAAAATTTCCTACCTTTACCCTCTCCCGCCGCCCGGGAGAACGGCCACAGTCTACTTGCCCGTCGTCGTTCCGGGGGGCAGCGGGCGGGCGGAGAAGGCGGGAGTAAGAGTGGTTGCGGCATTGTGGGCATGAATACGAAACGGCGTGGGAGTTCGCGGGAAACGCGCTTGATTCAGGAGCCGGCGGATCGCTGGTGCGCGACAGGAGGCACCATCATTCAGCATTATCTCCGGCATGAGCGGGCTCTTCCCGGCGCAGGTGCGCGGGTGCGGAACGCCGTGGCGCTCGACATCGGCGGCACCGGGTGGTCGGTGGCGACCTGGACCACCTCGGGAGTGCGCCTCGTCGGCTCCGGGCCGACCGGAGCGGCTCCTCCCGGCAGCCTGACCGACCTGCGGGCGGCGGTTCGGGCGGCCTGCGCCGCGGCCACGTCCGGACCGTTGTCGGACGTCAGCATTGGCATCTCGTTTCCGGGCGGCCTCGACGAGACCGGTGTCGTGACGGCCTGGCCCAACCGTCCGGCGTGGGTCGGCCGACGACTGCGCGACCTGACCGGCGCGCCAACCGGGGTTCCCGTTGCCGTCGGCGACGACGGCGTGGGAGCGGTCCTCGGTGAACGCATGCTCGGCGCCGCCCGCGACGTCCCGGAATTCCTGCTGGTAAGCCTCGGCACCGGGATCGGCGGCGGCGTGTTCCTCGACGGCCGGGTGCGCCCGTCGGCCTCGCCGGACGCGCGGACGATCGGCCATCTCCGGGCTCTCGGCTCCGACCGGTTGTGCCCGTGCGGTCGTCGGGGATGCCTCCAGTCGGCCCTGGACACTCTTCCCGACGATGAGCAGTTGTCCCGACGTGGGTTCACGGCGTGGCCGGACGGGCAGCGGCTGATCGACACGGTGGCCGACCTGGCCCGGGTCCTGAGCGTCCCGGCCGTGCTGCTCACCGGCGGCCGGCTGCACCGTCCGGTGCTGCGTCAGGTGCTGGTGTCGGAGGCGAGGGCTGCCGGACTCGACGCCGTCGTACCGGACGATCCGGGCGGTTCGGCTCTGCTGGGCGCCTTCCTCACCGAAGAGCCGCTGCCGTGACGCTGACCGTCCTCTTCGACCTGGACGGCACACTTGTCGACTCCGAGCAGGTCGCCGTCGAGGCGTTCCGCGCGGCATTCAGCGAGTGTGTCGGGCCGGGCCGGGCGCCCACGGACGAACTGCTGGCGATGGCCGGCCTGCCGTTCGAGCGGATCGTCGAGACGCTGGGCCTGCCGCCGACCATGGCGCCGTCCTTTCGCCGCCACTCCGTCAGCCGGGTGCACACGGTGCGGCCGTTCCCCGGTGTCACCGCCATGTTGGCGGCGCTCAGCCGTCAGGGCGTCGGCCTCGGCATCATCACCGGCAAGGACCGCGGGCGGGCGGAGCAGGTGATCGCTCTCACCGGGCTCGGTGCGTTCTGTTCCGAGCTCGTCACCCCGTCGGACCCGCCAGCCCCCAAGCCCGCGCCGGACGGCGTGCACCATCTGATCGGCCGGCTGCGCGGCACGACGCGGGACACGGTGCTGGTGGGCGACTCGATGAACGACATCCGCGCCGGGCAGAACGCGGGGGTTTACACGGTCGCCTGCACCTGGGGCGCAGGGCGGACCGACGTCCTGCGGACCGCCGGGCCGGATGCGCTCGTGGAGTCCGTCGCCGAGTTGGAAACGGTGCTGACCACGCGGCTCGGCGCGCGGATGAACGGCCTGGTCCGATGACGGCGACCGGGGTCCGGGTCGTGGTGGTCGGCGCCGGTGCGATCGCTGCGCGAGTCCATCTGCCGTACCTCGTCGCCGATCCCCGGGTCCGCGACGTCCTGGTCTCGGACAACGACCCGGAGGCCGTCGAGCGGTCCGTCCGGACCTTCGGGGTCGAGGCGCACCCGGGCGATCTGGCATCGTCCGGTGCCGGTCTGGCCGTGATCTGCACGCCGCCGCACTCGCACGCGGCGCTCATCACCGAGGCGCTCGCGGCCGGTATGGACGTGGTGTGCGAAAAGCCGTTGGTGACGTCCGCGGTGGCGGCGACCGAGATCGAGCAGATGAGCCGGAAGCTGAGCCGGCGGGTGTTCACCTGTTACACCAACCGCTTCCGCGCGGACGTCGAGCGTCTTCGCCAGGTGATCCGCGAGGGCGCGATCGGTCCCGTCCACGAGATGTCGGCGACCTGGTCGCGTCGCTCCGGAATCCCCGGCACGCCGGGCGGCTGGGAGTCCGGCGTCCTGTGGGATCTGGGCGCGCACCTGGTCGACCTGATGCTCTGGTGCACCGGCTGGTCGGGGCGGGCAGTCGCGTTGGCCACCGGCGTACGCCCACCGCACGCCGGCGGATCGGCGACGTCGGACTGGTATCAGAACCCCGGCGCCGCGCACCGGGAGCCGGAGGTGTCCTTCCAGACCGTCAACGGCCTGGCTCAGATCGGCGCCGGCACGATGCGGATGCGCGCCTCCTGGAACGACGCAGTAGCCGCGGACTCGGTGACCGTCCTGGCCGCCGGCTCGGCGGGGCACGCCGAGCTCCGGACGGTCTTCGGTTTCAGCCCGGCGCGGCAGACCATCGCCGGCCCCTCCCTGCGGCTGTTCCATCAGGACCATGGCTGGCGCGAGCTGATGGCCGGCCAGTTGCGGGCGCCCACCGAGTATCACCGTCAGATGGATCAGGCCCTGCGGCAGGACTGCGCCGACGACCTGCGTTCCGCGGTCCGATCGGTGTCGCTGTGCGATGCCTTCGCCCAGTCGCTGGAGACCGGCAAGGCCGTCGTCACCGATGTGGACGAGGAGTTCGAGTGAGCACCCCACAGCTGATTCCGGTGCGGATCCGCCCGTTCCCGGCCTGGCCGCAGCCTGTCACCGAGGCGAGGCAGCGCCTGCTGTCCGCCTTCGACAGCGGGCACTGGTGGCAGTCCGGGCAAGGTGCGGCCGAGGAACTCGAGGCGCACCTGGCCGCTGATCACCGCGCGTCCGCCTGTGTCGCCGTGGCCAATGGCACCGTCGCTCTGGAGGTCGCGCTCCGGGCCCTCGGCATCGGGGCCGGCGACGAGGTGCTGGTCCCGGCGACGACCTTCGTCTCCACCGCGTCCTCGGTGCTCGCGGTCGGGGCGCAACCGATTCCGGTGGATGTGCGAGAGGAGACCTGGTGCGTGGACCCGACTGCGGCCGAGACCTCGGTCTCGCACCGTACGCGCGCGTTGATCGTGGTTCATCTCGCCGGGCAACCGGCCGACCTCGACGCGGCGCGGGCGCTGTGCGACCGCCACGGCCTCGCGCTGATCGAGGACAGCGCCCAGGCGACCTCCGCCTGTTGGCGCGGCGCCCGGGTCGGGACGGTGGGTGATCTGACCACGTTCAGCTTCCAGGCGGGGAAGCTGCTCCCCGGCGGAGACGGCGGAGCCGTCCTGATCCGTTCCGACGCCACCTTGGCACGCCGCGTCGAGCTGATCGCCAACTGCGGCCGGCCCCGAGGAAGCGGGGCCTACGCGTTCGAGGAGGTCGGGACCAACGCGCGAATCAGCGAGTTCGCGGCCGCCGTCGTCCTCGCCCATCTCCCCGGGTACGAGGAACTCTGGCGGATCCGGGACCGGCACGCGGCGGAACTGGCCGAGCGGCTCCGCGTGCTCGACCCCGACCTTGTCGTCGGCACCGACCCCGCAGTGACCCGCCACGACCATTACATGGTCCTGCTCCGGCTGCCCGCCCGAGTGCTGGCCAGAGGTCTGACCAACGCCGCGGCCGCCGCCGCCCTGGGCGCGGACGGCATACCCGCCTCGGTCATGTATCCGCCGTGGGCGGCCGTTCCGTCGTTCGGCGCCGGTGCGGCGTGGACACCGGTCGCCGCCGCGGCCGGTAAGGCGGGTTTGTGGCTGCATCACCGGTTGTTGCTCGACGACGACGTGGCCGACGACGTCACCCGAGCGATGGCCCGGATCCTCGAGGACCACGGAGCCTGATCACCGTGTCCCTCACCCTCTTCTCCCTGGAGCACCTGGTCTGTGAGGTGCCGTCGCTCGGTGCGGCCCCGGGCTTCCGGTGGTACGAGCTCGATGGTGACGACGCCGGCGTGATGCGGGCGTCCCGCGAACGTGGTGCGACGCCCGAAGACGGGGCCTCGGTGGTCGTCGCGACGCGGCACGGCGCGGCGCGGGTAATCGAGGCGCTTCCGACGATCGGCGCCGCGGCGGCGACCCACGTGCAGTTCGAGGTCTCCGGCCACGCGCGGGACGCGGCGGCGCTGGACGCCGTGCGCGATCACGGCCTCACCCCCATCCCGGCGTGCCACCTGCCAGCGGCACCGTCCCGGCGCGGCCACCTCAAGGATCGGGCTGAACGGCTCGCGGCCCTCGGCGCTCCCGTGGTGAAGGTCGTCTATCCGGCCCTGAACGCCCGGCACGTCGGGTGGGCAGAGGAATTGCTGCGGGAGTGGCCGCACGAGCGGGTCGGCCTCAGCCTCACCCCGGCCGGCCACCGGCAGGGCCGGCTGCGGGCCGCCCTCGCCGGCTCCCGGCTGGTGTTCGCGCCGCTCACGACCACGGCCGAGCGGATGTCGGCGTACTGGTACCGGGATCTGGTCGTCGCGACCGGCCCCGGATCGGAGAACGGTTGATCATGCGAGATCTGGCCCTGTTGATGATCAAGCCGGACGGTGTGCGACAACGGCTCACCGACACGGTGCTCGCCTTCCTCGCTCGCCGTGGCTTCACCGCGCTCGCCACCGAGGACGTGCTGCTCACTCCCGACCTCCGCGCCCGGCTCTACGCGACGACCCGAAGCGGCGGCCGGCTCGACTGGGAGCTCAACGCCGTGCTGTACACCCTCGGACCAGTGACAGCCGTGCTGCTGCGCGGGCCTTCCGGCGATGGCGGTGCGGCCGCCTGCCTGTCCGGCCGGCTCAAGGGCCACTTCCTGCCCACCCGGGCCGCACCGGGATCGTTGCGCGGTGACCTCAACGCCATGAACCCCATATTCAACCTGGTGCACGCGTCGGACGACGAGGACGAGGTGGCCCGCGAGTTGCCGGTGCTCTTCGGCCGTCCCGTGCGGGACGTCCTGCGCGACGGTCAGGTCGCGGCGTCGGCACGGGCCCGGCCCATCAACCACTGGCGCACCGTCGGGGACACCGTGGCGGCGCTGCTCGGCGACGGGGACGGCGATCTCTCCGGCCGGCGCCAGCTCGACACGGCCGGATGGCCGGACAACGACACGGACCGCATCGCCGCCTATCGGGCGGTGCGCCGGGCTCGTGAAGCCCTCTCCGCGGCCGCGGACCGCAGGCACCTCGCGCGTACGGCTGGCCTGCCCGCGCTGATCGCCGGGGACGAGAAGAACCTGCCCGGACTCGCACAGTTCAGCGCGGCCTGCCGTGCGCTGGCGAATCCACCCGACGTGTGGGCCACCTACCTGACGTACACCTCCCTCCGTTATCTCGATCTATGTCTGGAGATTCCGCATGAGCAGTGACGTTCTCGTGGTCGGTGGCGGTGTGATCGGCAAGAGCATCGCGTTGCGCCTGGCCGACGCCGGGTGCACGGTCGTCTGCGTCGGCCCGCCTGCCCGGCGGCCCGGCACCGCGTCGACCGCAGCCGGCGCGATGCTCGGCGTGCTCGGCGAGGTCACCGCGGACGCGACCTCCGAGGTGGACATCGCCGAGCTGCGGTTCCGAGACGAGTCGGGACGTCGTTACCCAGCCTTCCTGGAACGCATCGCGGACCGCTCGGGTGTCCGGGTGCCGCTCAACCGCGGCACAGTGGTGATCGCCACCGGCGCGAACGTCGACGACGCCACGAATCTGCGTGCTATCGAGGCGGCCGCCGACAAGCTGGGCCACCGGCACGAGCGGATGGTCGCGGACCACCGGGTCGGTCTGCGGCCCGCGGTCGGTCACGAGCCGATCGGCGCAACGTTCCTGCCGGACGAGGGTTTCGTCGACACCGGCCGGCTGATGGACGCGCTCGACCGAGCGCTCGCCGTCGCACCGGAGGTGTCCCTCGTCGACGCCGAGGTGGTCGCCGTGGAGACCAACGGGTCCGCGGCGACCGGCGTACGCCTCGCCGACGGCAGCGTCATCTCGGCCGACCAGGTGGTCCTCGCCAACGGCGTCGGCGTACAGCCACTGCTCGACGCCCTGGGCCTGACCGTGGGCCGGCTCCCGAAGCTGTTGCCGGGCAAGGGGGTCAGCCTGCTGGTGGAAGGGGTGCCCGATCCGTTCCCGTACGTCGTCCGTACCCCCAACCGGGACTTCGCGTGCGGCAGCCATGTCGTCCCCCGTGGCGTCGGCGCGGTCTACGTGGGCGCCACCAACCGGGTGTCGGCCACTCCGGGAAGCTCCGAGGGAGTGACGCCAGGCGAAGTGCACGCGCTTCTGCACAGCGTCATCCACGAGGTGAACGTGGGAATCCGCACCGCCTCGCTCACCTCCACGCGGTACGGGCTTCGTCCGCTGAGCAGCGATCGTTACCCCGTCATCGGCGCCACGGCATTGAAGCGCCTGTCGGTCGCCACGGGGACCTACCGCAACGGCATCCTGATGGCCCCGCTGGTGGCCGACATCATCGCTGGGCACCTCACGACTGCGGCGCCGACGGTCGACAACCCGTTCACCCCGGCGGCGGCCTTCCGGCTGCACCCGGTCGGCGCGCGTACCGAGGACGTTCTCGACGAGGGCCTCCGGCATCTCGTCTCGTTCCTCCTGGAGCCCGGTGGTTCCATGCCGTACGACCGACGCCGCGAGCTGCTGGCGTTCCTGTCGGAACTCTCCCGGCTGGCCTTCGTCGACTCGCCGGACACGAGGGCGCGGCGGGACGCCATCCAGCGGACTCTGGCCGACTACCCGGTGGCCGAGATCGTGCCGCAGCTGTTCTACGAGCTGTCGGCGGCGGCCAAGGCCTGACATGTTCCTCACCACGGCTGACGGTACGGCTCTGCGGGTGGAGTGGGCGCTGCCCGGCGGCCGGTCCCACCGCACGTTCCGGGCTCGTTCCGCGGACGGGTCGGTGGTACTGGTGAAGACCGACGGCGACCCCGCCGGTCTCACCCACGAGTTCGCCGTCCTTCAGGGGCTCGCGGCGGCCGGCTTCCCCGCTCCCCTGCCGCTCGCTCTGACCCGGATACCGACAATCGGAGGGCGGTGGCGGCTGGCGCTGCTGCTGTCCTGGGTCGACGGGACGGTGCCCAACGGGACCGCGGCCTGGCGGCGGCTCGGAGCTCGTCTCGCGCAGCTGCACCGGCTGCCTCCCGTCCCGGGTGTCCCCGTACGGCTCTCCATGACTGTCGCCGACCTACCCGGATCTGTCCGGTCCGCGGTGGGCGAGCGGCGGGCGATGCAGATGATGACCGCAGCGTCACCAGGCGACGAGTTGGTCCTCAGCCACGGTGACGCCGGCCCGGAGAACTTCCTGGATCATCCGGATGGCGGCTCCCTCATCGACTTCGAGGCCACGTGCCGGCAACCCGCCGGCGCCGATCTCGGCCGCTGCCTGTTCCTCCTCACGGACGCCGGCAGAAGCCCGAGCGACGCCGGTGCGGCGTTGCTGGCGGGCTACGGCGCGGGAGCGCTTCCGGTGCCGGAGCTGTTCGGGTGGGCGGCACGCGAAGGTCTGCGTGTCGCGGTCTGGCGCCGCCGCCATGCCGGCCGTCCAGGGGTTCCGGACTGGCGGCGAGCGGTCGCGACGGCCCTCCGGTGCTGGTCACAGGCGAGCCTGCGGGAGGCGCCCGCATGCTGATCGAAGTCTGCGGTCCGGACGGGTCGGGCAAGTCGACGCTCGTGGACGGGCTCCGGGCGCGTGTCCGGGAGGCCGGCCACGTCGCGTACGAGCGGACGCTGCGCTCGGAGAGCCGCAACCTGCTCGAGATCGTGCAGCAGCAGTCACACGGCTTCTCACCACGCGAGTTCGAACTCGCGGTTTTGTTGGACGCGGTGAGTCAGTCGACGGGTGAGCTGACCAAATACGTGCGCAATCCGACCACGCACGTCTTCGTCCAGCAATACCGATGTGCCCTGTTGGCGCGATTGCTCCGCCGCGGGCTCGCCGGCCACGGCGAACTGCTCGCCCTGCTCGACCACGTGACCGTGCCGGATCTGTCGGTCCGACTGCTGGTCTCCGACTTCACCTGCATGGCGCGCATCCGCGGCCGTCGCAAGGGGGACGGTCTGCTCGCGCGACCGTCGCCGGCCACGGAGATGCGTGCACTGGTGCAGGCCTTCGACGATGCGGCGGAACGGCTTCCGTACCCCCAGGTCGACCTCGACGCCGAGCTTCCGGCGGACGAGCTTCTCGACCTGGCCTGGAAGCACCTCGCGCCCTACTCGTCGTGGGCGTCGAACTCGCCGAAGGAATCCTCGGTCCAGCCCAGGTCGCGCCAGGCGCCGGTGCCGCCCAGCGGGCCCTCGTAGAGCAGCTCCACGTAGCTGCCGCGACGATCGCGGTGATCTCCACCCGCTATCGTCGCGGCCCTTGACCCGCCTGTTCGTCCTGCCCGTCGGCGACCGTCACGGCCAGTCTTGCTCTTCCCAGCGCTCACGATCCGGTTGGCTGCCCGCCCTGGCGACGAAAAGCAAAAGGCCCAGGTCATGATCGGCGATCAAGCCGGTGACCTGGGCCTTTCAGTGGAGCCGCCTGACGGAATCGAACCGTCGACCTACGCATTACGAGTGCGTCGCTCTAGCCGACTGAGCTAAGGCGGCAACGATCAGCAAGTGTACGGCACCCCGTTGCCCGGCACCGAACGGGATACCCTCGCGCTTCCAGCAGCCATCAACCGGACAACGGGGACCAACCGGCCTGTTACCGGACAGCGTTTCGCCGAATCCGGTACTACGCTGCGGCGGGTGAGCGACGAACGCGACGACCACCGGGCTCCGGCGGCCGACGATCACCCCGACGGCGAGCGTGCCCGACCCCGGCCACGCTCCACCGATCCGCTGGAGCTGGGCTTCACCCCACGCAAGCCGGTGCCGTGGCTGGCGCCGTTCCTGCTGATCAGCACCGGCATCCGGACGCTGCTGGCGGTCCTCTTCGGCGCCTACCTGGACAAGCGCGAGTTGCAGAACGCCTTCGGCGACGACATCTTCCGCCAGGCGGGACCGGACGGCGGCCTCTGGCTCGACTACGTGGCCGACCTCGGTGACGGCTTCAACGCCACCTACTCGGTCGCGTACCTGCTGGCGCAGCCGGAGCTGACCGTGGACGGGCACCGGCTGCCCCGGGCGCAGACCCTGGTGATGGGCGGCGACCAGGTGTATCCGTCGGCGGCCTACGAGGAGTACGAAAATCGGTGCAAGGGGCCGTACCAGGCCGCGCTGCCGATGACCCCGCCCGACCGTCCCACGCTGTTCGCGGTGCCGGGCAACCACGACTGGTACGACGGACTCACCGCTTTCCTGCGGCTGTTCGTCCGCTCAAGGGACCGCAACTTCGCCGGCTGGCGTACCGGTCAGTCGCGGTCGTACTTCGCCGTGGAGTTGCCGGCCGGCTGGTGGCTGCTCGGCGTGGACGACCAGTCCGGCTCGTACCTGGACGACCCGCAGTTGGCCTACTTCGACGAGGTGGCCCGACGGCTCGGCCCGGAGTCGAAGGTGATCCTGGCCGCGCCGTCGCCGACCTGGGTCAAGGCCGCCGACAGCCCGGCGGCGTACGACTCGATCGACTACTTCATCCGGACGATCATCGACCCGACCGGGGCGCGGGTGCGGCTGCTGCTCTCCGGCGACCTGCACCACTACGCCCGCTATGCCAGCCCGGACCGGCAGTTGATCACCTGTGGCGGCGGTGGGGCCTACCTGTACCCCACCCACAAGCTGCCGGAGCGCATCGAGGTGCCGCCCCGCGACACGTTGGCCCGCCGGGCCAGCCGCACCCAGCCGTACGACCTGGTGGCCCGCTATCCGGACGCGGCCCGCTCCCGCCGCTACGGCTGGGGCATCTTCGCCCGGCTGCCGTTCCGCAACCCTGGCTTCACCACGCTGCTCGGCATCCTGCACACCCTGCTGATGTTGGCGATGGCGGGCGCGACGGCGAACTGGGGCGACAGCACCGACCAGCGACTGTTCAGCGTCCCGCTGGTGTTGATGGTGCTCGTGACGGTGGCGGCGGCGGTGCTGTTCGCCAGGCCGCCCAACGCCAGCGGCAAGCGGCACGCCCGGCACTGGCTACTCGGCGTCGGCCACGGGGTGGCCCAGGTGGCGCTGGCCGCCGGCGGCACCTGGGTCTGGTTGGCGCTGCCGTTCTACGAATGGCCGTGGCCGCTGCCGGCAGCCGCCGCGGCGGTTGTCTACGGGCCGGTGATCGGCCTGGTCGCCAGCCAGTTGGTGGCGGTGTACCTGCTGGTGGCGGGCTGGTTCGGGGTGAACGTCAACGAACTGTTCGCCGGGCAGGGCATCGAGGACTCCAAGTCGTTCCTGCGGTTGCGCATCGACGCGGACGGCACGCTGACCATCTACCCGATCGCGGTGGACCGGGTTTCCCGCGACTGGCGGGTGAACCCCGACCAGTCCCCCACGGCAAGCTGGCTGACGCCGGAGACCGCCCTGACCGCCCGCCTGTCCGAACCCCCGATAGTCCTGCCCTGATCGACGCCCGACCGGGGTCAGGGGGTGTAGTGCTGGTCGTGGGCTTGGCGGGGGGCGCAGACGGAGGCGCGGGAGCAGGAGCAGCGGGAGCCGTCCGCGTCCAGGCGGACCGTCACCGCGTCGCGGGGGACGCTGTGGCCGACGACCCGGCCGTCGCCCTCCGGCGTGGAGACCCGGCTGCCGACCGCCGGGGCGGTCTCCTGGAACCTGGCGTACAACGGGTGCTCGTATTTGAGGCAGCACATCAACCGGCCACACGCACCGGAGATGCGCAGCGGGTTCAGTGGCAGGTCCTGGTCCTTGGCCATCCGGATGGTCACCGGCTCGAAGTCGGTGAGGAACGTCGCGCAGCACAGGTCGCGACCGCAGGAGCCGATGCCGCCCTGCACCCGCGCCGAGTCGCGCGCGGAGAGCTGGCGTAGCTCGACCCGGCAGTGCAGGGTGGCGCCCAGGTCACGGACCAGGGAGCGGAAGTCCACCCGGTGTGGGGCGGTGAAGTAGACGGTGCTGCGCTCGCCGCCGCCCTCGACGGAGCCGAGCACATGGTCGACCGCCACCACTTTCATCGGCAGGCCGTGTGAGCGGATCAGCCGTTTCGCGGCCACCTTCGCCTCGGCCTTACGACGCCGCAGCGCCTCGTCCCGGAGCAGGTCGTCGTCGCCGGCGAGCCCCACCAGCCGGGGAAAACCATCGGTCTCCTCGGTGACCCACTGCGCGGCCCACACGCACTCCGCCACCTCGGGCCCGTCGTCGGTGGGCACCAGCACCTTGTCGCCCACCTGCGGACGCAACTCGCCGGGGTCGAGGTAGTAGAGGCGCCCGTACCTGTTGAAGCTGACTGCGCAGAGCATCCCCATCCCCCCACCCTACGACGGATCACCGCGAAGAACGCGCCAGCCGATCCGTCGACTGCCATCCATGACCGTCGACTCGACCGATGGCGGGGCGGCCCGTCGTGCCGTTGCGCCTCGCCCGGACGGTTGAATCCGGACCCGGACAGCAGACAAGCACGCCCCCGGCGGCGTTGAGTGAAGGCAGACCTGCGGGGGGTGCAGGGGGAAGACCACGGCGTCGCCGTGGGCGCCGGCTCCGGTCCGACGCCCGTGCGCGACGCCGTGGCCTGTCCGAGCGGCTACCAGCCGACGCGGGTGGGTTGGTCGTAGTGCGGCCGGCCGTCCGCCGGCGGTCGCCACGCGGTCTCGGCCAGGCTCGGCGCCCACTGACGCAGCAACGTCTCCGCGCCGTCGTACGCGACGCAGAGCACCGCCAGCACCCGGGCGGCGATCTCCGCCGCATCGGCCACACCCGGCCCGAGCGGCCCGGGGCCTGTCGACGGGCCCGTGGCGGTGGCGGCGACCACGGCCACCGCCTCGGCCGAGCGCAGCACGTCGGCCAGCGTCCGGGCCAGCGCGAGACGGCTGCCCTCCACCCAGTCGGCGAGCGCGTCGGCGTAACCGGCTGTGGATTCGAGTCGCCCGACCAGGCTGTCCGGCCCCTCGTCGAGGTGGCGCAACAGCGCGGCCCGTTGTTGCCCGTACGCGGTGGCGGCCGGGCCGGACCAGAGCACCGGGTCGGTGAGCGCGGCGGAGACGTCGTCGTACCCCCGGACCAGCCGGCGCACCGCGTGCCCGGCGCCGGCGAGCGGCGCGGGGTGCAGGTCGAGGAAGCCGCGGACCGCGTCGCCCGGCAGCACCTGCATCCGGCGCAGCAGCGGCCAGACGCGATGCCCCTCTCCGACGCCGGCGGCGATCAGCCGGTCCACCCGGCGCAGCAGGTCGAGGCCGGGTTCGGCGAGCCGGTCCAGCGCGTCCATCAGGGCTCCCCGGCGAGGCGGCGGCGGGCTGCCCGGTCGACCTCGGCATAGCGGTCGGCGGCTTCCCGCACCGCCGAGGCGGCGGTGGCGAGCCGACCGGCGGCGGTGCGGGCCTCCCGGGCCCGTTCGTCGGTGGCGATGACCCACTGCCGGTGCAGCGCGCGACCGATCTCGCCGGGGCGGCCCGGAGCGTCGGCGCCGAACGCGGCCTGAGCCGGGTCGCTGGCCGTGACGGTGTGCGCGATTGTGGTGAGCGTGGCGCTCGCCTCGTCCAGTCGGGCGGAGAGCGCGCGCAGTGTGTCCATCTCAGGCCCCCGCGAGCGGTCGGTAGGCGGCGAACGTCTCGTTGTGCAGCTTCTCCCGCGCCCACTCGGCGGCGTCGGCGGCCGCGGTGACCGCGGCCTGCACGGAGCCGGCGACGTCGCGTGGGTTGCGGGTGTGCAGTGGGCCGAGGAACCGGACGTGGGTGATCCGCCCCCCGGCGGTGACGACGACCTCGACCAGACCGTCCGGCGACCGGACGGTCACCTCGACGGTGGACACCGCCTGGTCGAACTCGGCCTGGAGCTGCTCGATCCGGCGGTATCGCCGCACCGCCTCCTCGATCCAGGCTTCGTCGATCTCCCCCCGTGGCATCGGCCGACTCCTCCCGGATGAGCCATCACTGAGCGTGCCGCCGCCGTCACCACGGCACACCGGACCGTACCGCACCACAATCGGGCCTGTCGATGCCTGTGGACAACGCCGGTAGCTGCGGGTCAGCCCTTCCAGAGGGCGAGCATCATCGCCTCGACCGCGATCCGCGGCTTGACGTTCGCCTCGATCGCCGCCCGGCAGGCGAGCACGGCCTCCAGCCGGCGCAGCGACCCCTCGGCGTCCCATTTCTGCGCGCCCGCGCCGGCCAGTGCGGCGGTGTCGGTGTGCACCGGGGCGACGGGTGCGCGCAACGCCATGGTGAGCGCGTCCCGGTAGAAGCCGGCAAGATCGACAAGCGCTCGGTCGAGCGCGTCCCGCTGGGCGCGGGTGGCCCGCGACTTCTGCCGTTTCTCCAGCTCCTTGAGCTGGCCGGCGGCCCCCCGGATCGCGCCGGACGCGCCCCGGCCGGTGCCGCCCGCGCCCAGCGCGGTCTCCAGTGCCGCCCGTTCGGTCGTGTCGGCGTCGGTGACCGACGCCTCGGCTTCCGCTTCGGCCGCCTCGATCAACGCCGACGCCGCGTCGAACGCCGCGCCGACGCCTGTCAACCGGCGCGGCACCGCGAGCACCGCCTCACGCCGTTTGCGGGCCTCCGGGTCGCGGGCCAGCCGGCGGGCCCGACCCACGTGCCCCTGCGCGGCCGCCGCCGCCCACTGCGCCACGTCGGGCGCGATCCCGTCCCGACGGGCCAGCACCTCGGCCACCGCGTCGGCCGGCGGCTGCCGCAGGGGTACGACCCGACAGCGGGACCGGATGGTCACCGAGATGTCGTCCGGGTGGGTGGACGGGGCGCAGAGCAGGAAGACCGTACGCGGTGGTGGCTCCTCGATCGCCTTGAGCAGCGCGTTGCCGGCGGCCTCGGTGAGCCGGTCGGCGTCCTCGATGACCACCACCTGCCAGCGCCCGCCGGACGGGGTGCTGGCCGCCCGGAGCACAAGCGCGCGCATCTCACCGACGCCGATGGACAGCCCCTCCGGCACCACGAGTCGGACGTCGGCGTGGGTGCCGCCCATCGTGGTGCGGCAGCCGGGGCACTCGCCGCAGCCGGTGCCGTGCACGCACTGCAGGGCGGCGGCGAACGCCCGCGCGGCGACCGAGCGGCCGGAGCCGGGCGGGCCGGTGAAGATCCAGGCGTGCGTCATCCCGGCGGACGGGTCCACCCCGCCGGAGGCGTCCGCGTCGGCGGACTCGGCCGGGTCGGCGGTGCGTGGCGCGGGTGCCCGGTCGGCCGCGCCGGCGCGCAGCACGGCAGCCGCGGCGGCCGCGGCCCGGCGCAGCTCGACGACCGCCTCGTCCTGACCGACCAGGTCGGCGAAGACGTCCGGCATCAGGTCTTGTGCTCCATCGTCACCAACTCCGCGTCGGATAACTCAGGCTGCACCGAGGTGTCCGGGCCCTGCGCCGGCCGCGGGTGCACGATGCCCCCCGGCTTGCCGAGCATCTCCTCGACCCGGCGGACGACCTGCCGGTTGATCTCCTCGACCGACCGGGACGCGTCGAGCACCAGGTAGCGCTTCGGATCGGCGGCGGCGAGGTCCAGGAATGCGTACCGGACCCGCTCGTGGAAGGCGACCGACTCGGCCTCCAGCCGGTCGGTGCCGGTGTTGCGCGAGGCCACCCGGGACAGGCCGGTCTTCGGCTCGACGTCCAGCAGCACCACCAGGTCGGGCTTGAGCCCACCGGTGGCCCAGGAGGAGAGCCAGGAGACCTCGTCGACGGGCAGCGTCCGGCCGGCGCCCTGGTACGCCAGGGACGAGTCGACGTACCGGTCGCTGATCACCACGCCACCGCGGACCAGCGCGGGCCGGACGACGGTGGCCACGTGGTGTGCCCGGTCGGCGGCGTAGAGCAGCGCCTCGGCGCGTGGTGACGGCGCGTCGTCGCCGGAGGTGTCCAGCACGAGCGACCGGATCCGTCGACCGACCCCTGTCGCCCCCGGCTCGCGGGTGACCACGACCTCGCGGCCGTGACCGCGCAGCCGCTCGGCGAGCGCCGTGAGTTGGGTGGACTTGCCCGCGCCCTCGCCACCCTCGAAGACCACGAAGAGGCCCGCGGAGACGAACGGCTCGGCCGGCATCAGCGGCCGGCCCCGGATGGACCCCCACAGGTCGGCGAGGACCGGCACGCCCTTCTTGTCGTCCATCTGGCCGAAGGCGCTGATCCCGGCGAAGATGCCGGCGGCACCCGCGGCGAGCAGCAGCAGACGGGTGGAGGAGACGGAGATGCCGAGGTCGGCGATCGTCAGCTTGCGGGAGCCACCGACGCCGACCAGCAGGCTGCTCAGCCCGATGGCCAGGATCAGCACCAGCCGGGTGCCGATCTGCACCACGGCGAAGACCCGGCCACGCACCTCGTCCTTGATCTCGCCGCCGAGCAGTGTGGTGCCGGCCAGGAAGGCCATGCCGGCACCGGTACCGACGAGTACCGCGCCGACGATCGCCATGGACAGGTGGATGGCGAAGGCGAGGGTCATCACGGCGGCGCTGGCCAGCACGATGCTCATGCCGAACCACCGCCGCCGGGACATCTCCTTGACGACCATCGGGCCGAGGCCGATGCCGAGAGCCAGGCCGATGAAGATGGCGCCGAAGAGCAGGAAGAAGGCGGCGTCGCCGGCGCCGAGCGAGGCGGCGAAGAACTTGGCCGTGCCGACCACGATGCCGCCGCCGGCGAACGCGCCGAAGATGCCGAGCACCAGGCCGCGGACGAGCCGGGTCTGGCCGATGTACTTCCAGCCCTCGGCGAACTGCCGGAACATGCTCTTTTCGGCACGCTCGGCCTCACCGCGTTGCGCCTGGCTGATCTCCTTGATCCCGAACGCCACCACGAGGGCGGTGGCCAGTCGGGAGAAGGAGTTGACCCAGAGTGCGAGTTGGGCGGGCTCCGCCCAGCCGAGGTCACCGCCGGGGACGAGGGCCCGGACGCTGCGGTCGAGCGCCGCGGCCACCAGTGCCGCGAGGATCGGGGTGAGGCCGTACGTGGTGATCAGCGTGAGCTGGTTGGCCGCCTCCAGCCGGGCGCGCGGGATCAGGTTGGGAACCGCGGCCTCCTTGGCCGGGATCCAGATCAGGGTGATCGACTCGATCAGGAAGGTGGCGACTGTCGCCCACAGGACCACGAGGCCGCCATTGGCGCCGGCCAGCGCCACGATCGGGATCGAGGCGAAGAGCACGAAGCGGAGCAGGTCGCAGATGACCATCGTCCAGCGCCTGTCGAACCGGTCGGCCAGCACACCGGCGATCGGCCCGAGCACCAGCGCGGGGAGCAGGCGGATCGCGATGACGACACCGAAGGCGGCACCCTTGGCGGTGCTGCCCTGGACCTGGGACGCGGCGAAGACCGACGTGGCCAGCAGGCCGAGCCAGTCGCCGAAGGAGGCGGCGCCGAGCACGATCCAGAGCCGCCGGAACGGCCTGATCCGCAGAACCGAGCGAATCGCCGCGTAACCGGACGGATCGACCTGGCCCGAGCTGGACTGGTTGGCGGCGTTCCCCGACTGCTCTCCCGAGCGCGACACGCCGTGCGACTCGCCGTCGTTCTGGCTTTCGATGGCCGTACCTCCACGTGCCGGCCCATCGCTGGGCGCCTCCGGTGGAACACTCTAGACCGGGTGGGAGCGGCCCCACCGATGACATTCTCCTGCTCGCTGAGCCTAGGCCGCCGGAGGCACCGGCCGCAGCCCGGACGTACGCGAGGGTATTTCGCATTTACCGCCGGACAGTTAGCGTGCACACGTGGCCATCGAAAGCGACAAACTTCGCGAGCGCCTGGATCGGGCGACCGCCCACCTCGACCCGCCCTACGCCGTGGTCGACCTCACCGCCTTCGACGCCAATTCGGCCGCGCTGGCCGATCGCGCCGCCGGTAAACCGGTCCGCCTGGCCAGCAAGTCGGTCCGCAGCCGGGAGTTGATCAGTCGCGCCCTCGCCCGGCCCGGCTGGCGGGGCGTGATGGCGTTCACCCTCCCCGAGGCGATCTGGCTGGTCCGCTCCGGCATCAGCGACGACGTGCTGCTCGCGTACCCGAGCGTGGACCGGGCGGCACTCGCCGAACTCGGCGCCGACCCGGCGCTCGCCGCCGCGATCACTCTGATGATCGACGGCACCGGCCAACTCGACCTGATCGACGACGTCCGCGCCCCCGGGCAACGTGCCGAACTGCGCCTCTGCCTGGACCTGGACGCCTCCTGGCGACCGCTGCGCGGGGTGCACGTCGGCGTCCGCCGCTCGCCCGTGCACAGCGCGCGGGCGGCCGGCGCGCTCGCCGCCACCGTCGCCGACCGAGCCGGGTTCCGGCTGGTCGGGCTCATGTCGTACGAGGCGCAGATCGCCGGCCTGGGCGACGCGCCGCCGGGGCAGACGCTGCTGGCGGGCGCGATCAGGCTGGCCCAGCGCGGGTCGTACCGCGAGTTGCTGGCCCGCCGTGGCGCGGCGGTGGCCGCGGTACGCGAGCACGCCGACCTGGAGTTCGTCAACGGCGGCGGCACCGGCAGCGTGGCCGCGACCAGCGCCGATCCCGCGGTCACCGAGGTCACCGCGGGATCGGGCCTGTACGGGCCGACGCTGTTCGACGCGTACCGCGCCTGGCGGCCCACCCCGGCGGCGTTCTTCGCCTGCGCGGTGGTCCGCCGGCCGACGCCGGAGCTGGCCACGGTGCTCGGCGGCGGCTGGATCGCCTCCGGCCCGGCGGCCGACAGCCGGCTGCCCCGGCCGTGGCTGCCGGCCGGGCTCAAGCTGGTCGGCACCGAGGGCGCCGGCGAGGTGCAGACTCCGCTGTCCGGCGCGGCGGCGGCCACCCTGCGGGTCGGCGACCGGGTGTGGTTCCGCCACGCCAAGGCTGGTGAGCTGTGCGAACGGGTCAACGAGCTGCACCTGGTCGAGGGCGACGTGATCGCGGCGACCGTCCCCACCTACCGGGGTGAGGGGCAGGCCTTCCTCTGAGGCCCACGCCGGCTCAGGCCGGCTGGGCCGCCTCGGCCTGCCCGAGCGCGGACCGGTCGCTGTCCGGGCCGTCGACCTGGCGGTGCAGGTATTCCCGGATCAGTGCCTTCGCCTCCAGCAGCACCCGCTCGTCACCGTCGGACTTCCGCCGGAACGCGAGCTTGATCAGCGCGTCCGCCGCCTCGACCGCGATCTCCAGGACGAAACGGAGCTTCGGTACGTCGGTGAGCCCGAAACGCTCGGTGAGCACCTGGGCCAACTGGTCGGCGATCACGCCGTTGTTGTCCCGCTGCTCGTCGAGCAGGTGCAGGTCGACCACGTCGCCGAAGTGCAGGGTACGGAAGCCGGGGACGGTGCGGTGCATCGTGATGTATTCGTCGATCCCCGCGTCGACGCCATCCCACCAGTGGGTCATCTTGTCGGAGGCGAACCGCTCGTCGAGGCGTTGGAGGTAGGACTCCATCGTCCGCAGCGTCAGCGCCTGCACGATCGCCCGCTTGTCCGGGAAGAACTGGTAGACCGACCCGATCGCCACTTCGGCGCGCTCGGCGAGCAGGGTCGTGGTCAGCCCCTCGTACCCCACCTCGTCGACGAGCTCGGCGCAGGCATCCAACATGCGCTGGACCCGCGCGACACTTCGACCCTGCACCGGAACGCGGCGCAGCGGCCCGGTCGTGGCGGCTGGTGTGGACACTCGGCGCCACCCCCCTTCGACGGATGAACATATCTCCACGTCACGAGTCCGTGACTACCGGTACAACGAGCGGATCGCAATTGCGGTATTTACCAGGCACAACGTTCCTGATATGAAGTCACTTCATATTCATGAATGAGGAGTGCGCATGGTCGTCACCGCACCGCTCGCCGCTGGATGGTCCAACTGGGCCGGCAACCAGCGTGGCAGCGCCACCGCGATCCTGCGCCCCGGCTCGCCGACAGATGTCGTAGAAGCCGTCCGGTCGGCCGCAGCCGACGGCGCCCGGATCCGCGTGACCGGCAGCGGCCACTCGTTCACCGCCGTCGCGCTCGCCGACGACCGCCGGATGGACCTGTCCGAGTTGGACACCATGGTCAGCGTCGACGTCGCGAACCTGCTGGTCACCGTGCCGGCAGGAATGACCCTGCACGCGCTCAACGGCCTGCTCGCCCGCCATGGCCTCGCGCTGCCCAATCTCGGCGACATCGACGCGCAGACGGTGGCCGGGGCGATCTCCACGGGCACCCACGGTACCGGAGCCGGCTACGGGTGTCTGTCCACCTTCGTCGAGGCGATCACCCTGGTCACCGGCACCGGCGAGGTGCTGCGCTGCTCCGCCGACGACAATTCCGACGTGCTCGCCGCCGCCCGGGTGTCACTCGGCGCGCTCGGCGTCCTGGTCGAGGTCACCCTGCGCTGCGTGGACGCCTTCGTGCTGCACGCACACGAACGTCCCGCCGAACTGGCCGACGTCCTCGGCGACCTGCCCGCGCTGATCGGCTCACACGACCACGTCGAGTTCTACTGGTTCCCCTACACCTCGCGGGTGCAGGTCAAGACCAACGACCGGGTACCGGCGAACGACCGGCCACTGCCCCGCTGGCGCGGCTGGCTGGACGACGACTTCCTGGCCAACAGGGTCTTCGCCGGCGCCTGCCGACTCGGCCGGGCCGTGCCCGCGCTCGCCCCGGGCATCAGCGCGGTCTCCGCCCGCGCCCTCACCGAACGCCAGTACACGGGCCGCTCCGACCGGGTCTTCTGCACCCCGCGCCGGGTCCGCTTCGTGGAGATGGAGTACGGCCTGCCCCGCGAGGCGCTACCCGAGGCGCTCGCCGCGCTCCAGCGGATCGTGGACGGCCTGCCGTTCAAGGTGCTCTTCCCGGTGGAGGTGCGCTTCACCGCCGCCGACGACATCTGGCTCTCGCACGGCTACGGGCGGGACAACGCCTACATCGCCGTGCACCAGTACGTCGGGATGCCCTACGAGCCGTACTTCCGGGCCTTCGAGAAGGTGGCCGCCGGGCTGGGTGGCCGCCCGCACTGGGGCAAGCTGCACTATCGCGACGCCGCCTCGCTGGCCACGGCCTACCCCCGCTTCACCGACTTCCAGGCCATCCGCGACCGCCTCGACCCCGACCGCATCTTCACCAACCCCCACCTAACCCACGTCCTCGGCGCCTGACGGAGGGCCTGTTCCGTAGATCTTGGAAGGAAAGCGCCCTTCCAGGGGCGCGTTTCTTCCAAGATCTTCATCCTTCCCATCCCGCCGCCCGCAGTGCCGCAAGGATTTGACGGAGGACCTCGTCCGAGTTGGCGCGGATCGCCCAGGCCGGGAAGCGCAGGACTCGGTCACCGTCGACCCAGAGATCGTTCTGCCGGCGCATGTCCGCCCACCAGGCGCGGGGATCGAGGTGCTGCCCGCCGTCGATCTCGATGTGCACCCGCCACTGCTCGAAGTAGGCGTCCAGGTAACGGCGTCGCCCGGCCGAGTCACAACGGACCTTCTGGCGCGTCGGTTCGGGTAGTCCCGCGCGACGGATCAGGCTCAGGAAGTCCAGCTCCGGCAACGAGTGAGACCCACCCGCCGCGTCCGCCGCCGTGCTCAGAATCAGTTGGCGACGGCGGACCCGGGGCAGCCGGTCGACGATCCGGTGCAGGTCGTCGGCGGCCACGAGCCGTTGTTGGAATGCGGCGACGACGATCGCCCGCGCCTCCTGGTCAGCGCCGGCCCACTGGGCTGCGTCGACGATCGAACGGGCCGGCATGGTCCTGCGGGGTTGCCCGACGGCCAGGACATCCCGGTCGGTCAACGTGACTGTCCGGTGCGCCAGCACGCCCGGAGGCAGCGATCCGCGCCGGCGGGCGGCGGGAAGTAGCACGTGAACCGGTCGACCCGGGAACCCTCGAAGCCCTCCGGCCTGTGCGGCGGTCAGACCACCGAGGATCGCCTGCGGTCCCGCGGCGAGGACGGCCACCCAGCGGAGTTGGCCGGCGCTGACCGGCCCGTTGTGCGCGAGCAGCACGGCTCGGTGGACCTGTCGCCACCTGCCGGTGGCCAACCGATGCCGGATGGCCTTGGGCGACAGGTGCCGCCTCGCCTGGGCGAGGCTCAACACGTCCTCCTGATGGAAGAGCAGCCAGCTCAGCTCGTCCGCGTCGTCATGCGGCAGCCGCCGAGCCCAGGCAGCGGGCGACGAAGTCCTCCGAAGACTCATGACCACCAAGTCTCCCGATCGCCAACCCCGCTGGCAGCCCCTGTGGACAACGACGAGATCTTGGAGGGAAACGGCCCTTGGAGGGGCACGTTCCTTCCAAGATCTCGTGGACCACTGTCACTCCGTGCTGGACGCGGCCTTGCGGGGGGTTGCCTTCTTGGCCGGGGTCTTCTTCGCCGCGGTGCTGGCCTTGGCCGTCGTGGTCTTCTTCGCGGCCGTGGACTTGCTGGCCGCTGCCGTCTTCTTCGCCGCCGTGGCCTTCTTCGCGGGGGCCTTCTTCGCCGCCGCCTTCTTCCGCGGCGCCGGACCCTTCGCCCGCTTCTCCGCAAGCATCTCGGACGCTTCCTCGATGGTCAGCGCCTCCGGGGTCTGCGCGCGCCGCAGCGACGCGTTGACCTCGCCGTCGGTGACGTACGGGCCGAACCGACCGTCCTTGATCACCAGCGGCTTCTCGGTGGCCGGGTCCACGCCCATCTCGCGCAGCGGCGGCGCCGCCGCCCGCCGTCCACGGGCCTTCGGGGCGGCCAGCAGCGCCAGCGCCTCGTCCAGGCCCACCGTGAACATCTGGTCCTCGGACTCCAGCGAGCGGAACTCCTCGCCCCGCTTCACGTACGGGCCGTAGCGGCCGTTGTTGGCGAAGACCTCGACGCCGTCCGGCGCGACACCGACCAGCCGGGGCAGGCTGAGCAGCTTGAGCGCCTCCTCCAGGGTGAGGGAGTCCGGGGTCTGCGTCCGCAGCAGCGAGGACTTCCGCTCACCGCTGGACACGTACGGGCCGAACCGGCCGGACTTGAGCACGATCGGCTCGCCGGTCGCCGGGTCGTCGCCGAGCTTGCGCTCGCCGCTGCCGCCGAGGTACAGCTCGTGCACCTTCTCCGGGGTCAGCTCGTCCGGGGCCAGGCCCTCCGGGATCGGCGCCCGGTCACCCTGGGTGCCACCCTCCTCGCCCTCACCCGAGGCGGCGGCCGACTGTTCGCCGCCGGGCAGCTCCCGTTGCAGGTACGGGCCGTACCGGCCGACCCGGACGACGACCTCGCGGCCCTCGTCGTCGGTGAAGAGCGGGATGGAGTTGACGCTGCGGGCGTCGATGTCGCTCAGGTTCTCGGTGACCAGCTTCTTCAGCCCACCGGAACGGGCGATGTCCTGGTCACCGGCGCCGTTGGAGCTGCCGAAGTAGAACGCGGTGAGGAAGTCGACGGCGGCGTGGTCACCGCCGGCGATCTCGTCAAGCTCGTTTTCCATCGTGGCGGTGAAGTCGTAGTCGATCAGGCGCGGGTAGTGCCGCTCCATCAGCCCGATCACCGCGAACGCCAGGAAGGTCGGGATCATCGCCTGCCCGCGCTTGGTGACGTACCCCCGGTCCTGGATCGTCTGCATGATCGACGCGTAGGTGGACGGACGGCCGATGCCCAGCTCTTCCAGGGCCTTCACCAGCGACGCTTCGGTGTAGCGCGACGGCGGCTGGGTGTGGTGGCCCTGCGCGGCCAGCTCGTCGGCGGTCAGCGGCTGGTCCTTGACCAGGGTGGGCAGCCGGCGCTCGGCGTCCTCGGCCTCGGCGTTCTCGTCGTCGCTGGACTCCACGTACGCCCGCAGGAAGCCCGGGTCCGTGATGGTCTTGCCGGTCGCGCCGAAGTCGGCCTCCTCGGAGGAGGTGGAGACCGCCCGGATGCGCACCGACACGCTGGAGCCGACCGCGTCGGTCATCTGCGAGGCGATGGTCCGCCGCCAGATCAGCTCGTAGAGCTTGAACTCCTCGGCGGACAGCTCCTTGGCGACCTCGCCCGGGGTGCGGAAGTTGTCCCCCGCCGGGCGGATCGCCTCGTGCGCCTCCTGCGCGTTCTTCACCTTGCCGGTGTAGCGGCGCGGCTCCGGCGGAACGCTGCGCTCGCCGTACAACTCGACGATCTGCCGACGGGCCGCCGAGATGGCGGTCTCCGACAGGTTGACCGAGTCGGTACGCATATAGGTGATGTAGCCGTTCTCGTAGAGCCGCTGCGCGGTGCGCATCGTCTGCTGCGAGGACAGGCGCAGCTTGCGGGCCGCCTCCTGCTGGAGGGTCGACGTGATGAACGGCGCGTACGGGCGGCGACGGTAGGGCTTCTCCTCGACCCGGGTGACGGTGAACGGCCGCCCGTCGAGTCGGGCCGCGAGACCCCGGGCACCACTCTCGTCGAGGTGGACGACCCCGGCGCCGGGCTTCACCCGACCGGTGGTCGGCTCGAAGTCCTTACCGGTGGCGATCCGGTCGCCGTTCAGGGCGATCAGGGTGGCGTTGAACGCGCGTGGGCCCTCGCCGGCGTTCGTCACGGCGAGGGTGGCCAGGATGTCCCAGTATTCGGCGGTGCGGAAGGCCATCCGCTGCCGCTCCCGCTCGACCACGATGCGGGTCGCCACGGACTGCACCCGGCCGGCCGAGAGCCTCGGCATGACCTTCTTCCACAGCACCGGGGAGACCTCGTAGCCGTAGAGCCGGTCGAGGATCCGCCGCGCCTCCTGGGCGTCGACCAGGTCGCGGTCGATCTCCCGGGGGTTGGCCACGGCCGCCTGGATCGCCGGCTTGGTGATCTCGTGGAAGACCATCCGCTTGACCGGGACCTTGGGCTTGAGCGTCTCGACCAGGTGCCAGGCGATCGCCTCGCCCTCGCGGTCCTCATCCGTCGCCAGGAAGATCTCGTCGACCTCCTTGGCCAGCTTGATCAGCTTGCTGATCTGCTGCTTGCGGTCGGCGGAGACGACGTAGAGCGCGTGGAAGCCGTTGTCCACGTCCACCCCGAGCCGGGCCCAGGGCTCCTTCTTGTATTTGGCCGGCACGTCGGCGGCGTTGCGCGGCAGGTCGCGGACGTGACCGAAGCTGGCCTCCACGACGTACCCCGGGCCGAGGTAGCCCGAGATCGTCTTGGCCTTCGCCGGTGACTCGACGATGACCAGACGGGTGGTTCCAGCTTCGCTTGGCACGTCTCTCCCCGACCTCACTCCTGCTCGTGGCCTGCCGGCGCCCGGACAGCGACCGCCTTCGACCCCGCCGTCACACCGGCGGTCCGGATGTCCAACGTAACGCGCCGCAAGCGTTTCGGGTTTCGCGGGCGGCAAACCGCCACCGCGCGACGGTCACCTCTCGCCCCGCCGCGCTCGGCACTGCCGGACGGCGCCACCGTACACCGTGGGTAGGGCTCGAAGAGGGTCACTGTGACGATGGCGGGCCCACGACCAGGGGCCAACCCGCCCGTTTTCCGCCCTGATGTCCCCGCCAGCTGTCCACCACCGGACAGACGCCCGCCCCGCCGCGGATCAGGTCGGCCAGGCACCGGCCGGCGCCGCCCGGGGCGGGCGGCCGACCAGCTCGGCGAGCCGGGCCAGCCGGCGGCGGCCGGTGATCTGGTACGCCGGATCGCCCTCACCCGGACTGAGCAGCGTGCCGGCCAGCCCGGCCGCGGCGAGCGCGACCCCGATCGGCTCCCAGCACTCCCGGTCGTCCGCGCCGACCCGCAACAGGAAGCCATCGGGTGGCTCCGGCGTCCCGGCGGCGGCGAGCCACAGCCGCAGCCGCCGGCCGGTCAGGTGGAAGGTGGCCGGCGGGCGTTTCGCCGTACCGTGCAGCCAGGCCGCCGCGAGCGGCTTCAAGACCCGGGTGTACGACGTACGCACGGCGTGTCGCTCGCCCTCGGTCGGCTCCCAGCTCGCCGCCAGCCCCCGCGACGCCAGTTCGGCGACGAGCACGTGCACCCGCCACGCGGCGTCCACCTGCACCGAGAGCCGGGCGGTGCCGCCCATGCGGACCACCTCGCCCGGCCCGGCGAGCAGCCCGGCGAGGTCGGCGACCGTCGGCTCGGCCGCCTCCGCGCCGAAGAAGACAAGTTGCCGACCCGCCTCGGCGCCCTGGCTCGGCTCCCGCCTCGGCGGGGAGGGCTGAGCTGGGCCGCCGCGCCGTCGCGCCGGTGCGGGTACGGGCGCGTCGGACTCGGGGGCGGGGAACAGCGCCGATGGCTCCGCCGGGGTGTCGTCGAGCCCGCTCAGCGACACTCCGGCACCTCGTCGAAGGCTTTTTTCAGCTCCTCGGAGTTGAGCTTGCTGGTGTCCAGCGCGCTGGCGTCGTACTCCGTGTTGAGGGTCGCCACGGCGGCCCGGACGCCGTCGTAGAAGGCCGTCGGCTCGCCGGTGCCCAACCCGTCGATGGTGTCCCGGGCGCGGCCGTAGGCGTCCCGCATCTTCCCCAGTGAGCTGCGGAAACCGGCGGAGATGGCCTCGCCGTTGTCGGTCTCCGGGATGCCCGCCCGCTCCACCTTGCGGCGCGCGGCCTCACTTGCCTGCTCCGCCCCGCCGAAGAGCCGCACCAGGTTCTCCTTGGCCTGCGCCGGCGTGGTCTGCGCGGTCATCTGCTCGTCCGTACTACTGGTCAGCTTGCTGATCTCGGAGCGCCATGGGGCGAGCGCGCCGCAGACCGACGCCGCCCAGGCCCTGGGGCTGGGGCCGCCGCCGCAGCCGGCGAGGACGACGACGATCGTGGCCAGGACCACCGTGAGCTTTCCGGCGGCAGACGCCTGGCACGTACGCATGCGTTGCAGCGTACGGCCTTCGGGTAGGTGTGGCACCGGGCCGGACGGCCGGGGTCCCCGGTCGACGCGGACGTCGACCGGGGAGCCCGTGCCGGTGCCGGATCAGGCGTTGATCGTCTCCGGCCGGTGGTCGGAGCTGCCCGCGCCGGTGCTGCCATCGGCGTCGGAGCTGTCCATCGCGATGCCCTTGCGCTTGCTGAACACCACCGACGCCACGATGATCAGCGTCGCGACCAGCGCGATGCCGACCCGCAGGCCGACGTTGCGGTCGTCGCCGACGCTGTACGCCACCACGGCGGGCGCGATCAGCAGCGAGACCAGGTTCATCACCTTGATCAGCGGGTTGATCGCCGGGCCTGCGGTGTCCTTGAACGGGTCGCCGACGGTGTCACCGATGACGGTCGCGGCGTGCGACTCGGAGCCCTTGCCGCCGTACGCGCCGTCCTCGACCAGCTTCTTGGCGTTGTCCCACGCGCCACCGGAGTTGGCCAGGAAGACCGCCATCAGGGTGCCCGCCCCGATCGCCCCGGCCAGGTACGCGGCGAGCGCGCCGGGCCCGAGGCCGAAGCCGACCGCGATCGGCGCCAGGATGGCCAGCAGACCGGGGGTCATCAGCTCGCGCTGCGCGTCCCGGGTGCAGATGTCGACGACCTTGCCGTACTCCGGGCGCTGGGTGCGGTCCATGATGCCGGGCAGCTCACGGAACTGCCGGCGGACCTCCATAACGACGGCGCCCGCCGAGCGGGACACCGCGTTGATGGCCAGCCCGGAGAAGAGGAAGACGACCGCCGCACCGATGATCAGGCCGACCAGGTTGCGCGGGTTGGCCACGTTCAGCGAGTTGAGGATCTCCAACCCGACGTCGCCCACGCCCGCGTCCGCGTACGCGGCCTTCAGCGAGTCGGTGTACGAGCCGAACAGCGCGGTCGCGGCGAGCACCGCCGTGGCGATCGCGATGCCCTTGGTGATCGCCTTCGTGGTGTTGCCGACCGCGTCCAGCTCGGTGAGCGTCCGGGCACCGTGCTCGTCGATGTCGCCGGACATCTCCGCGATGCCCTGGGCGTTGTCGGAGATCGGCCCGAAGGTGTCCATCGCGACGATGACGCCGACAGTGGTGAGCAGGCCGGTGCCGGCCAGCGCCACCGCGAACAGCGACAGCGTGATGGAGCTGCCGCCGAGCAGGAACGCGCCGAAGACGCCGGCGCCGATGAGCAGCGCCGAGTAGACCGCCGACTCCAGACCGATGCTGATGCCGGCCAGGATGACTGTCGCCGCACCGGTCTGCGAGCTCTTGCCGATGTCCTGCACCGGACGCCTGTTGGTCTCGGTGAAGTAGCCGGTCAGGGCCTGGATCGCGGCGGCCAGCACGATGCCGATCACCACCGCGCCGATGGCCACGAACCGCGGGTTGCCGCCGGCGTCGGTGAGGCCGGCGTCGAACTCGCCGAACGTCGCCGGCAGGTAGGCGTAGGCGGCGATCGCCACCAGCACGGCCGACAGCACCGCCGAGATGTAGAAGGCCCGGTTGATCGCGGTCAGCGCGTTGCGGTCGGAGGCGCGCAGCCGGGTGATGAAGACTCCGATGATCGCGACCAGGACGCCGATGGTGGAGATGATCAGCGGGAAGACCAGGCCCTCCTCGCCGAACGCGGCGCGGCCGAGGATCAGCGCGGCGACGAGCGTCACCGCGTACGACTCGAACAGGTCCGCGGCCATGCCGGCGCAGTCGCCGACGTTGTCGCCCACGTTGTCGGCGATGGTGGCGGCGTTACGCGGGTCGTCCTCGGGGATGCCCTGCTCGACCTTGCCGACCAGGTCGGCGCCGACGTCGGCGGCCTTGGTGAAGATGCCGCCGCCGACCCGCATGAACATCGCGAGCAGCGCGGCGCCGAAGCCGAAGCCCTCCAGCACGGTCGGCGCGTCACCCCGGTAGACCAGGACGACGAGCGCGGCGCCGAAGAGGCCGAGGCCGACGGTGAGGAAGCCGACCACACCACCGGTGCGGAAGGCGATCTTCATGGCCGCCTCGCGGCCACCTTCCCGCTCCCTCGCGGCGGCGGCGACGCGCAGGTTGGCGCGGGTGGCCAACCACATGCCCGCCCCGCCGATGAACGCGCTGAACAGGGCGCCCACCACGAAGAAGGCCGAGCGGCCGATCTTCACCGCGACCTCGCTGCCGTCGGTGTCGTGCACCGGCAGCAGGAAGAGCAGCACCACGGCGATGACGACGAAGATCGCCAGGGTACGGAACTGGCGGAGCAGGTAGGCCGAGGCGCCCTCCTGGACCGCCGCCGAGATCTCCTGCATGTTCGTGGTGCCCTTGCCGGCGGCGAGCACCGTCTTGGTAAGGGCGGCGGCGAAGGCGAGCGCCACGAGCGCGATCACCGCGGCGATGACGACGTATGTGACATTGCTTCCGGTAAGGGAAAGCCCGCCGCCGTCGGCGGCCAAGGTCTCGGACATCTGTGTCCTCCTGTTACCGAACAATCGCGCCGGTGAGTGGAGACGCACCGACCGACGCCTGGATGCGGACTTCGCAAGCGAGCGCCAACCCCGGCGGACCAGCGATGACCACCCATACCCGCTGGCTGCGGGATGGATCACTTGCTGACAACCCGGGTACTGTAGCCCTCCGCAGTGTCGGAGGTCACACGCAGGTGCCACCGTGTCGCGATGATCTCCGTCGCTGTGTTATGAATCGAAATCTGATATAGGGCACGGTCCATGAAACAAAAAAGGGCCGCACCCCCATCGGGATGCGGCCCACGAAACGGTTTTGGGTCAGCGGCCGACCGGCCACACCATCCGCACCTCGGTGCCGATGCCCTCGTCGACCGGGCGCACCTGCAGGTCCTCGACGAAACCGGCGAGCAGCGCGAACCCGACGCCGGTGGTCAGCGCCTCGTCGGTAAGCGACTCGTTCGCCAACTCGTCCGGGGGCAGCGCGGTCAGGCCGATGCCCGCCTCGATCGGCGCCCGGTCCACCACCCGCACCGCGTACGAACCGCCGTCGGACATCTCCACGAGCACCGGGTCGGCCAGGCCGTACTGCCGGTGCAGGGCCACCGCGCGGGTGCACGCCTCACCGATGGCCAGGCGTACCTCGTCCAGCAGGTCCTCCCGGACCCCGGCGCGCCGTGCGACGGCGACGCCGACCAGCCGGGCGGTGCGCACGTGCACCGGGGCGGGGGAGAACGAGAGCTTGACGGTCGCCATCACGCGCCGGCGCCCGCCGGGTCGGCGCTGATCGCCGCGTCGACCGTCGGGTGCAACGGGAACACCTGGTCCAGTGCGGTGATCCGGAAGATCTTGAGCAGCGGCTCCTTGTCGCAGACCAGGGCGAACGAACCGCCGGCCGACCGGAGCCGCTTGAGCGCGCCGACGAGCACACCCAGCCCGGTGGAGTCGAGGAAGTCCACCCGGTCGAGGTCGACGACCACGTGTCGGGCGCCACCATCGATCAACTCGAGGAGTCGTTCGCGGAGCCGGGGCGCGGTGTAGACGTCCACCTCACCACCGACCTCGAGCACCGTGTGCTCACCCTCGGTGCGGGTAGCCAGCGACAGCTCCATCGGTCCTCCTCGCCAGAGCCGTAAACTCTCGTGGGCATCTAACCACTACCGCCGGTGCGGCCTGCGGACGCCAGCGGAGGCTTCCCCTTACCCCCGGGCCCGACTTTTCATCTCCGAACACCAGTGCGAGAGTGCAGGGCGTGACCTCCAACGACTTCAGCTCGGCGCGGCACACGCCGCGCCATGACCTGGAGTCGTCGCCCGCGGCCACCGTATCCGCTGGTCCCGGCCCCGGGCCAACGCCGGCCGACCTGCTGCGCCGACTCCGCGCCCGGGGCGCCGGTGACCCGGTCACCCACGTCGAGCGGGTGCCGGCCCGCGCCGGGGTGCCCGCTCCGTGGCCGTCGTGGGCGCCGGCGGAACTGCGCGCGGCGTTCGCCAAGCGCGGCGTGGTCGCGCCCTGGCAGCACCAGGCCGAGGCCGCCAACCTGGCGTACGAGGGTCAGCACGTGATCGTCGCCACCGGCACCGCGTCCGGCAAGTCACTCGCGTACCAGATGCCGGCCCTGTCCACCCTGCGCGCCGACCCCCGGGCCACGGTGCTCTACCTGGCGCCGACAAAGGCCCTCGCCGCCGACCAGTTGCGCGCCGTCGCCGCGCTGGAACTGGAGGGGGTACGCCCCGCCTGCTACGACGGGGACACTCCGCGCGCCGAGCGGGAGTGGATCCGCCGGCACTCCCGGTTCGTGCTGACCAACCCCGACATGCTGCACCACGGCATCCTGCCCGGTCATGCCCAGTGGTCCGGTTTCCTGCGCCGACTCGCGTACGTGGTGATCGACGAGTGCCACACCTACCGAGGCGTGTTCGGCTCGCACGTGGCGCACGTGCTCCGGCGGCTCCGTCGGCAGTGCGCCCGGTTCGGGGCCACCCCGGTCTTCGTCCTCGCCTCGGCGACCTCCGGCGACCCGGCGACCGCGGCCGGGCGGCTGACCGGCCTGCCGGTGACGGCGGTCACCGAGGACGCGTCGCCGCGCGGCGGGGTGACCTTCGCGCTCTGGGAGCCGCCGCTGCTGCCACCCGACACCGGCACCGGTTCCCCGGTGCCCCCGCAGGCGACAGGTGAGCACGACGACCTCCACCAGGTCCGCCGGTCGGCGCTGCGCGAGACCGCGGACCTGCTCGCCGACACGGTCGCCGAGGGGGTACGCACCCTCGCGTTCGTCCGTTCCCGCAAGGGCGCCGAGGTGGTGGCGGCCAACGCACGCCGGTCACTCGACGACGCGGTGCCGGGGCTCGGCGACCGGGTGGCCGCCTACCGGGGCGGCTACCTGCGTGAGGAGCGGCGCGAGCTGGAACGGGCACTGCTGCACGGCGACCTGCTCGGCCTGGCCTCTACGAACGCGCTCGAACTGGGTGTGGACCTGATCGGGCTGGACGCGGTGCTGATCTGCGGCTACCCCGGCACCCGGGCGTCGCTGTGGCAGCAGGCGGGCCGCGCCGGCCGTTCCGGACAGGAAGCCCTCGCCGTGCTGGTGGCCCGGGACGACCCACTGGACACCTATCTGGTGCACCACCCGGAGGCGATCTTCGGCGCCCCCGTGGAGGCGACGGTGCTCGACCCCGCCAACCCGTACGTGCTGGCACCGCAACTCGCCTGCGCCGCCGCGGAGGCACCACTCACCCCGGCCGACCTGGTGCTCTTCGGCGACGGGGCGAAGGAGGCCGTCGACCAACTCGTCGCCGCCGGGGCGCTGCGGCAGCGGCCCACCGGCTGGTACTGGCGACACCGGGAGCGGCCCGAGGTGGACCTACGCGGCGAGGGCGGCGCCCCGGTCTGCGTGGTGGAGTCGTCGACCGGCCGGCTGCTCGGCACTGTCGACGGCGGCTCCTCGCACTTCCTGCTCCACCCCGGCGCGGTCTATCTGCACCAGGGCGTCTCGTACGTGGTCGACGACCTCGACCTCGCCGACGGGTGCGCGCTCGTGCACGTCGAGGAGCCGGACTGGTCCACCCACGCCCGGGACGTCACCGACCTGTCCGTGGTGTCGGTGCGTTCCTACGTGGACGCCGGGCCGGTCGGCATGTTCCTCGGCGAGGTGGACGTGACAAGTCAGGTCGTGTCGTACCAGCGGCGACGGATCGCCACCGGCGAGGTGATCGACACCCGGCCACTCGACCTGCCCGCCCGGGAGCTGCGCACGGTGGCGGTCTGGTTCACCCTGTCGCCGCGGTCGTTGACTCTCGCCGGGGTGCAGCCCGCCGACGTGCCGGGTGCGCTGCACGCCGCCGAACACGCCGCGATCGGCCTGCTGCCGCTGATGGCCACCTGCGACAGGTGGGACATCGGCGGGCTCTCCACCGCCGTGCATCCGGACACCGAGGCGCCGACCGTCTTCGTCTACGACGGGCATCCGGGTGGCGCGGGGTTCGCCGAGCGGGCGTACGGGACGGCGTCGGCGTGGCTGCGGGCCACCCGGGACGCGATCGCGGAGTGTGGTTGCGAGACCGGCTGCCCGTCCTGCGTGCAGTCGCCGAAGTGTGGCAACGGCAACAATCCGCTCTCCAAGCCGGATGCGATCCGGGTGCTCGACGTGGTGTTGGCGAACCTGCCCGGCTGAGCGGGTTGCATGAATCGGCATGGCACTGGGCACAATGTGTGGGAGCGCTTCCATCGATCTCTTTGTTGCTGATCGCCCCCCGTGCCCGAGGAGGAGCCGTGGCCGACACCATCGCCGAGACCGTCGATCTGCTCTATACCATCGACCAGGATCAACTCACCCTCGACCAGCAGATCGCGCTCGGGGCCGCGCTGGCCACCCTGGCTCAGGCCGAACGCCTGGAGCAGATCAACGAACGGCTGCGCGTCATCCACCAGGTCCTCAACACCTGGGCGCTGCGCGCCGCGACCACCACCGACGGGCGCTGACCACCCCTTTCACCAGCACGGGCAACGGGATGCTGGCGTAGTCGTCCGACGGCCCCCGGCGGCTACCCAGCATCGTGCGATCGTCGATGGCAAGGAGCGCGACAGTTGTCGGGCTGTGCGAGACTCCGGCGGACCCAACCCCCTGAGGAGCTCAGATGCAGTTCGACACCTTGCAGAGCCAGCACCAGTTCCACGTCCGTCAACGACTGCGCATGATGGTCAACCAGTACGAGGTCCGGGCGGTCGCTCCGGACGGCACCGAGGGTGAGCTGATCGCGTTCGCGCAGCAGAAGCGGCTCGCCTTCAAGGAGCAGGTGACGATCTACACGGACGACTCGAAGCAGCAGCCCCTGCTCGGTTTCAAGGCCCGCCAGCGCATCGACCTCGGCGCCACGTACGACGTCACCGACGCCGCCGGCAACGCGATCGGCCTGTTCCGCAAGGACTTCGCCCAGTCCCTGCTCCGGTCCACGTGGCACGTCGAGCAGGCCGGCCTGCCGCAGGTGACGGGCCAGGAGCGCAGCCTGCCGGTGGCTCTGCTGCGCCGGTTCGTCGACTCGCTGTCGTGGCTGCCGTACCACTTCGACTTCACCGCCGGCGGCCAGCCGGTCTTCACCGTCGTCAAGAAGTGGGGCCTGCGCGACAAGTACATCGTCGAGGTGCAGCAGCCGCAGATCGACCGCCGCCTGGTCATCGCCATGGCCGTCGCCCTCGACGCGCTCCAGGCTCGCTGACCCGTCCGGCCCACCCGCTGCTCGGCCGCTGACCGGGACAAGGCCCTGCGCCCTGGTCCCGGCCAGCAGGCCGTCCGGCAGCCACCGCGATGTCCGCCGGTGCGCCGAGCGGCCGGCCCGCGGCCCCGTCCGCAGGCGCGGCCCCCAGCCGCAATCGTCATCAACCGCGCACGGGGCCGGCGCGGGCCGTCGATGTGGCGACCCAGGTCAGCCCGGGAAGTGGCGTGAACGCCACCTCGACGGTCACCAGCACGTCCAGTCCGTCCAGGCGGCAGTCGACCGTCCGGCCAGCGTTGCGGCTGGCGATGTCGGCCGCGAGCGCGCAGGCCATCGCCGCACCGTCGAGCGGGTGGGCTGCTGCCGCCAGCGCGCCGAGATCGGCTGCCACCGCCGCCCGCTGATCCGCTAGCTGAGCTGCGGCGATGGCGGCGCCGAACGTGCCGAACAGCAGAAAGACCAGGCCGATCGCCAGCACCAGGACGGTCGCACCACCGCGCTGCGCGTCCGGCGGGCCGTCGTCGGGGCGCGCGGAGTCGGGGTTGTGAGTCCGTCGCACCGTCAACTCCTCTCGGCAGCGCCGGGCTCCACGGCTGCGACCGCGGTGGCCACGACGGTGATCCGGGGGAGCCGGCCGCCCAGCGCCCGGACGGGCGCACGTACCGTCGTCCGCACCTGGTTGCCGTCGACGGACACCGACACCTCCGCTCCCGGCGGTGCCGCACGCTCGCCTTCGGCACTGCCGTCCGCGCCGCGAGCGGCGGCCAGCGCGGCTTCCCGGGCCGCGTGCAGGCAGCCCGCCTGGGCGCTGACGGCATTGACGGCGGTGAGGCCGGTCAGCAGGAGCAGGAGCAGCGCCGGCAGGCCGGCCGCCAGTTCGGCGGTGAACGACCCTCGGTCCCCGTCGGCGGCCCGCTCGACGGCGCGGACTCTCCACCCGCCGAGCGCTCGCTCGGGAATGCCTGGCCTCCGACCGCGGCCAGCCTGCCGGCGCCCGATCACTTCAGCGCCCGGTCGATGACGGCGGTCAGCGCCGACTGGACGTTGCCGGAGGTCAGCACCTTCAACAGGATCCCGGCGAAGGCGACCGCGGCGAGTGTCCCGACGGCGTACTCGGCCGTGTTCATACCGGCGTCGCCGCGCAGGCGGGCGATGAGTTTGCGCATGGCTGTTTCCCTTCTCGATGGGTCAGAGCACGTCGCCGAGGACGGCGACGATCACCGGCACCAGGCCGGCGAGAATGAACGCCGGCAGGAAGCAGAGCCCCAGCGGCAGGACGATGAGCACACCCGCCCGACGGGCGGACGCCTCGGCAGCGGTGGCCCGGTCGGCACGTAGGTCGTCGGCGAGCCGGGTCAGCGCGCCGGCCAGGGCCGCGCCGCTGTTCGACGAGCGCAACGCCGCTGCGGCCAACCGCTCGGCGCCGGGCACCCCGTCCAGCGCCGACCACGCCTCCGATGGGCTACCGCCGAGCAGCAACGTGCGGCCGGCGCGGGCCAGCCGCGCGCTGAGTGGTCCGTCCAGAGCCTCGGCGACGGCCAGCACCGAGCGATCCACCGGAGCGCCCGCCCGCATCGCGGCGGCCAGCAGGTCGACGGCGAGCGGTAGGTCGACGGCCTCCTGCAGCCGCCGCCGGCGCACGCCCGGTGACTCGATCCGCCGCAGCAGAAAATCCAACAGGAACGCGGTGGGGACCGCACCGAGCAACCCCAGCCAGCCCTCGGCGACCACGGCGACGGCGAGCCCGCCCAGCGCCGCGGCGAGGCGGATCGCGTCCGGCCGCCGCCCAGCGGCTGGGCTGCGTCGGCTCGCCGGACTTCGCGACATCATCCGACCCGCCCCGGCGTCGCGCCCAGCCGTTCCGTCCAGAGGAGGCCCACGACCTGCAGGGCGACCGCGACGACCGCACAGACTCCGCCGACGCCGCTGTGCAGCAGCACCGCCACCGGGTCGACGCCAATCCCGTAGCCGAGCAGGATCCCGCCCACCGGCAACGCGGCCAACAACCAGGCCGTGGCCCGGGCACCTGCCGCCTGGGCCGCCGCGGCAGCCAGGCCCCGGTCGGTCGCCCGAGCGTCGGCCTCGATCCGCTCGACGAGTTCCGCCAGCGGCGCGCCCGTCCGGTCGGCCAGTCGCACCGCTGCTGCCGTCAGCTGACGCAGCCGGTCGGACCCGTCCCACCGATCGGTGGCGGCCTCGAGCGCGTGCTGCACGGGCAGGCCGGCCCGGAGGTCCGCCGCGAGGCCACACAGTTGGTCCAGTCCGCGTCGCCGCCTTCGCTCGGCACCCCGGTTCACTCGCCAGCGCAACACGGCCCGCCCGGCCAGTGCGGCGTACCCGCCCAACGCGACCGCCGCGACCGGACCGCCGACCACCGCACCCACGCCACCGGCCAGCAGGCCGACCAGCGGCAGCGCCCGCCTCGACGACCGTGGAATCCCTGTCCGCCCAGCCACGGTCGGGGCATCGGTCGACTCGACGAGCCGGTCGGCCCGGCGAACGGCACCCCCGCCTCCCCCGGCCGTCACCGTGCTGCCCGGACTGTCCGCCGTGGCGCCCCACCCAACTGTCGTCACCGCACCGGGGGCGTCGTCCCGGCGGTCCGCCCCCACGTCGCCGTCGATCGTCATCTCGGCCACGGATGTGCCACCCCGTCCTTCGGCATCCGGGAGCCTGGACTCGTACCCGGTGGTGGCGGCCGGGCGGCGGGGATCCCGACGGGTCGGCGGACGTGTGGGGCCCACGGGGCGGGCGGATCCCACCGACCCGCCCGTCGCCCCGGGCCAACCCGTGCCGCCGGTGACGTCCCGGCTGGGCCAGCCGAGCGCGGTCGGCCTGCCGCTGCGACCCGCTGTGGTCCACGGCCGGCACGGAATGCCGATCGCGTCACCCGGAATCGGTGGGTCGTCGGGCCCGTCGATCGGCCCGTCCGGCGTGCGGCCGAGTTCCCGAATCCACTCCAGAAGCGCGTCGTTGGGATCGGCGCCGCCACTCCCCCGTCCCGTCGTCAGCACCCGTCGTCGGCGCGCGCGGATGCTGCGCACGGGCCACGCCACCAGGGCCGCGGCGACCAGCAACAGCGCCGCCACCAGCATCGTCGGCCCGGTCATGCCGGACCTGCCGATCCGGGCCACGGCTCGCTGAGGATCGGCGGCACCGCCACCCCGCGCTGCCGGAGCAGCGCACCCAGTGCGCGGGCGGCCATCCCGAGGCCACTGCCGCGTACCCAGGCGGGCACCACCGTCACCAACCGATCCGGTCCGTCGGGCAGGAGCAGGCAGATCGACTCCAGGACGCGCCCCTGGTCGCCACGCCGCACCTGGAACAACACCTGCAACGCGGCGGCCACCTGGGCGTGCAGTGCGGCGCGCGGCAGCCCACCCAGCATGCCCAGCGCCTCCAGCCGGGCCGGAACGTCGGACGGGGAGTTGGCGTGCAAGGTGCCCGCGCCCCCGTCGTGGCCGGTGTTGAGCGCCGCGAGCAAATCGACCACCTCACCGCCCCGGCACTCCCCGACCACCAGGCGGTCCGGACGCATCCGCAACGCCTGCCGGACCAGGTCGCCGAGGCTGACCGCGCCCGAACCCTCCACATTGGCGGTACGCGCCTGGAGCCCGACCACGTGCGGGTGCCCCGGACGCAGCTCGGCGGCGTCTTCCACAAGCACGATCCGCTCGGTGGCGGGAACCATCCCCAACAGCGTGTTGAGCAGGGTCGTCTTGCCCGACCCCGTGCCCCCGGTGACCAGGTACGCCAGGCGGGCAGCCACGACGGCGGCGAGCAGCGGTGCCACCGGTCGCGGCACGGTCCCGTGGCGGACCAGCTCGTCGAGAGTGAACGGCCGGTGTCGGAAGGTCCGCAGGGACAGGTAGGGGCCCTCGGTCGCCACCGGCGGCAGCACGGCGTGCAGTCGGGTGCCGTCGGGGAGCCGGGCGTCCGCGTACGGGGAACCGTCGTCGAGCCGCCGGCCGGCGCTGGCGATCAGACGCTGCGCCAACCGACGGACGTCCTCGATCGAGCCGAACGGGACCGCGACCTGCTGCAACCCCGCACCACGGTCGACCCAGACGCGGGTCCCGTTGACGAGGACGTCGGTGACCTCCGGGTCGGCGAGCAGAGGGGCCAGCGGCCCGGCGCCGACGAGGTCGTCGTGCACCCGGTCGGCTATCCGCAGCACGGCGTTGTCGCCGAGCACCGCGGCGGTTGGCTCGGCCCGTACGGCGGAGACGATCGCCGCCGCGGTGACCGGGGTGGTGGCGGCGGCGATCCGCTGCCGCACCCGGGCGGCGAGGGTGCCGTCCTGCGGCCGGCCGGTCATGCCGCACCCGTCGCCGGGACACCGGTCAGGTCGGTGACGATCCGCTGGCAGAGTGCGGCCAGCGGGCCTTTCCCCGCAGCAGCAGGCGCCTCGCCTCGTTCCAGCCCACGGCACAGACCCGGCTCGGGGCGCAGCGCGCCAGCCAGCGGCAGGCCAAGGGCCCGTGCCACCTCGGTGGCGCGTAGTCGACCCGGAGCGGGCCCGCGCACCACCACCGAGAGCGCGGCGCAGTGCGGGGCAGCCGCGGCCACCACGCGAGCGGCCGCGGCGGTGGCACGCAACTCGGCGGGGACGACGACGAACGCCTGGTCCGCCGCCTGCAACGCCACCACCGCGGCGTCGTCCAACTGTCGAGGCACGTCGACGACCACGAAGTCCCGACCACGCCGAGCGGCGTCGACGGTCGCCGCCATCGCCGCCGCTGGCAACGCCAGCATCTCGCCGCGATCCCAGGACAGCACCACCAGATCACCCCTGTTGGGCAGGGCCTGCACCAACGCCGGGGCGTCCACTCGCCCGTCGGCGCTGGTGAGCGACGGCCAGCGCAGTCCCTCCAACTGCTCCCAGCCCAACACCAGGTCGAGGCCGCCCCCGAGCGGATCCGCGTCGACGAGCAGCGTGCGCAACCGGGACCGAGCGGCAGTCACGGCGAGGCCACCAGCGAGCACGCTCGCCCCGGCACCGCCCCGACCGCCGAGCACCGCGACGATCCGGGCGCCGGCCTCGCCGGGGCGGTCCGCGCCCTGCTCGGCGAATCGATCCACCAACCACGGCTCGGCGGTGGGCAGCATGGCGATGTGCTCGGCCCCGATCAGCTCGGCAATCTGCCAACCGGGGTCGAGCTGACCGGCTCGGCCGACGAGCACCAGCCGGGGCCGCTGTGGCAACCGGGCACGCAGACACGACTGGGCCTGGTCGGCGCCGAGCAACACAAGCGGAGCTGGCTGCCAGCGAGTACGGGCGGCCGCCGGGTCGCGGGCGAGCTCCACCTCGGCCCCGCCGGCGGCGGCGAGTCGGAGCAGATCATCGAGCAGATCGTGGTCGCCGGTGACCACCAGCGGAAGCCGGCGGATCGGCGGAACCGAGGTACGGGATGGCATCGCGGCCTCCAGCGGTCGGGCTCTGGTATGCCGCCGACCCTGCTCGGAAACCGCCCCGCAAGCCGCCCCGACCACGTCACCTGTGGACAACCACGCGGGCTGTGGACAACGCCCGCCGCGCCAGTTGATCTGCTACGCGCGCGGCCTGTCCGTCACCGCACGAGCTGCTCGGCAACGCAAACGAGGCCGCTCCCTTTTCGGGAGCGGCCCGTCGACGTGGTCGATGCGGATGGATGATCGTCTGGCACGGACGGACCCGCGCCGGCGGCAGCGAGCCGACCTCCGACGCCGACCCGGCAGATGTCGAGATCCAGGCGACGGCGACGTGGTCAGCCCGACGCTCATATGTTCAGCGGGCCGCCGTTACGCAGGGCGTCATCCTTGATCGCGATGAGATTCGCGGACACGTACGAAATGTTGTGCGTCTTGTGCCATTCGCTCGGAAAATACGTGACCAGACGCGACGTCTGGAAGCGGCACTTGATTTCGGGTACGTACCGAGAATAGTTGGCGTCCGTGAAGTACCAGAACGAGTTTTCGTTGTAGAACGCCACATGCGTCGGGTCCTGGTAGGCACCTCGGCCGTCCGAGCTGGGCGTCAGCGACAACAGCATCCCGTTCGGTGCGAGCAACCGGTAGAGCTCATTGAACAGCGCGATCTTGTCCGGGATGTGCTCCAGGAAGTCGACGGCCCGAATGACTCCGACGCTACCGTCCGGTAGATCGACTCCCTTGGTAATGTCGCAGATCATGTCGACGCTCGACCCGTCGTGGTAATCCAGACCGAGATAGCCTTCCGGCTTGTTGTGGGCGGCCCCCAGATCCAGCGCCAGGAGCCCCTGTCGCCGTGACCAGGCCAAGGCGTTCTGCTGAATGTTCCGGTCGTAGATCTCCACCGTACGCTGCTGGATGCGGGCGTTGACATCCGGAATGCGCTGCGTGTTCTTGGCATGCATGCGTTGCAGGTAGAGGCATTTCTGGATGTGATGGAACTCGCTCACCTGATACATCCGAGCCATGAGGTCGGCATCGTCCGCGACATCGAGCGACTCGTCGTATCCGCCGACCTTCTCGTAGATGTCCCGGCGGAAGGCGCGCACGTGGTTCGGTGCGTACCAGATGTAGCTCACGTTGTGGGGTGTCGGCGGCAACGCCCGACAGACCAGCACCTCGCGGCCGTCGACCTTCTCGTCGTAGTGCCGCCAGCCGAACGAACTCGAGAAACGGTCTTCACAGCGGCCGCCGTCCTCCTGGATCTGCGCGGTGTCGCTGTAGACGAACCCCACCTCCGGGTTGGCGTCGAAGGCGTCGACGATCTCTTGCAGACAGTCGCTGCTGAGCAGGTCGTCGTCGTCAAGCTCGACCAGTATGTCCCCGGCGGCCTCAGCGCAGGCGTACCCCTTCACGGCGCCAACGCCGTCCAGATTGTCCTGGACGACGAGCCGAATCCGATCGTCGTGCCTCTCTGGCCGCCAACGAGACCCCTGGTTGAGAATGACCACCCATTCCCAATCGGTGAAAGTTTGCGCAGCCAGCGAGCGGAAGCATTCGTCGATGAAACGGGTACGGTTGCTTCCCGTGAATACCGTCACGCGCGGTGTGTGCATTGAACCACTCACCTACCCGCCGGAGTCGAGGACCGAGCGGTCGGGGCCGCGCGGTACTTTGCCGGAACGGAAGAGGTGAGCCCCTTGTCCAGTCGGACCGCGGCCTTGAAGGCGTCCCGCGCCGCCCGGTCGTCGCCGGTCTGGGACAGCAGAATACCCAACCGAAGGTATGCGGTTGACGACTTGTTGTCGATCGACACCACCTTGCGGTAGATGTCGATCGAACTGGTCGGAGCTTTGCCTTCCAGCGCGATCGCCTTGTTGAAAAGGGCGGGCTTGTAGTTGCCGTCGGCCGCCAATGCCTTGTCGTAGTTGTTGACCGCCTCGTCGGGCTGGTTACGCGACTGGGCGATGAAGCCCAAATTGAACCACGCGAACTTGTTGTCGGCCTCGGTCGCCAACACCTTCTCGAAGGTGGTCTTCGCCGCCTCGAAGTTGCCGGCCTGACCCTGCTCGACCCCGAGCTTCAACAGGTCCGCCGGAGCGGTCCCGGCGGAGGCATCGACCTTCGCCTTGTCGCTGTCGCCCGAGTTGCTCGTCTGCGGCTTCTCGGCAGGTTTCTCACTGCATGCCGCGACTCCGGTCAACAGGACCGCACCACAGGCAAGTGATCCGAAAATCTGACGCGTACTCATTTTTCCTCCGTGACGGTAACGGGGCGGCCCGACTCGCTGTTCGGCCGGTCGGAATTGCTACTGTTGGCCGCCGCCCGGCCCGACGGGCTGCCGGCCTGACCGAACGGCACCGGCGCGCCGAGTTCAATGCAGGACACCCAGATGTCCGCGCCCCCGCCGGTGAACGTGAACTGATAACCGCTTGTCGAAAGCGGCTGGATCAGCACTGGGTTTACGCCCGCGCCGGAAAGTTGGTATCCGGTTCCGACGGCGATGTCTCCGGGATCGCAGCCGAAGTTCACCGGAGTGTCCGCGATCACGGTCAGCGGGCCCTGAATGTAGGCGCCCTGGATTCCGTTACCCGCTAGTCCCTGTGCGCCCTGGGCGCCAGTGGCACCCTGCGGTCCTGCTACGCCCTGGAAACCCTGAGCGCCCTGAGTGCCCGTGTCGCCCTGGGCACCCTGGATCCCCTGGGCACCTGTCGCGCCCTGCGCACCTTGGGTGCCCGCGTCGCCCTGGGCACCCTGGGCTCCCTGAGCGCCTTGGAAACCCTGGGCGCCAATCCCGCCTTGAGCGCCGGTGTCGCCCTGAGGCCCTTGCGCACCCTGCAAGCCCTGGGCACCTGTGATGCCCTGAACTCCCTGCGCGCCTTGAGCGCCAGTATCACCCTGCGCACCCTGGAAACCCTGAAATCCCTGCGCACCCGCGTTGCCCTGCGCACCCTGGGCACCGGTGTTGCCCTGCGCACCTTGAGCGCCCTGAGCGCCGGCATCGCCCTGCACGCCCTGCAGACCTTGAGCGCCCTGGACCCCGGCGTCGC
>NZ_JBICSY010000002.1:636733-637323 GCF_043197345.1 Micromonospora sp. NPDC049175 | reverse complement strand
CCCTGCGCACCCTGCAGACCTTGAGCGCCCTGGACCCCGGCGTCGCCCTGACCACCCTGAGCGCCCTGCGCGCCGGCGTCGCCCTGCGCACCCTGAGCGCCCTGAACCCCGGCGTCGCCCTGCGCACCCTGCAGACCTTGAGCGCCCTGGACCCCGGCGTCGCCCTGACCACCCTGAGCGCCCTGCGCGCCGGCGTCGCCCTGCGCACCCTGCAGACCTTGAGCACCCTGGACCCCGGCGTCGCCCTGACCACCCTGAGCGCCCTGCGCGCCGGCGTCGCCCTGCGCACCCTGCGCGCCCTGAACGCCAGCATCGCCCTGCGCACCTTGAACGCCCTGCGCGCCGGTCTCGCCCTGGACACCTTGAGCACCCTGAACGCCAGCAACGCCTTGCGCACCTTGAACGCCGGTCTCGCCCTGCGCGCCCTGAGCGCCCTGGAAACCTTGAGCGCCTTGAACCCCGGCGACTCCCTGAGCACCTTGGGCACCTTGAATTCCAGCATCACCCTGCGCGCCCTGAGTCCCCTGCGCGCCCTGAGTCCCCTGCGCGCCGGTCTCGCCCTGAGCACCTTGAGCGCCCTGAACCCCCGC
>NZ_JBICSY010000002.1:635703-636635 GCF_043197345.1 Micromonospora sp. NPDC049175 | reverse complement strand
CTTGCGCACCTTGAACGCCGACCTCGCCCTGCACGCCCTGAGCACCCTGGAAACCTTGAGCGCCTTGAACACCGGCGACTCCCTGAGCACCTTGAGCACCCTGAACGCCAGCATCACCCTGAGCGCCCTGAACACCGGTGTTGCCCTGCGCACCCTGAAAACCTTGAGCACCCTGAACGCCAGCATCACCCTGCGCGCCCTGAGTCCCCTGCGCGCCCTGAGTCCCCTGCGCGCCGGTCTCGCCCTGAGCACCTTGAGCGCCCTGAACCCCCGCCTCACCGGGAGCGCCTACGTCACCCTGAGCACCCTGAAAACCTTGAGCACCCTGAACTCCAGCAACGCCTTGCGCACCTTGAACGCCGACCTCGCCCTGCACGCCCTGAGCACCCTGGAAACCTTGAGCGCCTTGAACACCGGCGACTCCCTGAGCACCTTGAGCGCCCTGAACCCCTGCCTCACCGGGAGCGCCTACGTCACCCTGAGCACCCTGAAAACCTTGAGCACCCTGAACGCCAGCAACGCCCTGCGCACCTTGAACGCCGACCTCGCCCTGCGCACCTTGAACGCCGACCTCGCCCTGCACGCCCTGAGCACCCTGTGCACCTTCAGCACCCTGGGGACCCTGGACGCCGACCTCGCCCTGCGCGCCTTGAACGCCCTGCGCGCCGACCTCGCCCTGAAAACCTTGAGCGCCCTGAACTCCAGCGCCGCCCTGCGCTCCTTGAGCACCTTGAGCACCAGCATTGCCCTGCGCACCCTGGAGACCTTCAGCGCCCTGCGCGCCCTGAACGCCGGCGTCGCCCTGCACGCCCTGAGCACCTTGAGCGCCTACGTCACCCTGAAAACCTTGAGCGCCCTGAACTCCAGCGCCGCCCTGCGCTCCTTGAGCACCTTGAGCACCAGCATTGCCCTGCGCACCCTGGAGACCTTCA
>NZ_JBICSY010000002.1:523046-635604 GCF_043197345.1 Micromonospora sp. NPDC049175 | reverse complement strand
AGCGCCTTGCGCGCCCTGAACGCCGACCTCGCCCTGTACGCCCTGAGCACCTTGAGCGCCTACGTCGCCCTGAAAACCTTGAGCACCCTGAACCCCGACCTCGCCCTGCGCACCTTGAGAGCCCTGAGCGCCAGCATCGCCCTGCGCACCCTGGAGACCTGCAGCGCCCTGCGCACCCTGTAGACCTTCAGCGCCCTGCGCGCCCTGTAGACCTTCAGCACCCTGTGCGCCCTGAGCGCCGGCCTCGCCCTGCGCTCCCTGCGCGCCAGCATCGCCTTGCACACCCTGGAAACCCTGCGCACCCTGAACGCCGGCCTCGCCCTGCACGCCCTGAGCACCTTGAGCGCCCTGAACCCCCGCCTCGCCTTGAGCACCTACGGCACCCTGGAAACCTTGGGCACCCTGAACGCCAGCATCACCCTGAGCACCTTGAACACCGGCGTCGCCCTGTGCCCCTTGAGCACCCTGAACACCGGCCTCACCCTGCGCCCCAACAGCACCCCGAGCGCCTACATCACCGTTCGCACCCTGGAAACCCTGAGCGCCCTGAGTACCGGCCACACCCTGCACGCCCTGAGCACCGGCATCGCCTTGGGCGCCTTGAGCACCGACGTTGCCCTGCGCGCCTTGAGCACCCGCATCGCCCTGCGCACCTTGAGCACCGACGTTGCCCTGCGCGCCTTGAGCACCCGCATCGCCCTGCGCACCTGAGGCGCCGGTCTCGCCTTGAGCGCCGGTGTTGCCCCGAGCACCCTGGAAACCTTGTGCGCCCACGTCACCCTGCGGGCCCTGAGCACCGGTGTCGCCCTGGGGGCCTTGAGTGCCCTTGCCGCCATGCGAGTCGTACGGGTGCTTGCCCCCGTCCTTTCCACCCCACGGGCCCTGCCAGCCCTGCGGGCCACAGTCCGTTGGCGTGTCAGGGTGCTGGTCCGACGAGTCAGGTCCATCGGCGTCCAGGCGGACGGTCGACCAGGACAACGGCCACCCGCCGTACTGGCCGAGCGGACCGGGCGTACCGATGTGCGCGCCCCGGGCGGAGGACGTCACTTCCTCGGGTTGCGCTGCGGCTGCGGGCCCGCCCGTCATCCCGACTATCAGCAGGGCAGAACTCAGCCCTGACGCGGCGCGGCCATGCTTGAGGGCGCGCTGCAGCCGTCGGTCGTTGTTCATGACCCCTCCAGAGAGCCACTCCGGACACACCCAGAGCTACTTGGCAGTGACTTACCGATACTTCACGGCGAAGTGCAGCGTATTCGACCGATTAAAACCTTGAAGTCTGTTTAGCCACATATACCCGTTTGCCGAAAGTGGATATTCGTCATGATTCAGCGAGACGGTGGCAGCGCGTAGCTCCACTCCGGACCGCTTTCCGAAGCGAGGTCATGTTCGATCACGTGGATTGCGGGCGTCGGATACCGCTCGATCGTGACCACGGCGATCGACTGGCAGGGCATCAGCGCGGGATGCCGGCAGTCGACGCTCCCCCGCTTGAGGGAAGGCACTGGCCTCTACTGGGGAGGAGCGGCGCCCCGTCGGCCCGGACCATCGGCCTATGACTGTCGATGTGGTGTCGCGTGGCCCCGGTCCGGACGGGCTGGTCGTCGACCGAGCGCGGCGTGCGCGGGTGACCCGGATGGTGATCGGCTACGGGGTGGTCGTCGCGGTGCTGCCGTACCTGGTTCTGAAGGTGTTGTGGATTGGCGGGGTGATGGTCGGTGTGCCGGAGGGTTCCCCGGCGCGTGGCGCGGACTTCGTCGCACCGAACATCGTCACCGCGGTGATGGACGTCGTGGCGATCCTTGTCGCGGTGGCGTTCACGCACCGCTGGGGGCTGCGGCTGCCGGCGTGGCTGGTGCTGGCGCCGGTCTGGGTCGGCATCGGGCTGCTGACCCCAGCAGTGATCGAGGTGGTCAACGGCGCGCTGGCCGGCACGGTGACAGGTGGCCGCGAGGTGAGTCTCACCGGTGGCCTCGTGGCCCCCTGGACCTATGTGGTGGTCTACACGTCGTTCGCGTTGCAGGGCGTGCTGTTGTCTGCCGCCTTCCTCGGGTACGCGGGGTCGCGCTGGTCGTACCTGTTCGACCGGCCGTCGGCCAGCGGGTCCGGCGCGACCCGTGGCCTACAGGTGGTGCTTGCCCGCGCAGGTGGCGCGGCCGCTGCGGCTATCGCTGTCGCGCACCTGGTGATGGCGTTCGGCGCGGAGGGCGCGTTCGTGGGCGCCTACCAGGAGGGTTGGGAGTACACGGCTCGGTCGGGTGAGGTGGTGAACGCGGTGATGGCGGCGTCCGCTGCCGCCGGCGTGCTGCTCATGCTGCGCCAGCCGACCGCCGGTAGTCGCACGGCGGCGCGCGTGGGGTTGGCGCTCACCTGGGTCGGCACGGGCGCGATGTTCGGGTACGCGATGCTGACCCTCCTGGCGGTGGTCCTCGGCGCGCCGGAGTCGGACAACGTCACCGCACTGAACGGGCTCACCCAGTTGGGCGCGCTGCTCGCCGGAGCGGCCCTGGCGATCACCGCCGTCCTGCATCTCCTGGAACGTCGACCCGGCGGCCAGCACCCCGCGATCGCCGGGGCCACGCTGTGACGGCGGCGAACCGCTCCGACCGGGTCCGGAACCGGGACCGGTACGGCGAAGCCGCCGTGATCGCCACCGGTGGTCTGGCCGTGCTGACGCTCATCTGCGCGGCAACCGGGAAGGGCTACCCGTTCGGACCGAACGACCCGGTCGACGACATGTCGCTGATCCGGGCCGTTCCGCCGGGAGTCGGTGCGGCACTACTGGCAGGCATCCTGATCGGCGCGATGCTGATCATGCTCGCGACGGCGGGGCGTCGCGCCGCGCGTCCAGGTGGTGTCGCTCGGGCCGCCATTCTCGTAACGGGGTATGGGGCGGTGGTCGTCATGCTGTTCGTGGTGCCCGACATTCGGCTCCTGGCCCTGGTCGCCTACCTGCCGATGCTCGTACTGGGCGCGCCCTTCGGCTGGCCGGACGTCGACTACAGCTCGATCGTGACCACGACGATCGCCTGGCAGGGCGTCAGCGTCTCCGCGGGACTGCTGGTGGCCATCCGGTTGGTGCGCTGACAGCGCGACAGTCGGGGCGCCTGCGTCTCGTGCGGCCGGGCACACACCCGTACCGGATCATCTTTTGACGCGGCCGCCGTGGGTCGATGGGCGACCGGCGTCGCGGTCACCGTGCCGTTGCTGTTCGCGGCTACCCGGTACGCGTGGATGGTCGGTGTTCCCCTTGGTATCAGTGACGCCGCGATGCGGCACCTGCTGGAGACCGACGGACGGTGGCGTGGTGGTGCCCTGGCCACCTTCGCCGTGGTGGGGGCGGGGCTGACGTTGGGGCTTGTGCAGCGGTGGGGAGAGGTGTTCCCTCGGTGGGTCGTACGGCTCGGCGGGAGGCCGGTGCCGGTGCGCCTGGCCGTGATCCCGGCCATTGTGGTTGCCGCGCTCGTCATGTCGGCCGGGCTGGGTCTGGTCAGCAACACCGACATCTTCTTCGGCGAACTCGGGGCGCAGCCGTGGTTGGTCGGCATTCACGTGCTGTGGCCGATATGGGCCGCCGCGCTCGGGGTCGCCGCCTACGCCTATCACCTTCGCCGCCGCGAACGATGTGCCGTGTGCGGCGTCGGCGACAGCGAGCGGTAGCCAGAGCGGTAAGCGTTCTTCAGGAGCGACACGGTCGCTGCCGGCCGGGACCTGTGACAGCCGTTGTACCTTCGCGGCCATGAGCCAGGGCCGTAGGAATGGCAGTTGGTGCCAGCAACGACCGGTCAGCGAGGAGGAACGCGCCGCGGCGGTGGAGGCTTACCGCGTTTCGGTCGCCCGTTTACAGCACAGCGCGTATCGGAACCTGCGGCAGAGCATCGCGTACGCCACGATCTTCGTCGCGGTCATGGCCACCTGGATGATCTTCATCGACCAACCCACGCCGACGACGTTCCCCTGGTACGCGATCTCGATCCTGGGTGGCGCGTTCGGCCTGGCCACGTACGTCATGCGAGAACCGCGGCCGAGGCGCTTCGTGCTCGCCGCCGCAGTCGTCCTCGCCGCCGTGGGCATGACCGGCATCTTCCTCACGGACTAGCCAGAGCCGGCCGCTGCCGCTCCAGCATCAGCGCCGTGATGGAACTAGACCTTGATGACTTCGCCGAAGCCGAACTTGACCTCGCCTATCTTTCCGCAGGCACCGCCATCAGCACCCACTACGACATGTCGACCGCCGCCGACCTCACCGCGTGCCTCGACGAACTCACCCACCGGCTGACGTCGGCTCCTTCCCGGACCTGACCAAGCCCAGAGGAACGTCCGGGGGAGAGCAGTCAGCGCGTCAGGGGGACTCGCCGGGCACGGACCGTGCGGTGGCTGATGCGCCACCCGCTGTCGCCGCGCACGATCGTGTCCTCATAGGTCACGCTGCCGATGGTGCCGTCCGCGTTGATGCCGATGCCCTTCGACAGTGCGTGCACGCGGTCGTCGGCTAGTTCGGTGAGCACGATGTTTGTGACGTGGTGAGCGACGGGGTTCCCCTCACCCAGGGCCAGCGCGGCGTCCTTCAGCATTGCCAGCCCGGTGAGCACCCCGCCGCCAAGGTCGGTGACGTCATAGGCCACGTCCGCGGTGAACAGCTCGTGCATCCGGTCGAACTCGCCGCTGTCGGTCAGGTGGCCGTGCCGGTTGATCAGGTCCGTGATGGCCGCGCGGTCCTCGGCGGTCAGCGTCATGGCGTCCTCCACTGGCTCTAACCGGAAAGCTCCCCACTTAGGCTTGGTACTCTAAGCGGGGATTTCCCCACTTGGCAAACCTGGAGTTGCGGATGGCGTCGAACGCGGACAAGCCGGCGATTCCCGGGCATGGGCGCAGGGCGGACGCCACACGCAACGCCGAGCGGCTGCTCGCCGCGGCGCGCGAACTGGTCGACGAGTCCGGGTCCGAGGTCGCCCTCGACGAGGTGGCGCGGCGGGCCGGCGTCGGCAATGCGACCCTCTACCGGCACTTCCCGACCCGGGGCGACCTGCTCGTCGCCGTCTATGCCGACGAGGTAGCGGCGCTGTGCCGACAGGGCGCCGACCTGCTCGGCGACCCGTCGCCCGCAGACGCACTCTTCACCTGGCTGGACGCGTTCGTCATCCACGTCGCGACGAAACGCGCGCTCGCCCTCGCCGCCACCGAAGGCCCCGGCGCCCGCCGGACCGGAATGTTCGACAAGTGGCATGAGTCGATGCGCTCCACGGCGACCAACCTGCTGCGGCGCGCACAGGACGCCGGCGCCGTACGACCCGATCTCACCGTGACCGATCTGCTGGCCATCGGCAGCGGTGCCGCTCTCACCGGCACCAATGCGGCACACGCCCAACGGCTCGTCGGGCTGCTGCGCAGCGGTGTCCAGGTGGACAGGGACGGCACTAGCGGGTGAGGCGAGCGAGCCCCCGACCTGGAATCAGCGGCGGTGATCGCGCGCGGTTCAGGAGGCATCAATTCGGTACGGTCGCCGGATGGAAGATGCCCGGCCATTGCGGATGCCCAGCACACTGCTGTTCATCGCCATGTGCGTGCTCGGCATCTGCGCCCTGCCGTCCGCGGCACTGTTCGTGCTCACTGGCACCATAGGAGGCTCAGACCTTGCTCCCAGCCTCGCGATCGGAGCGCCGGCGCTGATCGCCTACCCCGTTGCGGTGTGGCTGTGGCTGCGCGCCAGAAGGCAGCCAATCGTGGGGCGGGCGTGGGTCCTTGCCGGACTCGGACTCGTGCTGATCGTCGGCAGCTCGGTGCCGCCGGTGACGGTCTTCGGCGGGCTGATCGTCGAAGAGCGGCGGGAATCTCAGCCGGGTGGACGCGGCTACCGCGGTTGAGTGGCCAGGTTTGTTGTCGATCCGGTCTGGGCGAGCAGCCCCGCGATGAGGAGGGTGCGAGCGGTCGCGGCGCCACTGGATCCGGGGCGGCAGCTTTCGCCTCGACCGGCCGGCCCGCGCGGCAGGCCTTCGCCTGGTCGGAAGCGCTCCCGGACAAGGGACGACCCCCGTCGGGGGGAGACGGGGGTCGTCGAAGGTTCGGCTCCGGGGGGGTCGAGCCGAACCACTCAGCGGCCACGGGGGGTGCAACCGCTGAGGGTCTTTGTCTGTTTCGGGGATGTGAAAGCGCGTCGTACGGACAAGTCTGCCTGAGCGGACCCGTCACGTCGAGTGGTGCCGACCCCACTCACTGCGAAAATCTCCTCGCGGAGTGTGACCGTGATCACGCGAAGCGGGATTTGCGGTGCCAGCCCGCAGGTCTGAAGGGTGGCCTGACCCCGGGCACCCGCCGACGATAGACCATCCGGCTAGACTTTCGCGCCGTGGGCCGAAGTGCCGCTTTCTTCGATCTGGACAAGACCGTCATCGCCAAGTCGAGCGCCCTGGCGTTCGGTCGGCCGTTCTACCGGGACGGGCTGATCACCCGGCGTGACGTGGTCAAGTCGGCGTACGCGCAGCTGATGTTCCGGCTGGGCGGCACCGACGAGCAGACCATGGCCCGAACACGGGACTACCTGGCCGCGCTCTGCAAGGGCTGGCAGGTGGAGCAGGTCCGCCAGATCGTCGCGGAGACGCTGCATGAGCTGATCAACCCCTATGTGTACGCCGAAGCCGCTGTCCTGATCGCGGAGCACCAGGCCGCCGGGCGGGACGTGGTGCTGGTGTCGGCGTCCGGCGAGGAGATGGTCCGGCCGATCGGCGAGCTGCTCGGGGTCACCGACGTGATCGCCACCCGGATGACGGTTCGGGACGGCAGGTACAGCGGCGAGGTCGAGTTCTACGCGGCTGGCCCGAGCAAGGTCGAGGCGGTCGGCGAGTTGGCGGCGGTTCGGGGTTACGACCTGGCCGACTCGTACGCCTACTCCGACTCGTACAGCGATCGTCCGCTCTTGGAGTGTGTCGGTCACCCGAGTGTGGTCAATCCGGACCGGCAGTTGCGCAAGCTGGCCTCGGAGAATGCCTGGCCGGTGCTGGAGTTCCGGCACCCGATCCCGCTGGGCCGTCGCCTGCGGGAACGACCCGCTGTCCCGGTGGCCGCCGCGGCCCTGGGGGTCGGGGTTGGGGTGGCCATCGGTATCGCCTGGTACGGCCGGCATCGCCGGACCCGCGCCGCCGCCACCGCCTGACCGGTCCGGGCTGCGCGACCATTCCTGCGGTTCCCTCGCCTCGGCACGTGTCGCCGACGTGACGGTGGGTGCCGCCCTCGTCACCCGCACCGTGCCCACTCGTGCCGACAACCCGTTTGAGCGATCGCTCAAACAGTCGTATGCTCCGTTTGAGCGGTCGCTCAAACGGGGAGGTCACACATGGTCCACGAGGAACAGCCGCATGACGACGAGGAACAGCCGGCCGAGCGGACGGCCGCCAACTGGGTGCTGGCCGGCCTGATCACGCTCTTCGGGCTGGTCGTCTTCGTCGGGGTGGTCAATCAGGGCCGGGCCGACAGCGCCGCGCTCTTCGTGGCGCTCCCGGTGCTGCTGGCCGCCGCCCTCGCGCTCACCCCCCGCCAGACGACCCACGGCAGGGTCTTCACGGCCACCACGATGGCCCTGCTGCTGGCGGGGGTGCTGCTGCACGAGGGCGCGATCTGCGTCGTCCTGGCCGCCCCGCTCGTCTACGCCGTGGCGCACGGCACCACCGCGCTGATCCACGCCCTCCGGAAAGCCAATCGGCCGTACGTGTTCGCGGCCGTGCCGCTGCTGCTCCTGCCCGGTCTGGAGGGCAGCGGCATCGCCGGCCGGGTCGACCCCGAGCAGACGGTCGAGGTGACCAGGGTCGTCGGGCTCCCCGTCGACCGGGTGGCCGAGCACCTCGCCGCCGGCCCCCGCCCGACCGCCGTCCGTTCCGCGCCGCTGCGGCTGCTGGGCGTACCCACACCGGGGCAGGTCAGTGGCGACGGGCTCAGCCTCGGCGACAGGTGGATGTTCGGCTACCACGGCAGCGCGCACGGTCCGGGGGGCCACCTGCTCGCCGAGGTGGACGACGTCGCACCGGGGCGGATCGGCTTCCGCTTCGTCGAGGACAGCTCCATCACCGCGCGCTGGTTCACCTGGCGGCACGCGGAGCTGAGCTGGCGGGCGATCGATCCGGGGCACACCGAGGTCCGGGTCCGGGTCGACTACGCCCGGGGCCTGGACCCGTCCTGGTACTTCGGGCCGGTGCAGCAGGTGCTGCTCGGCGCCGGGGCCGGGCACCTGCTCGACATGCTGGCGTTGGAGTGACAGTCGCCCGCTGGCTGAGCCTGGCGCTGCCGCTTGTCGCCGTGCTCGCCGTCGGTGGCCGGGTGCGGGACCGGGCCTCCCGGGCCGCGGGGCTGTTGGCGTTCGTGGCCGCCGGGATCGGCATCGCCGCGCTGCACGAGGTCGCCCGCCGGACCGGGTGGTACGCGTTCACGCCTGTCGACGGCGCGTTCCGGGGGATGCCGGTGGACCTGTGGATCGGCTGGGCCGTCCTCTGGGGTCCGCTGCCGGTGCTGCTGCGCCGGGTGCTGCCGCTGCCGGTCGCGCTGGGTCTGCTGCTCTGGGTCGACGCGGTCGCGATGCCGGCAATGCACCCGCTGGTCCGCCTCGGGCCGCACTGGCTCGTCGGGGAGGTGGTCGGGCTGCTCGTGGTGGCCCTACCCGCCCAACTGCTCGGTCGATTCTGCGCCGACCGCCGGCACCTGGGCACGCGGACGCTCCTCCAGGTCGGCGTGTTCGCCGCCCTGCTGCTCTGGTTCGTGCCGACCCTGGCCTTCGAGTTCGGCGACGGGTCGTGGGCGGGGCTGACCGGGCTGAACCGCACCGGGCTGCTGGTGGTGGCGCAACTGGCCCTGCTGGCCGCCACGCCGGCGTTGGCTGCCGTCGCCGAGTTCGCCGCCCGGGGCGGTGGCACGCCGTACCCGTGGGACCCGCCGCGTCGTCTGGTCACCACCGGCCCGTACGCCTACCTGGCCAACCCGATGCAGCTCAGCGCGGTGGTGGTGCTGCTGTGCACCGCCGTGGCCACCCGGAGCGTCACCCTGGCCCTCACGGCGCTGTCGACGGGAGCGTTCGGGGCGGCGGTGGCCGGGCCGCACGAGCACCACGATCTACGGGCGCGGTACGGCGACTCCTGGCGGTCGTACCGGGAGCAGGTGCGCGACTGGTGGCCCCGCTGGCGGCCGTGCTGGGCCGGGCCACCGGCGGTGCTCTGGCTGGACGACGACTGCGGGCCCTGCGCGGCCACCTGGCGGATGCTGGCCCGCCGGCACCCGGTCGGGCTGCGGATCCGGCCCGCTCGGGAGCACGAGCACGTGCTGTGGCGGGCGGAGTACGTGGGCGGCGACGGTCACGTGGAACGGGGGGTGGCCGCCGTCGCCCGCGGACTCGAACACGTCCACCTCGGCTGGGCGGTGCTGGGCTGGACCCTACGACTGCCCGGGGTCGCCTGGCTCGCCCAACTGGTCACCGATGCGATGATCGCACCGCCGCACCCGGCCCGCCCGCGAGGAGAGCCATGTCCGACACCAAACAACGCCTCCTCGACGGCACCATCGCCGCCATCCGGGAGCACGGCATCGCCGGCGTCTCCGCCCGTACCATCGCGGCCGCCGCCGGGGTGAACCAGGCGCTCGTCTTCTACCACTTCGGCACCGTCGACGACCTGCTCGCGGCGGCCTGCCGGACCGGCACGGCCGAGCGGGTCCGGCACTGGTCGGCACGGTTGGCCTCGGCCGGCTCGCTGCGGGATCTGCTCGCCGTCGGGCGGGCGTTGCACGACGAGGAACGCCAACTCGGCAACGTCAGCTTCCTGGCCCAGATGCTGGCCGGGGCACAGGCGGACCAGCGGATGGCCGCGCCGACGGCCGCGGCGCTCCAGCTCTGGGTGGACGAGATCGAGGCGGTCCTGCGCAGGCTGCTCGCCGGGTCACCGTTCGCCGAGGTGGCCGACGTGCCCGGGCTGGCCCGCGCGGTGTCGGCCGCGTTCATCGGGCTGGAACTCTACGAGGGGGTGGACCGGGCGGGCGCCGACCAGGCGTTGGCCGCGCTCGACCAGCTCGCGCTGCTGCTGGAGATCGTCGATGACCTCGGGCCGATCGCCCGCCGAGCGCTGCAAGCCAAGGTCAACCGCGCGGTACGGCGGGAGTGACAGCCACTCAGGCGGCGGCGAGGATCTCGTCGCCGATGGCGGTGAGCTGGTCGGCGCCGACCTCGACCGCCGCCAGGTAGTGGCGCAGCCAGGAGCGCAGACCGTCCGGCGTGCCGGTGGCGAAGGCGCCGGCCGAGCCGACGTACTCGGGTTCCCGCTCCCGGTGCCCGACGTCGACGGCGAGCAGCCCGCGCGGGTCGAGGCCGCTGGCAAGCAGCACCAGCCGCGCGGCGCCACGGGCCACCACGCCGGACGGCCCGGCGAACGGGCGCAGGTTCAGCAACTCACCGTGGACGACGGCGGCGAGCACCAGCGGTGAGACAGTGCTGCCGCCGGCGACCAGCCCGGCCAGCCCGTCCAGTCGGGCGGCGACCACCGGATCGGCAACCGGCCGGCCCAACTCGGCCTCCGACACCAGGTCGCGGGCGGCGAGCACGTGCAGTTTCGCGAGTGCCTGTCGCGGGGCCTTCGGCCAGAGCTCACTGAGGCCGGGCAGCGCCCCGGCGACCCGCAGCGCCCCCTGCAGCAACGGGTCGGTGACGGTGCCGGCGCGGACCGCCTCGCGGTCGTGCACGGCGCCTTCGAGGGCGGCGCTGGCCACCGCCGAGCGCAGGCTCACCTCGGCGGCGACCTGCCCGCCGTGCCGGCGCAGCGCACGGTGCCCGAGCGCCTGGTCGAACCGCTCGCGGGCCTGCTCGACGGCGGCGGCGATGTCGGCGAGCGCGAGCAGGGGTGCGAGCGGGTCGGTGGTCACCCCGCCACGCTAGCGACCCGGCCCGGCCAGGCGGGTCGCACCCGGCCGCAGCGCGACCCGCACCACCCGCCCAGGCGCCCCCGTTCGGGCCGACACCCGTCGCGGGCAAGGTCAACACGGGTTCCTTGAAGTCGGGGTGTCCCCCTGGCCTGGACACCGCGATTTCAAGGAACCCGTGTCGATCAAGGTGCCACTGGCGGCGACCCGGTCCGTCGGGCGCGTGGTGAGGGCCGCTCGGCGCGACGCGGCGGGCAGCGGTCGCCTGCCGCAGGGCCCGGGACTACCCTCGTGCCCAGCGAGACGCAGGTCACCCGAGGACGAAGGAGTCACGGCATGAGCGAGGCATTGGCCAATCTGCTGAACGAGACGCGCCAGTTCCCCCCGCCGGCCGAACTCGCCGCGCACGCCAATGTCACGGTTGACGCGTACGCGGAGGCCGAGACCGATCGCCTCGCGTTCTGGGCGAAGCAGGCCGACCGACTGGCCTGGTCGAAGAAGTGGGACGAGGTACTCGACTGGTCGAACCCGCCGTTCGCGAAGTGGTTCGTCGGTGGGCAGCTCAACGTGGCGTACAACTGCCTGGACCGGCACGTCGAGGCGGGCCGGGGCGACAAGGTCGCCATCCACTGGGAGGGCGAGCCGGGCGACACCCGGACCATCACGTACGCCGACCTGCACGAGCTGACCTGCCGGGCGGCGAACACGCTCACCGAGCTGGGTGTCACGGCCGGCGACCGGGTGGCGATCTACCTGCCGATGATCCCGGAGGCGGCGGTCGCGATGCTGGCCTGCGCCCGGATCGGCGCGGCGCACAGCGTGGTCTTCGGCGGCTTCTCCGCCGACTCGCTGAGCAACCGGATCCAGGACGCCAGCGCCAAGGTGGTGATCACCGCGGATGGCGGCTACCGGCGGGGCAAGCCGTCGGCGCTGAAGCCGACCGTGGACGAGGCGGTGGCGAGCTGCCCGTCGGTGGAGCACGTGCTCGTGGTCCGCCGCACCGGCGAGGACGTGGCGTGGTCGGCGAAGGACCACTGGTGGCACGAGACGGTGGAGACCGCGTCGGCCGAGCACACCGCGCAGCCGTTCGACGCCGAGCACCCGCTGTTCATCCTCTACACAAGCGGCACCACGGCCCGCCCGAAGGGCATCCTGCACACCACCGGCGGCTACCTCACCCAGGCGTCGTACACGACGCACGCGGTCTTCGACCTCAAGCCGGAGACGGACGTCTACTGGTGCACCGCCGACATCGGCTGGGTCACCGGGCACTCCTACATCGTGTACGGCCCGCTCTCCAACGGCGCCACCCAGGTGATGTACGAGGGCACCCCGGACACCCCGCACAAGGGCCGGTTCTGGGACATCGTCGAGAAGTACAAGGTCAGCATCCTGTACACCGCTCCGACGCTGATCCGCACGATGATGAAGTGGGGCGAGGACATCCCCGCCGGCCACGACCTGTCGTCGCTGCGGCTGCTCGGCAGCGTCGGCGAGCCGATCAACCCCGAGGCCTGGATGTGGTACAGGGAGTTCATCGGTGGCGGAGCGCTGCCCATCGTCGACACCTGGTGGCAGACCGAGACGGGCGCGATCATGATCTCCCCGTTGCCGGGGGTGACCGCGACCAAGCCCGGGTCGGCGATGGCCCCGCTGCCGGGCATCGTGGCCGACGTGGTGGACGACCAGGGCCAGTCGGTGCCGAACGGTGGCGGCGGTTACCTGGTGCTGCGCGAGCCGTGGCCGTCGATGCTGCGCACCATCTGGGGTGACGACAACAGGTTCATCGAGACATACTGGAGCCGGTTCGAGGGCATGTACTTCGCCGGCGACGGGGCCAAGAAGGACGACGACGGGCACATCTGGCTGCTCGGCCGGGTCGACGACGTGATGCTGGTGTCCGGTCACAACATCTCGACCACCGAGGTGGAGTCGGCGCTCGTGTCGCACCCGTCGGTGGCCGAGGCGGCGGTGGTGGGCGCGACCGACCCGACCACCGGGCAGGCCATCGTCGCGTTCGCCATCCCGCGCGGCAGCACCGACATCGCTGGCGACGCGGGTGAGCAGCTCATCGCCGAGCTGCGCAACCACGTGTCGAAGACGCTCGGGCCGATCGCCAAGCCGCGGCAGATCATGCTGGTGGCGGAGTTGCCGAAGACCCGCTCGGGCAAGATCATGCGCCGGTTGCTGCGCGATGTCGCGGAGAACCGGTCGCTCGGTGACGTGACCACGTTGCAGGACTCGTCGGTGATGGAGCTGATCTCCTCGGGGATGAGCGGAGCCAAGTCCGACGAGGACTGACGGCAGGTGTACACAGCGGAGGGTGGCGGTCCGTGCGGACCGCCACCCTCCGTCATTTCTTACGGGTACGGCCCGCAGCGTCCCGCCGCTGTCACATCGGTCGGTCGGCTGACCCGATAGCGGCTAAACGGCCACAGACGGTGGGCCCCCGCTGTCCTTTCGGCCGGTTGTGATTTAGGTTCACGCAGGTTGGAAGAATTCGACACTCGTCACATCGATGGTCGGACGACTCCACCTCCTCCTCCCCATGCCCGAGAAATGGAGCGGCATGAACCACAAACCGCAGTCCGGGGCGCGACGACGACTACTCGTCGCGTTGCCCGCCATCGCCCTCGCGGCCACGTCACTGACCGTGACGGGCAGCGCGGCGGCCCAGTCGTCGTCCCCGACGCCTCAGGCGGTGATCGGCGCGGATGAGCACTACATCAACTACGCCGAGCCCGAGGTGCAGCCGGACACCACAGGCCGCGAGGTGAAGGGCAAGGGTGGCGTCTACACCCCTGCCGTGGAGTCCGCGCGCGAGTTCGACCAGAAGCACGCTCGGGGCAACCCGGTGACCGCCCGGCAACTGGCCAAGGACGAGGCCAAGTCGCTGAAGACCGGCCAGAACCCCCGCAAGTTCAAGAAGGCGCCGACCACGCAGACGGCGAAGCTGTTGACGCTGCTTGTCGAGTTCAACGACAAGGCCAACGACGACTTCACCGACGTGATGGTCCCGAAGACGGTGTTCGAGGACCGCACCTGCGTGCCCGGCACCGTGCAGAACGGGCCGAAGCACAACAAGATCCCGGACCCGTCGCGGCTGCCCCACGAGGACAACAACTCGATGTGGGTGCCGGACTTCTCGCCGTCGCACTACAACAAGATGCTCTACAGCAAGCAGGGCATCACCGAGCGGGTCCGCAAGGACCTGAAGGGCCCGGACGGCAAGAAGGGCATCGACCTGTCCGGTCGCACCATGCACAACATGTACCTGGAGATGTCCAAGAACGCGTACACGGTGGAGGGGCAGTCCAGCCCCTGGATCACCGTGCCGCACTCCGAGGGCTGGTACGCGGCCAACCGCTGCTTCCAGGACGAGACCGGCGCCTGGGTTCCCGGCCGTGAGCAGTCGATGAACGGCCACCCGGACAACCCGGCCGGCGCGGGCCGCCTGGCGACCGACGCGATCGACGCGCTCGTCGCGAAGGACCCGACCTTCCCGTGGGCCGACTACGACATCGAGGACCAGGCCGACCGCGACGGTGACGGCAACGTCTTCGAGCCGGACGGCGTGATCGACCACCTCGTGCTGGTGCACGCCGGCCAGGGCAAGTCCCGTGGCGGTGGCGCCGAGGGCGTGTACGCCGTCTGGGCGCACTCCTCCACGGTCGCCGGTGGTTACACGATCCCGGGCACCAACCTCAAGGCGTCGAACTACATCGTGCAGCCGGAGGACGCCGGCGTCGGTGTCTTCGCCCACGAGTTCGGCCACGACCTGGGCCTTCCGGACCTCTACGACACGTCCGGCAACGCCGACTCCGACGTGGACTTCTGGGACCTGATGGCGTCCGGCTCGCACTCCGGCGAGATCTTCCAGGCGCTGCCCACGCACATGGGCATCTGGGACAAGTGGGTGCTCGGCTGGGCCGACCCGCTGACCATCCGCCCCGGATCGAACCCGCGTGAGGTGAAGCTCGGGCAGACCTCACGTACGCCCATCGACTCCGAGGACGGCATCAAGGTCGACCTGCCGGACAAGGTGACGACGCTTGCCACGCCGCACAGCGGCACGAAGATGTGGCACAGCAACAACGACCAGAGCTGGGCCGACGTCAAGCTGAGCCGCTCGGTCGACGTGCCCGCCGCGGCGGACGCGAAGTTCTGGATGTGGAACAACTACATCATCGAGGAGGACTGGGACTACGGCTTCGTCGAGCTGTCGACCGACGGTGGCGCGTCCTGGACCGAGCAGAAGGTGTACGACGAGGGCGGCACTGTCGTCACCACTCCCGACGGCTACCCGGACCCGAACGGCCGGATGAACGACTTCGGCGGCAAGAAGTACGGCCTGACCGGCAGCACCGACGGCTGGCGCCACGACTACGTCGACCTGTCGGCGTACGCGGGGACCACCGTGCAGCTGCGTCTGCGCCAGGCCACCGACGAGGCGTTCGAGGAGCGCAACTGGTTCGTCGACGACTTCTCGGTGACCGGCGGCGGCGCCACCACGTGGAGCGACGACGTCGAGGGCGGCGCCAACGGCTGGACGGCCACCGGCGGCACCTTCGTCGACACCAACGGCGGCGGCTGGAAGGTCTCCAGCGGCACCGAGGTGCACGCGCAGTTCTACCTGGCCGAGTGGCGCAACTTCGACGGCTTCGACAAGGGCCTGAAGTACGCGTACGACACGATCTACTCGCACGAGGCGTGGAAGGTCGACCGGATCTCGTACAACGCGCCGGGCATGCTGGTGTGGTACCGGGACAGCGCGCTCGGCGACGTCAACCACGTCACCGGGCAGATGACCTCCCTGCCCAGCTACGGCGCGAAGGGCGGGCTGCTCATCGTCGACTCGCACTTCGACCCGTACCGCCGCACGGGCGTGGCGGCCGAGAAGGACCCGTCGGTGACGGACAACCTGCCCAGCCGCCCGCAGTCGGCGAACGCCGCGTTCACGCTCCAGAAGACGTACCCCTTCACGGAGTGCCTGGAGGCGGCGGACGAGCCGTACAGCGCGTACTGCACCAAGTTCAAGGCGCAGGCGCCGGTGAAGTCCTTCACCGACGCCAAGACCTGGTACCCGGGCATCGAGATGCGCGACGGGTCTCCGTACGCGCGGGACAACGACGCCTCGGTGGTCGTGCCGTCGCGGAACAACGCGCCGTACACCACCCGGGTCACCCACCCGGACGGCAGCCCGGCGCCGGAGTTCTACGGCGTGACCCTGGGCGGCGGCGCGATCGTGCTGGGCACCGGCAACCCCGGTGACGCGGGCGTGAACTACGGCGTGTCGCTCACCATCAAGAAGGCCGCGAAGGACAACTCGTCCGCGACGATCTTCGTCACCCCGGTGAAGAAGTGACGCTCTGCTGAGCGTTAGCCGATAACAGTGGTTGGTGGGGCCGGTGGCGGAAACGCCTCCGGCCCCACTGTCGTACATTGATCACATCTATCGAGATGTGTCGTTGCAAACCGGGGTGGCCGGTCCGCCCGCTGGTCACCGTGGCTGACGATGCGCCCGAGATGTGACGGTGGAAAGCATTCCCCACAAAATCTTGCAACAAATCGACGCGTTCATCTTCCCACCCGTCCCAGCAGTAACTATGTTCACCAATGGTCCCGCTCGTGGGATCGATCTCCCACCGGCCCGCACCCCCGTGGGGCCGGTTCCCTCACACCGGAGGTACCACGTGCGCAAAGTCGCAGTGGGTCTGCTCGGGCTCTCACTGACGGCGACAGGCCTGGCTTTCGGCCCGTCCGCCTCGGCGGCGCCTCAGCCCAAACTGCCGGTAGCAGCACCCGCCGCTGCCGAACCGCAGGCACTGAAGGATGAGCTCCCCGACACGCTCGAGGAGAAGCGCCGCGCCCTGCGCGAGCAGGGTCTCAGCGACGTGCTGAGCGGTCGTAGCAAGCCGATCGAGCGCAACGGCAGCACTGTCGTCAAGGTCGGCGAGGTCGGCAAGGCCGCCACCAAGGGCAACGCCCGGTCCGCCGCTGGCGCTCAGGCCACCCAGGACCAGTACGTCGAGCTTGAGCGGGAGCGGACCGACAAGATCTTCGTGATCCTGGCCGAGTTCGGTGACGAGCGGCACCCGTCCTACCCGGACAAGGACACCGACCCGAACATCGCCGGGCCGACGACGTTCCAGGGGCCGCTGCACAACAAGATCCCCGAGCCCAACCGGGCCGTGGACAACTCCACCATCTGGCAGCCGGACTTCAGCCCGGAGCACTACCGCCAGGTCTACTTCGGCACCAATCCGGGCGACGAGTCGCTCAAGCAGTACTACGAGGCGCAGTCCTCGGGTCGCTACACCGTCGACGGTGAGGTGACCGACTGGGTCAAGGTCCGGTACAACGAGGCCCGCTACGGGCGCTCCGACGACCCGATCCCGGACCCGGAGCCCGGCCAGCCGGTGGACCCGCGCGACGACCCGGCCGTCTGCGCCGACAACGTCTGCTCGAACACCTGGGCGCTGGTCCGCGACGCCGCCAACCAGTGGGTCGTCGACCAGAAGGCCAAGGGCAAGACGGACGCGCAGATCGCCGAGGAGATGCGGTCCTTCGACCAGTGGGACCGGTTCGACTACGACGGTGACGGCGACTTCAACGAGTCCGATGGTTACATCGACCACTTCCAGATCGTCCACTCCGGCGGCGACCAGGCCGACGGTGACCCGCAGCAGGGTGAGGACGCCATCTGGAGCCACCGCTGGTCGGCGTTCAACAGCTCGCCGGTCGGCCCGCCGAACTTCCCGATCGGCGGCACCCAGATCGGCAACACCGGCGTCTGGATCCGCGACTACACGATCCAGCCGGAAAACGGCGGCCGCAGCGTCTTCTACCACGAGTACGGCCACGACCTGGGCCTGCCGGACGACTACGGACCCGCGGACAACAACAACGAGCACTGGACCCTGATGGCCCAGAGCCGGCTCGGCGCCAAGAACGACCCGGCCATCGGCGACCGGGGCGGCGACCTCGGCGCGTGGAACAAGCTCCAGCTCGGCTGGCTCGACTACAAGGTGTTCGTCGCGGGCCAGGACAAGAAGCTGGACCTCGGTCCACAGGAATACAACTCGGACAAGGCGCAGGCCGCCGTGGTGGTGCTGCCCCAGCGGGAATACACCTTCAACTACGGCGCACCTGTCGAAGGCGCCAAACAGTATTTCTCCGGTAACGAGGACAACCTCGACAGCTCGATGACGAGGACGTTCGACCTCACCGGCAAGTCCTCCGCGGCGCTGTCGCTCAAGGGCAAGTACAGCATCGAAGCCAACTACGACTACCTCTACTTCGAGGCGTCGACCGATGGCGGCCAGAGCTGGATCGATCTGAACGGCACGGTCAACGGTCAGCCGATCGGCGTCGACGGCGCCGGCCGCCCGGCCCTGTCCGGCAGCAGCAAGGGCACCTGGGCCGACATCAACATCCCGCTGACCGCGGTCGCCGGCAAGGCGGCGCAGGTTCGCCTGCACTACGTCACCGACGGTGGTGTCTCCGAGGGTGGTTTCTTCGGTGACGCGATCACCGTGACCGCCGACGGTCAGACCGTGTTCAGCGACGGCGCCGAGACCGACGCCGGCTGGGCCCTGGAGGACTTCCAGGTGGTCGGTGCGACCTACACCCGGCTGTTCGACAACTTCTACATCGCCGGCAACCGGTCGTACGTCTCGTACGACAAGTACCTGAAGACCGGCCCGTACTTCTTCGGCTACGCGAACACCCGCCCCGACTGGGTGGACCACTACGCGTACCAGGAGGGCCTGCTCATCTCGTACTGGAACACCCGCTGGTCGGACAACAACACCGCGCCGGCGTCCGAGGCCAACCCGGGTGGTCACCCGGGTGAGGGTCGCAACCTGTACATCGACGCGCACCCGGAGCCGATCTACAACCTGTCCGGTGCTCCGTGGCGGGCCCGGATCCAGGTCTACGACGCGCCGTTCAGCCTCAAGAAGGCCGACTCGTTCACCCTGCGTCTCAACAGCCAGCCGCAGTACATCCGCGGTGAGGCTGCCCAGCCCCTGTTCGACGACACCAAGAAGTACTTCTACGACGAGCTGCCGAACCACGGCGTCAAGCTCCCGGCAACCGGTGTCAAGATCAAGGTTCTGGAGCAGGCCGGCACCTCGATGAAGATCCGGATCTTCTGACCGACGATCCCGCACCACCCAGCGGCGCCCGGGCAGCTTGTCTGCCCGGGCGCCGCCCTTTGTCCAGTCGGCACCGGGAACCAGCCGACCTGCCGGAACGTCCCACCACCGTGCCCCTTGCCCCGTGCCTCACCCGGGCGGCTGCCGGTCTCGCCGCGCTCGTCCTGCTGCCTCTGAGCGCGTGCGCCGGACCGCAACGCACCGACACCACCGCCCCAGCCGCCGGCAGCACCGCCCCGGCGTCCGGCAGCACAACCTCGGCCGCCGACACCACCGCCCCGGCGTCCGGCGCCCCGACGTCGGCCGGCACCAGCCCGGCCGTCCCCGCGTCCCCGCCCGGCCGCACCACCGCGCCACCACTGTCGCGTACGGTCCCGCCGACGGTCCCCGCCCTGCCGAAGCCACCCAAGCCGACAGGCCCGACCGACCTGCGGGCCTCCGCGCTGGTCTCCGGCCACATCACCCGCGGCGGGCGCGGCCCCTGCTACGGGCTCGTCTCCGAGGACGGCATCGAGTACGCCCTGCACGGCGTCGGTTACGGCACCCTGACCGAGGGCAGCTTCGTCTCGCTACGGATCGTCATGCGCCCGTCCGACGCCGGCTGCGGGCCGGGGTTACGCGCCAGCATCGTCGCCCGCTGACCCGAACCCTCGTTCCGGTAGGGGACAACCCGGGCTTCTCCCTGTTCAACGCGACCACCAGGGTGTGCTGCGGCAACCGGGTCCTAGGCTGTCTGCCATGACCGACCAGCGCGGCGGAGTCGTCGACGAGTCCTGTGTCCTCACCGAGGGGCCGTGGACGCACCGCTTCGTCGGCGCCAACGGCACCCGGTTCCATGTGGTCGAGGCCGGCACCGGCCCGATGGTGCTCTTCCTGCACGGCTTCCCGGAGCACTGGTGGGCGTGGCACCAGATGCTGCCGGCGGTCGCCGACGCCGGCTTCCGGGCGGTCGCCGTCGACCTGCGCGGCTACGGCGCCAGCGACAAACCACCCCGGGGGTACGACGGCTACACCCTCGCCGCCGACATCGCCGGTTTGATCCGGGCGCTCGGCGAACGCTCGGCGACGATCGTCGGCAGTGGCGTCGGCGGCATGGTGGGCTGGACGGTGGCCTCCTTCCACCCACCCCTGGTCCGCCGGCTCGTGGTGTTGGGGGCGCCACACCCGCTGCGACTGCGCGCCGGCATCTTCGCCGACCCACGGGGTCAGTTCGCCGCGTCCACCCCCGCGCTGAAGTTCCAACTACCCCGCTACGAGCACGTGCTGACCCGCGACGGCGCGGCGGCGGTCGCGGAGATCCTGCGCCGCTGGGGCGGGCCACGCTGGGTCGCCGGGCCGGACTTCGAGGCGTACGCCGAGCGGTGCCGGGAGGCGATGTGCATCCCGCAGGCGGCGTTCTGCGCGCTGGAGGGCTACCGCTGGGCGTTCCGCTCGCTGCTGCGGCTGCACGGCTACCGGTTCGTACGCCTCATGCAGAAGCCGTTGGCCACCCCGACCCTGCAACTGCACGGCGCGCTGGACCCCGCCTCCCTGCCCCGTACCGCCCTGGGCTCCGGCCGCTACGTCGTCGCCCCGTACGAGTGGCGGCTGCTCGACGGGGTGGGGCACTTTCCGCACCTGGAGGCACCGGAGTTGGTGCTCGGCGAAATCCTGCGCTGGGCGAAGAGCTGACCGCTCAGACCCGCTGCTCCCGCAGGTCGGTGACCTCGGACGCCGGTGCCCAACCCTGGTAGACGCCGAAGTCGAAGACCTCCAGCCGCATCGCCTCGGCCACCGGCCAGCGGCCACCCGTGTATTCCACCCGCAACCAGGCGTCGTGCTCGCCGAGCACGATGAACGGCTGCCCCTGCCAGGTGCAGGTGGTTCGCACGTACGCCAGGTCCTCGATCTCGTTCGCCCGAAGCACCCGGACGTACCGGCCCGCGCGGACCTCCTCGAAGCCCTCGCCCGGCTCGCGTTGGTAGAGGCGGATGTTGTCACCATCCGGGCTGGCCTGGTATTCCCGGCCCTGCCACCGGGCCACGTAACCGTCGCGCATCACGCCTCACCGACCCGTCGCCAGACCACCGTGTCGGTATCCAACTCGGCGATCACCCGCTCGGTGCCGTCCGCGCCGATCCGCCACAGCTGTGCGCCGTGCGGGAGGCGCGCGCTGTCCACCTTGAACTCCGCCACCACGTCGCTGCTCTCGCCCGGGGCGAACCCGTTGCCCCGGAACGGGGGACGCTCGATGACCCAACCCTCCATGGCCCGCATCGCGGGCTCGTTCTGACCGCCGTAGGGGATCCGGTAGAGGCTCGGCCGGTGCGCCGGCCAGCGCAACACGTAGATCTCCTCGGCGTCGCGGGCGAACGGCGAACCGGGGTAGCTGAGGCCGAGCGCGTCGTGCACCTGCGCGGGCGTGGTCAGGTGGGCCAGCTCACCGGCCCGGTGCACGAAGCCGGAGACCCGGTCGTACCCGCGGTCCAGGTAGTAGGCGAGTTGGCTGGGCGCGACCGCCTTCTGCATCACCGTCGGCCGGGTCGGGTCGACCACCGCCGGGGCGTACCGGGGGCGGGCGGTGGGCTCCGCCACGGCCGGCGCCTCCTCCGGGTCCACCTCCAGGTCGTCACCGAGCCCCACCTCGGCGGCCCAGTTGGCCAACGCGACGATCTGCTCACCGGGCAGCTTCGCGCCGACCGGCGTGCCCGGGTTGACGGCGAACGACCAGTCCTCGTCCGGCCACCGCCGGATCAGTTGGGCGAACTTCACACCGACGGTGACTACGTCGCCCTCGACGTGGTCGGCGAGACGCTTCGGTGACGTGTAGACCACCACGTACGTCTCGCCGTCGAGCTGCGCCGTCCGCCAGACGAAGCCCGGATCACCGGGACGGCTGCCCGGCAGCGAATCCGGGGCCGCCGGTAGCAGCACCCGGGCCAGCAGCAGGGTGGACAGGAACGTGTCAGTGCTGCCGGCGCCCGCGGCACCGAGAAGGTCTTCCTCGACGGTGTTGGCCGGCTCGAACTCGACCGGGGCCGGTTCGTCGACGGGCGACGGCAGCCCATCGCCGTCCGCGGTCGCGCTCTCGCCGCTGCCGACCCGGTCCGCGCCGGTCACACCTGCCGACGAGCCGTCGCCGTCGGTGCGACCGCCACTGACCGGGACGCCATCGCGGTCACTGCTGAGCCCGCCACTGACCGGGACGCCATCGCGGTCACTGCTGAGCCCGCCACTGACCGGGACGCCATCGCGGTCACTGCTGAGCCCGCCAGTGATCGGGTCGCCAGCGCGGTCAGCGGTGAGCCCGCCGCCCGTGCCGGCACCGCTCGGGCCGCCTGCGGCGTGGCCGGCGTCCACCGGCCCGCCGGCGGCCGGCGCCGACGGGCTCGGACCGGGGTCGGACGACGCGGGACCGGACGGGCTGGGGTTGGAGGACGACGGGCTGAACAGGTCTGGACCGGAGGGCGCGGGGTCGAACGGTCGCGGGGCGGCCTCGGCGGGGCGGGGCTGCCGGGCCGCGTCGAACGGGCCGCTGGTCTCGACCGGGTCGGTGAGATCGCGGGACTCGATGATGGTGCCCTCGATGACGATGGGCGTGAAGCCGCGGCGCGGCGCGGGCGGGCCGGAGACCGGTTCCGCGACGGACGCCGACAACTCCTCCGCCAGCCCGAATCGGCTCGGCCGGTCGTGCGGGATCGCCTGGGTCCGGTCCGCCGACGGGCTGGGCCGCTGCGGCGCCCGGGTCAGCGGTGGCTCACCGGTCACCCGAAAGGCGCGGGTCGGCTCCTCGGCCACCGGGTCGGGTCGGCGCGGTGGCAGCGGCTGGGTGATCTCCTCGCCGGGTGCCGGTGCGCGTACCCCTCGGGAAGTGCCGAGACCGCCGGCCGGCGGCCGCAGCGGCCGGGTGGCGTCCGGGTCAGTCATCGGAAAGGCCCGGGTCGCGGCCTCCTCGGCCGGCGCGTCGGCCGGACGGCGGCGCGGGAAGGGTTGGCTGCCGCGGCCGAATCGGGTCGGTGGGGCCGCCCGGTCGGCGGAGCGCCCACCGCCCGGCGGCGGGTCGGACGCCCGTTCCCGGGAGGTGGTGGGTTCGAAGAAGGAACGCCGAGCGGCCTGGGGACCGCCGCTGCCGTTACCCGCCGCCGGGCCGTCGGCCTCGCTCGGCCGATTCGCTGCTGGCCAGCCCACGCCCGGTCCGGGGGCATCGGTCGGCCCGACACCGGGACGGTCGGCGGGCGCCAACGGCGTGAACCGGGACGGCCGGCCGCTGCGGGGCAGGCCGCCGCTGGCCGGCGCGCCGGGTTGGGGCGCGTCGCTCGGGTACCGCTGACCGGCGGCGGGCAGGTCTTCCTCCCCGGGCCGGCGGGACGGCCCAACGGGGCCGGGCGTGCGCGACGCCGGACCGGGCATCGGCGGGCCGGGCACCGACGGGGCAGGCACTGAGGGGGCAGGCACCGACGGGGCAGGCACTGAGGGGGCAGGCACCGACGGGGCGGGCACTGAGGGGGCGGGCACTGAGGGGGCGGGCACTGAGGGGGCGGGCACCGACGGGGCGGGCACCGACGGGGCGCCGGTCGACCGGGGTGCTGGACCCCACGCGGCCCTCCGCGGCGGGATCGGGGCGGGCGCGGTCGGGGCGGGCGGGACCGGGGCGGGGCCAGCCGGCGTCGCACCCGTCGGGGGAGGCGATCCGGCGGCCGGCGCGGCGTCCCGACCGGGCGTGCCGGTGCGGGTGCGGGCCAGGGACTCGGCCCGCTCCAGCCGAGCGCGGGCACCCAGGGCGCGGCCGGGCAGGCGCACGTCGCCCCGGGAGAGTTGGGCCACGAACCAGGCCGGCAGATATCCCTCGACCGGCAGACCCGGGTTGACGGCGAGCCACCACTCCTGGTTGGGCCAGCCGACCGCGAGGTCGGCGAAGGGAACGCGTCGGTTGGTGCCGGAGTGCTCACCGAGGCAGACCCGCAGTGCGGCGGCGGACGTGAAGGCCAGCACATGCGTCCGGCCACCTGTGGTCCAGGTGCCCCAGCCGGGTGGCGCCTGGCCGGGCTGCGCAGGCGCGGAGACCGGCAGCAACAGATCGGTGCGGGACAGGAGTCGGAAGTAGAGCTCCTGGTCGTTGGCGCGCAGCGCGTCGCGCATCGCCACCTCGGCCTCCGTGGCCGGCTCCCATGCGGTCACGGCCACCTCCCCTTCCGAGAACAGGCCACAGGTATCGCGTACAACCTACAAGGTGGTATCAAGATCACAATGGCTGACCGTCGGCGGCCAACCGGGGCGTGGGTGAGGCGATAACATCCCGTCCCGGAGCCGACACGATACGGAGGCTGTCGATGTCCCGATCGATCACGCGCCCGGTCCTCGCAGGCCTGGCCGCAAGCCTGCTGACCGTACCGGTCCTCCCGAGCACCACCGCCACCGCCAGGCTCCGGACGGCACCGGCGTGCGCGAGGCCACTCGCCCCGGTCCGGCCGGTCCCGGCCACCCCGTGGCCACAGCAACGGTACGACCCGACCCGGCTCGCGTCGTTGGCCACCGGCGCCGGGGTGACCGTCGCGGTTGTCGACTCGGGGGTGGACCGGGCGCACCCCCAGCTGGCCGGGCGCGTGCTGGCCGGCACCGACCTGCTCGACCTCGGCGGTGACGGCAGTCGGGACTGCGCCGGGCACGGCACCGGTGTGGCGAGCATCATCGCGGCGGGACCCCAACCCGGAGTCGCCTTCCGTGGCCTGGCGCCGGGTGCCCGGATCATGCCGGTGCGGGTGAGCGAGCAGCAGGTGGTGCAGGGACGCGAGTCGGGGCGTACGGTCAGCGTCGCCGAGTTCGCCCAGGCCATCCGGTGGGCCGTCGACCACGACGCCGACGTGGTGAACCTGTCGGTCGTGTTGTACGCGGACGACCCGGAAGTCCGTTCGGCAGTGCGGTACGCGGTCGACCGGGACGTGGTGCTGGTGGCCGCCGCCGGCAACCTGCGCGACAGCGGGAATCCCCGACCGTTTCCCGCCGCCTACGACGGGGTGCTCGGCGTGGGAGCGATCGGCGCGGACGGCGCACGGGCCACCTTTTCGCAGACCGGCGCGTACGTCGACCTGGTCGCACCGGGCAGCGCGGTGCTGACCGCCGCCCCCGGGTCGGGCCATCATCAGGTCGAGGGCACCAGCTACGCCGCGCCGTTCGTGGCCGCCACCGCCGCGTTGCTGCGCGAGTATCGGCCCGAGTTGACCGCCGCCCAGGTCGCGGAACGGATCATCGCCACCGCGGATCCGGCTCCCGACGCGGGCCACGGCGGCGGGTACGGGGCCGGCGTGCTGAACCCGTACCGGGCGGTCACCGAGACCAGCGGCAGCCGCGCGGCCGACCCTCGACCGGTCGCCGTGCTCGCCGACGACCGGGCCGATCCGGCACTGCTGGCCCGCCAGGCCCGCCGGGCGAGGGCGCAGAAGCGCGCCCTGCTGGTCGGCGCGGCGGTCGGCACGATGGCGGCCACCGTGGCGCTGCTCGCCCTGGTGGTGCCCCGGGGTGCCCGGCGACGCTGGCGCCCGGCCGACCCGGCCTGATCCCGACAGTCGACCACCCGGACCGCCGACAACCTGCGACAGTCGACCACCTGGACCGCCGACCTGCGGCGGCCGGGCGGCTGACCGGGACACGGTCAGCGCTCCCGACCCACCGCGTTCACTGGAACAGCCCGGTGTTCTTCTTCTCGGTGTCCAGGTAGTCGGTGGCCGAGTCGTGCACCGCCACCTTGATGTCCCGCAGCATCGCCTGGAGATCCTGCGAGGCGGACCGCCACCGCGCCTGCCGCTGCTCGTAGGCCTCACGGGCCTCGCCGGTCCAACTCGCCACCAGCGGGGCGGCGTCTCGTTCGAGTTGACCCAGCTGGGAGTCGAGCGTGTTCAGCGCCTTCTGGATGTCGCCGCCGGCCTGCTGAAGCGCGGCGAAGTTGACGACCAGCACACCATGGTCCATCGGATTTCCCTCCCCAGTGGGATCAGAGCGGCAGCTGGATGCCGCCGCGATTGGTGCCGGCAACCCGGCTGGCCACCTCGTCGTCGGAGGCGTCGTACTGTCGGCCGGCGGTGCGGATCGCCCCGGCGGTCTCCCGCAGCGCCCGGTGCAGCGCCGCCTGGTCCTGTGACCACTGCTGCTTGACCTGCTCGAACGACCGGCCGCCAGCACCGCGCCAGGCCTGCTGCAACACCTGCAGCTCGGCCAGCAGGCCGGTCAGCATGGTCTGCAACGACTGGTCTACCTGCTCGAACTTCGCGGCGGTCTGCTGCATCACCGCGGCTTCTGCCTGGGTCTGGGACACCCGGACGTCACCTCGTCTCCCTGATCGCGCCTTGGCCGTCGACGCGCCCGCCCTGTGAACGCGTCGTTCGCTTGGCCCGGTCGTCGAGCACTGAGACGCGGGTCAGCGATGACTTCGTGGCTGACGGTAGCGGCCTCGTTGCGGTTCTGCTACCCCCTTCGTCTCCCCTGTGGACAACCGCGTGAGCCATCGGTCGCTTACGATGTGCCGCAGCCACGTCGCGGCGCGTGACGGGCCGCCGGAGGGCGGGCGGGCCGCCCGACACGGTCCCCCACTGGTCGAGGAGGCACGGTGCCGGCGATCACCACCGGAGGACCGCACCCGGCGATCCCGGTCGGGTCCGGGCCGAGCGCCGCCCCGCAAGCGGTCGGGCCGGGTGAGCGGGCCAGGTCGGGTCGACCCGCCGAGGTCGGCCCGGACCCCACCGGTCCGCGCGCGCTCCGTCGCCGGTCATCCCTGGATCACCGGGCCTGGTCCGGTCGGCGGAGCGGCGCCGGCGTACGGGCTGGTCAGCTGGTCACCGCGCAGGTCGCGGCGGCGCTCGTCCTCACCGCCCTGGGCCGGCCCGCACCCGTCGTCGTCGCGGCCGCGCTGGTGGCCGTACTGCTGCTGGCGGTCGCCGGGGCCCGGTTCCGGGGCCGGTGGCTCTTCGAGTGGCTGGGCACGGCGGTCGGGCACCTGACCCGCCGTCGGGCGCTCGCCGGTCCGGCCGGAGCGGCCGAACTGCTCGACCTGGTCGCTCCCGGCACCGTCGTCCGCGCGACGGAGCTGACCGGCGGCCCGGCCGCCGTCCTGGAGGACACGGCGGGCATGGTGGCGCTCCTGGAACTCGGCGACCCCGGCGACCTGCTGGGCGACGTGTCCCGGGCGATCCCCACGCCCGCCGCGTTGCTGCCCCCGGCCGGTCCGGACGTGCCCCCGCTGCGGGTGCAACTGCTGCTCGCCGGTGCGCCGGCACCGGTGCCGGCCGCCGGCGGCACGGCCGGCACGTCGTACCGGCAGCTCACCGACGGGCGGCTCGGCGGACGGGAGCGGGCGGTGGTGGCGATCCGGGTGCTGCGGGTGGACGGGTGGTCGGAGGAAGACCTGCGCCGGGTGCTCGCCGGCACGGTACGGCGCGTCGTCCGCCGGCTCGGATCGCTGACCGCGCGACCGCTCGGCGTACCGGCGGCCCTGCGCGTCCTGGCCGAGTTGGCCCACCACGACGGCCAGCCGGTGCGGGAGTCCTGGCCGGCACTGCGCTGCGGCACCCTGGTGCAGGCCACCTTCCGGCTGGTCCGGTGGCCGGAGGCGGGCAGCACGGGTGGGTTGCGGCTGGTGCCCCGGCTGCTCGCGCTGCCGGCGACCGCGACGACAGTGTCGATCACCGCGGGACCGCTACCGAGCACCGGCACGGGCCCGGCGCCGACCGAGCTGACCGTGCGGCTGGCCGCCACGACGGCGACCGAGCTGACCGCGGCCACCGGGGCGCTGCATCGTCTGGTGACCGACCTGGGCGGGGAGCTGCGACGCCTCGACGGCGCACACCTGCCCGGACTGGCCGCCACGCTGCCGCTGGCGCTCACCGCACCCGGGGCGCGGACACGCATCGCGATGGACGACTGGGAGCTGACCCTGGGCGACGCGGGGATGATGCTCGGCACGAACCGGCACGGCAGGGCCGTCACCGTGCGGCTCTTCCGGCCGGAGAGCACCCGGGTGCTGCTGGTCGGCGGGGTGCGGGCGGCCCAGTTGGTGACGCTGCGCGCACTGGCACTCGGCGCGCTGGTGGTGGTGCAGACCGCACGGCCACGCGCCTGGGAGCCGTTCGTCCGGGGAGTGGGCGCGCCGGGTGGGACGATTCCGCTGCTCCCACCCGGTCGACAGATCGCCGACGGGGTGGGGTCCGCCCTGCGTCCGTTGCTGCTTGTCGTCGATGCCGGGCCGGTGCCGGCCGAGGCCGAGCCGGGTCCGCCGTGGCGGGCCACGCTCGTCGTACGGGACGAGTTGACCCCGGCCGACGTCGACGCGTTGAGCCGGGCCGATCTCGCTTTGCTGCAGCCGCTCGACGACGGCGAGGCCGCGCTGGCCGGCGCCGCCCTGGGGCTGGGCGGCTCGGCCGAGTGGCTGACCCGGATCCGGGACGACATGATCGCCGTGGTCAACCGGCGGGCGCTGCGCTGGGCACTGCTCTCCCCCACGCCGATCGAGGCGCAGCTGATCGGTCGGCCGGGGCGCGGCTGATCCGCCCGCATGGTCAACTGGCGGGTTACGCCGGTGCGAGGTCCGTGGCACGATCCCCGCCATGGGTTTTCTGAAAGGTCTGCTGATTCGGCTGGCCAGCACAGCGCTGGCATTCTGGCTGGCCACACTTCTCATCCCGGGCATCTCGCTGGAGTCGGACTCCGCCGTCGAGACGGTCACCACGCTGCTCCTGGTGGCGGTGATCTTCGGCGTGGTCAACGCGGTCCTCCAGCCGGTCATCAAGACCGTCGGGTGTGGCTTCTACCTGCTGACCCTGGGTCTCATCGCGCTCGTGGTGAACGGGCTGCTGTTCCTGCTCACCAGTTGGATCGCCGACCAGGCCGGGCTGCCGTTCACGGTGGACGGTTTCTGGCCGGCCGCGGTGCTCGGCGCGCTGTTCGTGAGCATCGTGACCTGGATCCTCGGCGCCGTCCTCGACCGGGACTGACAGTCCACGGGCCAGCACCGATCCGCGCCCCGAGGGCTGCGACCACGGCCGGCCAATGACCAGGATCTGGGAATTGGCCGGTCTGGCCGCCCATCCCGGCGGCTAGCGTCGATGCGTGTTCTCGTTGACTCGCACCGATGGTTACCTGCTCAGCACCGACCCCGACCGACTTGATCTGGCCCGCGTGCATCTCTGGTTGTCCACCGACGCGTACTGGGCGCTCGGTCGGGACCGGGAGACCACGGCACGGGCGTTCGCCGGCTCGCTGCCGTTCGGCGTCTACCGACCCGAGGACGGCCAGCAGGTGGCGGTTGCCCGGGTGGTCACCGATGGCGCCACCTTCGCGTGGCTCTGCGACGTGTACGTCGACCGCGCCGCCCGCGCCCGCGGGTTGGGCGGCTGGATGGCCGGCGCGATCCGCGACCACCTGGACGACCTCGGCGTACGCCGGATCCTGCTGATCACGAAGGACGCGCACGAGGTGTACGCGCGGGCGGGCTTCACGCCGCTGGACGTGCCGGAGCGGTGGATGCAGCTCGACCGGCGCACGCCGGTGACCCCCGTCACCGGAAAGGAGCAAAGCGACAGTACGCCCCTTACGGTGGAGGGGTGACGCCACTCCGCCTGGGATACCTCTACGGCTTCGGCGCGTACCTGCTCTGGGGCTTCTTTCCGCTCTACTTCAAGCTGCTGCGGCCCGCCGGGCCGCTGGAGGTCCTGGCCCACCGGGTCGTCTGGTCGGTGGTCTTCGTGGCCCTGCTGCTGGCGGCGCTGCGCAACATCGGCTTCCTGCGGGCGCTGGTGCGACGCCCCTGGGCGATGGCCGGGATCGTCGCCGCCGCCGCGTTGATCGCCGTCAACTGGGGCACCTACATCTACGGGGTCAACTCCGACCGGGTGGTCGAGACCGCGCTCGGCTACTTCATCAATCCGCTGGTCGTGGTGCTGCTCGGGGTGACCGTGCTGCGGGAGCGGCTACGCCCGGCACAGTGGTTGGCGCTGGGAATCGGCGCGTCGGCGGTCGTGGTGCTCACCGTGGACTACGGCCGGCTGCCCTGGTTGGCACTGACGCTGGCGTTCAGTTTCGGCGGCTACGGCCTGGTCAAGAAGCGGCTCGGGCTGCCGCCGGCGGAGGGTCTCTTCGTCGAGTCGGCGGTGCTCGCGCTGCCGGCCTTGGGTTACCTGGCCTGGCTCACCAGCCGCGCACAGTCCACGTTCGGCCACGTCTCGGCCGGGCACACCGCGCTGCTGGTGCTGGCCGGCGCGGCCACGGCGATCCCGCTGCTCCTGTTCGCCGGGGCGACCAACCGGCTGCCCCTGAGCGGTCTCGGCATGATCCAGTATGTGGCGCCGATCCTCCAGCTCGGCTGCGGCGTGCTGATCTTCCACGAGCCGATGCCGCCAGCCCGCCTAGCCGGTTTCGCACTGGTCTGGCTGGCCCTGATCGTCTTCACCGCCGACGCGGTCCAATCCTCCCGCCGCACCCGCGCCAGCGCCGACACCCTCCCCCGCGATCTTGCAGTTTCGGTTGTCGAGACGTCCGCGATGCCCCTTGTGGAAGGACAGAAAGTGCAAGATCGCCGAGGAGAGGGGTGGGCTGGTCAGGGGACCGCGTAGGTGAGCAGGGGCGTGCCGTCGGCCTTCTGGAGTTCCACGCTTATCAGCTCGGCATCGGTGAACCTGGTGGCACCCGTGAACTGGAGGTCGTCTCCCGGCGCGGCCAGCCAGGAGCCGATCTGTTCGCTGGCGCCACTCGGACCGCGCGCCACGAGCCGGAACGGGTACGCCTTGCCGTAGCTCGTCCGCGCGTCGTACCCGCAGCGCATGGTCACCTGCGTGCCCCACTTGGTGCCGAGAAGCCCGATGTCGGCGTGCACCGGCCCGGTGCTGGCCACCGGACGCATCGCGACCATCGACACCTGCGGCGCCGGCGTGCTGCCCTGGGCGACCGGCGGTCCCGGCGGGGCGGGGCGGGGCAGCACCACGGCGGTGCCCACACCGACGAGCAGGGCCAGCCCGGCGGCGGCCAGGGTGGTCAACGCGTAGCGTCGCCGGTCCGTGGCGCGCTCCCGACGCCGGCGACGCCGGGCCTCCTCCAGCAACGCGGGCACCCGGGGCGGGGCCGGTGGCGGCAGGATCTGCTCCAACCCCACCGGGTCGAGCCGCCCGAGCAACCCGGGCAGGACGGCGATCTCGGCGACCGCCTCCCGGCAGGACGCGCAGCCGCCAAGGTGCCGCTCGTAGGCCGCCCGCTCGGCGGGGGCCAGGGCACCCAGCACGTACGCGCCATCGTCGTGCGCGAACTCGCACCGGGTCATCCCGTCACTCCCATCTCAGCCAGGACCAACCGTAGGGACCGCAGCGCGTAGTGGGTGCGGGACTTCACGGTCCCCGGTGGCACGCCGAGTCGGGATGCCGCCTCGGCCACCGACCGTCCCTGGTAGAAGCACTCGACAAGCACTTCCCGGTGGGTCGGGCTGAGCCGGTTGAGCGCCTCGGCGACGGTCCACGCCTCCACCGCCCGCTCGGCCTCGTCGATCACCTCTGGCGGTTCGGGAACGTCGTCGGTGAAGACCTCACCGACCCGCGTGGAACGCCGCCGCCAGGCGTCGATGGCCAGGTTGCGGGCGGTGGTGAAGAGCCAGGACCGCACCGAACCGCGCTGCGGGTCGAGCGACTCCGGATGTCGCCAGGCCCGCAGCAGCGTCTCCTGCACGAGGTCCTCGGCTCGCTGCCGGTCGCCGTTGACAAGCCGCAGGGCATGCGCGTACAGCGCCTCCGCGTGCTCGTCGTGCAGCGCGCGCAGCAGTTGGGCGTCGTGGTCGCTGATGGCGGTCTCCCTCGCTTCCGGCGCGCGTCCGGCGTTGCGTTCGCTCGGGAATACGTGCGGTCACGCCGATCGGTTCAGCCCGAGGTCAGACCGGTTACGTGCGGTAGCCGCCCCGGCAGGTGTTCACGACGGGTTCACATCGTGGCCGACGCGTGCTCACCACGTCCTCCTAGCGTCCGCCTGGTACGCCGCCTGCCGTGCCACCGACTTCCCTGGAGGCTCCCCCATGAGCGACAGTCCCCGGCTGCTCCCACTGCTGACCGGCAACCGCCATGGCACGCGTGACGCCATGACCTGCCTGTACCGCTGCGGAAACGCCTGTGACCACCCGGTACCGAACACCTCCGACAACGCGTACTTCGGGGACGTGGTGAACGCGGAGGTCTCGCGGCGCGGCGTGGTCCGGGCCGGTGCGATCGGCGCGCTGGTCCTCGGCTTCGGCGGCGCGGCTGTCGGCGCGGCCCCGGCCCTGGCGGCCCCCGCCACCCCGGACGTCCCGGAGGCCTTCGGTTTCGGCCGTCCCAGCACCGGGGTCGGCAACGGCGCGCTGACCTTCAAGCCGATCCCACCGAACAAGCTGGACACCCTTGTCGTACCGAACGGCTACGACCACGCGGTGGTGATCAAGTGGGGTGACCCGGTGCTGCCGGGCGCGCCGGAGTTCGACGTGCACCACCAGACCGCCGCGGCGCAGTCCCGGCAGTTCGGTTACAACAACGACTTCGTGGGCGTGCTGCCGCTGGACAAGCAGGGCCGGCGCGCCCTGCTCGTGGTCAACCACGAGTACACGAACGAGGACCTGATGTTCCCGGGCTTCCCCGGCCTGGACGGGCTCTCCGTCGAGCAGCTCCGCACCGCGATGGCCGCGCACGGCATGTCGGTGGTGGAGGTGGAGCGGGTCGCGGGCACCGGGCAGTGGAAGCCGGTCGACGCCGGCCGCCGGCCGTACAACCGGCGGGTCACCGCGCTGGGCACCAGGTTCGACCTGACCGGCCCGGCCGCCGGCTCGGCCTGGCTGAGGACCGCCGCCGACCCCAAGGGTCGTACGGTCGTCGGCACGCTCAACAACTGCGCAGGTGGCGTGACCCCGTGGGGCACGGTGCTGTCCGGCGAGGAGAACTTCAACCAGTACTTCGTGGGCGCCGACGCCGCGCCGGCCGAGCTGAAGCCGAAGCTGGACCGCTACGGCATCGGCACCGCCAGCCGCTACCCCAGTGGCAGCCGCAAGTGGGAGCGCGCCGACGAGCGCTTCGACCTGGCCAAGCACCCCAACGAGGCACACCGGTTCGGCTGGATCGTCGAGATCGACCCGTTCGACCCGGAGAGCCGCCCGCGCAAGCACACCGCGATGGGCCGGTTCAAGCACGAGGGCGCGAACGTGATCGTCGCGAAGGACGGCCACGTGGTCGCGTACATGGGCGACGACGAGAGGTTCGACTACCTCTACAAGTTCGTCTCGGACCAGAAGTTCCTGAAGGGCAACTCCTGGGCTGCCCGCAAGCACAACCTGACCCTGCTGGAGTCGGGCACGCTCTACGTGGCGAAGCTCGACCAGACCAGCGCCGCCGAGATCGACGGCTCGGGCCAGCTCCCCACCGACGGCGCGTTCAACGGCCGGGGGCGCTGGATCAAGCTGGTCAGCGGCAACCGGTCGTTCGTCGACGGGATGACCGCCGCGGACGTGCTCACCTTCACCCGGCTCGCCGGCGACAAGGTCGGCGCGACCAAGATGGACCGCCCCGAGGACGTGGAGCCGAGCCAGCTCACCGGCAAGGTGTACGTGGCGCTCACCAACAACACCGACCGCGGCAAGGCCGGCAAGGCCGCGGCGGACGAGGCCAACCCGCGTAACGCCAACAAGCACGGGCAGATCCTGGAGCTGGTCGAGGACCGTAACGACAACACCGCGGAGACCTTCGCCTGGTCGCTGCCGATCGTCTGCGGCGACCCGACCGACCCGTCGACCTACTTCGCCGGGTACGACAGGACCAGGGTCTCCCCGATCTCCTGCCCGGACAACGTCGCCTTCGACGCCACCGGCAACCTGTGGATCTCCACCGACGGCAACGCGCTGGGCAGCAACGACGGTCTGTTCGCCACCGCCGTCGAGGGCCCGGAGCGGGGTCACCTCAAGCAGTTCCTGACCGTGCCGCTCGGCGCGGAGACCTGCGGGCCGTTCATCACCGGCGACAACCGCTCGGTCTTCGTCGCCGTTCAGCACCCGGGTGAGATCACCGGCGCCTCGGTGGAGAACCCGGCCTCGAACTGGCCCGACGGCGACTACGCCAAGCCGGGAGTGGTGGTCACCTGGCGTCTCGACGGCGGCCCGGTGGGCAGCTGACGGAGCCGCCACCGTCGGTGGACCGCTGAACCTCACCTCAGGGCGGGTCCGGCGCTGGACCGCCCCGAGAGGCCCTCTCCCAGCCCGGGAGAGGGCCTCTCGCCGTCTCTCGGGGGTCAGGCGTCGGCGGCGATGCCGTCGGCGACGCTGCGGGCCACGGTGAGCAGCTTGGCGCGGACCACCCGGGCGGAGGTCATCATCTCGCTGGCCGGCATCGCACAGGCCAGCACGACGCGGCGTTCCATGTCCTTGTCCGGCGCGACGAGCACCGCCGCGCACGCCACCCCCTGGCGGAACTGCCCCATCTCCAACTGCATGCCGCGCCGGTCACCGGCTGCCAGGTCGGCCTCGAACGCCTCGGTGGTGGTGAGCGTGGCGCTTGTGAACGGGCGCATGCCGTACTCCCGCAGGTAGCGGTAGCGCTGATCGGCGGTCAGGGTGGCCAGCAGTGACTTGCCGAGAGCCGTCGCGTGCGCCCCCTCGTCGAAGCCGGGGACCAGATCCTCCAGGTAGGGCGAGCGGTGCCCCTCGGCGACCGCCGTGAGGGCCACCTGCCCACCGACGAAACGACCCAGGAAGTGGCTGTAGCCGGTGTCCAGAGCGGCCCGCCGTAGCGTCTCACCGACCACCGGGGGACCCCGGAACGCCGTCACCAACTCCCGGTAGCGGTCGGCCACCTCCAACCCCACGATGTACGTGCCGTCCTCGCGACGGATCACGTAACCCTCGTAGGCGAGCGTGCGGACCAGGTGGTAGGTGGTGGCCACGGTCAGCTCGCACCGCCGGGCGATCTGCTTGACGGTCAGGCCTTTCGGGGCACGACCGACCGACTCCAGCACCCGCAGCGCTCGGGACACGCTGCGAATCAGGTCCGAAGGTTCTGCCAAGGGGTCGCGCACAACCACCTCCGCCGCCGGGGACTTACACCATATGAAATACAGGCCCACTGCGAAATGCCTGTTCGGGTGGAGGATGCCAGATCATCACCCACAGCGTGTACCCCGGTGGTCACCATGAGTGGCCCGAGCTGGGTTCACGTATTTTTGCCGGACGATGACCAACACCGTCTCCACCCCCCACCAGACCATCGCCCGACCCCACCCGGTCCGGGCCAGCGCCGGCGCGGTCGTCACCACAGTGGCCTGCGTCCTGCCCGTCTTCCTGCTCGGCGGCCTCGCCGTGCAGATGGGCGCGGACCTCGGCTTCTCCCCGGCCGGTCTTGGCCTGGCCGTGGCCGTCTACTTCGGGGTCAGCGCGCTGGCCTCGGTACCCTCCGGCCGGCTGGTCGAGCGGTACGGGCCGACCCTGGTGGCCCGCTGCGGCATCGTGCTGGCCGCCGGGTCGATGCTGGCCGTGGCGGCCCTCGCCCGGTCGTACCCGATACTTGTCGGCCTGCTGGCGCTCAGCGCCGCCGCGAACGCCCTCGGCCAGCTGGCCAGCAACGCGGCGTTGGCCCAGCACGTGCCGGCCCGACGGCAAGGGTTGTCGTTCGGTGTCAAGCAGGCCGCCATCCCCGCCTCCACTTTGCTGGCCGGGGCGGCGGTGCCCACCTTCGCGCTCACCATCGGCTGGCGCTGGGCGTTCGTGGCCGCCGCCGCGGTCGCGCTGACGACGCTGCCCGCCGTACCCCGGCAGTTGCCCGGCGCGGCACGGCGGGCCGGCGCGGCACGCGCGGGCCGGGCGACGGCGGCGCTCGTGGTGATCGGCGCGGCGGCGACGTTGGCCGCCGCCGCCGCGAACACGCTCGGCACCTTCCTGGTGGACTCCAGCGCGGCGCGGGGCCTCTCGCCCGGCCTCGCCGGCCTCACCCTGACCCTGGGCGGCGCGGTCTGCATGGTGGCCCGGGTGGGGGCCGGTTGGTTCGCCGATCGGCGCGGCAGCGGTCACGTCGCCCTCATCGCCGCGATGCTCGTCGTCGGCGCGGCCGGGTTGGCACTGCTCGCGTCGGCCGGCTCGGTGCCGCTGGTGGCCGGCGTGGTGCTCGGCTTCGGCCTGGGTTGGGCCTGGCCCGGCCTGATGAACTTCGCGGTGGTCCGGCTCCACCCGCAGTCGCCGGCCACCGCCACGTCGATCACCCAGACCGGGGTGTACGCGGGCGGCTGTCTCGGCCCGCTGAGCCTCGGACCGCTCGCCGCCCACCTCGGCTACTCCGTCATGTGGACCACGGCTGCGGTGGCGATGGTGCTCGCCGCCGCCCTCATGCTCGCCGGCGGTCGCCTGTTGACCCACACCCACCCCGCCGCGGCCCACCCCGCCTCCGCCCGCCCCGCCTCGCGGTGATCATGGGGTTATCGTCTGATCACACGGCGTGTCGTGGCGATAACCTCATGATCAACGCTGAGGTGCGGGGGTGCGGAGGTGCGGAGGGGGTGCGGGCGTCAGCCGGTGCGGTCGGCGATGTAGTCGCAGAGGGACTCGAGGGCCTGGCGGGATGGGCCCTGCGGGAGCGGGGCCAGGCGCGCGCGGGCGTCCTCGGCGTAGCTGCGAACGGTCTCCCGTGCGCGCTTGAGCGCCGGGCTCTCCCGCAGCAGGCCCAACGCCTCCGCGTGCAGCGCGTCGTCGGTCAGTGGGCCGGTCGCCAGGATCTCCCGCAGCCGCACCGAGGACGCGTCGGTGTCGTCCGCCGCGCGCGCGTAGAGCACCGGCAACGTCGGGACACCCTCGCGCAGGTCCGTGCCGGGCGTCTTGCCCGACTGACCCGACTCGGAGGCGATGTCCAGCAGGTCGTCGGAGAGCTGGAAGGCGACGCCGATCGTCTCGCCGTAACCGGCGAGGGCATCCACGTGCTCGGCGGGGGCACCACCGAACATCCCGCCGAACCGGGCCGACGTGGCGATGAGCGAGCCGGTCTTCTCGGCGATCACGTGCAGGTAGTGGATCACCGGATCGTCGTCGACCCGTGGACCGACGGTCTCCGCGATCTGACCGTGCACCAGCCGGGCGAAGGTGCGGGCCTGCAACCGGACCGCCTCCGGGCCCAGATCGGCGGCGATGTCCGCCGCCCGGGCGAAGAGATAGTCGCCGACCAGGATGGCGACCGAGTTGGTCCAGCGGGAGTTCGCACTCGGCGCACCCCGGCGGACGGCGGCCTCGTCCATCACGTCGTCGTGGTAGAGCGTGGCGAGGTGAGTGAGCTCCATCACCACGGCGGCCGGGACCACCTGCGCGCCACTGGGGTCACCGAACTGGGCGCCGAGCGCCACCAGCAGCGGCCGGAAGCGCTTCCCGCCGGCCTCCAGCAGGTGCCGGGCAGCCTCGGTGACGAACGGGTCGGCGCTTGCCACACTGGCCCGCAACTCGACCTCGACCGTGTCCAGCACACCCAGCACCGACGCCTCGACGCGGGGATCGGCGAGATGGAGGCCGAGCGCGCCGAACTGACTCGTGCTCGCCCGACCCCGCCGACCGCCGGAGCCGGTGGAACCTGAACGCTCGCCCGCCGGATTCACCACGCCATCAACCATGCCACACCCGTTCTACCTGCTCCGGGCCGGGGATACGCACCGGGGGCCGACGCGTCAACACGCGCCAACCCCCGGTGATCGATCCCTCGGTCATCGAACGAATTCGGCAGCTCCGGTCGCCAGATCGAGCAGCGGCGCCGGTGCGACACCCAGCACCAGGGTCGCCAGCACACCGATCATCAACGCGGCGGAGGTCAGCCCACCGGGCACGGTGACGGTCGGAGTGGACTCGCCCGGCTCGGACAGCCACATCATCACCACGACCCGCAGGTACGGGAACGCCAGCACCATGCTGGTCAGCACGCCGGCGATCACCAGCCAGGTCTGACCACCCTCCAACGCCGGCCCGAAGACCGCGAACTTGCTCATGAAGCCGCTGGTCAGCGGGATACCCGCGAAGGCCAGCAGGATGAAGGTGAACAGGGCGGCGAAGAACGGCGAGCGGCGGCCCAGCCCGGCCCACCGGGACAGGTGGGTGGCCTCCCCGTCGGCGTCGCGCACCAGGGTCACCACCGCGAACGCGGCCAGCACCGAGAAGCCGTACGCGACCAGGTAGAACATCGTGCCGGCCAACCCGTCGCGGCTCGGCGCCAGCACACCGACCAGCAGGTAGCCGGCGTTGGCGATCGAGGAGTACGCGAGCAGCCGCTTGATGTCGGTCTGGGTGACCGCGAGCACCGCGCCGACGAGCATGGTCAGCACCGCCACCACACCGAGGATCGGGGTGAAGTCCCAGTTGGCGTCGGCGAACGCGACGTGGAAGACACGCAGCAGGGCACCGAACGCGGCGACCTTGGTGCAGGCCGCCATGAAGCCGGTGACCGGGGTCGGCGCGCCCTGGTAGACGTCCGGGGTCCAGACGTGGAACGGCGCCGCCGCGGCCTTGAAGAGCAGGCCGATGGCGAGCAGCGCCATGCCGGCGAAGAGCAGCACCCGGCTGGCCGGCGACTCGCTCACCGCCGCGTTGATGGTGGCGAAGTCGACGCCCGCCACCCGGCCCGGCATCCCGGCGGTGAAGCCGTAGATCAGGGCCACGCCGAACAGGAAGAAGGCGGAGGCGTACGCGCCGAGCAGGAAGTACTTCATCGCGGCCTCCTGGCTCAGCAGGCGGCGGCGACGGGCCAGCGCGCAGAGCAGGTAGAGCGGCAGCGAGAAGACTTCCAGCGCGATGAACATGGTCAGCAGGTCGTTCGCCGCCACGAAGATCAGCATGCCGCCGATCGCGAACGTGGTCAGCGGGTAGACCTCGGTGAGGCCGTTGCGCCCCTCGGCCTGCCGCCGGTCGTCGGCCGACTCGGCGGTCACCGCGGCCTGGGCGACGAACGCCCCACCCAGCTCGACCGAGCGGTCACCGATCAGCAGCAACGCCATCGCGGCCAGCACCAGGATCGCGCCCTGGAGGAACAGCGTCGGGCCGTCGATCGCGAGGGCCTGGCCGGCGGTGATCATCCGCTCGTCGGCATTGAGCACCACCATGGTCAGCGCCGCGAGCACCGCCAACAGCGCCAACGTCAACTGCACGACGTGCCGCCAGCGCCGGGGCACGAAGGCCTCGACGAGCACGCCGAGCAGGGCGGTGCCCAACATGATCAGGATCGGGGAGAGCGCCGCGTAGTCGATCGACGGCAGTTTGAAATCGGTCACTTTGCCGCCTCCTGGACGGTGCCGACCGACGGGGCCGGGTCGGTTCTGCCGATGTCGTCCATGGTCGCCTGGACGGCCGGGTTGATCACGTCAGTGACCGGCTTGGGGAAGAAGCCGAGCAGCACGATCAGGGCGATCAGCGGAGCGACCACGACCTTCTCGCGCAGGTTGAGGTCCCGGCGCATGCCGTCGACCTCGGTGAGCGTCGGGTTGAGAGTGCCCTGGGTGGTGCGCTGCACCATCCACAGCACGTACGCGGCGGCCAGGATGATGCCGAGCGTGGCGATGATCGCGACCGGCTTGTTCACCGTGAAGGTGCCGATCAGCACCAGGAACTCGGAGATGAACGGCGCCGTACCGGGCAGCGCGAGCGAGGCGAGACCGGCGAAGAAGAGCACCCCGGCGAGCACCGGGACCAGCTTGCCGGCGCCACCGAAGTCGCTGATCAGCGACGAGCCACGACGGGAGATCAGCATGCCCACCACCAGGAACAGCAGGCCGGTGGCCAGACCGTGGTTGAGCATGTAGAGCACCGCACCGGTGCCGGCCTGGGTGGTGAAGGCGAAGATGCCCACCCCGATGAAGCCGAAGTGCGCGATCGAGGTGTACGACACCAGCCGCTTGAGGTCGTTCTGACCGACTGCCAGCAGCGCGGCGTAGACGATGCCGATCACGCCCAACGCCAGCGCCCACGGCGCGAACCACCTCGACGCCTCGGGGAACAGCGGCAGGCAGTAGCGCAGGATGCCGAACGTGCCGACCTTGTCCAGCACACCGACGAGCAGGGCCGCGGCGCCGGCGGGGGCCGCGCCACCGGCGTCCGGCAACCAGGTGTGGAACGGGAAGAACGGCGCCTTGATGGCGAACGCGAGGAAGAAGCCGAGGAACAGCCACCGCCCGGTGCCGGTGCTGATGTCGACCTCCGACAGCTTCTGCCAGTCGAAGGTCTTGCCGCCGACCACCCACAGCCCGATCACGGCGGCCAGCATGAACAGACCGCCGACGAGCGAGTAGAGGAAGAACTTCACCGCCGCGTACTGCCGCTGGTGGCCGCCGTAGCTGCCGATCAGGAAGTACATCGGCACGAGCATGACCTCGAAGAACACGTAGAACAGGAAGACGTCGGCGGCCGCGAAGACACCGATCATCGTGCATTCGAGGACCAGCAGCAGCGCGAAGTAGACGGGCACCGACCGCTTGGAGGACTCGGCGTCGTGCCAGGAGGCCAGGATCACCAGCGGCACCAGCACCGCGATCAGCATCAGCATCACCAACGCGATGCCGTCCGCGGCGAAGGTGAAGCTGACGCCCCAGTCCGGGATCCACGAGTACGACTCGCGGAACTGGAACCGGTTGCCACCGGCGTTGAAGCTGACCCACATCGCCACCGAGAGCGCCAGCACCAGCAGCGACCAGACGAACGCCACCTGCTTGGCCAGCTCCGGCCGATGGCGCGGCAGGAAGGCCACCACCAGGGCGCCCACCAGTGGCGCCACGGTGAGCACCGAGAGGAACGGGAAGTTGGACATTATGCGGCCTTACCTCCGTCGTCACTGCGTGGTCCGCCGGCGGGGGCGGCCGGGAACAGGTCGATCACGCCAACCACCCCGCCTGCACCGCCAGGAACGCCGCCATCACCAGCAGCGCGCCGGCCAGGATCGAGGTGGCGTACGAGCGGACGAAGCCGGTCTGCATCCGCCGGAGTCGACCCGAGCCACCGCCGACCGCGGCGGCGAGCCCGTTGACCAGACCGTCGATACCCCGGTTGTCGAGGTAGACGAGCGCCCGGGTGAGAAAGATGCCCGGCTTCTCGAAGACCGCCTCGTTCACCGCGTCCGCGTACAGGTTGCGCCGTGCCGCGGTGACCAGCACCCCGGCCGGCTGCGGTGCGGTGGCCGTACCGGCCCGGAACAGGAACCAGGCCAGCCCCGCGCCGAGCACGGTCACCAGCAGCGAAAGCGTGGTGATCACGGCGTGCGAGAGGACCGCCTCGTGCTCGGCGTGCTCGCCGCCCAGGCCGGCGGTCGCCGTCAGCCAGTCCGGCACCGAGGTGGAGAGCAGGAAACCGGCGCCGACCGAACCGGCCGCCAGCAGGATCAGCGGGATGGTCATCAGCTTCGGCGACTCGTGCGGGTGCTCGATGTCCTCGGTCCAGCGCTTCGGACCGTGGAAGGTGAGCACGAACAGCCGGGTCATGTAGAACGCGGTGAGCCCCGCGCCGAGCAGCGCCGCCCCGCCGAAGAGCCAGGCGGTCCAGTCCTCCCGCTCGAAGGCGGCCACGATGATCGGCTCCTTGGAGAAGAAGCCGGAGAACGGGAACATGCCGATGATGGCGAGCCAACCCATCATGAAGGTCAACCAGGTGACCTTCATGTACGTCGACAGCCCGCCGAAGCGGCGGATGTCGACCTGGTCCTTCATCCCGTGCATCACCGAGCCGGCGCCCAGGAACATGTTGGCCTTGAAGAACCCGTGCGCCAGCAGGTGCACGATGGCCAGCGCGTACGCCCCGCCGCCCAGGCCGACACCGAGGAACATGTAGCCGATCTGGCTCACCGTCGACCAGGCGAGCACCCGCTTGATGTCGTCCTTGGCCGCGCCGATGATGCAGCCCATCAGCAGGGTGAGCGCGCCGACGCTGACCACCACGAGCTGGAGCGTCGAGTTGGCGGAGAAGACCGGGTTGGACCGGGCGATCAGGTAGACGCCCGCGGTGACCATGGTGGCGGCGTGAATGAGCGCCGACACCGGGGTGGGGCCTTCCATCGCGTCCGGCAACCACGCCTGCAGCGGGAACTGACCGGACTTGCCGGCCGCGCCGAGCAGGAGCAGCAGGCCGAGCACCAGCACCGTGGTGCTCGTCATCGCGCCGACGCCGTTGAACACCTCGTCGTACTGGGTGGTGCCCAGGGTGGCGAACATGATGAAGATGCCGATGGCCAGGCCGGCGTCGCCGACCCGGTTCATCAGGAACGCCTTCTTGCCGGCGGTGGCCGCGCTCGGCCGCCCGTACCAGAAGGAGATCAGCAGGTACGACGCCAGACCGACGCCCTCCCAGCCGAAGTACAACATCACGTAGTTGTTGCCCAGCACCAGCAGCAGCATCGCCGCGACGAACAGGTTGAAGTACGCGAAGAACCGGCGGCGGCCCGCGTCGTGCGCCATGTACTCCACCGCGTACAGGTGGATCAGGAAGCCCACCCCGGTGATCAGCAGCACGAAGACGGCGGCCAGCGGGTCGAACAGCAGGCCGAAGTCGACCCGCAGGTCACCGACCGCGATGAAGTCCCAGAGGCTCAGCTCGACCGACTTGTTCTCCAGGCCGCGAAGCTGGAAGAAGAACGTCAGGCCGAGCACGAACGCGGCACCGATGGCGGCGACGCCCAACCAGTGCCCCCAGCGGTCGGCCCGGCGGCCGAGCAGCAGCAGGACGGCCGCGCTGAGCAGCGGGATCGCCACCAGCAGCCAGACGCTCCCGAGCAGCCCCGTGGCCTGGGCGTATTCCACAGTCTCTTCCACCGGTGGACCCCTCTAGTACTTGAGCAGGTTGGCGTCGTCGACACTCGCCGAGCGTCGCGTCCGGAAGATGGACATGATGATCGCGAGTCCGACCACGACCTCGGCCGCCGCCACCACCATCACGAAGAACGCCATGATCTGACCGTTGAGGTCACCGTTGATCCGGCTGAAGGTGACCAGCGTCAGGTTGGCCGCGTTGAGCATCAGCTCCACGCACATGAACAGCACGATCGCGTTGCGCCGGATCAGCACCCCGGCGGCGCCGATGGTGAAGAGCACCGCGGCGAGCACGAGGTAGTAGGTCGGCTCGACCGAGAAGAACGATCCCATTACGTGGTTTGCCTTCCGTTCGCGACTGCGGGGCTCCGCTCCGCTGCACTCCTCGCGCTCACCGGTCCGTACCCTTCAGCGAGGTCTCCTCGGCGGTCAGCTCGCGCTGCGGAAGGATCGCCGGGGTGCTGCGGTCGGTCAGGCGGCCGTCGGGCAGCCGGGCCGGGGTGGCCACCGACGAGGAGGTCGCGAAGACGCCGGGGCCCGGCTTCGGACCGGGGTAGTTGCCCGGGGCGAAGCGCGCCTTCATGGTCGACACCTGGTCGACCTTGTCCTGCTTCCGCCGCTCGACGTGGGCCAGCACCATCGCGCCGACCGCCGCGGTGATCAGCAGTGCCGAGGTCAGCTCGAACGCGAAGACGTACTTGGTGAAGAGCAGCCGGGCGATGCCTTGCACGTTCCCCTCCGTGTTGGCCTGCTCGAGGCCGACCGCGGTGGTCCCGTCCAGCGCCTGGTAGAGGCCGGTGGCGACCAGGCCGGCGAAGCCCAGGCCGAGCACGATCGCGGCGACCCGCTGGCCCCGCAACGTCTCGATCAGCGAGTCGGTGGAGTCCCGACCGACCAGCATCAGCACGAAGAGGAACAGCATCATGATCGCGCCGGTGTAGACGATGATCTGCACCATGCCGATGAACGGACCGGCCTGGAGCACGTAGAACACGCCCAGACAGAGCATGGTCAGCACCAGCCACAGCGCCGAGTGCACGGCGTTGCGCGCGGCCACCATCCCGATCCCGCCGATCAGCGCGAGCGGCGCGAGGATCCAGAAGGTGACCGCCTCGCCGCCGGACACCGAACCGGCGGCGGCGAGCACGGTAGACGTGGTCATGCTCCCTCTCCCTTGCCGGCCGCGGCCCGCTGGGCGGCCTGCTCGGCGCCCGGGAACGTCACGCCGGGGTGCTCCTCGACCTGGTAGCGGCCCGGACCCATCGGAGACGTCTCCGCACCGGCGGAGGTGCCCGGGTTGTCCAACGCGCCGACGTAGTAGTCCTTCTCGCTGTCACCGAGGCGCATCGGGTGCGGAGGCTGCTCCATGCCCTCCAGCAACGGCGCGAGCAACTGCTCCTTGGTGAAGATCAGGTCCTGCCGGTTGTCCCGGGCCAACTCGTACTCGTTGCTCATGGTGAGCGAACGGGTCGGGCAGGCCTCGATGCACAACCCGCAGAAGATGCACCGGGCGTAGTTGATCTGGTAGATGCTGGCGTACCGCTCACCCGGCGAGAAGCGCTGCTCGTCGGTGTTGTCGCCACCCTCGACGTAGATCGCGTCCGCCGGGCAGGCCCAGGCGCACAGCTCGCAGCCGATGCACTTCTCCAGGCCGTCCGGGTGCCGGTTGAGGATGTGCCGCCCGTGGTAGCGCGGCGCCGACACCGGCGGCTTGAACGGGTAGTCGGTGGTGACGACCTTCCTGAACATGTGCGAGAAGGTGACACCGAATCCCTTGAACGTTCCGGTGATCGCGCCCACGTCACACCTCCCTGGAGTCCGAGCCGGCAACGATGTTGGCCGGCTCCCGCTCGGCGACCACGCGCGTGATGCGCGGGCTCGGTGGTACCTGAAGATCCATCGGTGGCAGCGGGAAGCTCCCGTACGGCCGGTTGTCGACCTGCTCCTGCGTCGTCGGCTTCGACTTCGGACGCCGGCTGGGCCAGAGGATCGTGACGAGCAGCAGGATGCCGGCCGGAATGCCGACGGCGATCAACTTGCCGCGCGAGTCCCAGTCCTCGATGGACCGCAGGCCCGACAGGACCAGGATCCAGACCAGGTTGATCGGCAGCAGCACCTTCCAACCGAGGCGCATGAACTGGTCGTAACGCAGCCGGGGCAGCGTGCCGCGCAGCCACACGAACACGAAGACCAGCGCGATCACCTTGCCGAAGAACCAGAGCATCGGCCACCAACCGGAGTTGGCGCCCTCCCACAGGGTGATCGGCCAGGGCGCACGCCAGCCGCCGAGGAACAGCGTGGTGGTGACCGCGGACATGGTCACCATCGCGACGTACTCGCTGAGCATGAAGAGCGCGAACTTCAGCGAGCTGTATTCCGTCATGAAGCCCGCGACCAGCTCGGACTCGGCCTCGGGCAGGTCGAACGGCGCCCGGTTGGTCTCACCCACGGTGGCGATGAAGAAGATGACGAAGCTGGGCAGCAGCAGGATCGCGTACCAGCCCGGCGCCGGGATCGTCTGACCGAAGACGCTCAGCTCGGTGCCGTGCGCCTGCTTCGCGACGATCCCGCTGGTGCTCATCGTGCCGGCGGTCATGAAGACCGCCACGATGGAGAGCCCCATGGCGACCTCGTAGGAGATCATCTGGGCGCTCGACCGCAGGCCGCCGAGGAGCGGGTACGTCGAACCGGAGGCCCAGCCGCCCAGCACGATGCCGTAGACGCCCATCGACGAGCAGGCCAGCAGCAGCAGCACCGCCACCGGCACGTCGGTGACCTGCAACGGCGTGTGGTGGCCGAAGATGCTCACCATCGGGCCGAACGGCACCACCGACAGGGCGGTGACCGCGCAGATCACCGAGATGGTCGGCGCGAAGAAGTAGACGACCTTGTCGGCCGCCTTCGGCAGGATGTCCTCCTTGAAGGCCATCTTCAGGCCGTCGGCGAGGGTCTGCAGCAGACCGAACGGGCCGACCTGGTTGGGGCCGGGCCGCACCTGCATGTAGCCGACCACGCGCCGCTCGAACCAGACACCCAGCAGGGTGGCCAGCAGGCCGAAGGCGAACGCGAAGACGATCTTGCCGAGAACCAGCCACCACGGATCCCGGCCGAAGTCGGCAAGCGTCGGATCCTGGGCCAGGAGTGACGGAGTCACTGGTTACCCCCGGAGTTGAGGAGCGGGAGACCGGTCTCGTCGGCCGCCACGCGTCCGGCCGGGATGGCCGTTCCCGTCGCGGGGACGGAGATCCGGACGACCGCGCCGGACGTCGCCCCGAGGCTGCGTCGCACGGTCGAGCCGGGTGAGTTGGTCGGCAGCCAGACAACGCCGTCCGGCATCTCGGTCAGCTCGGCCGGCAGGGTCAGCGCCCCCCGGTCGGTGCCGACCGTGACCGCGTCGCCGTCGGCGACACCGAGAGCGTCGGCGGTGCCCTTGCCCAACCGGACCACCGGCGGGCGAGCGGTGCCGGCGAGGTTCTCGTCGCCCTCGGTCAGGCTGCCGAGGTCCACAAGTTGGTGCCAGGTGGCCAGCACGGCCTCCCCGGCGCCCGGCTGCGGCACCCGGGCCGGCGCCACCGACGGCGAGGACGGCCGCGACGTACGCGTCGCCGGCAGCGCGCCCAACTCGCGACGCACGCTCGGCACGTCAGCGGTGCCGAGCCGCACGTCGAGCAGCGCGGCGAGCGCGTCGAGCACCCGACCGTCGGTCATCGCGGCGGTGGTCAGCACCGCCTCGAACGGGCGCAGCCGACCCTCCCAGTCCAGGAAGCTGCCGGCCTTCTCGGCCACCGGGGCGATCGGCAGCACCACGTTCGCCCGCCGGGTCACCGCGGTGGGGCGCAGCTCCAGGCTGACCAGGAACGGCACCGCGTCCAGGGCGGCCTCGGCCAGTCGCGGGTCGGCCAGGTCGGCCGGGTCGACCCCGCCGACGAGGAGCGCACCGAGCTGCCCGTTGGCGGCGGCGTTGAGGATGCCGTCGGTGTCCCGACCGGCCTGGCTCGGGATCACCCCGGCCGGGATGTCCCACGCCTCGCCCAGCTCGGCGCGGGCGGCCGGTTCGTTGACCAGACGTCCACCGGGGAGCAGGTTGGGCAGGCAGCCCGCGTCGACCGCGCCGCGGTCACCCGCGCGCCGCGGCACCCAGGCCAACTTCGCGCCGGTACGCCGGGCCACGTCCGCCGCCGCGGAGAGCCCGCCCGGCACACTCGCCAACCGCTCGCCGACGATCAGGATCGCGCCCGGCGCGCTCAGCGCCTCGGCGACCGTGGCGTGCTCGGCGAGCACGCTGGCCTCCTCGCCCGGCACGACCCGGGCCAGCTTGGCACCGAGCTTCTCCAGGCCGCGGGTGGCGAACGGCGCCAGCGCGTACACCGTCAGGGTCTTCTTCAGGTACGCCTTGCGCAGCCGCAGGAAGAGGATCGGGCACTCCTCCTCCGGCTCCAGGCCGACGAGCACCACCGCCGGCGCGTTCTCCACGTCGGTGTAGGTGACGTCGGTGACCCCGGCGACCGAGCTGGCCAGGAAGTCGGCCTCCTCGCGGGAGACCGGCCGGGCCCGGAAGTCGATGTCGTTCGTGTTCAACGCGACGCGGGCGAACTTCGCGTACGCGTACGCGTCCTCGACGGTCAGCCGGCCGCCGGTGAGCACCGCCGTGCCCTGCCCGCCCTCCCGGGCGGCGTGCAGCCCTTCGGCGGCCACGGTGAGCGCCTCACTCCAGGACGCCTCGCGCAGCTCACCGGTGCGCTCGTCGCGGACCAGCGGGGTGGTCAGCCGGTCGGTGGCCCGGGTGTACTGGAAGCCCCACCGGCCCTTGTCGCAGTTCCACTCCTCGTTGACCTGCGGCTCGTCGCCGGCCAGCCGGCGCAGCACCTTGCCGCGCCGCCAGTCGGTGCGCTGCCCGCAGCCGGCCGAGCAGTGCTCGCAGACGCTCGGGCTGGAGACCAGGTCGAACGGGCGGGCCCGGAACCGGTACTGGGCGCCGGTCAGCGCCCCCACCGGGCAGATCTGCACGGTGTTGCCGGAGAAGTAGGAGTTGAACGGCACGTCGCCGGCGTCGCCGTCCTCGCCGTACGCGTCGTCCCGGTAGATGTTGATCTCTTCGGCGGACGACCGGCCCATCAGGTCGATGAACTTGTCGCCGGCGATCTCCTCCGAGAACCGGGTGCACCGCTGACAGAGGACACAGCGCTCGCGGTCCAGCAGCACCTGGCTGCTGATCGCCATCGGCTTCTCGTACTCCCGCTTGTGCTCGTGGAAGCGCGAGTCGGTGCGGCCGGTGGACATCGCCTGGTTCTGCAGCGGGCACTCGCCGCCCTTGTCACACATCGGGCAGTCCAGCGGGTGGTTGAGCAGCAGCAGCTCCATCACCCCCTCCTGCGCCTTCTTGGCAACCGGCGAGGTGAGCTGGGTGCGGACCACCATGCCGTCGGCGACGGTCTGGGTGCAGGAGGCGACCGGCTTGCGCTGCCCCTCCACCTCGACCAGGCACTGCCGGCACGCGCCGGCCGGGGCCAGCAGCGGGTGGTCGCAGAACCGGGGGATCTCGGTGCCCATCTGCTCGGCGGCCCGGATCAGCAGCGTCCCCTTGGGGGCGGTGACCTCGACGCCGTCGATGGTGAGCGTGACGGTCTCGGTCTGCTTGGCTACGTCGGTCATCAGTGCGCCCCTACCAGGGTCTTCTCCGACAGCTTGGGTGCGGTACGTCCCTCGATGTAGTCGAGGTAGTCCTGCTTGAAGTACTTCAGTGACGAGGTCACCGAGCTGGTCGCGCCGTCACCGAGACCGCAGAACGAGCGGCCCAGGATGTTGTCGCAGGTGTCCAGCAGGGTGTCCAGGTCCTCGTGGGTGCCCTGGCCGGCGAGGATCCGCCGGTAGACCCGGACCATCCAGTAGTTGCCCTCCCGGCACGGGGTGCACTTGCCGCACGACTCGTGGTGGTAGAACTCCAGCCACCGGTACGTCGCGTAGACCGGGCAGTCCTGGTCGGAGAAGATCTGGGTGGCGGTGGTGCCGAGGATCGAGCCGGCCGCGGCCACGCCCTCGAAGTCCAGCGGCACGTCCAGGTGCTCGGCGGCGAGCAGCGGGGTCGACGAGCCGCCCGGAGTCCAGAACCGCAGGTTGTGGCCGGGCTGCATCCCGCCGGCCAACTCCAGCAGCTCGCGCAGCGTGACGCCCATCGAGCACTCGTACTGGCCCGGGTCGACGATCCGGCCGGACAGCGAGTAGATCATCGGCCCGGAGGACTTCTCGGTGCCCATGGACTTCCACCAGTCGGCCCCACCGAGCACGATCGGCGGCACGCTGGCGATGGTGCCGACGTTGTTGACCACCGTCGGGCTCGCGTACAGGCCGTGGGTGGCCGGGAACGGCGGGCGCAGTCGGGGCTGACCCCGGAACCCCTCCAGCGAGTCCAGCAGCGCCGTCTCCTCGCCGCAGATGTACGCCCCGGCGCCGGAGTGCACCACCAGCTCCAGGTCGTAGCCGCTGCGCAGGATGTTGCGGCCGAGGTAGCCCTTGTCGTACGCCTCCTGGACCGCGTTGCGCAGCCGGCGCGCGGCGTGCACCGCCTCGCCCCGGATGTAGATGTAGGCGCGGCTGGCCCGGATCGCGTACGACGCGATGATCACGCCCTCGACCAGCGCGTGCGGGTCGTGGGTCATCAGCGGCAGGTCCTTGCAGGTGCCCGGCTCGCCCTCGTCGGCGTTGACCACCAGGTAGTGCGGCTTGCCGTCGCCCTGCGGGATGAAGCCCCACTTGAGGCCGGTCGGGAAGCCGGCGCCACCCCGGCCGCGCAGCCCCGAGTCCTTGATCAGCTGGATCAGGTCGTCGGGGTGGGCCTTGAGCGCCTTGCGCAGTGCGGCGTAGCCGTCGAGCTGCTCGTACGTGCCGATGCGCCAGGCGTCCGGCGACAGCCAGCGCTTGGTCAGCACCGGAGTCAGCTTGGCCACGGTCTCCGGGCGGGGAGTGGTCACTTCTGGGCCCCCGTTTCGTTCGCGTCCGCCGGTCCGGCGCCGTCGGCGTCCGTGCCAGCCTTCGCTTCGGTGAGGTTGCGCTCCTGCGCCCCGGCCTCGTCGCCGGCGGGCTTGCCGTCGCCGGCCGGCCGGTTGGCCGCCACTCCGGCGGCCTCGGCCGACCGCGCGTCGCGCGGCTCGGGCGCGGTGCTGTCCGTCGGGACCTTGGTGCCGGGGGCGTCCGGCACCGCGGTGCCCGCGTCCGGCTGCCGGGTCTCGGCGGTACGCACCTGCGGCGACTTGTCGTCCGGTGCCTTCACGTCCGGGGCGGTGCTGCCGCTCGCGGCGGCGGCGGAAGCCGGCTCGCCGGCACCGGCGTTGCCGGGCGTCGGCGCGGAGGCGCCGTCCCCGCCCTTGACCGGGGCCGCGCTGGCCTCGACCGGAGCCGGCTTGGCGGCCTCGGCCTTCGCCTTCGCCTCGGCGGCGGCCTTGTCCGCCTCCGCCTTGCTCCGGATCGGGGTGTTCGGGTCGAAGCCCGGCACCGAGACGCCGTGCTGCTGGGCCAGCCGCAGCCCCCGCAGGGTCGGCTCGCCCGGCCCGCCGTCGGCGACCGCGCCGTCGCGCTCGTCGGCGAAACCGGCGAGCTGCACCGCCATCTCCTTGAGCGTGCACAGCCGGGCGCCCCGGGTCGGCATCGGCCGCCCGCCCGCCCGCAGCTCGTCGACGACACCGACCGCGGTGGAGGCGTCCACGCCGTCGAAGAAGTCGTAGTTGACGGTCATCACCGGGCCGTAGTCGCACGCCGCCAGGCACTCGGCGTGCTCAAGCGTGATCGTGCCGTCGGCGGTGGTCTCGTCGTGCCCGACGCCCAGGTGCGCGGAGAGGGTGTCGTAGACCTCCTGGCCACCGAGCACGTTGCACATGGTGTTGGTGCAGACGCTGACCAGGAAGTCACCTGTCGGCTTGCGCTTGTACATCGTGTAGAAGGTGGCGACCGCGCCGACCTGGGCCTTGTTCAGCCCCAGCACCTCGGCGCAGAACGCGACACCGGCCGGGGAGACGTACCCCTCCTGGGCCTGCACCAGGTGCAGCAGCGGCAGCAACGCCGAGCGGGACCGGTCCGCCGGGTAGCGGGAGATGATCTCGCGCGCCCGCTCCCGGGTCTCTTCAGTGAAAACACTCATCGGTCACAACCACCCATCACCGGGTCCAACGAGGCGCCGCCGGCGATCACGTCGGCGATCAGACCACCCTCGGCCATCGCCGGGAGGGCCTGCAGGTTGACGAAGCTCGGCTCCCGGTAGTGCACCCGGTACGGCCGGGTGCCACCGTCGGAGACCGCGTGCACGCCCAGCTCGCCGCGGGGCGCCTCGATCGCGACGTACACCTGGCCGGGCGGGACCCGGAAGCCCTCGGTCACCAGCTTGAAGTGGTGGATCAGCGACTCCATCGACTGACCCATGATCTTCGCGACGTGCTCCAGCGAGTTGCCCATGCCGTCCACGCCGATGGCGAGCTGCGCCGGCCAGGCGATCTTGCGGTCGGCGACCATCACCGGACCCGGACGGAGCCGGTCCAGGGCCTGCTCGACAAGCTTCATCGACTCGCGGATCTCGGCGAGCCGGACCTGGTAGCGACCCCACACGTCACCGTCGGGGTGGGTCGGCACGTCGAACTCGTAGTTCTCGTAGCCGCAGTAGGGCATGGTCTTGCGCAGGTCCCAGGCGAGGCCGGCGGAGCGCAGCACCGGGCCGGTGATGCCGAGCGCCACGCAGCCGGTCACGTCCAGCACCGCGACGTTCTTCGTCCGCTCGGTCCAGATCGGCTGGCCGGAGAGCAGGTCCTCGTACTCCTTGAGCTTCTTCGGCATCATCTTGAGGAACTCGCGGATCTTGACGATCGCGTCGTCCGGCACGTCCTGCGCCACACCGCCCGGCCGGACGTACGCGTGGTTCATCCGCAGGCCGGTGATGGTCTCGAAGATGTCGAGGATGTACTCCCGCTCACGGAAGCCGTACAGCATGATCGAGATCGCGCCCAGCTCCATGCCGGTGGTGGCCAGCCAGACCAGGTGCGACGAGATCCGGTTGAGCTCCATCATCAGCACGCGGATGGTGGTGGCCCGCTCGGTGATGTCGTCGGTGATGCCGAGCAGCTTCTCGACCGCGAGGGCGTACGCCGTCTCGTTGAAGATCGGGGCGAGGTAGTCCATCCGGGTCACGAACGTCGAGCCCTGAACCCAGTTGCGGTATTCGAGGTTCTTCTCGATGCCGGTGTGCAGGTAGCCGATGACGGAGCGGGCCTCGCGGACCGTCTCGCCCTCCAGCTCCAGGACCAGCCGCAGCACCCCGTGCGTGGACGGGTGCTGTGGACCCATGTTGACGACGATCCGCTCGTCGTTGATCGGGTCGGTGCCCGAGACGATGGTGTCCCAGTCCCCACCGGTGACGGTGAAGACCCGACCCTCGTCGGTCTCGCGCTCACTCGCGTAGTTCGACGTCGTCACTGGTACGACCTCCGCTCGTTCGGCGGCTGGATCTCCGCGCCCTTGTACTCGACGGGGACACCGCCGAGCGGGTAGTCCTTGCGCTGCGGGTGGCCCTCCCAGTCGTCCGGCATGAGGATCCGGGTCAGGTTGGGGTGGCCGTCGAAGACGATGCCGAACATGTCGTACGCCTCGCGCTCCTGCCAGTCCGCCGTCGGGTAGATGGCGGTCACGCTGGGCAGGTGCGGGGCCGCCACGGAGACCGCGGCCTCCAGTCGGACCCGACGCCGGTACGTCATCGAGGTGAGCAGGTAGACCACGTGCAACCGGCGTTCGTCGGCGCCCAGGTAGTCCACGCCGGACACCGAGGAGCACAGCTCGAACCGCAGCGCCAGGTCGTCCCGCAGCACCTGGCAGACCTCGGCGATCCGCTCCGGGCGGACGTGCAGGGTCAGCTCGCCCCGGTCGACCACGACCTTCTCGATCGCGTCGGCGAAGGCCGGGTACGCCTCCTCCAACGCGTCGCGGACCTCGTCGAAGTAGCCCCCGTACGGCCGGGACGCCTCCTCGACGGGCTGGCGCTGGCGGACCAGGCCGCCGTAGCCGGACACGTCGCCGGTGCCCTGGTTGCCGAACATGCCGCGACCGGCCGGGCTGGCCGGCGGAAGCTCGGCGGGGGCACCACTTGTGGCGCCGGCCGGCGTGACCGGCACCGGCACCCCGCCGTCGGTGGGCTTGTCCGTGGGTGACGTCATTTGGGACCTGCCTGCGGGTGGAGGTGGTTCTGAGCGTTCATCCAGTTCTCGATCCGCAACTGCTCCTCGCGGCCCTCGCGGACCGCTCGGGTCCACTCGGCCCGGCGGGCCTTGTCGCTGCGGTACGAGGAGGGCATGGAGCCGTAGGGCACGACCGGAACGTCGCCGCGCTCCTGGCGGGCGGCCAGCATCTTGCGGCCGTTCGGGCCCAGCGGCTCATACATGATCTTCTCGCGGAGCTTGAGGATCGCGTCGATGAGCATCTCCGGCCGGGGCGGGCAGCCAGGAAGGTACATGTCGACCGGCACCACGTGGTCGACGCCCTGCACGATCGCGTAGTTGTTGAACATGCCGCCGCTGCTGGCGCAGACGCCCATGGACAGCACCCAGCGGGGCTCGGCCATCTGGTCGTAGATCTGGCGCAGCACCGGAGCCATCTTCTGACTCACCCGGCCGGCCACGATCATCAGGTCGGCCTGCCGGGGGGACGCCCGGAAGACCTCCATGCCCCAGCGGCCCATGTCGTAGTGCGGACCACCGGCGGCCATCATCTCGATGGCGCAGCAGGCCAGGCCGAAGGTGGCGCCCCACACGGACGACTTCCGGGACCAGTTGACCAGCTTCTCCACCGAGGTGAGCAGGACGCCGGCGGGAAGCTTCTCCTCGATGCCCATCTGACGTTCCTTCCTCAGTCCCAGTCCAGGCCGCCGCGCCGCCACACGTAGGCGTACGCAACGAAGACCGCGACGATGAACAGGACCATCTCCACGAAGCCGAAGATCGGCAGGGCGTCGAACGAGACCGCCCAGGGGTAGAGGAAGATGATCTCGATGTCGAAGACGATGAAGAGCATCGCCGTCAGGTAGAACTTGATCGGGAACCGGCCGCCGCCGACCGGCTGCGGGCTGGGCTCGATGCCGCACTCGTAAGCCTCGAGTTTGGCCTTGTTGTAGCGACGGGGACCGGCGAAGCGGGCGGCGCCGACGGAAAACAGCGAGAACGCCGCGGCGAGGGCGAACAGCCCGATGATCGGTGCGTAAGGCGAGAGCGTCATCGTTTTCTCCTGCTCGTCCTTCCCTGCCCTCGGTGCTTGACGAAAATCACACTATTCACGTCCCTCGCGGTGGCAGTCGGCGGGGGTCGATCTTTGTCGGCGTCGGGGCTGTGACCAGCACCGATGCCGTCCTACTCAGACAGCCGGAGCGGCCTTCGTCATCGCGTTGATGACCCGGTCCATCGCGTCCCCGCCGCGCGGGTCGGTCAGGTTGGCCAACAGCTTGAGGACGAAACGCATCAGCGTCGGGTGCGGCATGCCGTGTTTGGTGGCGATCCGCATGATCTCCGGGCGGCCGATCAGCTTCACGAAGATGCCGCCCAGCCGGTAGTAACCGCCGAGGCGGGCCTTCAGCTCGTTCGGGTACGCCAGCAGCGCCCGCTCCCGCTCCGGGCCGGCCGGCCGGGCGAGGGCCTGGACCATGACCTCGGCGGCCAGCTCGCCGGACTCCATCGCGTACGCGATGCCCTCACCGTTGAACGGGTTGACCATGCCGCCCGAGTCGCCGACCAGCAGCACCCCTCGGGTGTAGTGGGGCACGCGGTTGAAGCCCATCGGCAGCGCGGCGCCGAGGATCGGACCGTCGGCGTTCGTCTCGTCGGTCATCCCCCAGTCTTCCGGGGTGTTGGCGAGCCAGTCGGTGAGCAGCCGGCGGTAGTTGGTCTTGCCGAACGCGGAGGACGAGTTGAGCACGCCGAGGCCGACGTTTACCCGGCCGTCACCGAGGCCGAAGATCCAGCCGTACCCGGGCAGCAGGTTGTCGCCGCTGTCCTTGCTGCGCAGCTCCAGCCAGGACTCCAGGTAATTGTCCTCGTGCTTGGCCGGCGAGCGGTAGTAGCGGCGGACGGCCACGCCGATCGGCCGGTCCTCCCGCTTGGCCAGCCCGAGCGCGAGCGGGAAGCGGCCGGAGACGCCGTCCGCCGCGACGACGAGCGGGGCGTGGAACGTGGTCGGCTCCTTGCCCGGACCGACCTCCGCCTCGACGCCGGTGACCCGGCCGTCGCCGTCGAGCACCGGGCCCAGCACGTTGACGTTCGTGCGCAGCTTGGCGCCGGCGGCCACCGCCCGCTGGGCGAGCAGGTCGTCGAAGTCGAGTCTCGTGCGCACCAGGCCGTAGTTGGGGAAGCTGGCCAACTCGGGCCAGTCCAGTTCGAGGCGCACGCCGCCGCCGATGACCCGCAGGCCCCGGTTGTGCAGCCAGCCGGCCTCGGGCGAGGTGTCCACACCCATCCGGATGAGCTGGCGCACCGCGCGTGGGGTCAACCCGTCGCCGCAGACCTTCTCCCGGGGGAACTCGGTCTTCTCCAACAACAGCACCCGTACGCCGTGCCGGGCCAGGTGGTACGCAGTAGCTGATCCACCGGGACCGGCGCCCACGACAATGACGTCGGCGTCGTGTTCCACCGGGGTCATTCGCGCCTCCTCCCGCACGCTCGTGAAATGCTTCACAAGCCAGACGGGACGAGTGTATGACCGGCGTCATACCTGCGCAGGATCAGGGGTACCTAACTCGCCGATGTGACAGCCCCGACCGTCCACAGCGGTCGGGTGTCAGGCCGGGCTGGAGGCGTCCAGACCCGCATCGACCCGGATGGCTTCCGGCAGATGCTCCCGGAGCGCGCCGCCCGCCGCCCGGTCCAGCGCCGCCAACACCTCGGCGACCACCTGCCGGACCTCCACCGGATCGGCTCCCGCCAACGCGCGCAGCTGCGCGACGAGTTCGGCCGCGTCGTCGTCGGTGGCGGCCACCGGGTCCGCCGGGTCTGCTCCGGTCATGCGGACGAGCGTACGGGGCAAAGTGGACTAAAGACCGATATTCACGAAATCTGAGCGATGTCCGCGTCGGTCTCGTCGACTACTCGCGGATCCCCCGGTGCAGGGCCACCACGCCACCGGTCAGGTTGCGCCACGCCACCCGACCCCACCCGGCCGCGGCGACCCGGCCGGCAAGCGCGGCCTGCGCCGGCCAGGCCCGCACCGACTCGGCGAGGTAGACGTACGCGTCGGGGTTGCTCGACACCGTCCGGGCGACCACCGGCAGCGACCGCATCAGGTACGACAGGTAGACCGTCCGGAAGACCGGGTTGACCGGGGTGCTGAACTCGCAGATCGCCAACCGCCCACCCGGCCGGGTGACCCGGGCCAGCTCTCGCAGGGCCGCGTCGGTGTCGCTGACGTTGCGCAGTGCGAAGGAGATGGTCACCGCGTCGAAACTGGCGTCGGCGAACGGCAGCCGCAGCGCGTCGCCGGCCAGCAGCGGCACCTCGGGACGGACCCGCTTGCCGGCGTACAGCATGCCCAACGACAGGTCGGCCCCCACCGCGTACGCCCCGGACTGCGCCAGCTCCCGGGTCGAGACGCCGGTGCCCGCGCCCACGTCCAGCACGCGCTCGCCCGGTCGCAGCCCGAGCGCCGCCCGGGTGGCCCGACGCCAGGACCGGTCCTGGCCGAAGGAAATCACCGTGTTGGTCAGGTCGTAGCGCTCCGCCACGCCGTCGAACATCGCGGCGACCTCGTGCGGCTGCTTGTCCAGACTGGCGCGCTGGCCCTGCGGGGAACGGCTCACCCCTCCACTCTGCCAGCCGCCCGCCAACCGGCGTCCATGGGGTGGTGCGGCACCCCGGGTACGCGAAGGGGCGGGGTGGTCGCCCACCCCGCCCGCACGTCATGCCGGCTTCCGAACGCCGACTGCCAGCGCCGCCGTCAGTCGGTCGACTTCTCGTCGCTCGGGGCGACCAGGACGACCTTGCGCCGGCGGGAGAGCACCAGCAGCGCGCCGCCCACCAGCAGGATGACGGCGCCGATGCCACCGATCAGGCCGACCTGCACACCGGTGACCGGCAGGCCACCACCACCGGAACCGCCACCGCCGGCGCCCGGCGACGTGCTCGTGCCCGGCGTCGGCGTCGCGCCCGGACTGGGCGTACCGCCCGGCGTCGGGGTGGCCGTCCCACCCGGGGTGGGCGTGGCGGTGGGCGTCGGGGTGGCCGTGGCGCTCGGCGTCGGCGTCGGGGTCGGCTGCGCGGTCAGGTCGACGAAGACGTCGAAGACCGCCTGGTTGTCGCCCTCGTCGACCTCGGTGAAGGCCTTCCGCTGGGCGCTGGTCGCCGGCTCGGGCTGCTCCTCGGCCTGACCCGTCGCGGCGTCGAGACCCTGCGCGACCAGCTCGCCGACCCGCAGCACCGGCTCGGTGACGTTCGCGCCGACCGTCACCTTGACGTCCGCCGTGTAGTACTCACCGGGCTTGATCACCGCGCCGTCGTCCTGGCAGAGCGCCTGGGCGACGCCACCGAAGGTCTGCGACGTGCAGGTGTCCGGAAGCGTGGCGAAGGTGACGCCGGCCGGGAGCGTGAGCACGTAGGACAGGCCGGTGGCCTTGCGGCTGCCGTCGTTGTAGACCGCCCAGTCCAGCGGCACCGTCTCGCCGCGCTTGACCGGCCGGAGGTTGGGGTCGTCGCCCTGGACGCCGTTCACCACGACGTTCGCGTAGACGTCCTGCACCCAGCTGGTCAGGTCGTAGCCGCGCTTGCCGACGGTGATGTCGTGCTCGACCCGGTTGTCCTTCTTCTTGGGGTCGGCGGTGGCCGAGGTGATGGTGACCACGAGCGTGCCGGCCTCGCCGCGCGCGCCCGTGGAGAACAGCGGAATGCCGAAGTCCTCGCTGGTGCCGGCCGGCACGTCGCCGAGCGGGCAGGTGAACGTCTTGCCCTTCACCTGGCAGCCGTTGGGCACGACGACCCCGACCACGCTCTTCAGCAGGTTGCTGGTGTCCACGGTGTAGCTGACGCCCTTGGCGGCGACCGTGCTCCGGGTGTTGTCCACCAGGAACTTGAACGGCTTCGCCTTGGCCGCCTTGACGCCCATGGCCAACTCGGTGCTGAGCGGCACCAGTGCCAGATCGGCCTGATCGGCGGCCTGTGCCGGGGCGGCCACGGTGGCCAGGCCACCGGCCGCGAGCAGGGCCACCACGCCAGCGCGGGCCAGGGCCGTGCGGTGGAACGCTGTCATCGGTCCCCCGAGGGATAGGGATAGAAGAATTGATTGCGGAACGAGCGGACGCTATCGGAGGTCGATCACGCACGCCAGCGCCCGCGGCCCTTTTCATCCGTCCGGCCCGGGGTCCGCAGACGGTACGGGCGGGATGGTCACCCATCCCGCCCGTACCGCCGTGCGTTATATGAACGACCCGCAACGGGCCGATGGAGGACAGCCGACGAACGCCAATCAGACCACCCGCCACCAGCACGATCGCGCTGACTCACCGGTCGACGGTGGTGAGGGATACGAGCCGGGACGCTAGCCGCCGACGATCACCTTCACCACCCCGAAGCGGACAGCCTGACGCTGCGGCGACCGGGACCACCCGTACCGCCGGGGCGAGCCGGCGGGAGCATGAGCCTCGATCAACCGAACGGCCGGGCGTCGAGCCGCGTCAGTTGACCTCGACGAGCGGCAGGGATCGGCCCGCGCCACCGCCGGGGAGCGCGATCGAGGAGAAGTGCGAGACCACCCGATCGTCGGTCGGGTCGTCGGCAGGCGTGTGGTGCACGGCGAGCCGGTTGTAGAGGGTGTCGCGCTGCGCGGGGATCCGGTCCGCCGAGCGGATCATGCCGATCAGCTCGTGCAGGTTGGAACGGTGCCGCGCGCCGGCAGAGGAGATCACGTTCTCCTCCAGCATGATCGAGCCGAGGTCGTCCACACCCATGTGCAGCGAGAGCTGCCCGACGTCCTTGCCGGTGGTCAGCCAGGACGCCTGCAGGTGCGGCACGGTCTCGAAGAAGAGCCGGGCCACCGCGACGAGGCGCAGGTATTCCAGGGTGGTCGCCTGGGTGCGGCCCTTGAGGTGGTTGTTCTCCGGCTGGTACGTCCACGGGATGAAGGACCGGAACCCACGGGTGCGGTCCTGCACGTCCCGGATCATGCGCAGGTGCTCGATCCGCTCGGCGTGCGTCTCGCCGGTGCCCATCATCATGGTGGCGGTCGACTCGATGCCCTGCCGGTGCGCCAGCTCCATGACCTCCAGCCAGCGCTCGCCCGACTCCTTGAGTGGCGCGATCGCCCTACGCGGACGCTCCGGCAGCATCTCCGCGCCGGCGCCCGCGATCGAGTCCAGACCGGCGGTCTTGATCCGGGCGATGGCCTCGTCCAGGCTCACCCCGGAGACCTTCGCCATGTGCAGGATCTCGCTGGGGCCGATCGAGTGGATGACCAACTGCGGGTACGCCTGCTTGACCGAGGAGAACAGCTCCTCGTAGTACTCCACGCCGTAGTCCGGGTGGTGCCCGCCCTGGAGCATCACCTGGGTCGCGCCCAGCTCGACCGCCTCGCCACACCGGCGCAGGATCTCCTCGGTCGGGTGGGTCCACCCTTCCGAGTGCTTCGGCGCGCGGTAGAACGCGCAGAACTTGCACGCCGTCACGCAGACGTTCGTGTAGTTGATGTTGCGGTCGATCAGGTACGTGACGACGTTGTCCGGGTAGCGCCGCCGACGCACCGCGTCCGCCGCCTCGCCCAACCCGTGGAAGGGCGCCTCGGTGTAGAGCAGGAGGGCTTCCTCGGGCGTGATCCGCCCGCCGTCCGCGCCACGCTGCAGGATGTCGTCGATCTCCCGGCTCACCGTCACGCCCCGAGCCTACGTCGACCGCTTCGCGCCTGGCACTCCGCTCCGCCTCCCGTGACGCGCACCCCAGCGCCTGCCACCTGTCCGCAGGCCGAGATCTTGGACAGTTTCCGTTCGCGCTAACGGAAAGTGTCCAAGATCTGCGCAGGGCGAACCTGTCGTTTGGCGTTGTCAGGCGTCGTAGTCGACGGTGAGCCGATCGGTGGTCGGGCTGGACTGGCAGGTGAGGACGTAGCCGGCGGCCAGCTCGTCCGGCTCCAGGGCGTAGTTGCGGGCCATCGAGACCGACCCGTCGACGACCTTCGCCTTACAGGTCGAGCAGACACCGCCCTTGCAGGCGTACGGCAGTTCGCCGCGCACCTTCAACGCGGCGTCCAGCACCCGCTCCTCGCGACCCATCGTGAAGCTCGACGACCGGCCGTCCAGCACGATGGTGACCTCCGCGCCGGCGCCCGCCTGGTCCGCCGGACGGCGCACCGGCTCCGGCGGCGCGTCGACGTGGAACAGCTCGGTGTGCACCGCCGACTCGGGCAGGCCGCGTGCGGTCAGCACGTCCCGGACGTCGACCACCATGGCGTACGGGCCGCAGAGGAACCACTCCTCGATCACGTCGCCCGGCACGATGGTGCCCAGCAACCGGCCCAGCCGTTCGGTGTCGATCCGCCCGGAGAGCAGCGCCGACTCGCCCTGCTCCCGGGAGAGCACGTGCACCAGGTGCAGCCGGGTGGGATAGCGGTCCTTCAGATCGGCCAGCTCCTCGGCGAACATCACCGTGTTCGCCGTGCGGTTGCCGTACACCAGGGTGAAGGTGCTGGCCGGCTCGACGGCCAGCGCGGTCGCGACGAGCGCGAGCACCGGCGTGATGCCGGAGCCGGCGACGACCGCGCCGTAGTGCCGCACCCGGTCCGGCGCGAACGCCGTGGTGAAGGTGCCCAACGGCGGCAGCACCTCGACCGTGTCGCCGCCCCGCAACGCCCCGCAGGCGAACGCCGAGAAGGCGCCGCCGGGGATCTCCCGTACCCCGATCCGCAACCGGCCGTGCCGGGCCAGGTCGTCGGGGGTCGAGCAGATCGAGTACGACCGGCGCACGTCCGTGCCGTCCGCACCGGCGGTGCTGGTGCCCCCGGCGCCGCCGGGAAGACGCACGGTGAGGTGCTGGCCCGCGCGGAACGCGAAGGTCTCCCGCAGATCCTCGGGTACGGCGAAGGTCACCGCGACCGCGTCGTCGGTGAGCCTGTCGACGGCGGCGACCGACAGCGGGTGGAAGACCGGCCGGCGGCGGACCGGGCGGGTGATGGTGACAGTCACAGCGCCTTCAGGTGGTCGAAGGGTTCGGAGCAGGATCGGCACCGCCACAGCGCCTTGCACGCGGTGGAGCCGAACCGGCTGACCTGCTCGGTCTCCGGTGAGCCGCACTGCGGGCAGCGGACCGCGAGGGTCAGCGGGACGACGCCGGCGGCGGGCACCGGGGCCGGCGGGGCGATCCCGGCGGCGGCGAGCTTGGCCCGCCCACCCGCGGAGATCCAGTCGGTGCTCCACGGTGGGCTGTAGACGGTGCGGACCTCGGCGTCGGGGTGGCCGGCGACCGCCAGCGCGCGGCGGATGTCGGTGCGGATCACGTCCATCGCCGGGCAACCGGTGTAGGTCGGGGTGATGGTGACGGTGACCCGACCGTTCGTCGGATCCTGCTCGACGGCCCGCAGGATGCCCAGCTCGTCGATGGTGATCACCCGGATCTCCGGGTCCACGACGCTGGCGGCCGCCTCCCGCGCGCTCACCGTGCCGCCGTTCGCGACCGCGGGGCTCGGCCCCGCTGCCACCGCGCTCACCAGGTCGCTCCGGGATGGGCGCGGTGCAGCACCTGCATCTCGGCGAGCAGGTAGGCCAGGTGTTCGGTGTGCACGCCGTCCCGCCCGCCGGCCGGGGCCCAGCCGCTCTCCGGTCGGGTGAGCGTCGCCTCGGCCAGCACCGCGCCGACGGTCTCGTCGAAAGCGGGCCGCAGGGTGGCCGGGTCGACCGGCGCCGCCGGGTCCGCGGCGAACAACTCGTGGGTGTACGGCCACACCTGGTCGACGGCGGCCTGCATGCGACCGTGCGACTCGTCGGTGCCGTCGCCGAGCCGCCGCACCCACAGCGCGCCGTGGTCCAGGTGGTACGCCGACTCCTTGCGCGCCTTCGCACCGATCGCGGCCAGGCGCTGGTCGGCGCAACCGGCAAGCGCCGTGTACAGCGGTAGCTGGTAGGCCGCCAGGAAGAACAGCTTCGCCATGGTCACCGCGAAGTCGCCGTTGGGCAGCTCGACCAGGAGCGCGTTGCGGAACTCGCGGTCGTCGCGCAGGAACGCCAACGCGTCCTCGTCCCGGCCCGCGCCCTCCAGCTCGCCCGCGTACGACAGCAGCAGCCGGGCCGCGCCGAGCTGGTCGAGGGCGATGTTGGCGAGCGCGATGTCCTCTTCCATCTCCGGCGCGCGGGTCGTCCACTCGGCCAGTCGTTGCGCCGCGACCAACGCGTCGTCGCCGAGGGCGAGTGTGAAGTCGTACGGCCCGTTCACGCCGCCACTCCATTGCTGGGCCTGTTGCTTCGCGCGCTCACAGGTGGGCCACCCCGTCCGGCACCTCGTAGAAGGTGGGGTGGCGGTAGACCTTGTCGGCGGCCGGGTCGAAGAAGGCGTCCTTCTCGTCCGGGCTGGACGCGGTGATCGCGCCGGCCGGCACCACCCAGATCGACACCCCCTCCTGACGGCGGGTGTACAGGTCCCGGGCGTTGCGCAGGGCCAGCTCCGCGTCGGGGGCGTGCAGGCTGCCGACGTGGGTGTGCGACAGCCCACGTCGCGCCCGCACGAAGACCTCCCAGAGCGGCGAGTGTTCGGTAGTCACGCGGCCACCTTCTCCTTCTGTTGCGCCCGCTTCGCGGCGTACGCCGTGGCGGCGTCGCGGACCCAGGCGCCCTCGGCGTGCGCCGCCCGGCGGTGGGCCATCCGCTCCCGGTTGCACGGGCCGTTGCCCTTGATGACCTGCATTAGCTCGTCGTAGTCCGGCTGGGTGTAGTCGTACGCCTGCCGCTCCTCGTTCCAGCGCAGGTCCGGGTCGGGGAGGCGGACGCCGAGGATCTCGGCCTGCTGGACGCACATGTCGACGAAACGCTGCCGCAGATCGTCGTTGGAGAAACGCTTGATCTTCCAGGACATCGACTGCGCCGAGTGCGTGGAGTCGCCGTCCGGCGGGCCGAACATCGCCAGCGACGGGTACCACCAGCGGTCCACCGCGTCCTGGGCCATCGCCTGCTGCGCCGGTGTGCCGTGCGCGAGGGTGTGCAGGATCTCGTAGCCCTGCCGCTGGTGGAACGACTCCTCCTTGCAGACCCGGATCATCGCCCGGGCGTAGGGGCCGTACGAGCAGCGGCACAGCGGCACCTGGTTGACGATCGCCGCGCCGTCCACCAGCCACCCGATGGCGCCCACGTCGGCCCAGCTCAGGGTGGGGTAGTTGAAGATCGAGCTGTACTTCTGGCGGCCGTCGAGCAGCAGTTGGACCAGCTCGTCGCGGCTGATGCCGAGGGTCTCGGCGGCGGCGTAGAGGTAGAGGCCGTGACCCGCCTCGTCCTGCACCTTGGCCAGCAGGATCGCCTTGCGTTTGAGCGACGGCGCCCGACTGATCCAGTTGCCCTCCGGCTGCATGCCGATGATCTCGGAGTGGGCGTGCTGGGCGATCTGCCGGATCAACGTCCGGCGGTACGCGTCGGGCATCCAGTCACGGGGCTCGATCTTCTGCTCGGCGTCGACCACCTCGGCGAAGTACGCCGCGAGGTCCTCGTCGGGCGCGGGTCCGCCACGTCGGCCGCGTGCCGCCGCCGCGCGGAGCTCCGCCTCGGCGGCCTCGACCTCGCCCAGCAGGCCGGCAGCGGGCGCGTCGCCCGCAGCGGCGTCCGACGTGTCGGTCGGGGTCGGGAAGTCGTTGCCATACATGGGACAAGTGTTACAGCTTGCGACCCAAGAAACCAGAGCGTGTAACAGGAATCCGTGGATCCGATCCGTAACGGAATGAGTGCTTTGCGCTACCTGGACCGGGCGATGTCACCGTGACCTGGGCCACGATGCGAAGACGAATTGGTACAACTGCCGCATACCGTCTCCATATCCGGCCTTTATCTCCTGTTGCCTGGTGTCGGACCCTGGCGGGTCCGCAAACCGGACGTAGACTTTCCGCCGGCACACCGATCGGCTCCAGAAGATCGCCGCCAGACAGAGGCCACCTCCCCCGGCCTCGGCGATCGGCCGATCCGTCCGGACACCAAGCCGGTCCCCCCGGCCCTGACACCTGGAGTTCACCCACTCATGCGTTCCCGCGTGACCCTGGTGCTCGCCCTCGCGGCGGTCCTGCTCGGCGGAGTCCTCCTGGGCCCCGCCGCGTACGCCCGTCTCTCCAGTGGCGACAGCAGCGGAGGCGGAGGAGGCATCGTCGCCGCCGGCACAGTCCCGAAGATCGCCGCGCCCGCACCCGCTCCACTTCCACCGCCGCCACCCACGCTGGCGGCCGGCCCGGTTTCGGTGGACTTCCAGGGCGACTTCTTCTCCTGGGCACTGCTCGATCGGCAGACCGGCACGATCTCCGGATCGCCGAACATGGCCGCGACCAGCTCCACCGAGTCGATGATCAAGGCGTGGATCGTCTCGGACTACCTGCGGCAGCTCAAGGGCAAGGAGCCGCCCGCAGCGTTGAAGACGGCAGCCCAGCTCGCCATCATCGACAGCAACGACGGCGCGGCCGACAAGGTCCACGCTGCCGCTGGCGGTTCGTACCGGCCGTCCACGAGCAGCACGCCCGACGCGGTGATCCAGCGGGCGATCACGATCTGCGGGCTGACCGACACCAAGCGCGGCGCGATCAAGCCGTTCTCCGGCTACTGGAGCTTCACCCAGATGTCTCCGCGGGACGCGGTCCGGCTCGGCGACTGCATCGCCGACGGTAAGGCCGCCGGCCCGAAGTGGACCCCGTGGGTGCTGGATCAGATGAGCAAGGTCCGGGGCACCACCGCGGCGAAGGACCAGAGGGAGAAGTCCGGCGGCGGCCGCTGGGGGATCATCGACGGCCTGCCGAAGTCGATCACCGCGCAGGGCCCGGTCAGCATCAAGAACGGATGGACGCGGATCTACTACGACCGCAACTGGCACGTCAACTGCCTCGCCGTCACCAGCAAGTGGAGTCTCGCAGTGATGTTGCGCTACCCGGCCAAAAGCAGTCTCGACTACGGCGCGAAGGTCTGCGCCAGCGTGGCCACCCAACTGGTCACCCCCCAGCCCGGCGCGGCGCTCAAGGTGCCGCAGCAGCCGGTCGGGAAGCTCTGATGGCCGGCAGTCGGCGGGCCGACCGGCGCGGCGGCGGTGAGACGTCTCCGCTGCGGCTGGTCGCCATCGCCGTCATCCTGCTCGGGTTGGTGCTGGTGTCGCTGCGGCTCCTGCCCGGGTCACCGTTCGAGTCGGCGGCGGCCGCCAAGTGGGGCGACGCCGGCTCCGGCACGAGCGACCGCCCCACCGGCGCGGGCGCCAACCGCAGTGCCCGCGAGCGGCCCTCGCCGTCACCGAGCCCCAGCCCGCCGCTGGAGCCGCTGCCGTTCGTCGCCAAGGACCTCAACCTGGACATCGAGGGCTGGTACGCCTGGAGCGTGTTGGACCGCCGCACCGGGGAGATCATCGGCTCCAAGAACATGAACGAGACCAGCACGACCGCTTCGATGATCAAGGCCTGGGTCGTCGCCGACTACCTCCGTCGCGCGGCCGACGACGGCCAGACCCCGAGCAGCGCGAAGCTCGCCGAAGCGACGCTGATCATCCGGGACAGCGACAACGCCCGGGCCCAGCAGTTCTACAACCAGGTCGGCGGGGCCGCCTCGATCAAGCGCCTGATCTCGATGTGCAAGCTGACCGACAGCAAGGTCGCCCCCGACCGCGGCTGGAGCGAGACGGCAGTCTCCCCCCGGGACGCCGCCCGCATGGGCAACTGCATCGCCACCGGCGTCGCCGCCGGCCCGAAGTGGACCAAGTGGCTGCTCAACGAGATGAAGCTGGTTCGCGGCGCCGGTGACTTCGGCATCCGCAAGGCCTTCCCCGCCGCCGAGCAGAAGCAGATCGCCATCAAGAACGGGTGGATCGACCGGACCGAGGTGCAGGAGATGCACATCAACTGCATGGCCATCGCTGACACCTGGACGATGGGCGTGATGGTCAGGTACCCGATCAACATGGGCTACGACTACGGCATGAAGAACTGCGAGAAGATCACCGAGGCGCTCCTGCGCCCCGGCATCTGAGCGGCGGCCCCGCGGCACGCCGCGGGGCCGATCCGCCGGTCCGCGCGCTGCGGCGCTGCGGGCCGCTCCGCCGACGCTGCGGGCTGCGGCCTCGCGGCGCTACGGGCCGACCAGCCGGTCAGCCGGCGAAGAACTCGGGGCCGCCTTCCGGCAGCTCCGGGGCCGCACCGATCGCGGCGGCCCGCCGGGCCCACTCGCGCAGCCCGGCGACCTGCCGGTCACCGAGCGAGAAATCCAGGGTACGGAAGTACGTGGCGAGCGTCGCCGCGTCGAACGTCTCCCAACGGGCCGCGGCCTCCGCGACCTGGTCCAGCTCGGCCAGGCAGAGGTCCCGCGAGCGCAGGAACGCCTCGTGCACCTCCTTGACCAGGCCCGGATGGGCGGCGGCGAAGTCGCGGCGGACCGCCCAGACGGCGAAGACCATCGGCAGGCCTGTCCACTCCCGCCACGCCTGCCCGAGGTCGGTGACGATCAGCCCCCGCTGCGGCGCCTCGTAGTACGCCCGCAGCGCCACGTCCCCGATCAGCACCCCGGCGTCGGCTTCGAGCAGCATCTGGGTCAGGTCCGGCGGGCAGCGGAAGTATTCGGGCCGCACGTTGTACCGCTCGGCGAGCAGCAACTGGGCCAGCATCACCCCGGTCCGCGAGGTCGAGCCGAGCGCCACCCGCGCGCCGTCCAGCTCGGCGAGAGGGCGGGTGGAGACCATGTTGACCGAGAGCACCGGTCCGTCGCTGCCCACCGCCAGGTCCGGCAGGAGGAGCAGCTCGTCGGCGTGCTTCAGGTATTCCAAGAGCGTGATCGGGCCGATGTCGAGGTCGCCGGCGACAAGCGCCGCGCTCAGCCGGTCCGGCGAGTCCTTCTGCAGGTCGACGTCGAGCAGGGCACCGGAGCGCATCAGACCCCAGTAGATCGGCAGGCAGTTCAGGAACTGGATGTGCCCGACCCGCGGTCGTGCGATGCGCTCAGCCATGACCCGACCGTATCCCCGGCCTTCGGGGCCGGCTCGGCGGGTCGGCCCGGAGTGGCCAACCCCGCATCCGCGCCCTCCACCCGGGGATGTTGGTGGGCCTGGTCCGACACTGGCCGTCCGACTTCTGCGAACAGCCGGCCGAGAGCGTGGCCGGCCGATGCGACATTCAGCGTCAGCGCCGCGGTCCACGTGCACCGAAAGTGTCGTACACCTGTTCCATTCTGTCTTCATGTTGGGGGCGTTGACGCAGGCCGGAGGCGCGGTCGACGACTGCGCCGGCACCGCGCTCTGAGGGCTTTCCCACGACGAGCTGCTCGCCTCTCTCGACGCGACCCACGTGTTGGCGCAGCGGCTGGCGACCGTTCAGCTCGGCCTGGTCCGCGAGGTGGACGGCCGCGGCCTGGCGGTCGCCCAGGGCGCCTCGTCCACCGCCGTCTGGCTGCGAGAGCGGCTGCGGCTCTCCGGTCGTTCCGCGCGCCATCTGGTCCAGCTCGCCACCACCGTCGATGCCGCGCCGGCGGCGGTGCGCGACGCGCTGCTCAGCGGCACCATCACCGTCGAGCAGGGTCGAGTGGTGGCCGAGACGATCGCCGCGCTCCCGGTGGAGGCCGGCCCGGAGGTGGCGGACAAGGCCACCCACCTCCTGGTCGCCTGGGCCGACCGGTTCGATCCGACCATCCTGAGCCGGCTCGGAGAGCGCGTCCTCACGCACGTCGCACCGGATCTCGCCGACCAGGCTGAGCTGAAGGCTCTCCAACGGGCCACCGAGCGGGCCGAGGCCCGCCGGCACGTCACGCTCTCCGAGCAGCAGAACGGTCAGGTACGCCTCAGCGGAAACCTCGACACCGAAACCGCGAGCCTGCTACGTGAGGCGACCGACCCGCTCTGCGCCCCGGGCAGTGAGCACGACGACCGCAGTCCAGGCCAGCGCCGAGCCGACGCGCTGGGCGACGTCTGTCGGCTGGCGCTGCGCACCGGGCAACTGCCCGACAACGGCGGAGACCGGCCGCAGCTCGTGGTTATCGTGTCGCTCGACGATCTGGTCAACGGCGTACGTGCCGGCACCGTGGAGACCGGAGTTCGTCTCACGCCGGGCGCGGTCCGCCGTCTCGCCTGCGATGCGGGCGTGCTGCCCGCGGTGCTGGGCGGCGACAGCCAGGTCCTGGACGTCGGCCGCCAGCGCCGGCTCTTCACCGGTCCGCTGAGGCGTGCGCTCGTGCTGCGCGACGGCGGTTGCGCCTTCCCTGACTGTGATCGGCCGCCGCGATGGTGCGACGGTCACCACGTCCGACACTGGGCCGACGGCGGAGCCACCGCGCTGGGCAATGCCGTGCTGCTCTGCGGCTACCACCACCGGTTCGTCCATCGCGGCGACTGGACGGTCCGCATCGGGGCCGACGGCCGACCCGAGTTCCTTCCGCCTCGCTGGCTCGACCCCCTGCGCGCACCACGCCGCAACCTCTACCACCGGCGCTGCTGATACCGGAGGTGCCTCCACGGCCAGCAGCCTCCCTGCCCGGGCATGCCGACCGCCTGGTAACACGCCGCGCACCGCCTCGGGCAGCCACTGCACCGCACCAACGCGCCCGGTGCGACGCCTGCGGCGTTACTGCCCGACGACACGCCCACCTTCGTGCGCCGCGCTCGGCGACACGCCCTCTCCTACGGATGGTTGCGTGGGTAATTCGGTGGAACGGACGGGCTTGGGAGCGTAGGGTTGCAGCCCGCTTGACGGCCGAGGTGAGCTGCACCGGAACGGACGTCTTCGCGCCGGGCGGCCGGCCATCCGCCCCCGGACACGCGAGCGCGCAGCAGATGTGAGCGATGGGACGTCAGCATGCCCGCACTTGACCTCGACACCGATCTGTCCGCCGAACAGGCACACCTGGCAGCATCGCGGAACGCGCTGCGGCGAATGCGGGACCGGGCCGAAGCCCTCTTCGCCACCGGTGACCAGGTGGCCGGCGACGCGTACGCGGCGGAGACACTCGGCCGCACCCTGGCCCGCCGGGTGGCCGAGCTGGCCGACGACCCGACAACGCCCCTGTTCTTCGGCCGCCTGGACTTCACCGAGTCCACCGACCCCGACGGCACGGACACCGACACCGACAGCACCGGCGGCGGCAGCCGCACCACGCACGGCAGCACCCCGCACGGCACCACCGACGCCGGCCGCACCGGGGGCAGGACCAGTGACGGGGATCCTGGCGTGGGTGTGCGCAGCTCGGATCATGAGGGTCGGCGGTATCACGTGGGGCGGCGGCATGTCGCCGACGACCGCGGCGAGCCGTTGGTGCTGGACTGGCGGGCGCCGGTCTCTCGGTCGTTCTACCAGGCCAGCGCGCGGGATCCGCAGGGCGTGGCGGTCCGGCGACGGTTCGGGTTCAGCAACGGGGTGCTGACCAGTTTCGAGGATGAGCGTCTCGATCGGGGCGAAGAGCTCGGCACGACCAGTCGGATCCTCACCGCCGAGATCGAGCGGCCGCGTGTCGGGCCGATGCGGGACATCGTCGCCACGATTCAGCCCGAGCAGGACGAGCTGGTCCGGGCCGACCTCGCCGACTCGATCTGTGTGCAGGGGGCGCCGGGCACGGGAAAGACGGCTGTCGGCCTGCACCGGGCCGCGTACCTGCTCTATCTACACCGGGAGCGGCTGCGGCGGGCGGGTGTGCTGATCGTCGGGCCGAACAGGGCGTTCCTGTCCTACATCGCGGCGGTGTTGCCGGCGCTGGGTGAGGTCGAGGTCGAGCAGGCCACGGTGGAGGAGTTGATTGCCCGGGTGCCGGTTCGGGCGGTCGAGGCGCCGGAGGTCGCCGTACTCAAGCACGACGTACGCATGGCGCGTGTGTTGCACCGCGCGGTGCAGGCACAGATCGGCTCGGCCACCGAACCGATCACCGTGTCGGACGGTTCGTTCCGGTGGCGGATCGGGCTGGAGCCGTTGCACCGGATCGTGGAGGAGACCCGCCGGGAAGGGCTGCCGTACGGCACGGGCCGGGAGCGGGTCCGCGCGCGGGTGGTGAGCCTGCTGCAACGACAGGCCGAGGCGCGGCGGGCGGAGTCGCCGAGCGATGCCTGGTTACGTCGGATGGGCCGCTGCCGTCCGGTGCTCGACTTCCTGGACGCGGTCTGGCCGGCGCTCACCCCGGAAGGGCTTCTGTTCGGCCTGCTCTCCGACCCGGTACGGCTCGCCGCCGCGTCGGACGGCCTGCTCACCGACACCGAGCAGGCGCTGCTCAGCTGGGTGAAGCCGGCCCGCACCGCGAAGGCGACCCGCTGGACGGCCGCCGACGTGGTGTTGCTCGACGAGGCGGCCGGGCTGCTGGAACGGCCCTCCGGGTTCGGGCACGTGGTGGTGGACGAGGCGCAGGACCTTTCCCCGATGCAATGTCGGGCCATTGCCCGGCGCAGCGAGCACGGCTCGGTCACCCTTCTCGGTGACCTCGCCCAGGGCACCGCGCCGTGGGCGGCGACGGACTGGCGGGAGTCCCTCGCCCACCTGGGCAAGCCGGACGCCGTGGTGGTCCCGTTGACAGTCGGTTTCCGGGTGCCCGCCGCGGTTGTCGCATTCGCGAACCTGCTGCTCCCGGCACTCGCGGTGGACGTACCGCCGGCCGAGTCGCTGCGCCACGACGGCGGCCTGGACGTGCGTACCGTGACCGATCTGGTCGCGGAGACGGTGGCCGAGGTGCGCGCGGCGCTCGCGCACGACGGCTCGGTGGGTGTGATCGCGGCCGACGACGCGATCGACGAACTGCGCGCGGCGCTGGCAGCCGCCGGTGTCGCGACCGCGACCGCCGACGACGTGGCGACCGCGGAGCGGGTCACCGTGGTCCCCGCGACGCTTGTCAAGGGCCTGGAGTACGACCATGTGGTGGTGGTCGAGCCGGCCGCGATTGTCGCGGCCGAGCCGCGCGGGCTGCACCGGCTGTACGTGGTGCTCACCCGAGCGGTGTCCCGGTTGGCGGTGCTGCACCGCGAGCCGCTACCCACCCCGCTCGGGGGCGGCTCAGCCGGCTGACACGGCCGTCGCTATCTCGCGCAGGGGGCGGCCGGAGTCAGCCAGCGGCACGTGGAACGACAGCCACGAACCGTCGGCGAAGTCGAGCCGCAACCGCTTCCAGTTCAACCGGTACCAGCCGACCCGGGCGGCCACCGTCGTGCGCGGCGCCGACCCGAGCAGTTCGACGTCGGCCTGCGCCCGTTCGCCCGCTCCCGAACTGGAGAACAGCCCGACCGGCGCTGTCGCGCCGAGCAGCAACCGCTCGTCGGTGACCCCCAGCACGACGTCGCGGAGGCCGGGGCCCTTCGTCGCCACGGTCAGGGCATGGTGCAGCAGAGAGGCCTGCGAACCCGGTTCGCCTCGACCTCCGACACCGAAGAAGAGCCAGTCGACGGCGTCGTCGGCCCGGCCGAAGGTGATGTTCGGCGAGAGCACAATGAACAGGGCGCCCAGTAGGCCCGCCCCGCCGGAGGCAGGTGGCGTCGCCGGCTGCGGGGGTGCCGCCGGGGTCAGACCACCGCCCACGTGGACGCGGGCCACGGCACGCACCCGTTCGCCGGTGGGGAGCAGTCGGGTGAGCCCTTCGACGTACCGTGCGTGACTCTCGTCGACGATCATCGGCGCCCCGGCTGGGCGTTCAGCTCGCTGTGCGGGCTCGACACGGACCCTCCTCAGTGTCCTGTGCGACGGGTCAGCCGCCGCCGCTGCCACCATAGGCACTGCCCCCGCGACCGGGTGACCCCGCCCGCGACGTCGGGGGCACCGCACTTTGACTCCGCGTCCTAGGGTTCGTGCTGGGGTAACCCGCCACGACCTGCTTCCCCACGACGCCGCCGCGGGGGCAGTGTGAATGCCCGAGGAGCTGACATGACCCTCGTCCGCGCCGACCAGGCCAGCCGCCGGTACGGCGACGTCCTCGCCCTCGACCGCGTCGACCTGGAAGTCCGGGCCGGTGAGCTGGTCGGCCTGCTCGGGCCGAACGGCGCCGGCAAGAGCACCCTGATGAACCTGCTGGTGGGCCTGCGCCGCCCCACGTCCGGGCGGGTCGAGCTGAACGGCGGCGACCCCCGCGACCCGGCGAGCCGCCGGCAGATCGGGGTCACTCCGCAGGAGACCGGCCTGCCGGGCACGCTGCGCGTCGGTGAGGTCGTCGACTTCGTCTCGGCGCACTATCCGGACCCGGTGCCCCGCGGAGAATTGCTCGACCGCTTCGGTCTGGGCGATCTCGTCCGACGGCAGTGTGGCGGGCTCTCCGGTGGGCAGCGCCGCCGGTTGGCGGTGGCGCTGGCGTTCGTCGGCCGGCCCCGCCTGGTGCTGCTCGACGAACCGACCACCGGCCTGGACGTGACCGCCCGGCACAGCCTGTGGGAGGCGATCCGCGCGTTCCACGCCGACGGCGGCACCGTGCTGTTGAGCAGCCACTACCTGGAGGAGGTGGAGGCGCTGGCACAGCGGGTGGTCGTCATCGGGCAGGGGCGGGTGCTCGCCGACGACACGGTGGACGCGGTGCGCGGCATCGTCGGCGTACGCCGGGTCAGCCTGGTCGCCGACGACCTCCCCGACCTGCCCGGGGTTGTTCGCAGTGAACGGATCGACGGGCGGCTGCACCTGCTCACCACCGACGCCGACGAACTGGTCCGCGCGTTGGTCACGGCCCGGACCCCCTTCAGCGACCTGGAGGTACGGCCGACCTCGCTGGAGGAGGCGTTCCTCGCCATCACCAGCGGGGACGTGCCCGTCGGGGGTCAGCGCGCCAGCGGAGACCGGCCCGCCACCACCGCTGCCGGCGGTCGGTCCACCACCGCCTGAGGAGGCCACCGTGCAGCTCGCCCTGGTCCACGCCCGCTACCAGCTCCTGGAGATCATCCGAATCCCGGTGGCCGTCGTCGGCAGCGCCTTCTTCCCAGCCGCCGCCATGATCTTCTTCGTGGTGCCGTTCGCCCGCGACGACGCGGTCGGCGCCACCTTCGCCACCGCGTCGATGGTCACCTTCTCGGTGATGAGCGCCAACATCTTCCAGTACGGCGTCGGCGTCGCGGAGGACCGCGACCAGCCGTGGAACCCGTACACCCGGACCCTGCCGGCCGGGTCGGCGCCCCGCTTCGCGGGCCGGGTGCTGGCCGGCCTGGCGCTGACGTACCTGTCCCTGATCCCGGTCGTGGTCATCGGCGCGACGCTCACCCCGGCCCGGGTCACCCCGGCGGCGTTCCTGCTGACCGCCGTCACGGTGGCCGTCATCTCGGTGCCGTTCACGCTGATGGGCCTCGCCATCGGCTACTCGCTGCCGAGCAAGGCCGCGATCGTGGTGGCCCAGGTGGTCTTCCTGCCGCTCGCGTTCGGCGGCGGGCTGCTCTCCGCGCCGGGAGAGGCGCCCGGCTTCATCGAGACGATCGCGCCGTTCCTGCCCACCCGGGGGGTGGCCGAACTGATGTGGTCGGCGGTCGGTGACTACCCCGTCGAGCCGCTGGCACTGATCATGCTGGGCGTCTGGGTGGTGCTGCTCGCGGCGCTCGCCACGTGGGCCTACCGACGGGACGAGGGTCGCCGGTTCAGCTGACGATTCGTCCGTTTCCGCCCCGCGCCGCGGCGGGACGGTGCCAGGATTCCGGCAGGGGGTCGCCGTGGCCGCCCGGGCCGAGAGGGGTCTTTGACCGTGAGCACCGTCCCGCCGGGCACGCCCTGCTGGGCCGACCTGGCCACCCCGGACCTGACCGACGCGCGGCGCTTCTACCCCGAGCTGTTCGGTTGGACCGGTCGGGTCACCCCGGAACCCGAGGCGGGCGGCTACACGGTCTTCCTGCTCGACGGCAGACCGGTGGCCGGGGCCGGGCCGCCGGCGATCCCGGACCAGGTGCCCATCTGGTCGACGTACCTCGCCACCGACGACGCCGAACTGGTCGCCGGTCGAGTCGAACGGGCCGGCGGGCAGGTGGTGGTGCCGCCGTTCGAGGTCTTCGACCGAGGCTGGATGGCGGTCTTCGCCGACCCGGCGGGCGCCACGTTCAGCGTCTGGCAGCCACTGGCGATGGCCGGCGCCGAGGTGTTCAACGTGCCGGGCGCGATGAGCTGGAACGAGCTTGTCACCCCCGACCCCGAGGGCGCGAAGGTCTTCTACGAGCTGGTGTTCGGTTGGCAGCCCGACGACCAGGCGGTGGGCCCGATGACGTACACCGGGTGGCGGCTCGGGACGCAGATCGTCGCCGGGATGATGCCCCCGCTGGCCGACGACTTCCCGGCCGACCTGCCGGCGTACTGGACCGTGTACTTCGCGGTGACCGACGCGGACGCCGCCGCGGCCCGCGCCGCCGAGCTGGGCGGAACGATCCTCGTCCCACCCCGCGACATCCCGGCGGGCCGGTTCGCCGCTCTCCGCGACCCCCAGGGCGCCCTCTTCTCCGTCATCGACCTGGGCCCCTGACCGACCCCGCGCCCCTCGCGCGTCCCGATCTTGCCCGGCGCGGGCGGGAGTCGGGGCCCGGCGCGGGCGGGTGGGGCTCAGGGGCGGGTGGGGCGGACCGGGACCACCAGGGGGCCGTGGGCGCCGGGGACGACCCGCACACTGGCCCGATAGTGGGTGGCGAGCAGGTGCTCGGTGAGCACCTCGGCCGGAGTTCCGGCGGCCACCACCTCACCGCCGTCGAGCATGACCATCCGGTCGGCGTACTCGCCGGCCAGGGAGAGGTCGTGCATCGTGGCGAGGACGGTCAGGCCGTGCTCGCGGCGTAGCTGGTCGACAAGCTCCAGCACCTCCTGCTGGTGACCGATGTCGAGCGCGCTCGTCGGCTCGTCGAGCAGCAGCAGGGTCGCGCCCTGGGCGAGCGCCCGGGCGAGGAACACCCGTTGCCGTTCGCCCCCGGAGAGGGTGGCCAGTTCGCGGCGCTGGAAGCCGGTGAGGTTCAACCGCCCCAGCACGTCGTACGCGGCGTCGACGTCGGCTGTCGACTCCCGGCCCAACGCCGGGATGTACGGGGTACGTCCGAGCAGCACGTAGTCCAGCACCGACATGCCGGGCGGTACCACCGGGGACTGCGCCACCGTGGCCACCACCCGGGCGCGGTCCCGGCGGCGCAGCGCGGCGCTCGCCGTACCGAACAGGGTGATCGACCCCGGCGCGGGCAGCAGGCCGCCGACGGCGCGCAACAGGGTCGACTTGCCGGCGCCGTTCGGGCCGATCACGGTGACCCACTCGCCGACGGCGACGGTGAGGTCGACGCCGGTCAGGATCGGCGTGCCGTCCAGGCTCACGTGCAGCCCGCGCACCTCGACGGCCGGCACGCCGCCGTCGACCGACCGAGCGCCAACGGGCGGGCCGGCGGTGGCTTCGGGCCTCATGTGAGCACCCGGCGGGCGGTTCGCAGCACCAGCACGAAGAACGGGCCGCCCAGCAGTGCGGTCACCACTCCGATCGGCACCTCGGAGGGAGCGGCGGCGGTGCGGGCCACCACGTCGGTAAGCGCCAGGAACGCGCCGCCGAACAGCAGCGACATCGGCAGGATCACCCGGTAGCTCGACCCGGCGAGCAGCCGCACGGTGTGCGGCACGATGATGCCGACGAAGCCGATCAGCCCGGTCGCGGAGACCGCCGCCGCGGTGCCCAGGGAGGCGGCGGCGATCAGCAGGTACCGGGTGCGTTGCGGGTGCAGGCCCAGACTCCTCGCCTCGTCGTCACCGACCGCGAGGACGTCCAGCTCTCGGCGGTGCAGCAGCACCACCACAGTGGTCAGGGCGGCGTACGGCAACACCAGCAGCACGTCGTGCCACCCGGCGGTGGCCAGCCGACCGAGCAGCCAGGAGTAGACCGGCTGGATGCTGTCGGAGTGTCGTTGCAGCAGGTACGTCTGCCCGGCGGAGAGGAACGCGGAGACCGCCACCCCGGCCAGGATCAGCATCGCGGGCGAGCCGCGTCGCCCGCCGGCCGCCCCGAGCACGTAGGTCATCGTGACGGCCAGCAGCGATCCGGCGAACGCGGCCAGCGGAATGGTCATCGGCAGCCCGGAGATCGCACCCTCCCGGCCGGCGCCGCCGAGGGCGATCGCCGCGGTGACCGCGAGGCCGGCGCCCGCGGCCACACCCAGCAGGTACGGGTCGGCCAGCGGGTTGCGGAACACACCCTGATAGCACCCGCCGGCCATGGCGAGCAGGCCGCCGACGAGCAGGCCCAGCACCACCCGGGGCAGCCGCAGCTCGGTGACGATCGCGATCTCCCGCTCGGTCAGCCCGCTGTCGAGGTGCACCCCCGGGATCAGGTTGAGCAGTTCGGCGGCGACGCTGCCCGGAGGCAGGCTCACCGGGCCGAGCGACACCCCGACGACGAGCGCGACGAGCACCGCGAACACCCCGGCGACCAGCCAGCGCACCCGCAGCCCGGCCGGCCGGGCCGCGGACTCCCGCCCGCCGGGCCGGGCCGCGGACGACGCCCCAGCGAGCGAGCCCCCCGACGGCTGCCCGGCGGGCCGGGCCGCGGACGACGCCCCGGCGGGCGAGCCCCCCGACGGCTGCCCGGCGGGCGCGCTCGCCGGCGGGGTCTCGGCCGGCCGGGTGGGTACCGGTTCGGACACCTGTCGCGACCCGGTCACTGACTCACGACGGTCACGCGGGCACCTTGGCGACCGCGTCGATGATCACCCGGAGCAGGTCCACGACGCGCGGCCCCCAGCGGGAGGCGATGTCGTCGTCAAGTGCGACCACCTGGTTGCTCTTCACCGCGGTGAGGCCGGCCCAGCCGCTGCGAGCCTTGACCGTGTCGGCGCTCTGCTGGCAGCACTTGGCGTCGGCCAGGAAGACGAAGTCCGGGTCGGCCTTGACGATGAACTCCTGGGACAGCTGCGGGTAGCCGGCGCTCTTGCCGTCCGCGTCGGCCGGGTCGGCGATGTTCGTCAGACCGGCCTGGCTGTAGAGCGAGCCGATGAAGGTCTTGCTCGTCGCGCTGTACAGCTCCGGGCCCAGCTCGTGGAAGTAGGTGAGCTTCTCGGCGCGCTGCGGCAGGTCCTTGACCAGCTTGGCGATGTCGTCCTTCATCCGGGTGGCGACGTCGGCGGCCTGGTCGGCGTGCCCGGTCAGCGTGCCCAGCTCGGTGATCTGCCGGTACGAGTCGTCGAGCGTGGTCGCCGCCGGCGTCAGGTAGACCGGGATCTTCAGTTTGCCGAGCTGCTCGACGATCTTGTTGCGGTCGTCGGAGAGCACCACGAGGTCGGGGTTCTTGCCGGCGATCGCCTCGGCGTTGGGCTGGAACGCGGAGAGGTCGGTCTTCGGCACGTCGGCCGGGTAGTTCGACTGGTCGTCGACGGCGGTCACCTGCGGGCCGGCACCGATCGCGAAGAGCATCTCGGTGGCGGTGGGCGACAGCGCGACGATCTTCTCGGGGCGCTTGTCGAGAGTGAGCGCGCCGACCGTCACCGGGTACGCGGCGGCCGCGGTGCCGGCACTGGGCTTGTCGTCGGTCTTCTCGGCGCAGGCGCCGAGGGCGAGCGCGGCGACCGCGAGGGTCGCGGCGAAGAGCCGGGGGGTACGTCTGTTCATGGGGGCCTCCTGTCGGTCGAGGAGTGTGGTGCTTCGCCGACAGGGACTTTCGTACGCCCGCCCACGAGGCGCCCTTCCTCGAGAGCGCGTATCGCGACCGATCCGTAGGCGACCTGGCTCGTCCCCACCGGCCGGTGGGGCTTCACAGTTGCGGGACAGCGCCGGGTTTCGGACCGGCTTCGCTGCGGACTGGTCGCTAAGACGGTAGCGCACCGCCGGGACGTGCCGGATCGATCAAGGACCGATCGTCGCTCGTTGATCGGCCCGGCAGGCGTGGGGAGGCATATGTCCCGGATCTGAGGGCTCGGGAACGGGTGGTGGGGCCCCGTCGGGGGCGGGACGGGGCCCCACCCGATCAGGAGGACGTGATGGTGACGTTGTCCACAGCGGCCTCCACGAGGCTGGCTCCGGAAGTGTCCGCCGCCTCGACGAGGATGCGGACCGACTGACCGGCGTACGGGGTGAGGTTGAGGTTGGCCACCGCCCAGCTCCCGTTGCGGTTGCTGGCCGCGCCGGCCTGGGTGAGCAGCGCGGTCGTGCCGCCGTTGTGCACCACGCTCACCCGCAGGTAGTCCGCGGACGAGGCGTTCGACCCGTGCGCCAGGTACCAGGCCAGCGAGAGGGTCAGCGTGCCGGACGACGGCAGGGTCACCGCCGGGGACCTGGCGCTCGTCACGCCGCCGTCGACGTCGTAGTCACCGGCGGCCGAGCCGGCGAGCCGGCCGGTCACCAGGTCGTTGGACCCGGCGTACGGGGTGAGCTGCTTGGCGCCGGAGGACGTGGTCGCCTGGGCGGCGCCCCGTTCCCAGGCGCCGAGGGTGGCGGTGTCGGTGCCGGCCGGGTTGATGGTCCACCCGGTGGCGGTCTCGAAGGTGTCCGACCAGACCGTGGTGCCGCCACCACCGCCGCAGTACTGCGCCTGCTTGCCGATGGCCCGGTACGGGCAGTCGGCGTACTCGCTGAGCAGCAGCACGGCCTCGCGGTTGCGGGTGGTCTGCGCGGTGATCACCTCGTCGGGCGGGTAGAAGCCGCCACCGCCGGACGAGCCGGGGTACATCTCGAAGGTGTACGCCCAGATGTTGTGGGTGGCCCACATCCAGTCGAGGCTGTCCCCGTCGGTGATGTAGAGGTCGCTGGACTGCTCCGGGGTGTAGCTGTTGGTGGCGGCCATCTGCTGACCGATGGTGGCGAAGGTGTTGTACTGGTCCGCGCTCATCCCGGTCGCGGTGTTCGCGGTGGTGTAGCCGTACGGCCAGAGCACCAACTGCGAGTACGTGTGGAAGTCGATGTTCGCCTTGATCTGCTGCACGCCGCCGACCACCCGGCCGTTGACGAAGTTGCGCAGCGCCTGCGTCTCGGGGGCGGAGAACGCCGACGGCCCGCGGTAGGTCTCCGACGAGGTGGTGCCGGACGAGCCGCCGCAGCAGCCCCAGTTGTAGCCCCAGTTGCGGTTCAGGTCGGTGCCGACGTTCGACGAGCCGCTGTTGGGTTGCCGGTTCTTGCGCCAGGACCGGTACGACCCGGTGGCGATGTCGTACTCGCTGCCGTCCGGGTTGACCGTCGGCACGATCCAGATCTCACGGCCGTTGACGATGTTGGTGATCCGGGAGTCGTTGCCGTAGCTGTCGGTGAAGAGGTTGAGCAGGTAGATCGCCATCTCGACGGTCAGGTGCTCGCGGGCGTGCTGCTGGGAGTTGAACAGGATCTCCGGCTCGTTCTCGTCGGTGCCGACGTTGTCGGAGATCTTCACCGCCATCAGGTCGCGGCCCTCGTACGACGAACCGATGCTGATCTTGCGGGCGATCGCCGGATGGTCGGCGACGACCTGGTTCACGACGGCGGTCAGTTCGGCGTAGTCGTGGTAGTTGGAGTCGGCGGGCGGGAAGGCCAAGGTGCCGATCTCGCCGGCGCCCCGCTCGGCGTTCGGCGGCGGGGCCAGCGGTTCCAGCCGGAAGCCGAGCTTGCCGATCGCGGCGGCCTCACCGGCGGTGGCCGAGATGTGCAGGACCCCGTGTTCGGAGTAGTCGATGGCGGCTCCGGTGCGGGCCACCGCGTTGCGGTCGGCGAGGGTCCGGGGCCCGAGCACCCGGTAGCTGGCGGCGGCCGGCTCGGTGCCGCGGTCCGGTGCCGGTCGGGCGGCGACCGGACCGGCGGCGACGGTGACGATGCCCAGCCCGGTGACGACGGCGAGCACCAGGACGCGGCGGAGAGGGATGGGCGTGCGGAGGGCCATGGACTACCTCCTCGATGGGCGGGAGATCCCGCTCGGTGAAGGACACTTCACCACCTGTCACATGGTCATATCAATATTGATCGTTGCCTGGTCCATCCCAGGCGGATCATCGCGGCGGCAATGATTTTCCATGCGCCAACATCTGGCGAAACTTCCCTCCGAGCGGAAAACTGACCAGCGACGATGCCCCTCTCGACACCCGCGGAGCACTCATGGCCAGATCCCGCATGCGCGCGGGCGCCCTCGCCGGCGTCACCGCGCTCACCCTGCTCGCCACCACCGCGCCCGCGATGGCAGGCCGCCCACCCACCGCCGGCCACGACGAGCAGATCACCTTCCAGGACTGGTCCGGACCCGCCGACTGGCACCGGGGCAACCGGGCCGGCACGCGCGTCGTGCCCGGCGCCCGCGCGGGCCTCACCCTGGCCCGCCCAGCCGGCACCACCGAGTACGCCGACCCGCACACCGGCACCACCCGCACCTGGGAGTACGGCACCTGGACCTCACCGGTGACCCGGATCGGGTTCGACGCCACCGAACTGATCGCCTCGTGGAACGCCGAGACCCCCGCCGGCACCTGGATCCAGGTGGAGATGCAGGGCAGCTACACGAGCGGCGACCAGACCCCGTGGTACGTCATGGGTCGCTGGGCGTCCGGCGACACCGACATCAGGCGGACAAGCGTCGAGCCGCAGGGCGATCCCTGGTCGACGATCTGGACCGACACCTTCAGCATCGACGACGCCGACGCCGGGGTGCTGCTGCGGTCGTACCAACTGCGGTTGACCCTCTACCGGGCACCCGGGCAGACCGCCGCGCCGGTGGTCCGGATGCTCGGCGCGATGAGTTCGACAGTGCCGGACCGCTTCACCGTGCCGCCGAGCGCCGGGCACATCGCCTGGGGCGTCGAGCTGCCGGTGCCGCGCTACTCGCAGAACGTGCACGCCGGGCACTACCCCGAGTACGACGGCGGCGGCGAGGCGTGGTGCTCACCCACCTCCACGGAGATGGTGGTCGAGTACTGGGGTCGCAAGCCGTCGGCGGCCGACACCTCCTGGGTGGACCCGACCTACCCGGACCCCACCGTCAACCACGCGGCCCGGATGACCTTCGACTACGCGTACGACGGGGCCGGCAACTGGCCGTTCAACACCGCGTACGCGGCCAGCTTCCCCGGCCTGGAGGGGCGGGTGACCCGACTGCACTCACTGGACGAGCTGGAGCGCTTCATCGCCGCCGGCATACCCGTGGTGACCAGCCAGTCCTTCCTCGCCAGCGAGCTGGACGGGGCGAACTACGGCACCTCCGGGCACCTCTTCGTGGTGGTCGGCTTCACCGCCGAGGGTGACGTGATCGTCAACGACCCCGCGTCGTCGAGCAACGACGTGGTGCGCAACGTCTACAAGCGCGCGCAGTTCGAGCAGATCTGGCTGCGGACCAAGCGCACAAACGCCAGCGGTGGGGTCTCCGGTGGCTCCGGCGGCATCGCGTACCTGATCAAGCCCACCGCAAAGCCCTGGCCCAAGGTCCCCAGTTCCACCAACTGGTAACCCCGCAGCCCACCCACCCAGCCCCCACCCAGGCTAAGCACCGTTGATCATGAGGTTATAGCCCGATCACTCGGCGTGTCGTGGCGATAACCTCATGATCAACGCTGGGAGTCGGGGGCCTGGGTGGGGGGGTCGGGGGTTGGGGTTGGGGTTTGGTCTTCGCCGGCCAGGGCGGAGCGGAGGCGTTCCTTTTCGGCACGGCGGCGCTCGGTGGCTTCGGCGACCTCTCCGGCCATCTCGTCACGCCAACCGCGGAGCAGGAAGAAGGAGAGCGCGGCGGAGAAGGCCAGCGCCAACATCAGCTTCAGGAACACGTTCATGTCGACCAGCCAGAGGGGCGCCAGCACGGCGACGAACAGCCCGATCCGGCCCAGGGTGTACTTGAGCGCGGCGCTCACCCGCACCACTCCGTTCTCTTCGTCGCCCGCCGGTGCCGACGGGACTGTCGATCCGCCCCGCGGGCGGTCCGGTCAGCCGGTCCGGCGGGACAGCCAGCGGACGCCCGGGAACCAGATCATCGCGTACACCACAGTGAACGCCCCCGCCGCCAACGTCCCGGAGAACAGCGTCGGCAGGCCGGCGGCGGCCAGACCGGCGACCAGCAGCCCGACGAACACCCCGATGGCGGCGGCGGCCACCGCCGCCATCACCCGGGCCGCCCCGAACTCCCAGGCCCGAAAGTCGTCCCAGAACAGCCAGGCCGGCAGGATCACGGCCAACCAGCCGTTCGTGTGCCCGAAATCGCCGGCGCCGATCGAGGCGAACGCCCAGTCGAACAGCACCAACGCCAGCGCACCGATCACCAGACCGGCCAGGCAGACCCCGAGCAGATCGCCAAGGGTACGAACGCGCCCCTGTGCGTCCCGCCGGGGGAACCCGCCCTGCTGCTCGGAACCACTCTGCTCGGTCATCGACTGCGAGGGTACGTGGCGGCTCAGGCCCAGACCTGCTGCGGCTCGGCGCGGCGCTCGGCCAGCGACGGAGCCTTGTCGTACTCGCGTACCACGTTGTAGCGGGTGTCCCGCTCGACCGGCTGGAAACCGGCGTCCCAGATCAGGTGCAGCAGGTCGTCGCGGTGCATGGTGTTCGGGGTGCCGTACGAGTCGGCGTCGTGCGTGATCTTGTATTCGACCACCGAGCCGTCCAGGTCGTCCACGCCGAAGTTCAGCGAGAGCTGGGCCACCGACAGCCCGTGCATCACCCAGAAGTTCTTCAGATGCGGCACGTTGTCGAAGAGCAGTCGGGAGACGGCGAACGTCTTCAGCGACTCGGCCGGCGAGGCCATCGTGGTGCGCGCCTGGATCCGGTTACGGATCTTGCCGTCCGCCGAGTCCACGAAGTCGTGCTGGTAACGCAGCGGGATGAAGACCGCGAAGCCGCCCGTCTCGTCCTGCAACTCCCGCAGCCGCAGCACGTGGTCGACCCGGTGCCGGGGCTCCTCGATGTGGCCGTACAGCATGGTGGCCGGGGTCTTCATGCCCTTGCGGTGCGCCAGGGCGTGGATGCGCGACCAGTCTTCCCAGTGGCAGGCGTGGTCCACGATGTGCTGGCGGACCTCCCAGTCGAAGATCTCCGCGCCGCCGCCGGTCAGCGACTCCAGGCCGGCATCCATCAGCTCGTCGAGGATCTCGTCGGCGCTCAGGCCGCTGATCTTCTCGAACCACTGCACCTCGGTCGCCGTGAAGCACTTGAGCTTGACGTTCGGCAGCGCCGCCTTCAGCTCGCGCAGCACCTTCGGGTAGTAACGCCAGGGCAGCGTGGGGTGCAGGCCGTTGACGATGTGCAGCTCGGTGAGCTGCTCGTCCTCCATCTCCTTGGCCTTGCGGACCGCCTCGTCGATGCGCATCGTGTACGCGTCCTTCTCGCCCGGCTTGCGCTGGAACGAGCAGTACGCGCAGGACGCCGAGCAGACGTTCGTCAGGTTGAGGTGCCGGTTGACGTTGAACATCACCCGCTCGCCGTTCAGCTCGGTGCGCTTGTGGTGCGCCAGCCGCCCCAGCCAGGTCAGGTCGTCGCTCTCGTAGAGCGCGATCCCGTCCTCGCGGGTCAGCCGCTCACCGGCGTACACCTTCGCTTCGAGCTCACGCTTGAGTCCGGCGTCCATGGCACGTCCCTTCCACCTGCGGTCCGATCGAGCGTACGTCGAGCAGCCGAACACCCCGGCGGCACGGTCGGCGACAGCGACCCACTTCACCAGACTCTCAGCCTCCCGTAACCCTGCAACGCATCGACATGAGTGGCGAGGTGCGGTAGTAACAAGGTGGGGCGGAACACACACACTGGTACCGTCCCGGCGGTCGCGCCCACCGAGCGCGGCGACGAGTTGTCGAACGGGGAGCGGAATGGTCTACAGCGGGCGCGGGCGACAGCAGCGACGACGGAGCCCGGTGATCTCGCCGGTTCTGCGTCCGAAGCTCTGGGCCGCCCTGCTCGGCGCGATCGCCGCCGCCGTGCTGGCCACTCCCGCGTACGCGGATCCGGCAGTGCCCACGACGGTGCCGGACACCGGCGCCCGCCCGCCCGCGGTCGGCGCGCTCCAACCGCCCGGCGTTCCGCCCTTCGGCGGTGTCCCGTCGTCTCCGGTGGGCACCATCGGCACCGGCCCGCTCGCCGCGCAGATCTACACCGCCGAGACCCAGGTCGGCACGCTCGGCGAGGATCTCCTGAAGAGTCGGCAGAAACGCACCGACGCCCAGGCCCAGCTCGACGCCGCCGGCAAGGTGCTCGCGACCGCGCAGGACGCCCTGCTCCGGGCCCAGCAGGACGCCGACGCGGCCGCCGCGGAAGCCGTCAAGGCGGACGCCGCGCTGCCGCCCGGCGAGTTCGCCCAGGACCTGCGTGGGCTGAGCCGCCTGCAACAGATCACCCGCGGTGAGAAGGTCGACGGCGGCACCACCGGAGTGGCCGGGGCGTTGGCCCGGGCCCACGCTGATGAGCAGGCCGCCTACCAGAAGCACACCGAAGCCAAGACTCTGCTCACCTCCGCCCAGACGGAGTACACGAGGGGCGAGACGGCGCTCCGCGCGGCCGAGGCGAGCCTGCTCACGCTGCGCCGGAACAACGCCACCCAGCTGATCGAGATCGAGCGTCAGCAGGAAGCCGCCGAGCAGCAGTTCGGCGCCGGCTACGTCACCAACCAGAACGTCAGCGGGATGGCCGCGCACCCCCGGGCAATGGCCGCGGTCCGTTACGCGCTGGCCCAGCTCGGCGACCCGTACAAGTGGTCCGAGGAGGGGCCGGACCGGTTCGACTGCTCCGGTCTGATGTGGGCGGCGTACCGGTCCCCGGGCGCCGACTACTTCGACCTGCCACGGGTTTCCCGCGACCAGTACGCCGCCACCCGTAGCCGGACCGTGCCGCAGAGCGCGCTGCTCCCCGGCGACCTGCTCTTCTTCGCCTCCGGCAGCAGCTGGACGACGATCCACCACGTCGCCATGTACATCGGCAACGGCAAGATGGTGCAGGCGCCCACCACCGGCGACGTCGTCAAGATCTCGGTGGTCGGTTGGTCCCGGTTGTACGCCGCGACCCGGGTGATCGGCGCGGTGCCGGCGCCGATCGTGACCATTCCGACCCCGCCGGTCGCGCCGCCCCCCGTCAAGCCCACCCCGAAGCCGACGCTCACGCCGAAGCCCACGCAGACCACGAAGCCGACGCCGTCCCCGACGCCGACCGGGCCGGCCACCCCGACGCCCACCGACACCGCGACGCCCACACCGACGCCCACACCTACCGAGAGCGCCTCGCCGACAACCCCGCCACCCACCCCGGACAACACGCCGACGACGCTGCCCTCGGCGCCCACCAGCGCACCGGGCAGCACCGCCCCGACGACCACACCGAAGGCCAGCACGAGCGTGACGGGCAGCGGCAGTTCGGCGGGCAGCCCCAGCGCCACTGGTTGATCCGCCACGACCGGCTCCGGCTGTCCGCTCGGGAAGATCTGTGGCACGGTGACAACCAGGCACATCCGACCCGACGTCTCGGGTACGGGTGCGAGCATGGCGCGGAGGGCGGAGATGGCCGAGCAGAGTGATCCGGCGGAGACTGTCGACCCCGTGGTCGACCAAGCCGACCCGTCCGGGTCGGGCACCGTCGACCCGGTGTCCACCGACGCCTCCGCGGCGGTCCCGGCCACCGGCCCGGCCAGCGCCGACGCCGACCCGGAGGCCTCCGACACGGGCCCGGCCAGCGCCGACGCGGACCCGGGGGCCTCGAACGCCAGCCCGGCCAGCAGTGCCGCCGACCCAGCGGCCCCGAACGCCGACCCGCTTGCCGCCGCAAACCCGGCGGTCTCGAACGCCGGCCCCGTTTCCGCCGCCGCCGGTGACGACGCCTCCGTCGACGCTGCTCCCGCCGGCAGCGTCGGCGCGGACGGTCCCGGCCCGGACGCCGGGCAGCCGGTAGTCACCGGCGCGGGCCAGCCAGCGGCCGCCGACGATCACCCGGACCAGCCCGCCGCACCGGTACGAGCCCGAGCCAGCGTCGCGACCGCCGGGGCTCTCCGCAGTGACCTGCCGGTCAGCGCCCCGGTCACCCCGACCACCTACCGCACCACCGGCTCAGCCGGCTCGCCCGGCACCGTCGGCTCGCCCGGCACCGTCGGCTCGCCCGGCACCGTCGGCTCGCCCAGCCCCGCCGGTTCGCCCAGCCCCGCCGGCTCGCCCAGCCCCAGCGATGTCTCGTTGCCGGCGCAGCGGAAGGACTCCGCGGCACCGGCGCGGGCCAGCGCCACGGTCCCCGGCAGCAGTCGGGCCACGCCCGGTGACCTGGGCACTCCGGACGCCCGGGGCAGCACGCCGGCCGTCTATCGCGCCGGACCGGTGCGCCCCGAGCCGGCCGACCCGGGGCAGGCACCCGAGCCCGGCCCGCCGCCGGCACCGGAGCCGACACCCACGCCGCCCGGTCCCGGACCGACCCAGCCGTCGCCAGCCGAACCGGAGCCGGCGCCCACCCCGGGGCCGTACCCGCCCGGCCCGATGCCGACGCCCGGGCCTCGCCCCACGCCGTCACCCGGCCCGGTTCCGCCGGTTCCGGGTCCACCCGTCCCGCCACCCTCGCCGATGCCGCCCATCCCGGGCCCGCCGGCACCGCCCATCCCGAGCCCGCCCATGCCGCCACCCGGTCCGCCGGTGCCCGCGCCACCCGGCCCGCCCGGTCCGATGCCCGCCCCACCGTTCCCGCCGCCGCCGGCCATGATCGACACGCCCGGCGTACGGGCCAGCGCGGCGGGTTCCGCACCGCCGGCCGGATGGCCGTCCACCGCCGGGACGACACGCCCGGCATCCGGCGACGGATGGGCCGACGCACCCGCCTCCGCGCCGCCGGTGGTGCCCGCGCCCGCCCTGCCGAGTTGGCCGCCGTCCGCCGCCAGCGCTTCCCGAGCGGCGGGGACTGACGGCGGAAGCCCACGCGGGGCCGCCAGCGCCTCCCGAGCGGCCGGCGCCGACAGCGGAAACCCACGCGGGGCCGCCAGCGCCTCCCGGTCGGCCGGCGCTGACAGCGGAAACTCACGGGTGGCCGCGTCGACCGGGAAGCCTTCGGGTGGCCCCGCCGTCCAGAGCGCGGTCGGCGGCGGGGGTCGGCACGACGGCGGCTCTGACCTGGCCGGCACCGTCTACGGCAGCGGCGAGGGGCCGGGCTTCGCCACGATCGCGATACCCGCCAACGCGGTGGAGAATTCCGGCTCGCTGACCGGGCACATCCTGGCCCAGGGCTGGGCGGACACGCCGACCGAACGATCCCGGAACACCCGCGTGATGATCGTCCTGGCCGCGGCTCTCGGGCTGCTGGTGGCGATCAGCGTCATGGTCGTACTCCTCGCTGGTGACGCGCTTGACGGTCTCGTGGGCGGCGTGCTCAATGGGTGAGTCACCGAGCGGAACGATGGTGAGTCCGCCCACTACCGTCCGGCAACCGGCTGGCGGCTTCGCCGGATCGCCGTACACTGGCTGAGATCACTGACCCGGCGCGCGTGGTGTGCGCCCCTGGGCGATCTTGCGGGCGATCCGGCGGCACAGCCGCGGCAGGCCATCGCGAAGATGCGCCCCGCTCGAAAGGCTTTTGTTGACCACCTCTGCTGACCCCAGCACTGTTACGTCCGTTTCCAACCTCGCTGCGACGACCGACACCGCCCGGGAGCTGCTCGACGCCTCCCCGAGCGAGACCGGCACCGCGACCGCCGCCCCGGCGGCCGAGCCCGCCCCGGCCGCGACCGCCGATCCGATCACCTTCGCCTCCCTCGGCCTGCCCGAGCCGCTGGTCCGCGCGCTGGCCCAGCAGGGCATCACCAGCCCGTTCGAGATCCAGCGGGCCACCGTTCCGGACGCGCTGGCCGGCCGTGACGTGCTGGGCCGCGGGCAGACCGGTTCGGGCAAGACGCTGGCCTTCGGTCTGCCGATGATCGCCCGGCTGGCCAGCCGTAACCGGGCCCGGCCGATGCGCCCGCGCGCCCTGGTCCTGGTTCCCACCCGTGAGTTGGCCATGCAGGTCAACGACGCGCTGGTGCCGCTGGGCAAGTCCGTCGGCATCTTCCTCAAGACCGCCGTCGGCGGTGTCCCGTACGACCGTCAGATCGACGCGCTGCGGCGCGGCGTGGAGATCATCGTGGCCACCCCGGGCCGGCTCGGCGACCTGATCGAGCGGGGCATCTGCCAGCTCGACGACGTCGAGGTCACGGTGCTCGACGAGGCCGACCAGATGGCCGACATGGGCTTCCTGCCCGAGGTGACCGACCTGCTGTCGAAGACCCCCGCGAACAGTCAGCGGCTGCTCTTCTCGGCCACTCTCGACGGTGACGTCGACGCGTTGGTCAAGCGGTTCATGACCGATCCGGTGACGCACTCGACGGCGCCTTCCACCGCGTCGGTGTCCACCATGGATCACCACATGCTGTTGATCCCGCCGCACGAGAAGTTCCCGGTGGCGGCCTCGATCGCCGCCCGCGACGGCCGGACGATGGTCTTCGCCCGCACCCAGCTCGGGGTGGACCGGCTGGTCGAGCAACTCGCGGCCGTCGGCGTACGCGCCGGTGGGCTGCACGGTGGCAAGACCCAGCGGATGCGTACCAAGACGTTGGCCGAGTTCCGTGAGGGCCGGATGAACGTGCTTGTCGCCACGGATGTGGCGGCTCGGGGCATCCACGTCGACGGCGTCACCCTGGTGCTGCACGTCGACCCGCCGAAGGACCCCAAGGACTACCTGCACCGCGCGGGGCGCACGGCCCGGGCGGGCGAGTCGGGCGCGGTCGCCACCCTGGTGCTGCCCAAGCAGCGCCGCACCACCCTGGCGATGATGGAGAAGGCCGGTGTCGCGCCGGCCGAGACCCGGGTGCGGGTCGGTGACCAGGCCCTGGCCGAGCTGGTCGGTGCCCGCGAGCCCAGCGGCGTCCCGGTTCGGGTCGAGGCGGAGCCCCGTGGCTACGGCGACCGTTCCGGCGGCTCGCGTCGCTTCGACGACCGCTCCGGCGGCCCGCGCCGGTTCGGCGACCGCACCGGCGGCGAGCGCCGCTACGGCGACCGCCCGACCGGCGAGCGCCGCTTCGGCGACCGCCCGCAGGGTGACCGCCAGTACAGCGACCGGCCCACCGGTGAGCGGCGGTACGGCGACCGCCCGCAGGGTGACCGCCAGTACAGCGACCGGCCCACCGGTGAGCGGCGCTTCGGCGACCGCCCGCAGGGTGACCGCCAGTACAGCGACCGCCCGCAGGGCGAGCGGCGGTACGGCGACCGGCAGCACAGCGACCGGCAGCACGGCGACCGCCCGGCCGGCGAGCGGCGGTACGGCGACCGGCCCACCGGCGAGCGGGGCTTCGGCGACCGCCCGCAGGGTGAGCGGCGGTACGCCGATCGGGACAGCCGGGGTTCCAGCGACCGGCCGCAGTTCGGCGACCGGGACGGCCGTCCGACCGGCGAGCGCCGCTTCGGCGAGCGTCCGCAGGGTGACCGTCAGTACGGGGACCGCCCGACCGGTGAGCGTCGCTTCGGCGACCGCGACACTCGGGGTGGCTTCCGCCCGGAGAGCCGTGGCCGGGACGACCGTCCCCGCGACGACCGGCCCCGCGACGACCGTCCGCGTGACGACCGGCGCGGTTTCGGCGGGCGACCGCCGGCGCGTACCCACTGATCTGACTGTTTTTCGAACGCCGTCGCGGATCCCATCCGCGGCGGCGTTCGCGCATGCCCTGCCGATGTCGGATGGGTCGCGTAACGTCCGGCTCATGCCGACCATGCCGAAGTCGATCTTCTGGTCCCGGACGGACACCGCCGGCAGCGAGCAGGTGCTGCTCGACGACGGTCACGGGTTGACGGCCCGGGGCACCCTGCTCGCCGTGGACCCGATCCCCTGGACCGCCCGTTACCAGCTGACCACCGCGCCGGACTGGACCACCACCCGGGTCGAGGTCGAGGCCGAGGGGCTGGGCTGGCTGCGCAGGGTGAAGCTGGAGCGGGCCTCGGACCGGTGGCGGGTGACCACCGCCGAGCAGGGCGACCTGGACGCGGCGCTGGTCGCGGCCGGTCATCCTCGGGCTGGCCTGCCGGGCACTGATGATCCGGACCGGCTGGCCGACGCGCTCGACGTCGACCTGAGCGGCTCGCCGCTGTTCAACACCCTGCCGGTCCACCGGCTCGGGTTGACCGCCGAGCCGGCGGACGTGGCCCACCGGATCACCGTCGCGTGGGTGCTGCTGCCGGGTCTGGAGGTGGTGTCGGCCGAGCAGATCTACACCGGGCTCGGGCCGGGTCGGGTGCGTTTCGGCAGCGGCACCTTCACCGCGGAGATCGATCTGGACGACAGCGGCTACGTGGTGCGCTACCCGGGGCTGGCCGAACGGATCGACCCACGCTGACCGGCGCGGACAGGCTCAGACGGGCCAGGTGCCGCTGGCCAGGAAGCGGTCGATCGAGGCCAGGTGCGGCGTCAGGTCGAGGCCCTGGGCGGCCACCCAGTCGTCGGAATAGTAGGTGTCGGCGTACCGGTCGCCTGGGTCGCAGATCAGGGTGACCACCGAGCCGGTCCGGCCCTCCGCGAGCATCCCGGCGATCAGGCCGAACGCACCCCACAGGTTGGTGCCGGTGGAGCCGCCCACGCGGCGCCCGAGGAGCGCCGATCCGGCGCGCATCGCGGCCAGGGACGCCGCGTCCGGCACCTGGACCATCCGGTCCACCACCGAGGGCAGGAAGGACGCCTCCACGGCGGGGCGGCCGATCCCCTCGATCCGGGAGCCCTTCCCGGTCCGCACCGACCAGTCGGCGGCCAGCCAGGCCGGGTAGAACGCCGAGTTCTCCGGGTCGACCACGCAGAGCTTGGTGGCGAGCCGGCGGTATCGGGCGTACCTGCCGATCGTCGCGCTGGTGCCCCCGGTGCCGGCGCCCACCACCACCCAGCTCGGGATCGGGTGTCGCTCCAGCTCCAACTGTGCGTAGATCGACTCGGCGATGTTGTTGTTGCCCCGCCAGTCGGTCGCCCGCTCGGCGTAGGTGAACTGGTCCATGAAGTGCCCGCCGGAGTCCTCGGCGAGCCAGCGCGCCTCGACCACCACTGTCGCGGGGTCCTCCACCAGGTGGCACCGGCCGCCCTGGAACTCGATCTGCGCGATCTTCTCGGGCGAGGTGGAGGAGGGCATCACCGCGATGAACGGCAGACCGAGCATCCGGGCGAAGTACGCCTCGGAGACCGCCGTGGACCCCGACGACGCCTCGACGATCGTGGTGCTCGGCCCGATCCAGCCGTTGCAGAGCCCGTAGAGGAACAGCGAGCGGGCCAGGCGGTGCTTCAGTGAGCCGGTGGGGTGGGACGACTCGTCCTTGAGGTAGAGGTCGATCCCCCAGGCCCGGGGCAGGGGGAACGGCAGCAGGTGCGTGTCGGCCGAGCGGTTCGCGTCCGCCTCGACGGTGGCGATCGCCTCCGTCACCCAGGTCCGGCTGGCCTCGTCGCAGCGGTCGAGATGAGTCACGCTCGGAAACGTAGCAAGCAGGTCAGCTGTGGTCGGCGCCGGTCCGGCGGCGTTGCCGGCGTTGGCCGGCCCGGCCGGCGGCCCGGACGAGCGGGGTGAGCGCGACGGCCAGTCGGGGCAGCGCGTCCAGCAGGCGCACCTGTGCTCCCCGCCAGCGGGGCAGGCTGACCACCGGGCGTGGCCGGCGGGCCAGTCGGACCGCCCGGGCGGCCACCCGCTGCGCGGTCAGCATCGACCCGGTGAACGAGGCCACCGCCCCCGGGTCGTCCAGCCGGTCGTGCAGCATCGGGGTCCAGATGCCGTCCGGGCAGAGGCAGGAGACGTGCACCCGGCGGTAGCCGGCCATCCGCAGGTCGGCCAGGGTGCCGAGGCTGAACGCCAGCAGCGCGTGCTTGCTGGCCGCGTACACCGTCTCGCCCGGCGCGGCGACCAGCCCGGCCAGGGAGACGACGTTGAGCACGTGGCCGTGGCCCTGCCCGCACATGATCGCCAGCGCGGCGAGGGTGCCGTTCATGGCGCCGTGGGCGTTGACCTCGAGCATCCGGCGGCGGGTCGCGCCGTCGTGCTCCCACGACGGCCCGGTGCTCAGGATGCCGGCGTTGTTCACCCAGAGGGCGAGGTCGCCCTGGTCGGCCGCGGTCGCGGCGATGCCGGCGCAGGCGTCCTCGTCCCGGACGTCCAGGACGGCCGACCACCCGCCGAGCGGTGCCGCGGCGACGTCGACCGCCCGGGCGTCGAGGTCGGTGAGCAGCACCGACCAGCCGTCGGCGTGTAGCGCGGCGGCGATGGCGCGGCCCAGACCGCCGGCAGCACCCGTCACCACCGCCACTCGGCGTCCCTGCGGGGTCATCGGCGCACGCTACCGCCGGCCGATCCGGCGACACCAGGGGTACGCGAGGGTCAGGCCGGGGGCGGGCCGACCGGCTGGGGGCGGTTCTCCCACTTGGTGGAGAGCGCGATGGCGGTGCGGGTGGAGGCGACCCCGGGGGTCCGGTTCAACCGCACGATCAACTGCTCCAACTCGGCGATCGTGCCGACCCGCGCCTTCAGCAGGAACGACTCCACCCCGGCCATGAAGTAGCAGGACTCGATCTCGGGCAGCACCCGCAGGGACTCGAGCATGTCGTCGCTGTCCGCGCCGGAGTCTTCGACGATGCCGATCAGCGCGGTGACTCCCAGCCCGATCGCCTCCGGTTCCACGTCGGCGCGGTAACCGCGGACCACGCCGCTGCTCTCCAGCTTGCCGACCCGCTCGTGCACGGCCGGGGCGGAGAGGCCCACCTGCCGGGCCAGCTCGGCGTACGACAGGCGGGCGTTGCCGCGCAGCAGGTCGACGAGGCTCAGGTCGATGGCGTCCACGGAGAGTGACCTTAGCCGGTTACGCGTAACGCGACGCCTTCAGCATCCGTTGGACCGAACAGTGAGTAACTGTTCACGAACCGTCAGTCAAGGCAGGGGTTGCACCAGTACCATTTACTAACTTCCCACTCAGTGCATTTTTCGCGTTTGGCGGACAGGCCAGGTCCCTGGTGCTGTAATTGCCATACGTCCCTCATGACGGCTCTGGGCTCGCACCAGCCGGGGGCAGTGTGTTCAGCCAGGGGCTTCGTCGACGCGAGGAGGGGGCTGTGGACACTGGAGATCGCCTGCTGACACCGGGTGAGGTCGCCGCGCTGTTTCGGGTGGACCCGAAGACTGTGACGAGATGGGCGGCGGCCGGCCGGATAGGAAGCATCCGGACTCCAGGCGGGCATCGCCGGTTTCGGGAATCCGAGGTGCGAGCCCTGCTTGAGGGGGAGGGCATGCTGGACGAAGTGGACGAGGTCGGTAAGCCACGCAATGTGGGACCGGCCGCATCCACGGGGCCGGGTCCGGCCAACGCCGGCATGTACTGAACTGGTGCGGACTACGCCACGCGGACCGGACACCAGTCCGGTCCGCGTACCGCTTCGGCCGAATCCGGTCGGACGGCACGACGACACGCGCTGAGCCGACAGCTCAGCCCCGGGCCGCACCGAGCTGGCCGGACCACCTGCGGAACAGGGTGTGCGGGACGCCGAGCACGTCCAGCACCTTGCCGGCCACGAAGTCGACCAACTGCTGGGCGCTGGCCTCGGCGCCGGCCCCGTAGAAGCCGGGGCTGGCCGGCAGCACCACCGCGCCGGCGTCGTGCAGCGCGATCAGGTGCTCTAGGTGGCTGCGGGTCACCGGCGTCTCCCGGGGGACCACCACCACGGGCCGCCGTTCCTTGAGGTTGACCTCGGCGGCACGTTGCAACAGGTCCTTGGACAGCCCGATCGCGATGCCCGCGCAGGCCGCCGTGCTGGCCGGGACCACGGCCATGCCGCGTACCCGGTAGGAGCCGCTGCTCGGCCCGGCGGCCAGGTCGCCGGCCGGCCAGTACCGCACGTCCGCTCCGGTCAGGTCCCGGCCGAGCCAACCCGCGAGGTCCTCGGCCCAGTGCCCGTCGCGGAACGGTCGGCCGGTCTCGTCGAGCACGGTGAGTCGGGCCGCTCGGGACACGATCAGGTCCACCGACTCACCCGCGTCGAGCAGGCCGCCGATGACTGCCGCCGCGTACGGCGTGCCGGAGGCCCCGGAGACCCCGACCACCCATGGTTCCCGCATGCCCCCAGCCTGCCTGGTCCGGCTGGTGCGCTGGTGCGCACCCCCGAGATCGTCCGGCCGGGCCGCCTCAGGGGCGTAGGCCGAGCCGGATCACCAGGTCGAGCAGGGCGAAGACGAACAGCGCGATGCCGACGAACCCGTTGGCCGTGAAGAACGCGCGGTTGACCTTGCTGAGGTCGGTGGGGGTCACCACCAGGTGCTGGTAGCCGAACGCCACAGCAGTCAGGGCGAGCCCGATCCACCAGAGCCAGCCGAGGCCGATCAGCCCACCGAACCAGATGAACAGTGCGAAGGTCACCACGTGCGCGACCGTGGAGGCGTGCAACGCGAAGCGACGACCGTAGCGCGCGGGCACGCTGTGCACGCCGATCTCCCGGTCGATCTCGGAATCCTGGCAGGCGTAGATCAGGTCGAAGCCGCCGATCCACAACCCCACCGCCGCGCCGAGCAGCCAGGCCGGCCCCGAGCCGTCCAGGGTGCCGGTGACCGCCAGCCACGCGCCGACCGGGCCGACCGCCTGGGCGATCCCGAGGATGGCGTGCGGCCAGTTGGTGAACCGCTTGGCGTAGGGGTAGACGACGAGCGGCACCACGGCGAGCGGCGCCAGCACCAGACAGAGCGGGTTGAGCAGGGCGGCGGTGACGAGGAAGACCACCAACGCGACGGCCGCGCCGGTCCAGGCCGTCCGCACGCTCACCGCGCCGGTCACCAGTTCCCGACCGGCGGTACGCGGGTTCCGCGCGTCGATCCGCCGGTCGAGGATCCGGTTGGCGGCCATCGCGAACGTCCGTGCCCCGACCATGGCCACCGTGATCAGCAGCAGGTCCCACCAGCGCACGTGCCCGCCGTTCACCTGCATGGCGGTCAGTGCGGACAGGAAGGCGAACGGCAGGGCGAACACGGAGTGCTCGATCTTGACGAGGTCCAGGAAGGCCCGCACCCGCCCCGGCTCCCGCGATCTTGCACTTTCTGTCGGGGCAGAAGGGGAGGAAGGGGGCGAATCGGGGACCGAAAGTGCAAGATCGCGGGTGTTGTCGGCGGGGGCCATCAGATGCCGTATTCCTTCCAGCGCTTGTCGACCAGTGCGGTGACCTCCGGGGCCATGCTCATCCCCTCCGGCCAGCCGCGGGTGTAGCCCTCGGTGGGCAGCTTGCGCGTCGCGTCGACACCCGCCTTGCCGCCCCAGAACTGCTGGTACGACGAGTGGTCGAGGTGGTCCACCGGACCCTCGGTGAGCAGCAGGTCGCGTGCGTAGTCGACGTTGCCGAAGGCCCGGAAGGCGACCTCGTTGTAGTCGTGCACGTCGCAGTCCTCGTCGACGATCACGATCAGCTTGGTCAGCGACATCAGGTGGGCGCCCCAGATCGCGTTCATCACCTTCTGCGCGTGCTTCGGGTAGCGCTTACGGATCGAGACGATCGCGCAGTTGTGGAAGACACCGGCCGCCGGCAGGTCGTAGTCGACGATGTCCGGGATCATGAGCTTGAGCAGCGGCTGGAAGATCCGCTCGGTGGCCTTGCCGAGGCCGTGGTCCTCCTGCGGCGGCTTGGACGTGACGATCGAGTGGTAGACCGGCTTGCGCTGCATGGTCATCGCCTCGATGTGCAGCACCGGGAACGGCTCGACCGGGGTGTAGAAGCCGGTGTGGTCGCCGAACGGGCCCTCGGGCAGCCGCTCACCGGGCTCCAGGTAGCCCTCCAGCACGATCTGTGCGTGCGCCGGCACCTGCAACGGCACGGTGAGGCAGTCGACCATCTCCACCCGTTCGCCGCGCAGGAACCCGGCGAACAGGTACTCGTCGATGTCGCCGGGCAGCGGGGCGCTTGCCGCGTACGAGACGACCGGGTCGCAACCGATCGCGACCGCGACCGGCAGGCGCTGCCCGAGCCGCTCGGCGACCGCGTGGTGGGCCGTCGAGTCCTTGTGGATCTGCCAGTGCATGCCCAGGGTGTTGCGGCCGTGCTGCTGGAGTCGGTACAGGCCCAGGTTGCGCTTGCCGGTCTCCGGGTGCTTGGTGTGGGTCAGCCCGTAGTTGTGGAAGATCCCACCGTCGTCGGGCCAGACCTGTAGCCCCGGCAGCCGGTTGAGGTCGACGTCCTCGCCCCGGTAGACGACCTCCTGGCAGGGCGCGGTCTTCACCTTGCGCGGCGGCACCGACTTGAGCTGCATGACCTTGCCGAGGCCCTCCCGGATGCCGGACCAGCCGACCGGCAGCTCCGGCTTGATCAGCGCGCCAATCCGGGCGCCGATCTCGTCAAGTGACTCGACGCCGAACGCCATCGCCATCCGCTTCTCGGTGCCGAACAGGTTGATCGCCAACGGCATCTCGCCCCGGGTCGGGCGCTCGAAGAGCAGCGCCGGGCCGCCGGCCCGCACCGTGCGGGTGACCACCTCGCTGATCTCCAGGGTGGGGTCGACCGGGACGTCGACCCGGCGCAACTCCCCCGCGCGCTCAAGCGCCGCGAGGAAGTCCTTGAGATCGGTGTACGGGAAGCCACGAGCCGCCATGTCGCCAGTCTCCCGCACCGGGTGCCACACGGCCCAAGCCGGGTGCTGTGACACTCGCGATGACCCCCGGCCCCGCTTCCGCTCCCGAAGGCATGGCGGGCGGCACAGCGGGTAGCCGGGCAGCCGGCGGGCAGCCGGCGGACGGAGGCGGCAATGAGCGGCGAGCGGGTTCCGGCGGGGTTCACCGAGCAGCGGGCGCGGGTCGGCCAGATCACCATGAACTACGTCCGGGGCGGCAGTGGCCCGCCACTGGTGCTGCTGCACGGGTACCCGCAGTGCTGGTACATGTGGCGGCACCTGCTGCCCGACCTGGGACGCTCCTTCGACGTCGTCGCACCCGACCTGCGCGGCTTCGGGGACAGCGACGCCCCGGCCGGCGGCTACGACAAGAAGACGGCAGCAGCCGACCTGCACGGTCTACTCGATCAACTCGGCCTGACAAGCGATCTCCGGGTGGTCGGGCACGACCTGGGGACGATGGTGGCGTACGCGTACGCCGCCGCCCATCCGCAGCGGGTGAGCCGGCTGGTGCTCACCGAGGCGCCGATCCCCGACGAGAGCATCTACACGTTTCCCGCGCTCACCCCGGCCGGGCCGGGGGTGTGGAACTTCGGCTTCTTCTCGATCGGCAACGGCCTTCCGGAGGCGTTGGTCAGCGGGCGCGAGTCGCTCTGGGTGGACCGGTTCACCGACGCGCTGATGGTGCGCAAGGGCAGCATCGCCGCGCCCGACATCGAGGAGTTCGCCAACCACCTGCGCGACCCGGCGCATCTGCGGGCCAGCTTCGCCTATTTCCGGGCGTTCGACCAGGACAGCGCGGACAACGCGGCGTACCGGGAGATGAAGCTGGAGATGCCGGTGCTGGCGGTCGGCGCGGCGGCCAGCCTCGGCGGGCAGGTGGCCGAGCAGGTTCGCCGGTACGCCGACACGGTCCGCGGCGAGGTGATCGAGGACTGCGGGCACTGGCTGTACGAGGAGCGGCCGGACGAGATGCTCGCCCTGCTGCGCGACTTCCTCCAGGCGGCCGACCGGTCCGCGTGACAGGCCGACCGGCCGGCCGCCGCCACCACAAGATTCACTCGGGCTTCAGGAAGGCGCTGCGTCCCGGGGCGCAGGACAGCCCTAGTTCCTGAAAGCCGAGTGGATCAACGGCAACCAGGCACGGGGCACGGGGCACGGGGCACGGGGCACGGGGCACGGGGCACGGGGCACGGTCACATTGCCGCCCAGGACCGGTCAAGCCCGGCAGACATTTCTCACCGTGCATGGCCGAACGGCGGGACGCGGGCGCAGAGTGAGTTCATGTCGGACGCGTACGTTGTCGGCGACCCGGACGGGATGTCGCCCCTGCTGGTCGAGCTTCGTGATGCCGTCGCCCGGGAGCTGCACGCCCAACTCGCGATGCGCGGCGAGGTGATCGAGTTGGCCGATCTACCCGAGGTGTCCTACCAGGTCACCGTCCAGGTCGAGCGGGCGTTGCGGGCCTGGCGGCCGGCGCGGCGGACACCTACCGGGTCCGGTTTCGACGAAGATCGCGACCTGATCGACCGATCGAAAACTGCCACAGGTGATCTCTAAGATCATGGACGCCGGTCGGGTCGGGGTGCTGCAAACCCGGCTTCTTCCGATCGGCTCATCCCCCACCAAGGAGATCCATGAGATCTGTGCACGTTACGCGTGGCAGGCTCTTGCGCGGCCTGACCGCGCTCGTCGTGGGCACCGCAGGGGTCGCCGTGGCGGCCGGCCCGGCCGCCGCCGAGGACGACCCCGGCTGGGTCGACGGCTGGCTGGGTGACGTCACGGTTGGCGGCCCCGGCGCTCCCGGCCGCACGGTGCCGCTGACCCTGACCAGCACCGGCGCCAGCCAACCCCGGGTGACCATCGACCTGACCGGCCTGGCCGGCCTGGCGACTGCCAGCTTCCCCGACTACTGCGCCACCCAGGGCACCTCGGTCACCTGCCCGATGCCGCCGACGGCCATCGACGAGTTCGGCACGCTCACCGGCACCGTGCCTGTGGTGTTCCGGCCCGCGCCCGGCGCGGTCGACGGCGCGACCGGCACCCTCGACTACACGGCGCTCGGCGAGCAGACCGAGGCGTACACCCAGCAGGCGACTGTCACCGTGCGGTCCGGGCCCGACCTGCTCGACACGGTCGACGAGCACCTGACCGGCGTCGAGGTGGGTGACAACCTCGCCGTGCCGGTGTCCGTGGTCAACGCCGGTGACCAGCCGGCGGTGGACCTGCGACTCACGCTCCGCTTCCCGGTGGGCCTGGTCCCGCCCAGCTACCGCAACTGTCGGTACGGCACCAACCAGTCGCTCGCCACCGTGGTGGTCTGCACCGTACGGGGCACGTTCGCGCCCGGCCAACGCCACGACCTACGGGGTGGGCTCGGCACCACTGTCGGCCCGGCGACGCTCGGCAGCAAGCGGATCACCCAGGTCGTAGAGCCGCTGGCCAGTGCCGGGCCGCTCCCGACCGGGGTAAAGCTCAAGAGGCGCGACGCCGACCAGGCGCTGCGGCTACGGCCGGTGGGCGCAGCGCTCGACGCGATCCCGGTCGAGGCGACCGGAGCCGACGGCCAGACCTACCTGCGTGCGGTGCACGGCGCCTTCGACATCGTCGCCAAGGGCGCGGCCGTCACCGGAGCCGTCGGCGACACCGTGCGAGTCACCGTGGGTCTGCGCAACAAGGGTCCGGGCGTGCCGGATGGCACCCTCTCCGGCGATGGTGTCGGGGCCTTCCAGTTCACCCCACCCACCGGGGTCACCGTGCTGGCCACGCCGCCGGGTTGCTGGCTCAGCGGTGATGAGGAGGAGCCCGAGACTGTCCCGGCAACCTGGTACTGCAACGGGCCGGGGTCGGTCTTCCCTGCCGGCAAGACTCACACGGTCGGGTTCGACCTGCGGATCGACAGCCACACCGGGGTCCCCGGCGAGGTCCAGCCGTCCCAGCGCTATCCCCGGGTGGACGACAACCCGAGCAACGACATCGCCCCGGTCACGGTGAGCTGACCGAGGCACGTAGAACGACGCGGGCCGGTCACGGACGAATCCGTGACCGGCCCGCACCGCGTTGCCAGGTTCAGTCCAGCCCGCCGTACGAGTGCAGGCCGGTGAAGAAGATGTTCACGCCGAACAGGTTCATCAGCATGGTGAGGAAGCCGAGCACCGCCAGCCAGGTGGCCACGTTGCGCTTGACGCTGGGCGTGGCGCGGGCGTGCAGGTAACCGGCGTACACCACCCAGGAGATGAAGGCCCAGGTCTCCTTCGGGTCCCAGCCCCACGGCCGACCCCACGCCGCCTCGGCCCAGATCGCGCCGGCGATCACCGCGAAGGTGAAGATCGGGAACGCGAACGCGTGCAGCGCGAAGGTCAGCCGCTCCAGGCCCACCGCGCCGGGCAGGCGCTTGGCCAGCGTGTACGGGAAGCTCCGCTTGCCCTGCTCGTATCCGTTGCGCATCAGGAAGCCGACCGCCGGCACCACACCGAGCAGGAAGATGCCGGACGCAAAGACGATTGTCGAGACGTGGATGACGAACCAGTACGAGTTCAGGGCCGGCACCAGCGGCACGATCGGCACGTACAGCACCAGCTCGGCGGTGGCGACCAGCAGCACCATCACCAGGGTCAGGAACAGCCCGAGTTTGCGCAGCGACGGCCGCTTCCGGAGCACCACCAGCCAGGCGGCGACACCGATGAACGTCACCGTGAGCACGAACTCGTACATGTTGCCCCACGGCATGCGGTCCGCGGCGAGGCCGCGCGTGACGAGCGCCGCCAGGTGCAGCACGGCGGCGACCGCGGTGGCGCCCACCCCGATGAGACCCGCGAGGCGGGCACGTCGCGCCGACCGGTCGGCCGCGGCCGACGGCGGGACCGGCGCGGGCGGCGGGGGCAGGGTGCCGCCACCGGCGCCCACCAGCTCACGGACCGGAGCCGCCGCGGCGATTCGGGTACGCGCGTTGCCCAGCGCGTACTCCACGGCGTGACCAATCATCGCGACCAGGTACGCGAGGATCGCGAAGGTCACCAGATTGTCGGAGAGTGCGGACATCACTCGGCTCCTTCTCGCACGCCGGCCCGGTCGGTGGAGTCACCTGCGGGCCGTTCGGCACCGTTGACCGCGGCGACGAGCTGGGTGAACTCGTCGGCGAACCCTGGGTAGTCGGTACGCGGCAACCCACCGACCTCCATCAAGCTACTACCGCTCGTCGGAGATCCTTCCCCCGGGTCGGCCGGCACCACCCGGAAGAACACCCGGCGACGCCGCCCGAACAGCGATCCCATCAACCCGACAAGCAGAACACCGCAGCTGATCAGCAGCGGGGTCGCGCCGGGATCGTGCCGGACGGAGAGGGTGACGTACCGCTTGGTGTCCAGGAACTCGACGGTCGAGCCGTCGTCGAGCGTCCAGGTCTCGCCCTTGCGCAGCAGTTTGGTGCCGACCTCCTTGACCTTGCCGGTCCGCACCTGCCGCTGGTCGAGTTGGTAGATCGAGCCGGGGATGCCGGCGTCCCGGCCGAGGTTGCCCCGGTACGCGACCAGGTTCAGCACCGGGTTGCGCTCGGCCGGATACTGCGAGCGCACGAACGGCCCCTGCCCGGGTGCCGTGGGCAGGTAGATGCCCGTGAACGCCATCTGCTGATCCGGTGCGCGCTGTCCGGTGGCCGGGTCGACGTTCGCGTCCGGGAAGGCCGCCAGCCCCTCGCTCGTCAGACCCATGTCACCGGTAGTGAGGAATGGGTCGTCGCTGAGCTGGCTGTTGCCGAACCGGTCGGTGTAGCGGATCACCGGGGCGTACCCGTGGCCGAGCAGGTAGACGCTGGCGTCCTTCAACCGCAGCGGCGAGTTCACCGAGAAGTCCGCGCTGCGGGTGGGCTCGTCCGGGCCGTCGACGGTGACCGTGGCGTTGAAGAACTCCGGCTGGCCGGAGGGCAGGAAGCGGGCCTGGAAGTCGTCCAGCCGCAGGCAGAAGCGCGGCAGGTCCGCGCTGTCCACCCGGGGGCCGAGCTTGGCCTCGGCGAACTGCTGGCGGGTGTTGCAGAACGTGTTGTCCGCGCCGGCCACCAGCAGCCGGTTGCCGCTCCAGCCGTACCACGAGCCGAGCGCGACGCCGATCAACACCGCGATCAGCGACATGTGGAACAGCAGGTTGCCGGTCTCCTTGAGGTAACCCTTCTCGGCGGAGACCTCGTTGCCGCGCACCTGCACCCGCCAGCGGCGCTTGCGCAGCACCTCGGCGATCGCCGCGGTGCCACCGGCCGGTGCGGGCAGCACTGTGTGCTGCGGCAGCCGCGCCATCCGCTTCGGCGCGGCTGGCGGCCGGGCCCGCAACGCGCGGACATGGTCGCGCAACCGGGGCGTGATGCAGCCGATCAGGGAGGTGAACAGCAGCAGGTAGATCGCGGAGAACCAGACCGAGCCGAAGACCTCGAACGCGCCGATCCGGTCCAGGCGGGGGGCCCAGTCCGGGTGGTCGACGAAGTACTGGTTGACCTTCTCCGGGCTGATCCCGCGCTGCGGCAGCACCGAGCCGGGGATCGCGGCGACCGCGAGCAGGAAGAGCAGGATCAGCGCCGTACGCATGCTGGTGAGCTGTCGCCACGAGTTGCGCAGCAGGGCCAGCAGCCGGTTGGGCCGACGCCGTGGCGCCGGGGCCACGGTCTCCGGTCGGTCGTCGACGACCGTCATCAGATGCTCACCTCGCCCACCCCGACGGTGGTCTGCAACCAGATCACGAAGCTCTGCCATCCGCCGGTGACGAGCGCCAGGCCGATCAGGATGAGCAGGGCGCCGCCGACCCGGGTGACCCAGCGGCTGTTGCGCCGGACGGCGCGGAAGACCCCGAGCAGGCGTTCGAAGCCCAGCCCGAAGACCACGAACGGTATCCCCAACCCGAGGCAGTACGCCACGGCGAGCACCATGGCGCGGTCGGTCTGGCCGCTGGCGGTGGCCATCATCATCACCGCGCCGAGGGTGGGGCCGGTGCAGGGCACCCAACTGAGGGCGAACACCGCTCCGAAGACGGGTGCGCCGAGCAGGCCGGCGGCGGGCAGCCGGGAGATCCGGAACTCCCGTTGCAGAGCCGGGATCATCCCGAGGTAGGCGATGCCGAGCACGATGATCAGCGCGCCGGCGACGATCTCCAACTGCCGCTCGTAGTCGAAGAAGACCCGGCCGATGCTGGCGAAGAGGACCGCGCTGGCGACGAAGACGACCGTGAAGCCGGCGATGAAGAGCAGCGTGCCCGCGAGCACCCGCCCCTTGACCGCGCCCACCCGCGCGACCCGCTGCTTCACGGCGACACCGCCGGTGACCGGTGCGGGATCGGCCGCCGGTCGGCGGCCCTCCAGGTCGGCGCCGGCCAGACCGGTGACGTACGACAGGTAGCCGGGGACGAGTGGGAGCACACACGGGGAGAGGAAGCTGACCAGGCCGGCGAGCGCCGCCGCGCCGATGGCGAGCAGCAGCGGCCCGTTGAGGGCCAACTCCTTGAAGGTCTCGCCCATCAGCCCGACGCCGGCTTCTCGGCCGCGATCCGCTCGACGATCGGTTGCAGGCCCTCCTGCTTGACCGCGGCCCGGATCACCACGGCGATCCGACCCTCCCGGTCCAGCACCACTGTCGCCGGGACGAAGTTCGGCGGGATGTCCAGGGCGAGCGCCAGCCGGCTGGACGGGTCGAACAGGCTCGGATAGGTGACCCGACCCTTCTCGAACGCCTTGGCCTTGTCCCGCTCGTCGGAGACGTTGGCGCCGAGGAAGGTCACCCCGGAACCCTTGGTGGCCTGGTAGGTCGCTTCCAGGTCGTCGGCCTCGGCACGACACGGCGCGCACCAGGAGCCCCAGAAGTTGAGCACCACCACCTGGCCGCGAGCCTGGCTGACGTCGTAACCGCCGCCGTCCAGCAGCTCACCGGCGAGCTTTGGAGGTGCCGAGCGCTGGTCCGGTGCGCACTCGAAGATCCCGTCGGTGGTGGTCGTGCAGGTCTTCTCCCGCCCCTTCGACGACGTGCAGCCGACGAGCGCCACCGCGGCGACGACGGCGAGCAGGCCGGCGGTCCACCTCCGGGCGTTCATCAGGCCCCCTTGGCCGTCCGGGCTGTCGCGGAGAGAGCGATCAGGTGCGCGGCCGGCTCGCTGTAGCCGATGCCCGCCACCTTCGCGCCCTCGAAGTGGAACGAGGTGAGGCTCGCCAGCCCACACTGCCGCTTGCGCGGGTCGTGCCAGAGACGCTTGCGCTCGACGTGGCGACGCAGCGTCCAGATCGGGAGTTGGTGCGACACCAGCACCGCCTCGCGCCCCTCGGCGGCGACCCGGGCGGCCTGCACGGCGGCGAACATGCGCTCGGCGATCACCCGGTACGCCTCACCCCAGGACGGGGTCACCGGATCGCGCAGCACCCACCAGTTGCGCGGGTCGCGGAACGACCCGTCACCCGGGGACACCTTCTTGCCCTCGAACCAGTTGGCGCTCTCGATCAGCCGCTCGTCCACGCCGACCGGCAGCCCGAACTGGGCGGCGATCGGCTCGGCGGTCTGCTGGGCGCGCTCCAGCGGGCTGGCCACCACGTGCACGATCTCCCGCTCGGCCAGGCCCTGCGCGGCGGCCTTGGCCATCTGCACACCCAGCTCGGAGAGGCGGAAACCGGGCAGCCGACCGTAGAGGATCTGGTCGGGGTTGTGCACCTCGCCGTGCCGCAGCACGTGGACCACCGTCTTGCTCAAGTTTTCTACCCCCCGTGACCAGCCGCTGCCGCCGCGTTCGCCGCCGTCGGCAGCGCTGCGGCGATGTGCTCCAGAGCGGCGTCGTCGATCGCCGCCGACACGAACCACGACTCGAACGCGCTCGGCGGCAGGTAGACGCCGGCGGCGAGCATCGCGTGGAAGAACGCCTTGAACGCCGGCACCTGCTGGGTGCGGGCGCTGTCGTAGTCGACCACGTCGGCGTCGGTGAAGAAGATCGAGAACATGCTGCCCGCGTACGACAGTCGGTGCGGGACCCCGGCGGCGGCCAGCGCGTCGGACGCCAGCTTGCCCACGACGGCGGCCGTCTCGTCGAGGCGGCGGTACAGCGCCTCGTCGGCGAGTCGCAGCGTGGCCAGGCCGGCGGCGCAGGCCAGCGGGTTACCGGAGAGCGTGCCGGCCTGGTAGACCGGGCCGGCCGGCGCGAGCCGCGCCATGATGTCCGCCCGCCCGCCGAACGCCGCGGCGGGCAGGCCACCACCCATGACCTTGCCGTACGTCCACAGGTCGGCGTCGGAGGGGTCGAGGCCGTGCCAGCCGGCGCGGGAGACCCGGAACCCGGTCATCACCTCGTCCACCACCAGCAGGGCGCCGTGCGCGTGCGCGATCCGCGCGAGCTGCTGGTTGAAGCCGTCGCGGGGGGCGACCACGCCCATGTTGCCGGCGGCGGCCTCGGTGATCACCGCGGCGATGTGCGGGCCCTCGGCGGCGAAGGCCTCCTCGACGGCCCGGATGTCGTTGTACGGGAGAACTATCGTCTCGCTGGCCGCCGCCCCTGTCACTCCTGGCGAGTCGGGCAGGCCCAGGGTGGCCACGCCGGACCCGGCGGCGGCGAGCAGCGCGTCCACGTGACCGTGGTAGCAGCCCGCGAACTTAATGATCTTGGACCGGCCGGTGAAGCCGCGCGCCAGCCGGATCGCCGACATGGTTGCCTCGGTGCCGGAGTTGACCAGCCGGACCTGCTCCATCGGGGTGCGGTCGACAAGCTCGGCGGCCAACTCCACCTCACCAGGGGTGGGGGTGCCGAAGCTGGTGCCCAGGGCGGCGGCGGCCTGCACGGCGGCCACCACCTCCGGGTGGGCGTGCCCGAGGATCAGCGGACCCCACGAGCAGACCAGGTCGACGTAGCGGCGGCCGTCGGCGTCGTACAGCCACGGACCCTCGCCACGGACCATGAAACGCGGGGTGCCACCGACCGCCTGGAAGGCGCGCACAGGGGAGTTCACCCCGCCCGGCACGATGGCGCGGGCGCGGGCGAACAGGGCCTCGGAGGCCGGCGCGACGGCTGGGTAGCGGCCGGATCCGGCGGGAAAGATGTCGGTCACGATGCCGCCATTGTGTCAGCGCCGCACGGTCTGCCAGCAGCCACCCCGCGGCAGGGTTACCGGGCTCACCCCTGGCCGGGCCGGTGAGCGGCGACGGCTCGTGACCTCGGCGGGCGGCGGCTCGCGGGCTCAACAGGCCGGGCCGGGCGGATCGCGCTAGGCTGACCGGGTGGATCGTGCCGAACTGTCCATCACGCTACACCGGACGGGCGACGAAGCAGTGCTGCGCCTGGCCGGTGAGATCGACATGCTCACGGCCGCCCAGCTCTCCACGGTGGTCAACGAGGTGCTGGCGGACCCACCCCCGCGGATCGTGCTCGATCTGGGTGGAGTGACCTTCTGCGACTCGCAGGGCCTGGGCACCCTTGTCGTGCTCAGCCGCAAGGCCAGCCACGCGCAGAGCCTGTTGATGCTGACCCACGTGGGCGACTTCCTGATCCGCGTCCTGGACATCACCGGCCTCCGCAGCGCCCTGATGATCCGCAACGACCAACCCACCGGCTAACCCCGCCCCGCCCGGCCCCCACCCCGCCCCGCCCCCTCTCCGGGTTGATCATGAGGTTGACGGGTCATTCGGGCACCAGATCGCCCGTCAACCTCATGATCAACGCGGGTCAGGGGGTGGGTCAGGGGGTGGGTCAGGGGGCCCGGTTACTGGGTGGGGATGTCGCGGGTGCGGAAGGTTGCGACGGATGCGATCAGTAGGGCCGCCGCTGTCGCCGTCAGGGCGGCCAGTGGGGCTACCTGCCAGTTCCCGCTGAGGACCTGGGGGGTGTGGGTGAACGGGGAGACATTTAGCGCCCACTGGTCCAACCCCAGCACCGCGCCGAGCTGACCGAGCAGCAGACAGCCGGCGAGCGCCGCCCAGGCAGCCGCGGAGAAGCGGGGCAGCCAGCCGACCAGCAGCGCCGCCAGCCCGGACAGCACCCAGGCCGCGGGCACCTGGGCCAGCCCGGCACCGAGCAGCCGCGGCAGTTCGCCGCCCACGTCGGAGACGCTGAGCCCGTAGGCCAGCCCGGTGGCGAGCCCGGCGACGCTCAGCACGACCGCCGGGCCGAGCAGCGCGAAGACCAGATGCGCCGCCAGCCAGCGAGTCCGGCTCACCGCCGTCGCCAGCAGCGGTTCGGCCCGCCCGGCGGTCTCCTCCGCCCGGGCCCGCAGCGCGGCCTGAATGCCGTACCCGGCGGCGGCCGGCGCGGTCAGGCTCAACGTCCCACCGAGGTACGCCTCGGCGAGCGCGGAGCTGCCGCCCAGCCGGGACAGGATCTCGGCCACCTGCGGGTTGCCCCGCACCGCCTCGCCCGCGGCGTCCGCCGCCCCGCCGAGCACCAGACCGAGCAGCCCGAAGCCGACGGTCCAACCGAGCAGTTGGGTCCGGTGCAGCCGCCAGGCCAGGCCGAACGGGCCGGCCAGGCCGGCAGCGGCGGCGGCCGGGCCGAGCCGGGACGGAAACACCCCCGCGCCGAGGTCACGGCGGACCGAGACGGGGTACGCGACGAGCGCGACCACCACGCTGAACAGCACCGGCAGCAGCAGCACCCACGGGCGCTCGTCGGCGTAGGCGCGACTCCGAGCCGCCCAGCCCAGCGGTGAGAGCCAGCTCAGCCACTCGGCGTCCCCACCGGTGCCGCCGGACCCTTCGGCGTCGCCGGCCAGCCGCAGCACGAAGGCCAGCCCGAGCGCGCCCAGGCCGATCCCACGCGCCCCACCCGCACCCTCGGTGAGCTGCGCGGCCAGCCCGCCGACCGTGGCGAAGGCCACACCGGTGAGCGCCACGCCAGCACCGAAGAGCACCGAACCCGCGCCGGGCAGGCCGGCCGCGACCAGACCGCCGGCGGCGAGCAGGCCGAGCAGCACATTCGCGGCGTACGTCACCAGCAGCGCGGCGGTCAGCCCCGCGTACCGGCCCAGCACTGTCGCGCCGAGCAGCTCCCGGCGACCGGCCTCCTCCTCGGTCCGGGTGTGCCGGACGACGGTGAGCACGCTGACCAGCGCGGCGATCAATGCCAGCAGCCCGGCGCGCTGGACGGTGAGCGCGCCGGTGCTGTCGCCGTAGACCGGGCCGAGCAGGGCGACGATCGACGGGTTGCTCGCCGTGCCGGCGAGGTACGCGGCGCGCTCGGCGGCGGTCGGGTACAGCTCGGCGTACGCGCTGGCGTAGCTCGCCGGAAGCACCGCCAGCAGCAGGATCCAGACCGGTAGCAACACCCGGTCCCGGCGCAGGATGAGGCGCACCAGGTGCCGCGTCCCGGTGAGGGCCGTCATGACCGCACCTGCTCGGCCTGGTAGTGCCGCAGGAACAGTTCCTCAAGTGTCGGTGGCTGGCTGACCAAACTCCGTACGCCGATCTCGGTGAGCTGGCGCAGCGCGGTGGCCAGCGCGGCGTTGTCCACGTCGAAGCGCACCCGGTCCCCGTCCACCCGCAGGTCGTGGACGCCGGCGAGCTGGCCCAGCGCGTCCGCCGGACCGGTCAGCTCGGCGTCGATCGAGGTGCGGCGCAGGTGGCGCAGCTCGGTCAGGGTGCCGGTCTCCACGTCCCGTCCGTTGCGGATGATCGTCACCCGGTCGCAGAGCGCCTCCACCTCGGCCAGGATGTGGCTGGAGAGCAGCACGGTGCGACCGTCGGCCTTGGCGCGGCGGACCCACTGCTGGAACACCTCCTCCATCAGCGGGTCCAGCCCGGAGGTCGGCTCGTCCAGGATGAGCAGTTCGGCGTCCGAGGCGAGGGCCGCCACCAGGCCCACCTTCTGCCGGTTGCCCTTGGAGTAGGCCCGCCCCTTCTTGCGCGGGTCCAGCTCGAAGGAGTCCAGCAGCTCGGCCCGGCGGGCCGGGTCCAGCCCGCCGCGCATCCGACCGAGCAGGTCGATGACCTCGCCGCCGGAGAGGTTGGGCCAGAGCGTCACGTCGCCCGGCACGTACGCCAGCCGGCGGTGCAGGGCCACCGCGTCGCGCCACGGATCGCCACCGAGCAGGCGGACGGCCCCCGCGTCCGTCCGCAGCAGGCCGAGCAGTGCCCGGATGGTCGTCGACTTGCCGGCGCCGTTCGGGCCGAGGAAGCCGTGCACCTCGCCGGTGCGAACGGTCAGATCCAGACCGTCGAGTGCCCGCGTCCGGCCAAAGGTCTTGACCAGACCGGACACCGCAATGGGAGTTTCCATGTATCGGAAGCTACACTCGTTTCATAAAGTTGTGAAGACTGTGAGACCTGGGCAGCATCGAGGGTCACACCAGCACGTGGAAGGGGACCACCATGGCAACCGGCGACAGCCACGACCCGGTGCACCTCTTCGTCGAGCGGATGGCCCTGACCTTCGCCGAGGTCGGCTTCCCGCGAATGGCAGCCCGGGTGCTCTTCACGGTGATGACCGCGGACGACCCCCTCACCGCCGCCGAGATCGGCGAGCGGCTCGGGGTGAGCGCGGCGGCGGTCAGCGGCGCGGTCCGCTACCTCACCCAGTTCGGCATGCTGATCCGCGAGCCGGTCCCCCGGTCCCGCCGGGATCGCTACCGGATGCCGGACAACCCCTGGTACGAGGCGACAATCACCAAGACCATGCTCTACAAGACGTTCATCGACGTGGCCGAGGGCGGCGTGGTCGCCCTCGACGGCCCGGAGACGCCGGCCGGCGAGCGCGTGGCCGAGATGCGCGACTTCTTCATCTTCGTGCAGGAGGAAATCGACTCGCTGGGCGAGCGGTGGCGCGCCCGGCGGGCCGCCACCGGCCACCTCAGGCCCGGCGAGATCTGAGCGTCAGGCGGTGTTGCCCCAGCGGGCCTGCTCGAGCATGCGTACCGCCCGGTCGTGGGCCTCCACGTCGTCGGATCGAAGCAGGGTCGTCGCCTCGTCCACCGCGTCGGTGAGCCGCCGCCACTGCGTGTCGCGCTCCCGGACCAGATCCGACTGGGTGGCCAACTGCCGGGTCTTCACCCACAGCTCGACGAAGACCGACACCTTGGCCCGCAGCACCCATGGGTCGAACGGCTTGGTCAGGTAGTCCACCGCCCCCACCTGGTAGCCCCGGAGGGCGAGCTGGGCGTCCCGGTCCGCGGCGGTGAGGAAGATGATCGGCACGTGCCGAGTCCGCTCCCGGCGCTTGATGTGGCTCGCCGTCTCGAACCCGTCCATGTCCGGCATCTGCGCGTCCAGCAGGATCACCGCGAAGTCGTCCACGAGGAGCTGCTTGAGCGCCGCCTCACCGCTCTCCACCGCCACCGACTGCACCGGCAGGCCCTGGAGGATCGCCTCCAGGGCCGTCAGATTCTGCCGCCGGTCGTCCACGAGCAGCGCCTTGGCGATCTGGGTCACGAAGTCTCCTCGGTCCGGCTGCCGTTGATCCAGGACGACATCAACTCGATCAGGTCATCCAGGTCGACCGGCTTGGTGATGTAGTCGCTGCCGCCGGCCGCGAGCGCCGACTCCCGGTCGCCCGGCATGGCCTTCGCGGTCAGGAAGACCACCGGCAGATCAGCGAACCGATGGTTGCGGCGAATCTGGCGGGTGGTCTCGTAGCCGTCCTGGTCCGGCATCATGGCGTCCATCAGCACGATGTCCACCTCCGGATGCTCGGCCAGCAGGCGGACACCGTCCGCCCCGTTGTCCGAGTACAGCACGGTCATCCCGTGCAGCTCCAATGCGCTGGTCAAGGCGAAGACGTTGCGGACGTCGTCGTCCACGATCAGCACCGTGGCGCCATCGAGCTGACGGGTGGCCGGCGCCTCCGGCCGCTCCGGCAACAGCTCCAGCGGCGGCATTAGCAGCGACGACGGCAGGCCGGCGCGCTGCGGAGACGGAAGCTGGGGCGCGACCACGGCATCCGGGGCCAACACCTGCGGCACGAACAGGGTGAAGGTCGAGCCCTGACCGGGAGCGGACGACACGGTGATCGTGCCGCCGATCAGCCGGGCCAGATCACGGCTGATCGACAGGCCCAGGCCGGTGCCGCCGTAACGGCGGCTGGTCGTGCCGTCCGCCTGCTGGAACGCCTCGAAGATGATCGACAACTTGTCGTCGGAGATGCCGATCCCGGTGTCGATCACGGTGAACGCGATCACCTGCTGGGCGTTCGTCAACGCCGGCACGTCGAAGACCGCGTTGTCCGCCGCCGGGGCGATCCGCAACGTCACCGCGCCGTTGTCGGTGAACTTCACCGCGTTGGAGAGCAGGTTGCGCAGGATCTGCTGCAACCGCTGCGCGTCGGTCACCAGCGCTGGCGGCAGATCCTTGCTGACCCGTACCTGGAAGTCCAGGTTCTTCTCCTCGGCCTGCGGCGCGAACGCCTGCTCGACGTAGCCGCGCAGCTCGGCGAAGCGGATCTCGGTGGGCTCGACGTCCATCCGGCCCGCCTCGATCTTGGACAGGTCGAGGATGTCGTCGATCAGGCGCAGCAGGTCGGAGCCGGACCCGTGGATGGTCTTGGCGAACTCGATCTGCTTCGGGCTGAGGTTCTGCTCCGAGTTCTCCGCCAGCAGGCGAGCCAGCAGCAGCAACGAGTTCAGCGGCGTACGCAGCTCGTGGCTCATGTTGGCCAGGAACTCCGACTTGTAGGCCGAGGCCCGGGTCAGCTGCTGCGCCTTCTCCTCCAGGCCCAGCCGAGCCAGCTCGATCTCCCGGTTCTTCGTCTCGATGTTGCCCTTCTGCTCGGAGAGCAGAGTCGCCTTCTCCTCCAACTCGGCGTTCGTGCGCTGCAACTCCGCCGACTGCTCCTGCATCTCGTGCGCCAGCCGCTGCGACTGGGCCAGCAACTCCTCCGTACGACGGTTGGCCTGGATGGTGTTGACCGCGATGCCGATGGTGAGCACCAGCCGCTCCAGGAACGCGAGGTGCAACTCGGAGAAGGCCGACACGCTCGCGAACTCGATCACACCGAGCAGCTCACCCTCGAACAGCACGGGGAGCACCACCAGGTCCGACGGAGGTGTCTCGGCCAGACCGGACCGCAGGGTGAGCCGGCTGTCCGGGGAGGCGCTGACCCGGATCGTGCGGCGGGACAGCGCGGTCTGCCCGACCAACCCCTCACCCGGACCGAAGGTGACGTCGTTGCCCCGCGCCACGTACCCGTACGAGGAGGTCAGCCGCAGCCGCATGCTGCCGTCGGTGTCGTCGGCCAGGAAGAAGGCGCCGAGCTGGGCGTCGACGAGCGGGGTCACCTCCATCATGATCATGCGGCAGACCTCGCCGAGATCGCGCTGACCCTGCAACAGGCCGCCGATCCGCGCCAGGTTGGAGTCCAACCAGCCCTGCTCGGCGTTCTTCTTCGTCGTCTCCCGGAGGGTGACGATCATCTGGTTGATGTTGTCCTTCAGCTCGGCGACCTCGCCCTGCGCCTTGACGGCGATCCGCTGGGTCAGGTCGCCCCGGGTCACCGAGGTGGACACCTGGGCGATGGCCCGTAGCTGCGTGGTCAGCGTCGAGGCGAGCTGGTTGACGTTCTCGGTCAGGTCGCGCCAGGTGCCGGACACGCCCTTCACCTGCGCCTGACCGCCCAGCTTGCCCTCGATGCCGACCTCGCGGGCCACCCGGGTCACCTCGTCGGCGAACGACGAGAGCTGATCCACCATCGTGTTGACAGTCGACTTCAGCTCCAGGATCTCGCCCTGGGCGTCCACGGTGATCTTCTGGCTCAGGTCGCCCTTCGCCACGGCGGTGGTCACCGAGGCGATGTTGCGGACCTGGCTGGTCAGGTTCGACGCCATCGAGTTGACGTTGTCGGTGAGATCCCGCCACGTACCGCTGACGCCCTTGACCTGGGCCTGACCGCCGAGCTTGCCCTCGGTGCCCACCTCGCGGGCCACCCGGGTCACCTCGTCGGCGAACGACGAGAGCTGATCCACCATCGTGTTGACAGTCGACTTCAGCTCCAGGATCTCGCCCCGCGCGTCCACAGTGATCTTCTGCGACAGGTCACCCTTCGCCACGGCGGTGGAGACCTGGGCGATGTTGCGGACCTGGGCGGTCAGGTTCGACGCCATCGAGTTGACGTTGTCGGTCAGGTCGCGCCAGGTGCCGGCGACGCCACGCACCTGCGCCTGACCGCCGAGCTTGCCCTCGGTGCCCACCTCGCGCGCCACCCGGGTCACCTCGTCGGCGAACGACGAGAGCTGATCCACCATCGTGTTGACAGTCGACTTCAGCTCCAGGATCTCGCCCCGCGCGTCCAC
>NZ_JBICSY010000002.1:0-522949 GCF_043197345.1 Micromonospora sp. NPDC049175 | reverse complement strand
CACAGTGATCTTCTGCGACAGGTCACCCTTCGCCACGGCCGTGGTCACCGAGGCGATGTTGCGGACCTGGCTGGTCAGGTTCGACGCCATCGAGTTGACGTTGTCGGTCAGGTCGCGCCACGTACCGCTGACGCCCTTGACCTGGGCCTGACCGCCCAGGTTGCCCTCGGTGCCCACCTCGCGCGCCACCCGGGTCACCTCGTCGGCGAACGACGAGAGCTGATCCACCATCGTGTTGACGGTGTTCTTCAGCTCCAGGATCTCGCCCTGCGCGTCGACAGTGATCTTCTGCGACAGGTCGCCCTTCGCCACGGCCGTGGAGACCTGGGAGATGTTGCGGACCTGACTGGTCAGGTTGCCGGCGAGCTGGTTGACGTTCTCGGTGAGGTCGCGCCAGGTGCCGGAGACCCCGCGCACCTGGGCCTGACCGCCGAGCTTGCCCTCGATGCCCACCTCACGGGCCACCCGGGTCACCTCGTCGGCGAACGACGACAACTGGTCCACCATCGTGTTGACGGTGTCCTTCAGCTCCAGGATCTCGCCCTGCGCCGCGACCGTGATCTTCTGCGACAGGTCACCACGCGCCACCGCCGTGGAGACCTGCGCGATGTTGCGGACCTGGGCGGTCAGGTTCGACGCCATCGAGTTGACGCTGTCGGTCAGGTCCTTCCAGGTGCCGGCCACGTTCGGCACCTCGGCCTGGCCGCCCAACTTGCCCTCGGTGCCCACCTCGCGGGCCACCCGGGTCACCTGCTCGGCGAAGAGCCGCAGCGTGTCGGTGAGGTAGTTCATCGTGGCGGCCAACTCGGCGACCTCACCGCGCGCGCCGACCGTGATCTTCTGCGACAGGTCACCCTTGGCCACCGCCGTCGCCACCTGCGAGATCGACCGCACCTGGCCGGTCAGGTTCGACGCCATGGTGTTCACCGAGTCGGTGAGGTCCTTCCAGGTGCCGGCGACGCCCCGCACGTCGGCCTGGCCACCCAACTTGCCCTCGGTGCCCACCTCGCGGGCCACCCGGGTCACCTCGTTCGAGAACGAGGAGAGCTGGTCCACCATTGTGTTGACGGTGCGCCCGATGCGCAGGTACTCACCGCGCAGCGGCCGGCCGTCGATCTCCAGCGCCATGTGCTGGGACAGGTCGCCGTCCGCGACCGCCACGATGACCCGGGCGATCTCGGTGGTCGGTCGGCCCAGGTCGTCGATCAGCGAGTTGATCGCCCGCTGCCCCTCCGCCCAGGAACCGTCCAGCCCCTCGTCGTCGAGCCGCTCGGTGAGCCGACCGTCGCGACCGACGATCCGGCTGATCCGCCGCAGGTCCAGGTACTGCCGCTCCTGGAGCGAGACCACCTCGTTGAAGGCGTCCGCCACCTCACCGGCCGCGCCCGCGCGGCGGGGAAGCCGGACCTTCAGGTCGCCGCGACCGATCCGTCGCAGTGCCTCGGTCAACTCACCGAGGAGCGCCTCGTGGTCGGGCGCGGACGGATCCGCTACCGACTGCTTCGCCGTGGTCATCATTCCTCGCTCCACTCGGGGGCCGCCGGTCCGTACGGACACACCGGCACCCCATATTGTGCCCGCGAGCGCCGTAGTGCCAGGGTGCGCGACCCGCCAGGCGGCCCCGACCGCCATCCGATCCGCCCGATCGGTGCGAGGCCGGCCCGCGCCCTCGCACACCTCGCAGAACGGCCCGAACACGCCGCACCGTGGCGATCACCCCTCCCCCTCCGATGGTGGGAAAGGTGCGCGCAACTGATGATCGGCTTGGCACCCGACGGGGCGACGGTGGAGGATACGAGGGTGTCAGCCGAGGCGGGGCCCGCGACGGCCGGGGCCCGGGACGGGACGACCCGGCGCGTCCGCCTGCCCGCCGACCGCCGTACGCCGGCCGCCGCCCGCGCCGTGGTCCGCTCGGTGTTGACCGAGTCACACCTGGACGAACTCGTCAACGAGGCCCTGCTGCTCACCACCGAGCTGACCACGAACGCCGTCGAGCACGCCCGCACCGAGTTGGACATCGAGGTCGTCGCCGACCAGGTCGGGCTGACCGTCACGGTCTCCGACTTCGCCCCCGGCTCCGGTGACGAGCTGACCGTCGGCGCCCGCAACGACTCCACGGAGATCGACGAGGTCTCCGAACGGGGCCGGGGTCTGCTCCTGGTCGACCACTTCGCCAGCCGCTGGGGCACCACGTACCTGCCCACCGGCAAGGGCGTCTGGTTCCGGCTGGACCGCCCCGGCGCCGACCCGCAGACCGAGGGCAGCGGTGGCGACCCTCGGATGAGCACCGACAAATCCGCGCCGAGCGCCAGCGCGATGAGCGAACTCATGCAAACCGCCCCCGACCTGTACGCGGACGACCCGCTGCCCGACTTCGCCACCAGCCTGCTCAGCCGGGTCGCCGAGATGGTGGGAGCGGCCGGCGGCACGATCCGCCTCGACCGGGGCGACGGACAGGGGCGCCAGGTGTTGGCCCACTTCGGTCGGCCACCCCGCCCCGGCAGTGAGCTGCTCCGGGTGCCGCTGACGGTGCACCGCCCGTACGCCGGGGAGCTGGAGCTGGACGCCGCGCCGTCGGCGTACGCCCGGCCGTTGGCGGTGCTCACCGCCGAGCGGCTGTCGCTGCACCTGGAGAACGACAGGCTGCGCCGGGCCGACGTCCGGCGGCAGGTGTGGTTGACGTTCCTGGCCGAGGCGAGCGAACTGCTCGCCCAGTCGTTGGACGTCGACCTGACAATGGCCCTGGTCCCGCAGTTGGTGGTCCCCCGGCTCGGCCAGTGGTGCGCGGTGCACACCGCCGACGAGTGGGGCCGGCTCCGGCTGGCGGCGGCCAGCCACGCCGACGAGTCGATGCTGCCGCAACTGCACAAGGTGCTGGCCGAGACCGGGCCGGATTCCATCCAGGCTCGCCTACGCGAGGCGTCCCGCAGCGCCGCGCAGATCCCCCTCGGCGGGCCGATGGAGGGTTTCGCGGTCCCGCTCATCGCGCGGGGGCAGCGGCTCGGGACCCTGGCGGTGGGCCGGCACCAGCGGCACCGGCACGACCCGGACGAGGTGGCCGTCCTCGAGGACGTGGCCCGGCGGGCCGCGCTTGCCATCGAGAACGCCCGGATCCACGCCGAGCGCCGCCGCGTGGCGCAGACGCTCCAGCAGTCCCTGCTGCCGCCGGTGCTGCCGCTCGTGGACGGGATCGGCTTCGCCGCCGAGTACGTCCCGACCGGCGACGACGCCGAGGTGGGGGGCGACTTCTACGACGTGGTGCCGCTGCCCGACGGGCGTTGGCTGGTGGTGATCGGTGACGTCTCGGGCAAGGGCGTCCAGGCCGCCGCGGTGACCGGGCTGGTCCGAGACGTGATCCGGGTGCTTGTCGTCGACGGCAAACCGTTGCCGGAGGTGCTGGCTCGGCTCAACGAGACGCTTGTCGAGCGGGGTGGCGGACGATACTGCACGTTGGCGCTGGCGGCGGTCGGGCCGGGCCCGGGCGATGTGTTGGACGTGTCGCTGCATCTGGCCGGGCACGACCAGCCGGTGCTGCTGGCCGGTGCGGGTGGCGCGGGGTTCGTCGGCACCAGCGGCACCGCGCTCGGCCTGCTCGACACGATCACCACGCCAACGGCGAAGATCACGCTCGCGCCGGGCGACTCGCTGATCTTCTACACCGATGGCGTCACCGAACGGCGGCGCGGCCGGGAGCTGTTCGGCACCGACCGACTGCGGGACGCGGCCGCGCCCCTGGCCGGATACTCGGCCGACGTGGTGGCCGCCCGGCTGCGCTCCGCCGCGATCAACTTCTCGGTGGAGCCACCCCGGGACGACATCGCCATCCTGGTGCTCCGCAACGACGCGACCTGACCGGCACGCGCGGCCCTGGTTCCCGGGTCGGCTCGGTAGATTGACGGCCATGACGAGTGTCGCGCAGGACGCGTCGTACTCCCGGCCGATGGCCCGTGCCCTGATCGTGGCGCAACTCGCGACCATCGGCGCGTTCCTCGTCGTGCTCGCGCTCTACCTGGGTCGGATGGTGGCTGCCGGGGTCGGCCCGGCCGACATGGTGACCGGCGCGTACGACCCGAAGGACATGGTCCCCTTCGGGATGGCCGGGGTGAACCCGTTCTTCTGGCTCTACGCCGTGGTCGCGATCCTGTACCTGGTGGGTGCCGTGCTCGGGCCGCTGTTGGCGATCGTCGCGGTGGCACTTGTCGCCCGGGAACGCGAAGCCCTGCCCCGGGCGACAACGGCGCTGCTGCTGACCGGGGTGGTGGGCAGCCTGCTGGTGCTGGTGGCCCGTTTCACCCCCCAGTTGCTGGACATGCACCGGTGGTGGCTGGACTGACCACGCCGGCCGGGCCGGCCGGCCGCCCAGCCTTGCCGGCGGTGTGGGCTCACAGCCCTCCGGGCAGGCGCCCGGGAGCGAGCCGGTGGTCCGGATCGAGGTGCTCCTTGGCCGCCCGCAGTTGGGCCAGGCCGGCCAACTCGCCCCAGAGGTCGACGGCCTGGCGGACCGCCGCCGGAGCGGAGACCACCACACAGCGGCCCTGCCGGGCCAGCAGCACCCCCCGGACGGCGGCCAGGATGGACGCCACCCGGTCGGGAGCCAACGCTCCGGGCAGTGCCGCGTGCACCACACCCAGCCCGGCGGACCCGCGCACCGGCACCGGCGCGCCGGCCGCGTCGCGGAGCGCGTAGACGGCGGCGTGCAGGTCACCGATCGGCACCTCCAGGCGCAGCGCCGTGTCGCCGGGCGCGAACGGGTAGCGACGCCACCACGTCGGCGCGGAGTGGGCGATTGTCGCCTCCCCGTGCAGCAGGCCGACAAGTCGCTCGGCGCGCTCGGTGACGTCGGCCGGGCCACCCTCCAGCAGCACCACCAGGCTGCCCGCCCGGGACGGGACACCGGAACGCCCGGACATCGACGGGTGGCGCTCCCGAGCCGTCGCGGACGGGTGGCCGGGCGGGTACGGCGTACGCGGTCGGAGGGGGGCTCCCGGCAGGTCCAGCTCGACGGCCGCCGGCTCCAGTCGGGCGGCGAGGATCTGCCGGATCAGGTCGTGCACCTCCAGCGGCGTCCACACCGGGCGGGACACCCAGAGCCGGCTCGCCGGCATCGGCTGCACCCGCAGGCTCGCCGACACCAGCACACCGAGCGCGCCCTGGGAGCCGCAGAGCAGCCGGGCCAGGTCGAGACCCGGCGCACCGCCCCCGGCGCTCACCAACTCACCGTCGGCGGAGAGGTAACGGACACCGAGCAGCTGGTCGCAGGGGCTGCCGTGACGGTGACGCAGCGGACCGGCCTCACCGGCGGCGAGCACCCCGCCGAGGGTCGCGCCGGGTGACGGGGCGTCCATCGCCAGCCGCTGCCCGGTGCGCTCCAGCGTGGTCTGCACCGCTCGTAGCGGGGTGCCGGCGCCCACCTCGGCCACCGGCGCGCCAACCGGCTCGTGACCGATGCCGGCCAGCCGGCCGGTGTCGAGCATGATGTCGACCTGCACGGGCGTGGCGCCCCAGTCGATCTTCGTGCCGGCCCCGCGGGGAACCACCGCCAGGTCGTGCGCGGCAGCCAACCGCAGCACCTCGGCGGCGGCGGCCGGACCGCCCGGCACCGCCACCCAGCGTGCCCGCCGACCCGCCACCTCGTCGGCCGCACCGCCGAGCCGCGAGAACGGCGGACCGCAGATCGCCGCCAGTCGTCGGGTGATCTCCAGAGCGCCGGACCGGCCGAGGGAACTCGCTGCTGCCGCCATGCCGGCTATCGTACATGTGTTCTAAAGCCGTGGTGGCGCTGATCGGGATGCCGTTGGTACGGCTCGCCACCGGCACCGACCGGTAACGTGGCCGCCGTGACCACCGAGACTGCCCCGCCCGCGGCGAAGCGGGTGCCCAGCGAGCGCAGGCACCACGGCGACACAGTCGTCGACGAGTACGCCTGGCTCGCCGCCAAGGACGACCCGGAGACGATCGCCTACCTGACCTCCGAGAACGAGTACACCGACGCGCGCACGGCGCACCTGGCCGCGCTGCGCGAGGACCTGTTCGAGGAGACCCGCCGACGCACCAGGGAAACCGACCTGTCCGTGCCGAGCCGCAAGGGCGGGCACTGGTACTACACCCGGACCGTCGAGGGTCAGCAGTACGGGGTGCAGTGTCGGCGCGCGGTACGCGACGGCGAGATCGAGCCCCCGGTCAGCACGGACGGCGCCCCGCTCGACGGTGAGGAGGTGCTGCTCGACGGCAACCTGCTCGCCGAGGGGCACGACTTCTTCTCACTCGGCGCGTTCGACGTCAGTCCGGACGGCCGCTGGTTGGCCTACTCCACCGACTTCTCCGGCGACGAGCGGTTCACCCTGCGCGTGAAGGACCTGACCACCGGCGAGGTGCTGCCGGACGAGGTGCCGGACACGTTCTACGGCACCGCCTGGTCGGCCGACGCGTCGGTGCTGTTCTACGTGACCGTGGACGACGCCTGGCGCCCCAATCGGGTCTGGCGGCACACCGTCGGATCCGCCTCCGGGGACGACGTGGTGGTCCACCAGGAGGACGACGAGCGGTTCTGGGTGGGCGTGGAGCTGACCCGGTCGGAGAAGTTCATCCTGATCGACGTCCACAGCAAGGTGACAAGCGAAGTCCTGGTGATCCCCGCCGGAAACCCGACCGGCGCGCCGGCCGTCATCGCTCCCCGCCGGCAGGGTGTCGAATACGCGGTGGAGCACCACGGCCACCGTTTCCTGATCCTGCACAACGACGGCGCGGAGGACTTCGCGCTGGCGTTCACCTCGGCGGACACGCCCGGCGACTGGGTGCCGGTCATCGCACACACCCCCGGCACCCGGCTGGAAGCCGTGGACGCCTTCGCCAACCACCTGGTCGTGTCACTGCGCACCGACGGGCTCACCGGGCTGCGGGTGTTGCCGGTGGGCAGCGACGACTCGTACGACATCGACTTCCCCGAGCCGCTGTACAGCGTCGGCCTCGACGCCAACCCGGAGTACCGCACCGGACAGGTCCGCCTGCGCTACTCCTCGCTCGTCACGCCCGACTCGATCTACGACTACGACCTGGTCACCCGGCAGATGGTGCTGCGCAAGCAGAAGCCGGTCCTGCCCGGCCCGGACGGACGACCGTACGACCCGGCCGAGTACGAGCAGCACCGTGACTGGGCACTCGCCGACGACGGCACCCGCGTGCCGATCTCGCTCGTCTGCCGGGTCGGCACCCCCCGGGACGGCTCGGCCCCCTGCGAGTTGTACGGCTACGGCTCCTACGAGGCCAGCATGGACCCGTGGTTCTCGGTGGCCCGGTTGTCACTGCTGGACCGGGGCGTGGTCTTCGCGGTGGCGCACACCCGCGGCGGCGGGGAAATGGGCCGACGCTGGTACGACCAGGGCAAGCTGCTGGCCAAGAAGAACACCTTCACCGACTTCGTCGCCTGCGCCCGACACCTGGTCAAGGCCGGCTGGACGGCAAGCGACCGGCTGGTCGCCCGCGGAGCCTCGGCCGGCGGCCTGCTGATGGGCGCGGTGGCCAACCTGGCACCCGAGGCGTTCACCGGCATCGTCGCGCAGGTGCCGTTCGTGGACGCGCTCACGTCGATCCTCGACCCGTCGCTGCCACTGACCGTCACCGAGTGGGAGGAGTGGGGCAACCCACTTGAGGACCCCGAGGTGTACGCGTACATGAAGTCCTACACGCCGTACGAGAACATCGCGGCGATGGACTACCCCGCGATCCTCGCGGTGACAAGCCTCAACGACACGCGGGTGCTCTACTCGGAGCCGGCGAAGTGGATCGCCCGGCTGCGGGCGGTCGCCCCGAACGGCGACTACCTGCTCAAGACCGAGATGGGCGCCGGGCACGGCGGCCCGAGCGGTCGCTACGACTCCTGGCGTGAGGAGGCGTTCATCAACGCCTGGATCCTGGACCGCATCGGTCGCGCCTGATCCAGGCGAGCGTGATCGCGCTCGATCGTGGAAGTAGTGCCCTCGGGCGTCGGGGAGGGCACTACATCCCTGATCGAGCGCGATCATGGGAGGGTCCGCGCGACACCCGGATGGCGGGCGCCGCGCGGTCTGGTGTTGCGGGGTCGGCGCGGGTGTCGGGCCTAGACTTCCGGGGTGACCGGGGCTACGGATGGTGACGGCGGGGCCGCCGAGGACGTCAACCGGCCGCGCGTCGCGGCGTTGGCGCGGGATCGTCGGGTCTGGCTGATCCTCGCCGTGGTCGCCGGCCTCCTGGTCTGCTGCTGCTCGGCGGTGATCGGCGCCCTTGTGGCACTCTCCTCCGGCCTACTCACCGCCTGACCTGGTCGAACTCGCCGACCCGGCCTGGCCTGGCCTGGCCCGACTCGGCTTCCTGGAAATCGGGCCTTCCTGGCGGTCCTGATGCCCCGACATCCTGAAGGCCGAGTCGATCACAGCGAGCACCCGGCGGAAACGCGGCTCACGTCGTGCGAGGTTCGTCCAGGGCAGTGCTGGCGGGCCAGGTGGGGATGCGGCCGGTCTGGGTCAGCAGGTGGGCCAGGTCGGGGGTGGAGGTCGCGGTCGCAGGGGTCGACACCGGCTCGGCGAAGACGCCCATCTTGCGGGCCGTCGGGCCCAACTGCTCGACCAGCCCGTGCAGCTCGGCCACCGCCTCCGGGGCCGGCTGGTACGCCTGACCGGTGGCGACGGCGAGGTCCCAACCGTGCACGGTCAGGTCCAGCAGAGCCATGCCGCCGATGACGGACTGCGGCATGCCCATCCCCGGCGACACACCCTCCAGAGTCGACGGATCCGCCCAGGCGGCGATCAACTTGTCGGTCTCCGTCTTGAACCGGTCCCGCCAGCCGTCGGTGAGGTGGTCGGGCTTCTCGGCCCATTCCACAGGCCGTTTGACGGCCAGGTCCTGGAAGTTGACCACCACCTCGAACAGGTGGTTGAGCAGATCGCGGACCAGGTAGTCGCGGCACGGGGTGGGCAGATCGAACTGGTCGTCGGCGATGCCGCGCACCACGTCGACGGTTCGCGGCGCGGCAGCCGCCAGCAGGTCGCTAGTCTGAGTGGTCATAGGGCCAGCGTATGAGGGTGGTCTTGAATAAATGCGACACCGACCGCGTGGCGACAGCCGGGGGATTCTCGACCCCGGGCGCATGCTGCGCGCGGTGCGGTTCCGTCGGCGCCTGCCGATGGAGTCGCTACGCCCCTGGGTGGAGCACTACTGGCTGATCGACTGGACGTTGAGCGCACCGTTCGAGCAGCGTGTCGTGCCGCATCCGGCGGTGAACGTGGTGTTCCGGCGTGACAGTGACGGGCCGGAGTCCGGCGAGGTGGCCGGGGTGGGCAACGACCTGTTCCGGATCACGCTCACCGGCACCGGACGGGTCTGCGGGGTGCAGTTCCGCCCCGGCGGGTTCCACTCGTTCTGGCGTCGGCCGGTCACCGAACTGACCGGCCGACGGGTGCCACTGCCCGCTGGCCGACTGGCGGCACCCCACGAGGTGGTGTGCGCGGCCACCGACGACGAGCGCTGCCGCGCGTTGGACGCCCTGCTCACCGCCTGGAGCCCGGAGCCGGACCCGATGGCCGAGGAGGCCGTCCGGCTGGCCGAGGCGATCCGCGCCGACCGGACGGTGCTGCGGGTCGACGACTTCGCCGCGCGGCAGGACGTTCCGGTTCGACGGTTGCAGCGGCTCTTCACGGAGTACGTGGGGGCCGGGCCGAAGTGGGTGATCCGCCGCTACCGCCTTCAGGAGGCCGTCGAACAGGCCGCTGGCGGCCCGCTGAGCTGGGCGGATCTTGCCGCCGACCTCGGCTACAGCGATCAGGCCCACCTGGTCCGCGACTTCACCGCCGTGGCCGGGGTGTCACCGGCCGCCTACGCCCGCTCGGTGCGCTGAAGCAGGCCAACGCCGCAGGAAGCCCAGCCCCAGCAGCGCAGGAAAGCCGGCCAGCAGCGCAGGGAAGCACGCCGGCGCCGCGCGGAAGCCGGCCAGCGTCGCTCAGCGGCGGCGCAGGACGACCACGGCGACGTCGTCCTGGATCTCCGGTGGGGCCAACTCCACCAGCAGCCGGGCGCAGAACCGGTCCAGGTCGTCGTCGACAGTGGCGGCGACCGCCGCCAGCGCGGCCAGCCCCTCGTCGATCGTGGCGTCCCGTCGTTCGATCAGCCCGTCGGTGTAGAACACGAGCGTGGCACCGGCCGGCAGCACGAACTCCAGGTCGGCCGGGCGCGGCGCGCGGACGCCGAGCAGCGGCGCGGAGTGCTGCACGAACTCGACCTTGCCACCCAGGTTGAGCACCGGCGGAAGGTGCCCGGCGCTGGCCAGCCGGACCCGCCCGGTCGGCGGGTGCAGCAGCAGTACGCAGAGCGTCGCCAGTTCGTTCGGCAGCAGTGTCCGCATCAGCTCGTTGACCCGGTGCAGGATCTCGCCGGGCTGGTGCCCCTCCACGGCGTACGCCCGCACCGCGTGTCGCAGCTCGGCCATCACTGTCGCCGCGTGCAGCGAGTGGCCGGCCACGTCGCCGATCGCCAGCAGCAGGTGCCCGTCGAGCATCACCAGCTCGTAGAAGTCGCCGCCCACCTCGGTCTGCGCGCTGGCCGGCTCGTAACGCACCGCGAGGTCCAGCCCGGCGACCGTGGGCAGCCCGCGCGGGAGCAGGCTGCGTTGGAGGGTGACCGCGATCCGGTGCTCCTCGTCGAAGGAGCGCTGCCCCTCCACGGCCGCCGCCACCGCCTGGGCCAGTTGCTTGAGCACCGGAGTTCGAGCGGTCTGGGTGGCGGTCGGCACCACCACGTACAGCGGGGCGCGGTCCTCCCGCAGCCGGGCGGCGGCGACCGTCACCGTGTCGTCCGCCGGCCAGTCGACCAGGGCCCAGTTCGCCGGGGTCTCCACCCGAACGGTGGCGCCGGTCGGCACTCCGGTGTCGTCGACGACCCACGGCACCACCTCGGCCGAGGCGCCGGGACCGGCGCAGATCCCCGCGAGGCAGTCACCGTCGAACGTCTCGGCGATCACCGCGGCCGGGCTCTTGAAGATCAGGGCGGCCCCCTCCGCGGCGGCCTCCAGCAGGCGTGCGAAGGTCGGCGCGGCGTGCACCGCCACTGTCGTGTCGGCCAGCCCGAGCAGGCGCTCGGCGAGCAGTTCGGCGCGCTGCCGGGCCTGGTAGTAGCGCAGCACCGCCCGTGTGGTGGCGATCAGCTCTTCCGGCTCGATCGGCTCGGTCAGGTACGCGTCCGCGCCCCGGGTCAGCCCCTGGGCTCGGTCGGCCACGTCCACGGCGTGCGCCGACACGTGGATCACCGGCATCGCCGGATGACGGGCCTTTATCTGTTCGCAGACCTCGTACCCGCTCAGGTCGGGCAGCCGGACGTCGAGGACCACCAGGTCGATCCGGTCCACCTCGACCCGCGCCAACGCCTCGGCGCCGTTCTCGGCTTCGAGCACCGTGAACCCGGCCCGGGTCAGCCAGCTGACCAGCAGGTAGCGCTTGGTACGACTGTCATCGACCACCAGGATGGTCGTCGGCACGCCGTCCACGCCGTCACGCCTCCCCGGCGGGTAGGGAGACGGTGAATGTGCTGCCCTGGCCCGGCTCGCTGGTCAGCTCCAGCGTCCCACCGAGCAGCGTCACCAACCGCCGGGCGTACGGCAGGCCGAGGCCGGTGCCGCCGACCCGGGTGGCGCCGGGCACCTGGTAGAACTCCTCGAAGATCCGGTCGTGCAGCTCGGCGGCGATGCCGGGGCCGGTGTCACTGACCTCGAAGTGCCACCTGTCGCCGTGCTGGCGGGCCCGCAGTCGCACCTCGCCGCGCTCGGTGAACTTCAGCCCGTTGTGCAGCAGGTTGCGCAGCACCTGGCCGAGCAGCACCTCGTCGGTGCGCAGCGTGGCCGGCGCGGTCGGCTCCTCCACCACCAACTCCACCCCCGGGCGGGTGGCGAGGGCGCGCATCGTGCCACGCAGTTGACCGAAGACCGGGCGCAGGTCGACGTCCGCCCACTCCGGCTCGATCCGGCCGGACTCCGCCTTGGCGAGGTCCAGCAGCTCGTTCACCAGATTGAGCAGGTCCGCCGCCGACGAGCGGATCAGCTCGACCTGGCGATCCTGCTCCTCGGTGAGCGGGTCGGAGGCGGAGTCGGTGAGCAGCCGCCCCAGCCCGATGATCGCGGTGACCGGGGCGCGCAGCTCATGGCTGACGTTTGCCAGGAACCGGCTCTTCGACTCGCTCGCGGCGCGCAGTTGCGCGGACTTCTCGTCCAGCTCGGCGTAGAGGGCGACGACGCCCCGGTTGGTCTCCTCCAACTCCTCGGTGAGCTGGTTGTAGAGCGCCAGCACACCCCTGTTGGTCTCGGCCAGCTCCTCGTTCAGCACGGCCAGCTCGTCGCGCTGACTGCGCACCTCGTCGAGCGCGGCGATGAGCTGCCCGTTCTGCACTGTCAACTCGTCCAGCGCGCTGGCCGGCGCGATACTGCCGAGTTCCGTACGGAACTCGGCGAGCCGCTCCGGGGTCGGCGTCGGCGCGTTGGCCGGAACTCGTCGGGACATCCGTACGACCGTAACCCCCTCGACGGTCGCCACGCTCAGTCTGTCGACCAGTCGGGACACCGCGCCGGACCGGGGCTGGTAGTCACCGTCGGGGAGCGCGGTTACCGGGGCCAGGTCGGCGCGCAGGTGGAAGCGGCCGTCAGCGCCCGCGTCGACGTGGAAGGAGACGTCCGCGCCGCCGGTCGTGTGCAGCAGGTCCCGGGCCACCTCGCTGAGCGCGGTGGCGATCCGCACCTGGTCCTGGCGTTCGAGGCCGACCACCGTGGCCACCTCACGGCCACGTTGGCGGATCACGAAGATGTCCTGCTCGACCCGCAGCGCCATCTGCAGCAACGGCAGCGCCGGCTCGCCGGTCATGCCCAGGACCTCGCGACCAGTACGCAGGCGTCGTCTCGTCGTACACCCGCGTCGCGTAGGAGGGTCGCGGCCATCACCAGCGGAGATCGTTCCGCCAGACCGGGGTAGTCGGTCAACCGCCAGCGGTCGACCACCCCGTCGCTGTGCATTACCAGTCGAGCGCCCGGAGCGAACGGGTAGTCGTACTCCCGGATCGTCGGCCGCTGGTGACCGGCGATGCCGGGCAGTGACACCAGCCCTCGGCGCTGACCGTCACCCTCGACGACCACGCCGGAGATGTTACCCAGCCCGGCGTAGCGCAGCATGCCGGCCGCCGGCGCCAGCTCGGCGACCGCGAGCGCGGCGCCCCGGGTGTGCGACATGCTCCGGTGCAGGTGACCCACCACCGCCGCCGGTGGCCCGGCCGGGGCGTTGCGGAACGCGGCGAGCGCCGCGTCGGTGGCGGCGCCGGCGAGTGGGCCGTGCCCGAGCCCGTCGCTGACAAGCACCTGGTGCCGCCCGTCGGCGATCCGTACGGCGTACCCGTCGCCGCTCACCGTCTCGCCGGTCAGCGGTCGGGTGAGGGCGCCGGCCCAGGACGGCTCAGCCGGCTCAGCCGGCCAGATCTGCACGGCGAGGACGGTGCCCCGGCCGGGCAGCGAGTATCCGTCGAACCAGCTGGCCTGCCGGACGATGGCGCCCAGACCGATGCCGAGAGTGCCGGTGGTGGAATGCCCGTCCTGTGACGAGACGGTCAGGTCGGCCATGCCGGGGCCGGAGTCGATGGCGATCAATTCCACGCCGGCCTCCCCGGCCCGGCGTACCGGCCGGAGCAGCAGGACGCCGTCGTCGGCGTGCTTGACCAGGTTGCTGGTGAGCTCGGCGGCGACGATGGCCAGGTCGGCGATGCGGGCCGCACTCAACTCCACCTGCGCGCCGAGGCGTTCGGCGGCGCGCCGCACGGCACTCGCCGTGCTGCTGGCCTCCACCCGGAACCAGATGCCGCTGTCGGTGACCGGATCGGCGTTCACCGGGACCACTTGGTGACCGTGATCCGCGTGCCGGTCTCCGGAGACGTCTCGATCTCGAATTCGTCGACGAGTCGGCGGGACCCGCTGAGCCCGAGGCCCATGCCGCCGCCTGTGGTGTAGCCATCGGTGAGGGCCATGTCCAGGTCCGGGATACCCGGCCCGGAGTCGGCGAAGACGATCCGGACGCCCGTGCGCCGGCCGTTCTCCACGGTTGTCACCTCGACCGAACCGCCGCCGCCGTACACCAGGGTGTTGCGGGCCAACTCGCTGGCCGCGGTGACCACCTTGGTCTGGTCGACGAGGGACAGCTTGACGGCCACCGCCACGCTGCGGACCAACTGTCGGACCCGCACCACGTCCTCGTCGCTGCGGACCGACTGCGCCTGCGGCTGGCCCAGGTCGATGTCCGCGGTCACGTCGTGGCCGTCTCGGCGTCCGGATCGTCGTCGAGCTGGTAGTCGAGCTCGTCGGCGTGGGCCGCCGCGATCAGCTCCATGCCACGCTCGACGTTCAGCGCGGTACGGATGCCGTTGAGCGAGAGCCCCAGTTCGACAAGGGTGATGGCGACGGCGGGACGCATCCCGACCACCACCGTTTCCGCGTCGAGCACCTTGGAGATCGACGCGATGGTGGAGAGCATCCGCCCGACGAAGGAGTCGACGATGTCCAGCGCGGTGATGTCGATGATGACGCCGTGGCAGCCGGTGTCCACGATCCGCTCGGCGAGATCCTCCTGGAGCTGGACCGCCGTCTGGTCGGACATGTCGAGCTGGATGGAGACGAGCAGGATGTCGCCGATCTTGAGGATCGGCACCCGTTCCATCAGACGCCCCGGCGCGGCTGCTGGCGGCGGGCGGTCTCCACCCCGGTGAGCCGCAGCACGTGACGCAGCGCGTCGGCGAGGCTCGCCTTGGTGGCGATGTCACCGAACTCGATGCCGAGCGCCACGATGGTCTGCGCGATCTGCGGGCGGATGCCGGAGATGATGCAGTCGGCGCCCATCAGCCGGGCGGCCACCACGGTCTTCAGGATGTGCTGGGCGACCTGGGTGTCCACCGCCGGGACGCCGGTGATGTCGATGATCGCGTACGGGGAGCCGGTGTCGACGAGGGTCTGCAGCAGCCGCTCCATCACGACCTGGGCCCGGGCCGAGTCGAGGGTGCCGACCAGCGGGACGGCCACCACGCCCTCCCAGAGCTTGACCACAGGCGTGGAGAGTTCGAGCAGTTGCTCGGCCTGATCGGCGATCAGGCTCTCCCGGGTGCGGACGAAGCTCTCGAAGGTGAACAGGCCCATCTCGTCGACGAGCTTCGAGAAGGCGACGAAGTCGTGCAGCGCGTTGGCGCCGCCGGCCTCCTGCACCAGCTCGGCCAGCACGTCCTTGAGCGCGAAGATGCTGACCGTGGTCTCGGTGGCGGAGAAGCCCTGCCGGGCCCGGCCACGGGACAACTCGGAGAGCGCGGCGCGCAACTCGGCGGCATTGTCGGCGGACAGATCGATGTCGCCCTGCTCGCCGGCGGCGACGAGAACGCGGTGCAGGTCCTGGACCTGCCGGCGCAGCTCGGCCTGGCTCAGCCGGCCACGCAACGAACTGGTGACGATCTCGGTCCACCGAGACGTGACCCGTTCGGCCTGCCCGCTGAGCAGCGCGGCGAGTCGACCACTTTCTTCGGTGCTCAACGCCATTTGGAACCCCCTTGACCTGGACCGGGCGGACTCTATCACCGGGGCCTGATCAACTACTTGCCCCGTAGCAACGGAATGACGACGGCCATCGGGTCCCGGCTCCCGTTCTGCGTACGACCCCGGTCGTGGGATACCGTTCCCCCGATAACAGGAGGTCTGGCAAATGTCCTTGACGGTGCACACGGAACAGCGCGGCGACGTGGTCGTCGTGTCGGTCGCGGGCGAGCTGGACATGGCCACCGCACCGCAGTTGCAGGACCAGATCACCGACCTGCTCGACAAGGGTCGTAACCGGCTGGTGTTCGACCTGGCGGACGTCTCGTTCTGCGACTCGACGGGCCTGTCGGTCTTCGTCCGCGCCAAGAACAGCTGCGACGAGGCCGGCGGCGTGGTGCGTCTGGCCGCCCCGCAGCGGGGTGTGTTGCGCATCCTCGAGGTGAGCGGGCTGGTCGAGGTGCTGCACACCTACCCGACGGTGGACGAGGCAGTCGCCGGCGAGCCGACGCCGGCCTCCTCCTGAGCTCTGCCGTTCGTCACTCGTCCTCGACGTAGCGGGGACGAGCGATGGCCATGCCCGCTGCCGTCTGCACGGCGAGCGCGCCCAGCAGGAACCCGAGCGGCGCGGTCCAGCCGCCGGTGACCTCGTAAAGGATGCCGACCATCAGCGGGCCGAGGGCGGCGATCACGTACCCGGTGCTCTGCGCGAACGCGGAGAGCGCGACGGTCCCCTCGGCGGTGCGGGCGCGTAGGCCGATGGCGGTCAGGATCATCGGGAACGCGCCCTGGCCGATCGCCAGGAGCGCGACCCAGAGCAGCGCGGCACCGCGCGGGGCGAACGCCAACCCCAGGTAGGCAAGCGTCGACGCGGTGGTCAGCCCGAGCACCAGCGGACGCAGGTTGCCCAGCCGACCGGCCACGGTAGGCATCAGCAGCGCGATCGGCACGCCGAGCGCGGTCACCCCGGCGAGCAGCAGTCCGGCCGACTCCGGGTGGTAGCCGGCGTCCCGGAACAACTGGGCCAGCCAGCCCATGATCGCGTACCCGCTGAGGGACTGCGCCCCGAAGTAGACGGCCATCGCCCAGCCGAGCCGGGTCCGTGCCGGCCGGACGCGCACCGGCGCGGCGACGGCCGCCGTCGGGGTCGAGCGCCGCGCGCCCGCCCGGGTCCGCAGCGCGAGTGGCACCCACGGGAGTACGGCCACCGCGGCCATCACGGCCCAGGCGCCCAGCCCGGCCCGCCAGGAGCCGAAGGCGTGCGCGATCGGCACCGCGGAGGCCGCGGCCACCGTCGTGCCGAGGGTCAACGCCATCGTGTACGCCCCGGTGACCAGCCCGGTCCGGTGCGGGAAGTGTTGCTTGACGAGCATCGGCAGCAGGATGTTCGCGACCGCGATGCCGGCCAGCGCCAGGGCGCTGGTGAGCACGAAGATCAGGGCCGAGTCGGTGGTGGCCCGGAGCACCTGGCCGGCGGCGAGGGCGACCATGGCGACCACAAGCACCCGGGCCGGTGCCACCCGGCGGACCAGCCACGGGGTGAGCGCGCCGAGGCCGGCGAACGCGATGGTCGGCAGGGTGGTGACCAGACCGGCCATGGTGCCGGAGAGCCCCAGCCCGTCGCGGACCTCGTCGAGCAGGGCGCCGACGCTTGTCACCGCGGCGCGCAGGTTGAGCGCGATGAGCAGCATCCCGACCAGCACGAGCGCGCCACCGGTCGCCGGGTGCGTCCGCCGGCCGACGTCGGGGTCCCGCGCCGGGCGGGGGTCGACGGCGACGGGAGCGGGCGGCGCCGGAGCGGCGACTGGTGGCGGGGTCATGACCTCTAACCTACAATCATGGGATGAATTTGGGACCGGTGATGTAACCAGTGCCACCGTCGGTTGAATTCCCCTCCGCGTCGCCGGTGCCGCCCCCCGGCCAGCCCGCCGTGCCGCCCCGGGGCCACCGGGTCCGGCAGACCATCGAGCGGCTCCGCGCCCGGATCCTCGGCGGCGAGTGGCCCGTTGGCGGGCGCATCCCCACCGAGCCGCAGCTCGTCGCCGCGCTGGGCGTGGGGCGCAACACCGTCCGGGAGGCCGTCCGCGCCCTGGTGCACGCCGGGGTGCTGGAGTGCCGGCAGGGCTCCGGCACGTACGTGGTGTCCACCGACGAGCTGGCGCCGGTGGTCGCCCGTCACCTCGGCGACGACCGGATGACCGAGGTCATCGAGGTGCGGCGCGCCTTCGAGGTGGAGGCCGCCCGGCTCGCCGCGCTGCGGCGTACCCCGGAGGACCTGGCGGCGCTCGACGGCGTGCTGGCCGAACGCGAGGCCGCCTGGCGCGGCGGCCGGGTCGACGCGTTCGTCGAGGCCGACGCGGCCCTGCACGTCGCGGTGGTCGCCGCCGCCCACAACGCCATGCTCGCCGAGCTGTACGCCTCGGTCGGCACCGCCCTGCGTAGCACCGTCGCCCAGGCGATGGGTGGCGCGCTCACTCCGGAGCGCTACGTCGACCACACCCGGCTGGTCGAGGCGATCCGGGACGGCGATCCGGACCGGGCGGCGATCGAAGCCGGCGCTTTTCTGGAACCCGCCGAACGGGCATAGGTTGTGCCCGACAGAAAAGCGGACACCTCGGGAGTACGGATGCTCAAGGGTTTCAAAGACTTCATCATGCGCGGCAACGTCGTCGACCTGGCGGTCGGCATCGTGATCGGCGCCGCGTTCACGGGCGTGGTCACCCAACTCACCAAGTCGTTCCTCGAACCACTGATCAAGGCACTCGGCGGCGGCACTGGCCTGTCGGCCGGGAGGTGGGAGATCACCAAGGGCAACTACATGGACTGGGCGGCGTTCATCAACGCCCTGATCACGTTCCTGCTCACGGCCGCGGTGCTCTACTTCTTCGTGGTGTACCCGATGAACAAGCTGGCCGAGCGGCGGCGTCGGGGCGAGGAGCCGCCGCCCGCGGCGCCGAGCGAGGAGGTCAAGCTGCTCACCGAGATCCGGGACGCGCTGGTCTCCGCCGGCCACACCACCCCTGGTCAGCAGCGCGGGGCGCTCGACGATGTGTTGGGCCGCCGCCCGGAGCCGCCGACGCAGCGCTGACCGAACGGATGCACATCGGCCCCTGCGGGATTCCCGCAGGGGCCGCACCTTCTCGTACGTGTGTTCGATAGAGTCCCGCCATGGAGCAGCGGAAGCACTTGTGGAACGGGAAATGGGGGCGGCTGGCCCGACGGGACATCTTCCTCCGGGTGGACGCCGACCGGTGGCACGTCGAGCAGCGGGCCGGCGGGGCCGAGGGCATCTCCCGGTTCTACGAGTACGGCAGTGCGGACGAGGCCGAGGACACCGTGCGGGCGCTCCTCGAGGGTCCGGACACCTGGCGGGAGTTGTCCCCCCGCCCGCCCGGCGGCTGGACCCTCCCGAACGGCTGAGCAGCCAGGCGGCGTGACGCTCCGGCCCAGCCATGGATCCCACCGCCTCCGCGCGGAGCGGGCCGGCGTTTAGCGGCGCGCCGCCCTGGGAACCGCAGCGGGATGGACCAGCAGGACGAGCAGCAGGCGACCATCTCACGGATCACCACCGGGATGCCGGTGATCGACTCAGCCGGCACCGAGGTCGGGACCGTGGACCTCGTCCAGCGGGGTGATCCGAACGCGGTGACCGTCCAGACACCGACCGCCGACCCGGGCAGCAGCCTGGACGAGCTGATCGAGGCGACCGCGGTCGAGGAGCCCGACGTCCCGGCCGATCTGGCGGCGCGGCTGCTGCACAGCGGTTATCTGAAGGTCTCGACCGACCTGACCCGTACCGGCGCGGTCTACGTGCCGGCCGACCGGATCGGGTCGGTGGCCGACGGCCGGGTCCTCCTGGCCGTCGGTGTGGCCGACCTGCCGCCCGAGGAGTGACCCCACCGCCCTGATCGACTCCGGGTTCACGGAAATCGGGGCGTCCGGAGCCTCGGGACAACCCGACGTCATGAAACCCGAGTGGATCTCTCCGGCGCCGCGGGAGCGGGCTGGTCTGGCACCGCGGGAGCGGCGTGGTCCGGCGCGGCGAGGGCTGGCTGATCCGGCGCGCCGGGGGCGGGCTGCTCCGGTGCGGCGAGGGCGGGCTGGTCCTGCGGGGCCGGTGGGCGGCGGTGGAAGAGCAGCAGCATCAGGCAGCCCGCGATCAGACCCCAGAACGCCCCGCCCACGCCGATCAGGGTCACCCCGGAGGCGGTCACCACGAAGGTGACCACGGCGGCCTCCCGGGTCGCCGGATCGGTCACCGCCGCGGCGAGCGCGGTGGCGAGGGCGCCCAGGAGGGCCAGCCCGGCCACCGCCTCGATGAGGATCGGCGGGGCGACCGCGACCAGCGCGGTTGCCACGCCCGCACCGAGGCCGAGCAGGGCGAGCCCCGCACCGGCGGTGACCGAGGCGACCCAGCGGCGCTCCGGGTCCGGATGGGCGTCCGGGCCGGCGGCCAGCGCGGCGGTGATCGCCGCGAGGTTCACCGCGTGCCCACCGGCCGGGGCGGCGAGCAGGCTGGCCAGGCCGGTGGCTCGCAGCGCGGCGCCGAACGGCGGCCGGTAACCGTAACCGGCCAGCACCGCCATGCCGGGAACGTTCTGCGCGGCCATGGTGACCAGGAACAGCGGTAGCGCGAGGCCGACAAGCGCCGACGCGTCCCAGGCCGGCGCGGTCAGGGTGATCGACGGGGCCAGCGCGGCGCCGGCCAGTCCGGCCGGCGGCGCGGTCAGCGCGATCGCGACCACCGCCACCAGCAACGCGCCGAGCACCGCCCAGCGGCGGGCGAACCGGTGCAGCAGCAGCCAGCCGACCACCACCGGACCCGCCACCCGGGGCAGCTCCACAAGTGCGCGGACCGGGGCCGTGCACAACGGGAGCAGCACCCCGGCGAGCATCGCGCCGGCCACCGGCTTGGGGATGGCGGCCACCGCACGGCCGAGTGGCGGAAACAGCCCGGCCGCCACGATCAGCGCACCGGAGACGAGGAAGGCGCCCACCGCGACCGGCCAACCGCCAGGCGGCGCGCCGGTGGCCACCAGCAGCGCCGCGCCCGGCGTGGACCAGGCCACGCTCATCGGTATCCGGTGCCGCCAGCCCAGCCAGGCCGCCGCGAGCCCGCACGCCACGCAGAGGGCGAGCAGGCCGGAGGCGGCCTGCGCGTCCGACGCGCCGGCCGCCCGGAGCCCGGCCAGGACGACTGTGAACGAGCTGGCGAAGCCGACCAGGGCGGTCACCACGCCGGCCAACACCGGTTGGACGCGTCCGGCCATGTCCACCCCCCCCGGAGTGTTCCGTTTACGGAACAACAGTCTGTAGCACGATAGCCGGGTGCCGCAGCCACCACCAGCCCGCCGCCCCGGCCTCGACGTGGATCCCGCCGTCGTCGGCCGCCGCGTCCGCGCCCTGCGCGAGGAGCGGGGGATCTCGCTGTCCACCCTGGCCCGGCTCGCCGGCATCGGAAAGGCCACCCTCTCCGGCCTGGAGCACGGCACCCGCAACCCGACCCTGGAGACGCTCTGGGCGGTCACCGCGCAGCTCGGCGTACCGTTCACCGCCCTGCTGGCCGAGCCGACCGCCGGGCCCACCGCGCAGGGCACCGCGGTCACCGCCACCCTGCTGGAGGTGTTCACCGACACCGACGCGACCTACGAGCTGTACCGGATGCGGGTCACGCCCGGCCCCGGGCAGGTCTCCCCCGCCCACCAGCCCGGGGTCACCGAGCACGTCACCGTCTTCGCCGGGGTGCTGCGCGCCGGTCCGACCGACGCGCCACTGACCGCGCCTGCCGGTGGTCACCTCCGTTGGGTGTCCGACGTCCCGCACAGCTACGCGGCGGTGGGAGACGAGGAGGTCGCCGCCAGCCTCCTGCTGCGCTACCCGCAGCGCTGAGGGCTCGGCCGATCGGTCACGCACCGTTGGGTTCGTCGACGAAAATCGCAATCATTTCTCGACGCACGCAGGAGGCGTAGAGACGAAGGCGGGGTGTTCTTGGCAAGCTTGACCCCATGACGCTGATCCTCCGCTCGGTCATCCTCAACGACATCGGCCTGGTCCGCACCAACAACGAGGACTCCGCCCTCGCCGGTGACCGCCTGATCGCCGTCGCCGACGGCATGGGCGGGCTGCCCGCGGGCGAGGTGGCGAGCGAGATCGTGATCCGGATCCTGGACGAGCTGACCCCGCCCACCGACCCCGACGGCGCCGCCGACGCCCTGCGTGCCGTGGTCAGCACCGCCAACCAGCGCATCCACGCCGCCATCACGGTCGACCCGAGCCGCGACGGGATGGGCACCACGCTCACCGCGGCGCTGCTGGCCGGCGAGACGCTGGTCCTGGCCCAGGTCGGCGACTCCCGCTGCTACCTGTTGCGCGACGGGGAGCTGACCCAGCTCACCCGGGACGACACGTTCGTCCAGGCCCTGGTCGACCAGGGCACCCTCGCCCCGGAGCAGGCCCGCCACCACCCGCAGCGGTCCCTGGTGACCCGGGCCGTGCAGGGCGCCGACACCCCACCGGCGGTCGGTGTGCTCGCCGTGGTCCCCGGCGACCGGCTGTTGCTGTGCAGCGACGGGCTCTCCGACTACGTCGAGGACGACGCCATCGCGGCGACGCTTGGCATGTACGCCGACCGCCAGCAGTGCGGCGAGCAGTTGGTGAAGCTCGCGCACCACGCCGGCGCACCTGACAACGTCACGGTCGTGGTCTCCGACGTCGTCGCCCGCTGACCGGGACGGCTCCCTCGGCGGCTCACCCGAACCAACCGGTTCGGGTACCGCCGGCCATAGTAGGTAGTTGTGCCATCTAGCTTGCACCGCTACTGTCCGACGCGTGGATTCCGACAGGCGCGGGCAGTGGCTGCGGGGGGTGCTCGACATCTGCGTGCTGGCCCTACTGGCCGACGGCGAGTCCTACGGCTACCAGCTCGCCCAGGCGCTCGACGCCGCGGGCATGGGGCCCATCCAGGGCGGCACGCTCTATCCCGTGCTGCTGCGCCTGCAGAAGACCAGCCTGGTGACCGCGCGGTGGCGGGAGGGCAGCGCCGGTCCGGCCCGCAAGTACTACCGGCTCACCGACGACGGGTACGCGGCACTCCGCGCGGGCGGCAGCGCCTGGCTCACCTTCGTCCAGCCGGTGAACGACATCGTCACGAAGGGGGTCACCCGGTGAACGCCGACGATTGGCTGCGAACGCTCACCGCCGAGCTGCACCAGCGCCGGGTCGCGGCGGACGCCGCCCGGCACGTGGTCGCCGAGGCGGCCACACACCTGCGCGAGGGTGGTGGCGACCCCTGGGTCGTCTTCGGCCCACCCCAGCAGTACGCGGGCGCGGTCGTGGAGAGCATCGGCACCGCGCCCGGACCACGCCCCGGACCGGTCCGGCTGCACGCCGAGGGCATCACCAAGCGGTACGGGCGACAGACGGTGCTGCACGACGCCACGCTCACCGTCCGGGCCGGACAGATCGCCGCCGTCGTCGGGGCGAACGGCTGCGGCAAGAGCACCTTCCTGCGGATCTGCGCCGGCCTGATGTCACCCGACGCCGGCGAGGTGACCGTCTCCGGCCGGCTCGGCTACTGCCCGCAGTCCGGTGGCACCGCCGACTTCCTGCTCGCCGACGAACACTTCGTGCTCGTCGGCGCCGGTCGGGGCGTGGCCCGCGGGCCGGCGCGCCGGGCCGGTCGGGCGGCGGCGCGGCAGCTCGGTTGGGAGGCCGGCGGGGACGTGCAGGCCCGGCACCTGTCCGGCGGCACCCGGCAGAAGCTCAACCTGACCATGTCCACCCTCAGCGCCCCGGACGTGCTGCTGCTCGACGAGCCGTACCAGGGCTTCGACCAGGGCACCTACGTCAACCTCTGGGACCAGCTCAGTCGGTTGCGCGACGGCGGCGCGGCCATCGTCGTGGTGACCCACCTGCTCAACCAACTCGACCGCGTGGACCTCGTGCTCGACCTGACCCCGACGCAGGAGGCCGGGTGGCACGCGCCACGTGTCCAGGGAGGCCGCCGGTGAACCGGCTCGTCGTCGTCGCCGAGATGACCCTGCGGGAGCTGCTGCGGCGTCGGGGCGTACTCCTGCTGTTGTTGTCGATGCCGTTGACCTTCTACCTGATCCGGCGGGACGCCTACCTCGGGCAGTCGGTCCGCTCGCTGCTGCTGGGCGTGGGCTGGGCGGTGAGCACCGCCGCGCTGTTCGCCACCACCGCGGCCCGCGAGTTGGAGCCGAGGCTGCGGCTGGCCGGCTACCGGCCACACCATCTCTACCTCGGCCGGGTGCTCGGCCTGTGGACGGTGGGGCTGGTCATCTCCGTGCCGTTCTTCCTGCTCCCCATGCTCGACGGCGCGGACCTGCGGTACGGCGGTCTGGCCGCCGCGCTGCTCTGCTCCGTCGCGGTGGCGGCGCCGTTCGGGATGCTGATCGGCGCACTGCTGCCCCGCGAGATGGAGGGGACGCTGCTGCTGCTCACCGTGGTGACGGTGCAGATGTTGATCGACCCGGCCGGGTCCGGGGCGAAGCTGACGCCGTTCTGGTCGACCCGGGAGATCGCCACCTGGGCGGTGGACCACACCGACCAGGGCTACCTGTCCCGTGGCGTGCTGCACGGTCTCGCCGTCACCGCCCTGCTCGTCATCGGTGTGGCCGCGGTGGTCAGCATCCGCCTGCGCCGCCGCCGGCACCTGCGACACCTGCCGGTCGGATGACCGGCGCGGATACCGCGAATCCGGTTGCCGGGGCCTGCACGGCAGGTTGAGATGGGCGGATGACCATCCGCCGGGTTACCGCCGACGAGCGTCTCACCACCAGCTTCCCGCTGGCCGCGTACGCCTTCGAGTCGTCGCCGCTCGGTGCTGCTCGAACCGAGGAGTTCCGCGACTACCTGCCCTACAACCAGGGCAACCGGACGCTCGTCGCCGAGGAGGGCGGCGTCACGCTGGCCGCCGTCTCGTCCATCCCGATGCGACAGAACCTGCGCGGGGCGGTGTTGCCGATGGCGGGCGTCGCCGGGGTCGCCACCCACCCGCTGGCCCGCCGGCAGGGGCACGTACGGGCGCTGCTGCACCAACTCCTCGACGAGGTACGCGACGAGGGGCATCCGGTCAGCGCGCTCTACCCGTTCCGGCCCAGCTTCTACGCCCGGTTCGGCTACGTCGGGTTGCCCAAGGCGCGCAGGGTCACCTTCTCCCCGGCCCACCTGGGCTCGCTGCTGCGCGTGGACCTGCCCGGCGAGGTGGGCTGGGAGCGCATCGCCGCCGGCTACCCGGCGTGGCGCGCGTTCACCGAGCGTTGCCTGCGGGAGCGGCACGGCTTCGCGCTCTTCCCGGACTACCGGGCGAACGGGATGCGCGACCGGGACGAGTACTGGCTGCTGACCGCCCGCGTCGACGGCGAGGTCACCGGCGCGGTGACCTACCGGATCGACGAGCACGGCGGCACAGTGCACGGCAACGAGCTGCTGGTCAGCGATCCGCTCGCGCGCGTGTTGCTGTTGCAGTTCTTCGCCCGGCACGTCGACCAGGTCGAGCGGGTCACCGTCCAGATCCCGCCGGACGAGCTGCCGGAGCTGTGGTTGACCGACCTGGACGTGCACGTCGAGGCCAGGACAGCGATTCCGGGTTCGTCCGCCCCGATGGCCCGACTGCTGTCGCTCGACGCGTTGAGCGGGTTGCCGGCCGGTCCCGGTCGGGTGCGGGTCGAGCTGACCGGGGACCGCTGGCTGGCCGGCACCCATCTGCTCGACGGCACGACCGGCGCGCTGGAGCTGGTCGCCGACACCGCCGGCCGCGCGCCGACCGCCACCCTCACGGCGGCCGGGCTCTCCGCCCTGGCGTACGGGGTGCTCGATCCGGCCGAGCTGCCGTTGCGGGATCTGGGTGTGGTGCCGGTGGACGCCGCCGCGGAGTTGCGCAGCATCTTCCCCCGCCGCGTGCCGTACCTCTTCGCCGACTTCTGAGTCACCCTCACGATCGGGTTTGTCGGCCCGGCGGCCGTGGGTAGGGTCCCGCGAATGCCGGAGTGGTTACAGGCGGGTGGGTGGGGGCTGCTGGCCGGGTCGGCCCTGCTGGTCGGGGCGGCGGTCGGTTGGTTCGCCCGGGTGCCGCAGCGCGTCATCGCGTCGATCATGGCGTTCGGGGCGGGGGTGCTGCTCTCCGCCGTGTCGTTCGAGCTGATCGCCGAGGCACACGCGCAGGGCGGGCTGCTGCCCACCGCGCTCGGCGCGGGCGGCGGCGCGCTCGTCTACACCCTGGCCAACCTGGGCCTCGCCCGGCACGGCGCGCGGCACCGGAAACGCTCCGGCGACCAGCAGCCCTCCGAGGGTGAGCAGCCCGGCTCGGGGTCGGCGATCGCGGTTGGCGCACTGCTGGACGGCGTACCGGAATCCGTGGTGATCGGCGCGAGCCTGCTCGGCGGCGGCGCGGTAAGCCTGGTCACGGTGGCGGCGGTCTTCCTCAGCAACGTGCCGGAGGGGCTGTCCAGCGCGGCCGGCATGCGTCAGGCGGGCCGATCCCGGCGGTACGTCTTCCTGCTCTGGATCGGGATCGCGCTGGTCAGCGGGGTGGCCGCGCTGCTCGGCAACACGTTGCTGGGCGGTGCGCCGCCGGAGGTGCTGGCCGGAATCACGGCGCTGGCCGCCGGGGCGATCCTCGCCATGATCACCGACACGATGATCCCGGAGGCGTTCGAGAACGCCCACCTGCTCGTCGGTCTCATCACGGTCGCCGGCTTCCTGACCGCCTTCGCCCTCTCCCACGCCTGACCGCCGGCCCCGGCCCCCCGGGGTCCGGCCAGTTCTGCTGAAACAGGCCTTAGCATCACGGGGTGCGCATGACGTCGGTTGCCGCCCTGCTCGTCCTCGGTGTCGCCACCGCGACCCTGCCCGCCTGCGCGTCGCCCGCCGAGCCGGCCCCCGCCTTCCAACCCGGCTCGTCCGCCTCGCCGGTGGCCGCGCCGACGGTTGCCCCGACCGAGGTGCCGCAGACCCGCGACGGCCTCGGTGGCCCGGGAGCCAGCGCGAGCCCGAAGCCCGCCGCGAAGGTGCTCGCGGCCGGCAACCCGAACGGCAGGGCCACCGTGCCGGCCGAGGCCCGGGCGGTGGATACCTCGAAGCCGACCCGGACCATCGGCACCGGCACCCCGGCGAGCTGCACCTCCGCGGCGGTCGTGAAGGCCGTCGCGGCCGGCGGTGTCATCACGTTCAACTGCGGACCCGCCCCGGTGACGATCAAGATGACCGCCACCGCGAAGGTCCGCAACGCCAACGGGCCGAAGGTCGTGCTGGACGGCGGCGGCAAGGTCACCCTGAGCGGCCAGGGCCAGCGCCGCATCCTCTACCTGAACACCTGCGACGAGGCCCAGGGCTTCACCACCTCGCACTGCCAGAACCAGGACCACCCGCAGCTCACCGTGCAGAACCTGACCTTCGCCGACGGCAACTCCACGGGCGAGAAGGCCGAGGGTGGCGGCGGCGGGGCGATCTTCGTACGCGGCGGGCGGTTCAAGGTGGTCAACTCGCGCTTCGTCCGCAACCGCTGCGACCGCACCGGCCCCGACCTGGGCGGCGCGGCCATCCGGGTGCTGAGCCAGTTCGAGAACAAACCGGTGTACGTCGTGAGCAGCACCTTCGGCGGCGCGTCCGGCCAGGGTGGCTCCTGCTCCAACGGTGGCGCGTTGAGCAGCATCGGCGTCTCCTGGGTGGTGCTGAACAGCGTGCTCAGCCACAACGAGGCGATCGGCAGCGGCGCCAACCCGGCCAAGTCCGGCACGCCCGGCGGCGGCAGCGGCGGCGCCATCTACTGCGACGGCAACGAGTTCACCGTACGGATCGCCGGCACGATCATCGAGAACAACAAGGCCAACGAGGGCGGCGGTGCGGTCTTCTTCGTCAGCAACAACCGCACCGGCACGATGAAGATCGAAAGCTCGACCCTGCGCCGCAACCCCAGCGGAAAGTTCGAGACGCGCGGCTTCCCCGGCATCTTCTTCCTGGGTGCCCAGAACCCCACGGTGACCGGCTCCACGCTCTCCTGACCGGAGAGGTCAGTAGGGGTTCCCCTCGCCGGGCGGGCGAGCGTGGAGGAGGGCGGCGGGGCGGCCGGGCAGGTCCCGTGCACCGGACATCGGTGGGCTTGCCGTGTGGTCGCCGTCGGCCATTCCGGCGAAGAGTTCCTGGAGCGCCGTCAGCGCACTGATCCTGGGCTGCCAACCCAACTCGGTCTCCGCGCGCTCGCTCGACATCAGCGGCGCGTTCAGACCCAGCTCCACCCAGCCCGCGTCGACCGGCTGCAACCGCGCCCGCCAGGTCAGCGCCGCCGCCACCCGCAGCACCGGCGCGGCGACCGGCACCGTCCAACCGTGGAAATGCCGAGCCACCAGCTCCGGGGTGAGCACCGGGTCCGCGGCGACGTTGAAAGCGCCGCGCACATCACTCACGACCGCCCGGGCGTACGCGTCGGCCACGTCGTCGGCGTGCACCGCCTGCATCCGCAACCGGCGGTTCGTCGGCACCAGCGGGAGCCGGCCGAAGCGCAGCAGCCGCACCGGCGCCAGCGGGCCGAGGAAGTAACGGGTGATCTCCGCACCGGCGGCCCGCTGGAAAATCAGCCCGGGTCGCATCCGCACCACCCGCAGCGTCGGGTGATCACGCTCGATCCCGTCCAGCAGCGCCTCCACCTCGGCCTTGTGCTCGCTGTACGACGAGCCGGGCACCCCCGTCGCCGGCCACCGCTCACTGATCGGGTGGTCCTTCGGGCCAGGGGCGTAGGTGCCTACCGACGAGGCGTACACCAACGCCGGCACACCGGCCCGGATCACCGCCTCGAACACCGCCCGACTGCCCTCGACGTTCGTCCGCCGCAACACCCGCTGGTCGTGGCTGGGCTGGATCTGCCAGGCCAGGTGCACCACCGCGTCCGCACCCGAGAACACCTCGACGAGCTGCGCCGCGGCGCCCGGCGCCCCGACGTCGCAGGAGTGCCACCGCACCTGGTCGTAGGGCTCACCGGCATCCGGGGCGGGCAACCGCCGGACCACCCCGGCCAACTCCACGTCCCGCTCCTGGCGCAGCCGCCGCAGCACCGCCGTACCGACATTGCCGCTCGCCCCCACCACAACGATCCGCATACTCGACCCCGTACCCGCCCAGCAGCCGCTCAATCGCCCACGCCGCCCGTGCCGGCGGCCTCGCGAGCGCCTCGCGGACGGCCCGCGGGCGGCCCGCGGGCGGCCCGCGGCTTGATCCACTCGGCTTTCGGAAAGTCGCGGTGTCAGGGCGGGCCGGACAGCCCGATTTCCGGCATCGCGAGTCGATCAAGGGCGAGGGGAGCCGTGCCGTCCGGACCGGCCGGGCACAATTGGGCCGTGGAACGTCACGAGTTCGGTGCCGCGGTGCGCCAGTTGCGGGAGAGCACGGCGCCTGCGGCTGTCGGGCTGCCGATCGGTCGTCGCCGGGTGCGGGGGCTGCGGCGGGAGGAGCTCGGCGAGCTGGCGGGGATGTCCGCGGACTACGTACGCCGGTTGGAGCAGGGTCGCAGCCATCCGTCAGCCGGGGTCGTGAACGCCATCGCCCGAGCGTTGCGGATCGGGCGGGCGGAGTACGAGCGGCTCTGCGCGCTGGCCGGGTACGCCGCCGCGGACGGGCAGGTGCCGAACGAGATCGGTCCGGGTGCGCTGCGGCTGCTGGAGCGGTTCACCGACACTCCGATGTTCGTCTCCGACGCGGCGATGAATCTCGTCGCCGTGAACAGCGCGTTCCTGGCCCTGGGGCACTGGGATCTCACCGGGCGACCCTGGGAGTGGAACATCGCGTGGCGTACGTTCTGCGAGCCGTTCCATGGCTTCGAGCAGTCGACGGATGACGCGACCGATCATCAAGCGATCCTCGCGGCCCGCCTGCAGGGCGCGCTGTTGCGCTACCCCGCCGACGCGTCGCTTGCCGCGCTCGTGGACGAGATGCGGAGCCGAAGCCGCCTGTTCGACACCCTGTGGCGCGCGCCACGACCGGTGGCGGCCTACGAGAGCAGCGCCGCGTTCATCCATCCGGACGGCGGAGCCGTCACGCTCGTCGGCAGCCTGCTCGCCATCCCGGGCGACGACCTGGCGGCTCTGATGCTCACCGCCGCGCCCGGCTCGGCCGACGCGGCGCGTCTGGCCGAGATCGTCGACGTTGCCGGGGAACCGACGATCACCAAGGTGGGCCAGCCCGGCCCAGGCTAACCGCGCCGGATCCTGTGAAGGTGAGTGACGTCTGAAGCACATCAACGGCGCTCACAGAGGCAGGTTCAGCGATGAAGGCAGTACGTTTCCACGAGTTCGGCGGTCCTGAGGTCCTCCGCTACGAGGACGTCGAGCAGCCCACCCCCGGCGCGGGACAGGTCCGGATCCGTGTCGCCGCGACGTCGTTCAACGGCGTCGACGGCAACATCCGCGCGGGCTACATGCAGGGCCCGATCCCGGTGGAGCTGCCGCACACTCCCGGTCTCGACGTCGCCGGCACGGTCGACGCGCTCGGTGACGGCGTGGACGACGTCGCGGTCGGTGACCGGGTCGTCGGCTTTCTGCCGATGACGGGGACCGGGGCGGCCGCGGAATATGTGATCGCGCCGGCGGAGATCTTGACGGGGGCACCCAGGAACATCCCGTTGGCCGACGCGGCGGCGTTCCCGCTTGTGGGTCTGACGGCGTGGCAGGCCCTGTTCGACCACGGCAAGCTGACCGCCGGTCAGCGGGTGCTGATCAACGGCGCCGGCGGAGCGGTCGGCGGATACGCGGTGCAGTTGGCCAAGGAGGTCCGTGCCCACGTGATCGCCACGGCCAGCCCACGCAGCGCCGAGCGGGTCAGGGCTGCCGGCGCCGACGAGGTGATCGACCACACCACCACCGACGTGACCGCGGCGGTGACCGAGCCGGTCGACCTCGTACTCAACCTCGCGCCTGTCTCCCCGGACCAGCTGGCTGCGCTGGTCACGCTGATCCGGGACGGCGGCACCCTGGTCAACACCACCGTCTGGATGCCCGCCCCCTCCGACGAGGCGCGCGATGTGCGGGGCGTGGACCTGTTCGTCCGCAGCGACGCCGACCAACTCGCCGACCTGGCCGCTCGGATCAGCACCGGTGAGTTGCGTGTCGAGGTCGCCCAGCGGGTGGCGCTGGCCGACCTGCCCGCACTCCACGCGCGGGCCGGCGCGGGCGAACTGCCGGGCAAGACCGTCGTCCTCGCGCCCACGGCCTGACCACCCGATGACCGACAGCCGCACGAACCCGTCAGGCACTCCGGCCATACCGCTGCTCATCAGCCCGACCGACCGCACGGTTTCGATCACGGTCCAGCAACGCGCTCGGGTGGCGCCCGCCACCGCGTTCCGGGTGATCGCGCCGATCGACCTGCCGAGCGTCTTCCACCGGGTCGGGCCGTTCCCCGGCGTCAGGGGCGTGGCCAACCAGACGGAGGCCTGGGATCACGTCGGCCCCACCCGTAACCCGCAGTTCGAGGACGGGTCACAGGCCAACGAGCAGTTGACCGAGTACACGGAGGGTTCGATCTTCGCGTACCAACTCAGCGGGTTCACGAACGTCCTCTCTCGCCTCGCGGCCGGAGTGCGGGGCGAGTTCAACTTCAACCCCGACGGGGACGGCACCCTGATCCGCTGGACCTACGAGTTCAAGCCGCTCCCCGGCCGGCGCCCCATCCTCGCCGGTCCCTTCGCCCCCCTGTGGCGCCGGTACATGGTGGCTGCCCTGCGCCGGTGCGTGCAGGTGGTCGAGGCGCAGCAGCCGCAGCGGTAACAGTGCCGGCCAGCCACCGGAAAGCACGCGAGGTGGCGGGCTCTCCGCGAGGATCAAACGAGCGGCCCCGTCGAATTGCCTCCGTGGGACGCGCCGTTGCCCACCGATCGAACCAACCGACCGCACACCCCAGGAGACGATCACGATGATTCCCGACGACGATCCCACTCGCTCGCTGACCGTGGCGAACCCCGACGATCCCGACACCACCTACATCTCCCTGGTGGGGAACACCTACGGCATGTTGATCACGGGCGAGCAGACCAACGGCGCGTACTGCCTGATCGACATGCGCGTCCCCGACGGCGGCGGCCCGCCGCCGCACCGGCACGACTTCGAGGAGATGTTCACGATCCTCGAGGGCGAGATCGAGTTCACCTTCCGCGGCGAGAAGCACGTCGTGCGGGCCGGCTCCACGATCAACATCCCGGCCAACGCGCCGCACAACTTCCGCAACACCTCCGGTGCGCCGGCCCACATGCTCTGCATGTGCACCCCGGCCGGGCAGGACGAGTACTTCACCCGGATCGGCGACGTCGTCGCGGGCAGGGACGCACCGCCGCCGCAGCTCTCACCTGACGAACTCGCCGAACGCCGTCGCCGCGGGGCGGAGCTGGCCTCGACCTATCGCAGCGAGTTCCTGTGAGCGGCCAACCGCTGGCGCTCTGACGATATCGAGCCCGAGCAGCAGCACCCGTCGGGCTGACTGCGGAAGGGGTCCGAGCCGCAGGTATGCGGCTGGGACCCCTCGCGGCCTGCGTTTTCCCAGTTCACCTGGCGTTGGTGGGCCGCCTGGGACTCGAACCCAGAACCTAAGGATTAAAAGTCCTCAGCTCTACCATTGAGCTAACAGCCCTCTGCGCTTCAGGCTACCCGACCACCTGTGCCCGGGTTGATGTCCGCCCCCGGTCCAGACGAGCGAAGCTGATCTACGTTGGCCGAGGTTCGTAAGCGATGATGACGGGCAGCCGCGCGCCGGGATGAGGTGCGGATGACCCTCGCCGAGAAGCACGCCGCAGTGAGGGACGAACATCGCCGCTACGTGACCGCCCTCAGTCATCCCCGTATTCGTCCACGTCCAGCTCGGCCCCGGTGCGCTGGAGGAACGCCACGGCTCGGCGATCGAGGTGCCAGCCGAGACGTTGATGCTGGGCGCCATCGTCGTCACCGAAGTAGCGCACCACCTGGAGTGTCGAGGTTAGGCCCTCCCCCTCCGACTCGTCGATCGCTCTGACGAGGGCCGCGATCTCATCAGCGATAGGCTCAAGGCGGTCGATCAGGCGGTCGACCTGCTCATCGACCGTCAAGCCGCTGTCCCGACACATCACCCTCCACGAATGGACGCGCGGCACCGGGGGGTTCGCCCTCCTGCTCCCCTTGACGCTTGTCTCGTCCGGCTCCATGCCTAGCCGCGTCGCCATCTCGCGCGCGGAGAGCTGGTCCGAACGCAACGAGAAGTACGCGTACTGGTGTACCCGCATGACTTCGCCTACCAGCCCTTACTCTCGCCTCGTGGCCAGGCGGCGAGCGCCGCTACGACAGCACAGAGCATCAGACAACTGAACCCGGCGCAGAGAAACATGCCGAGTCCCCACAGGGTCCCCTCCATTCGACGATGGTATGCACTCGATCAACAGTCGCCCGGCAGCCCTGCTACTCGGGACGCTCGTCGCCGGGCGGCCGTTCCACTCAGGACCCGCGCCGGTCGAGGGACGCCGACCAGGCCGGCGACCGTAAAGGCGCGCGTCGGCCCGTGCCCACTACTCGCTGCCGGATGCCAGCCAGGTGACGATGAACGGCGCGGCGGCGGCCACCAGACCACCGAAGAAGGCGAGCACGCTGGCGGCGACCCCGATCCGGCGTCGCCACGAGCGTCGTTCCGACGTTCCCCGCAGGTACGCGAGCGCCGCGGCACCGAACAGGACTCCTCCGAGCATGAACCAGGGACCCCAGAACATCGCGTACCAGCGGAGTTCCGTGGTCATCGTCTCACCCGTGAACAGGGCGCTCAGTCCGAAGCCAACGAACGTGCCACCGTGGGCCAGCAGCAGGGCGGAGGCGCCCGAGCTGGGCACGAGCAGCAACCAGTTCGGGACCCGTCGCTTCGCCAGCACCGGCACCCACTGCGGAAACACCAGGCCGTACGGACGCACGAGCGCCAGGCCCAGCACAACGCCGAACAGCTCCAGCACCACTGTCATCCACAGAGCCGCGAAGAGCATTCGGTCGCCCTGTGCGTGCAGGTCCTTGATCCCCTCGGAGAGGGTCGCGAGTCCGACGCTTCCGCCGAGCGCCCAGTAGATGCCGCGAATGGCGAACAGCAGGGCCCAGATCGCGGCGGCATAACCCGCCCAGACCGACCTACGGCGAGTGGGAGCCTCAGTGCCAGTCGTCGACTGGGTCATCGAGCGTCGAAGCTCCCGGTGCTCCGGTAGACGCCTGGCTCGAATTCCTGACTCACGACCCCGCGCCCGGTCAGGACGACTTCGGTGGGCTGCTCGGCCACGACAGCCACATCCTGCGGCTCCTGCGCCGGGGGCGCCAAGGGCGGCGCGGGCGCCGAGGGCGGTGCGGGCGCCGCGGACGGTGCCGGCGGCGCGGACGGTGCCCGGCGCGGGTAGAGATTGCGCAGGTACCTCTCCACCGGGTGTTCGACCCAGCGGTAGCAGGCCCAGGCCAGGGCAATGCCCAGCACCGTCCAGATCAGGAGGACCTTGAGGTTCGTCCAGCTCGCGGGGCCGGCCTTCACCGTGCCCATCAGCCAGTGGATGACCGACAGGTGGACCAGGTAGAAGGCGTAGGACCAGGCGCCGAGGGCGACGAGTGGTTTGCTCCGGAAGATCGAGGGGCGTCCGGAGATGTCGCGGATCGCTGCCGCGAGCACCACCAGTACGCAGGCGGGCACCAGGCCCTGCTGCGACCAGTGCGCACCCCACCAGCCCAGCTGCGCACCCCACCACAGCAGCAGCACCGAGGCGGGCACCGTGGAGAGGGCGACCCACAGATTGAGTTTCGGTCGCCAGCCACGGAGGAGTGCGGCGGCGGCGATCATTCCCAGCAGGAATTCGATGAATCGGATCGGCGGGAAGCGGAGGAACCAGGAGAGCTGGATCCAGTACTCCTTCGGGTCGATCAGATCCTGCACGAAGAACCAGTACGCCCACTCGACGAACAGGCCGGCCGCCGCGATGATCGCGAGCGCCGGCAGCCGCAGCCGTAGCAGCGGCCGGATGACGAACGGGAAGAGCAGGTAGAAGAAGGCCTCGCAGGAGACCGACCAGGCCACCGGGTTGGCGACGAGATGCGCCGCCGGCGGGAACCACGACTCGGTCAGCGACAGGCTCAGCAGGGTGCGCTTCCAGGAGTGCCAGACCTGGTCGAAACTGACCCAGGCGATGGCGGTGCTGACCACGAGCGCGGGCCAGACCCGGGCGAAGCGGCGCCAGTAGAACGTCCCGGTGCCCACCGTGGGAGAGAACGACCAGGTCAGCACGAAGCCGGAGAGAACGTAGAAGAACGTGACCCCGGCGTCACCGAATCGGAAGAAGTCGCCGAGCTTGATGCCGTAGACCGTGGGCAGCTTGATGATCTGGTTCGCGTGGAACAGGAACACGGCGAAGGCGGCGAACCAGCGCAGCCCGGTCAGTGACTCGACCCGAGGCATGCGTTCTTTGTGAGAATTCATCGTGATCTGGCACCTTTTGGGCATCGGCCTGACCGAGGGTCGGCTGGCGCTCCAGGCATAATGCCAGGCTTCCATCTGCCGTGGCAGAGGGGCCGGTCCGCGACCTGGCCGTCGAGGAAGTCGACCAAAAGCCCTGACGTGCGGAGGGTACGCGCCAACCGGGCGGCACGCTGGTCGCCGCGTCCCGTACCGGCGTTGACGCAGTTATCCTCTTCAGGTGCTGGTCCGTGTGCGGCGCGCTGACACGGGTCCGGCATTTCGAAGGGACTATCGACATGCCCCGTGTGGTATCGGCGGTCATCCGCGCACTCGACATCCTCGAACTGTTCCTGGACCATCCCCAACTGTCGGCCCGTCAGGTGATGGAGCGGCTCGACCTGCCCCGCACCACAGTTCACGAACTGCTCGTCACGCTCGAGGCCCGCTCGTACCTGATCTCCGTACCGGGCCAGCCGGTGCAGTATCGGCTCGGCATGCCGCTGTTCCAGCTCGGCGCGGCGTTCGCCGGCCGTCTTGATCTGGTCCGCGAGGCGCAGTGCGTCGCGCGGGACGTGGCCGCCGCGTGCGACGAGGCGGTCCACGTGGCCGTGCTCGACGGCGCCGACGTCATCTACCTCGTCAAGTTCGACAGCACCCACCCGGTCCGGATGGTCTCCGCGGTCGGGCGGCGACTCCCGGCGCACTGCACGGCGGTCGGCAAGATACTGCTGTCGGGGCTCGATCAGGCCGCGCTGGACGAGGTCCTGAAGAAGGGCGACCTGCCGGGCATGACGCCGGACAGCATCACCGACCCGGACCGCCTGCGCGCCCATCTCGAACGTGTCCGGGAGGAGAGCGTCGCGGTCGACGTCGGCGAGTCGGACAGCGCCATGCGCTGCGTCGCCGCGGCGATCCGCGATCATTCCGGTACGACGATCGCCGGGATGAGCCTGTCCGCGCCGATCATCCGCTGGACACCCCAGGCGCACGTGCGGTGGACGGGGTTGGTTCGCGAGGGTGCCGCCGCGCTGTCCGCCCGGATGGGCTACCGGGCTCAGCCTCGATAGCCAGCCTCGCGCTTTCGGTTCGAAACACCATCGAAACATTGACATCTGTCAGAATGCTGCTCTAGCGTCGCGACCACTCGATACGGTATCTCGAACTCAGTTCGAAATCTCGAACGGTGGTGGTCCCGTGGCCCGACCGAACTGGAACGTCAGCGCCACCTTCTCGGCCCGGTCGCCGACCACCCCAACCCCGACGTGCCACCCGGCGAGCGGCACGCGACATCTCTCCCGCGGCTCGCTCGGACGCACACGCAGAGCGTGCACGAACGGACTTCCGACGGTGAACGGCGGCACGGGCGGGCCCGACGCCACCGTGGCAACCCCACCAGCTCCGACGACGAGTACGCGATCGCACTGATCGATGCGGCGACGTGCCCGCGGTCGCCGACCAGAGACACACCTTGGAGCACGAGCATCGCACTGTTCGCCATGCACTCCTTCGGCGTCCAGCGGTGCCGAAACGAAGGAGGCGATGGTCCATGGAGGACAACCCGGCGTGGTCTCGGCGCGGCTTTCTCGGGATGGGGGTGGGGGTGCTCGGCGCGGCCGGTCTGGCCGCGTGTGGGGGCGGCTCCGAGTCGAAGAGCAAGGTGCAGCCGGAGGTTCCGCAGGAGCTGATCGACGCCGCGGCGGCGATGAAGGGCTCCTCGATGGGGATGCTGTCGCAGAAGCTCTACTCGACGGCCGCGAACGAGGCACTCGACAGCTCGATCAAGAAGTTCGCCGACACCACCGGCACGAAGATCGAGAACAGTCTGGTCCAGGCCGACGCCGGTGACGTGGTGGCCAAGATCGACGCCGAGGTCAAGGGCGGGGTGGCGCGCGACCTGGCGTTCATGACCGACTCCCGGTTCGTCGCACAGTTCCAGGCGCTCGGTGACCTGGAGGACGTGACGGACGTCGTGACGGCGCTGACCGCCAGGTACGGCGAACCCTGCGCCGAGGCCAAGAACTACTGCGTCTTCGACGGCAAGTGGTTCGCGATCCCGTACCACTTCATCGGGATCGGGTCGTTCCTGCGCAAGGACTGGATGCAGGACAAGGGCATCACTCCCAAGGACATCTACAGCTGGGAGGAACTGCGGGATCTGTGCCTGGAGATCTCCGATCCGACCAAGCGCCGGTTCGGCTGGGGCATGACGGTGAACCGCTCCGGTGACGGCAACGGCATGATCGAGGCGCTGATCAACGCGTACGGCGGGTCGATCGCCTCCAACGACGGCCGGAAGGTCACCTTCAACTCCCCGGAGACGGTGCAGGCGGTTGCCTTCCTCGGTGACATCTACACGAACCCCAAGTACAAGCCGATGTTGCCTCCGGGGATCGCGAGCTGGACCGACACCAGCAACAACGAGAACTGGCTCGCCGGAATCCTCGGCTACACCCGCAACCAGTTCAGCGTCTACGCGGACTCGCGGACCAAGAAGAACCCGGTGCACGCCAACACCCACGTGTTCTCCGACTGCATCGGGCCGGCGACCGACAATCCGCTGCTCCTCGGCCAGTCGCAGGGCTTCGTCGTCTTCAAGGGCGCCAAGAACCCGGCGCTCGCCAAGCTCCTGGCGCAGTACCTGGTCAGCGCACCCGCGCTGCTCGGGGTGGCGAAGGAGGCGCCCGGCCTGGTGATGCCCGCCTGGGAGAAGGTCTGGGATGCCGACCCGTTCTTCACCAGCGGCGACGCGGCGTTCCCCATGCTGCGCAGAATCACCGAACTGAAGCTGCCGCTGAACACGAAGAACGGCCTGGCCTTCCCGCAGAAGGCCAGCGCGGGCCAGCAGGCGGTGGGGTCGGCCTACGTCCTCACCGACATGATGCAGCAGGTCGTGCAGGGAGCGGCGCCGCAGCAGGCCGTGACGGCCGCCCACGCGAAGATGGTGCAGATCTTCAACCAGCAGGGGCTGCGGCAGTGAGCTCGCTCCGTCCTGCGCGGGTCCCGGCGGCGCGGAAGTCCTCGCCGCCGGGGCCTGGCTCCCTCACGGCGGTCCAGCGGCGACTGGGGCGTGACTGGCGGCTGGCGGCACTGTTCCTGGCACCGATGGCCGTGCTGGTCGGCGGGCTCGTTCTCGTGCCGATCGCCCGGTCGATCATCACCAGCACCACCGAGCGGCACGGGCAGGACAGCGTGTTCGTCGGCCTGGACAACTACCTCGCCCTCGCCGGCGACGAGCAGTTCCACACCGGCGTGGTGAACTCGTTCGTCTTCACCGCGTACGCCGAGGTTTTCAAGGTCGTGCTGGGATTGGCCGCGGCCCTGCTGCTGCACCATCGACGCCGTGGGCGGGCCGTGCTGGCCGGGTTGCTCCTGGTGCCGTGGGTGGTGCCGACGGTGGTCACGGCGTTCAGTTGGCGCGCGCTGCTCGACCCGATCTTCGGCAGCGTCAACACGCTGCTCACCGCCACCGGGATCGGGCCGCTGCTGGCCAGCGCGCACCTGGTCGACAGCTGGCCGGCGGGCTGGTTGTCCGACCCGGAGCTGGCCATGCCCTCGGTGATCCTCGTCAACGTCTGGAAGGGAGTGCCGTTCTTCACCGTGTGTTTCCTCGCGGGGTTGAAGGCCATCCCGGCGGACCTCTACGAGGCGGCGACAATCGACGGCGCCTCGGCGTGGCAGCGGTTCAGAAACGTGACGCTGCCCGGACTGCGTCACGTGATCACCGTGACGGTGACCCTGTCGTCGATCTGGACGTTCAACAACTTCGACCTCGTCTGGTTGCTGACGCAGGGCGGCCCGGGCGACGTGACCGCGCCGTACGTGCTCATCGCCTACTCGAAGGCGATCCTGCAACTCCAGTACGGCGCGGGCGCGGCGGTCACGCTCGTCATGCTGCCGATCATCGGCGGGCTGGTGTTCGTCCTGGTCCGGTTGTTGCGCCAGGACACCAACATCAAACTGCCCCGGCGGCGCCGAGGGACAGCACTGTGGATCGGGACCCGGCGGTGGGCTCCGACGGCGCGGAAGGCCCTGCCGTGGGTCGTCGCCGCGCTCGTCACCGGTCTGCTGGCCTGGGCCTCACCGCAGATCTTCTGGAAGGCGGCGGTGGTCCTCGGGGTGATCCTGCTGATCGCCGCGGCGGTCGGCCGGGTCGTCTCGACCCTTCAGTCCCGAGGCGGTCGCCGGTCGTCGTCAGTGGTGTCGGGCCTGGGTTCCTGGACCGCGCTGGCCGGGTTGCTCTTCTTCGTGCTGGGCCCGCTGTACTGGATCGCCGTCACGGCCTTCAAGTCCGAGGGCCAGGTCGTCATGCGTACCGACGACCTGTGGCCGACGCCCTGGACGCTCGAGCAGTTCGGCGCGCTGTTCGACAACCAGCCGTTCGGCCGCTGGTACCTCAACACCCTGCTGGTGTCCGCGGCGTCGACAGCCGTGGCGCTTGTCTGCGCCGCCCTGGCGGGCTACGCGCTGGCCCGCCTGCGGTTCCGCGGGGCGCAGGGCTTCACCGTCACGGTGCTGCTCACCTACGTGATGCCGGGCGCGCTGCTGTTCATCCCGCTGTACCAGATGCTCATCGGCGCCCGGCTGACCGACTCGTTGTGGTCCCTGGTGGTGACGTACCCGACCTTCACGCTGCCGTTCGCCACCTGGCTGCTGGTGGGGTACTTCTCGTCGATCCCCGTCGAGTTGGAGGAGGCCGCGCTCGTCGACGGTTGCAGCCGCATCCAGGCGTTCGGCCGGGTGGTGCTGCCGCTGGCCAAGCCAGGCCTGCTGGCGGTCGCGCTCTTCACCCTGACCAACGCCTGGAACGAGTTCCTCTTCGCATTCGTGTTCATCACCAAGGACGAGTACAAGACGCTCCCCGTGGGGATGCAGTCGATGATCGCCGGAGATGTGGTGCCGCAAGGCCAACTCGCCGCCGCGTCGCTGCTGGTCAGCATCCCCGTGGTGGTCATGTACGCCTTCGGGCAGCGCTTCCTCACCGAAGGGCTCACCGCAGGCGCGGTGAAGGGCTGATCGAGCGTACGAACGGGCCGCTGGCGCCGATCGGGCACCAGCGGCCCGGCACCGGAGACCCACGACGGCTCCCGCCTGCGCCGGATCAGCGCGTGGCGTCGCCCGTTTCGACATCTGTTGCGATCATCGAAAAGACGGCCAGGTCGTGCGCCTTCTCGCCATCCCAGTCGGCCATCCGTAAGGTGCCCTCCCGCTGGTAACCGGCCTTCTCCGCGACCCGAAGGGAGGCGAAATTGTCGAGCCGGGCGTGCAACTGGACGCGTCGCAGTCCGCCGTCGGTGAGCGCCCACCGGCCGACCACGCGAGCCGCGGTGCTCGCATGGCCTCGGCCACGACAACTGGCCCGCACCCCGTAGCCGATTTCGCCGCGTCCGGCCTTCCAGTCGACGTCACGCAACCCGATGCTGCCGACGATCTCGCCACCGGCCACGTCCACGAGTGCCAGGAGCACACCGTCGCCGTCCAGCCGTCGGCGCACGATCCTGGTCATCCACTCGTTGACGTCCGCGACGGTGTGCGGTGAGCCTGGCGGCAGTGCCGTCCGATCGTCCGCCGCCACGAACTCCGCCACCTGAGCGGCGTCCTGCGGCCCGAACTCACGAATCTCCAGACCACCCGAGACGATCTGCACCGGTGCGAACATGGTGCGGAGCGTAGAGCCCCGACCGCAGTCGCCGCGCGCCGTTATCCCGCCGAGCGGGGGAACAGGTTCGGCGGCGGCAGGGCCGCCACTCACTGCCAGGCCATGTTGACGGCCCGTTCGAAGTTGACGTAGCCGGCGCGGGCGAACGCCGCCGCCATGGGCACGTTGCCCAGGTCGGTGGCGGCGCGAATGCGGGGGACGTCCTCGGCGGCGAGGATTCGGGTGCCCTCGGCGAGGAGGCCGTCGACGTACCCGTGGCCCCGGTGCTCCGGTACGACGCCGAGGTAGGCGATCACCGGGTGGTACGCGTTGCGCGCTGGGATGACGAACCCGACCGGCTCACCGTGCTCGCCCACCGTGCCGATCCGCCACCATTCGCGAGGGCTGGAGTACGTGGCGAGTTCCTGCTCGTAGTGCTTGACGGCGGCCTCGTGCGGCGACATCAGCCCCAGGTCGGTACGGCTGTGCGCGTCCAGGGTGCCGTCCAGCGCACGGGTCATCAGCGCGACCAGCTCGTCGGTGTCGAGGGCCGGACGGAAGGCCAGGCGCGGGTCGGGTGCGGGCAGACCGCTGTCGGGACTCCACTGGAGGCGTAGTCGTTCGACGGTCAGGCGTGCGCCGGTGCTCTCCAGGACGCTCATCCTCGTGCGCACCGCCCGGTGGGTGTCCGGGTCCGCACGCCAGTCCGCCGGGATGAAGCGGCCGTACTCCGGTGGGGTGCCTCCCGCTGGCAGGACCTGCGTCGCGGCCGTCTCGTACAGCGCCCGCGCCACCTCGGTCAGGTCTTCGGCGCCGTCGTCGACGTCGAGGATGTCCAGGAGCAGCGGGCTGCTGTCGCCGTCGCGGCCCCACCAGGCGACCCTGGCGAGCAGGCGGTCCCCGTGCAGCGCCACCCACATCCACTCCGGTCGGCGGCGGTGCGCGGCGAGGTCGTCGGCGAGTTCGTGGTTGATGGTGTACGGCAGACGGTTGAACAGCGCGATCTCGTCCGGCCCGGTGATGGGACGGATCGTGAGGGTGTCGGGGAGTGTGCTCATGCGGACTCGTTTCCGGTCTGGGCGTGCGTGTAGGTGAGGAAGAGCGCGCCACTGTCCAGGACGGTGTGGTCGGTCAGACGCCAGGTACGCGGTGCGAAGACGGCGTCGCGGCCGAAGAGCGGGATGCCGGCGCCGATGGTCAACGGGGCCAGCTTGACGATCAACGTGTCGATCTCGGAGTAGAGGGCACCGGCCAGGGCCCCGCCGCCGATCACCCAGACGTCCTTGCCGTCGTGCCGCTTGAGCTCTCGTACCGTGGCGATGGGGTCGGTGGCCAGGACCTCGACGGCCGGGTCCGGGCTGTCGCCGAGCGTGCGGGAGAACACCAGGTGGCGCAGGTGCGGGTACGCGTCGGTCATGCCGGCCCGCAGACCCACCTCGTAGGAGTGCCGCCCCTCCAGGACGGTGTCGAAGCGGCTGCCCTCGTCGGTGATGCCGAACGCCTGCCGGGCCGGGCAGGGCAGGGTCTCCGGATACTCGGCGACGAGGTGGTGCAGGTAGTCGTCCGGGATGGGCCAGAATCCGTCCGGGCCGGTGGGGTCGGCGCCGTCCGGACCGGCGATGAAGCCGTCCAGGGTGGCGGCGATGTAGTAGACGAGCTTGCGCACGAGCGACTCCTTGGCTGAGGCGTGTTCCTCGCTCCGACGTCGACAAGCCTGCGTGCTGACACCCTCGTCCACAAGATCACTTCTGGTAACGTGCCATAACCCTTCGCTAATTCACGAGACGAGATGAGCGGTGGAGCTTCGGGACATCGAAATCTTCCTCACCCTGGCGGAGGAGCTGCATTTCACCCGCACCGCGCAGCGACTGCACGTGACCCAGGCGCGGGTCAGCCAGGCGATCAAGAAACAGGAACGGCGGATCGGCGCCCCCCTGTTCGAGCGGAACAACCGACGGGTGGCACTGACACCGATCGGCCAGCGGCTCTTCGACGACATCCAGCCGATGTACCGGGGCCTGTGCGAGGGGATGGATCGGGCCAGGCGCGCCGCACGCGGCAGGACCGGGGTGCTGCGGGTCGGCTCGATCGCCGTCAACCTGCACGACTTCCGGGAGTTGTTCACCGCGTTCGCACAGGGCCACCCCGAGTGCGAGGTACAGCTCCGGCACGTCGACTTCGGCGACCCCTTCGGTCAGCTCCGCGCCGGCGACATCGACGTGCAGATCGTGTGGTTGCCCGTCCAGGAGCCGGACCTCACCGTCGGCCCGGTCATCTACACCGAACCCATTGTGCTGGCAGTCGGGGCGAGCCACCCGCTCGCCACCCGTGAGTCGGTCTGCTACGAGGACCTGGCAGACGTGACGGTGATGGGCGGGGCCCGGCCGGACTACTGGCGGGAGATCCTGGTGCCCCTGCGCACACCGAGTGGACGTCTGATCCGCATCGGCCCGTCCGTCTCCAACTTCCAGGAGATGATCCCGATCCTCGTCACCGGCGAAGCCGTCTCACCGGTCCACGCCCAGGCCGCCCGCTACTACGCGCGGCCGGACATCGCGTACGTGCCGATTCGCGACGCCCCGCCCGGCCGGTGGGGCCTGATCTGGCGCACCGGCAACGAGACGGAGCTGATCCGCTCGTTCGCCGACACCGCACACCGCCTCAGCTAGCTTCACCTGCTTCTCGAAGGCGAGCGCTACCGGTTTGCCACGAGGAAGTCCTCCAGGATCTCGGTGAACCGCACGGGCTGCTCCTCGGCCACGTAGTGGCCGCAGTCGTCGACGATCACGCCGGTGACGTCGTCGGCCGCCAGCCGCATCGTGTCGGCGGGCGCCGCGCCGCTGTACCGCGCCCCGCCGACGGCGAGCACCGGCAGCGTCAGGCGGGTCTTCCTGCGCTGCTCGTTCTGCGCGATCGTCTCGTCCAGCGCCCGGTAGTACGCGAAGCTCGCCGGCAGCCCGCGCGGGTCCGCGACGATCGCGTCGACGTAGACGTCCACGGCGTACGCGGGGATCGCGTCCGGGGTGGCGGCCTTCTTGGCGAACTGGTAGCCGAAGAAGAGTTGCTCCCGCCCCCGGACCAGTTCCTCGTTGAGGTCGGTGAGCCGGTTGAAGCCGAAGTGCCAGAGCCGCTGGTTGACCGCTGCCGGGCTGAAGACCGACGGGGTCGGCGTGAGGCCGGGGATGATGGCGTCGACGACGGCGAGCCGGTCCACCCGTTCGGGGTGATCGGCAGCGAGGGCGTATCCGGTCCACATGCCGATGTCGTGGCCGACAACGTCGAACCGGTCGTGCCCGAGCGCGGCCATCAGCGCGACCAGGTCGGCCGCGAGGGTGCCGGCGTCGTAACCGTCGTCGGGCTTGTCGGAGAGCCCGGCGCCGCGTGAGTCGACGGCGACGACGGTGTGCTGGCGGGCAAGCGCGGGCATCACGTGCCGCCAGGCGTACCAGGTCTGCGGCCACCCGCCGACAAGCAGCAGCGGCGGGCCGTCCCCGCCGGTGACGGCGTGCAGCCGCAGCCCGTTCACCTCCACGAGGCGACTGGTGAAGACGTCGGTGAACCCGTCGGGCAGTCGTAGCGAACTCAGGTATGTCATGTCGACCACCCTACGCATCTTGGAACGATCAGTACAAGACCTTTGGAACGATCGGTACAAGATGTGTAGGCTGACGAACCATGGCGGGCCGCAAGCAATTCGACGTGGACGAGGCGCTACGACGCGCGATGCACGTCTTCTGGCGCTGGGGCTATTCGGAGGCGTCGATCGATCGCCTCACCGAGGGCACGGGCCTGGGCCGGGGCTCGCTCTACGGCACCTTCGGCGACAAGAGCACCCTCTTCCGCAAAAGCCTCCAGCGGTACGCGCAGACCTACCACCCGCTGTACGAGCAGGCCCTGTCCGGCCCCCACCCGAGCCCGAACGCCGTGGTGGCCGCCTACCTGCAGGTCACCCTGAACCGCATCGCCGACCCGTCGGTCCCGGACGGCTGCCTGCTCACGGTGTCGGCAACGCAGTTCCCGGCCCTCGACGCGGAGGGGCAGGCGATGGTCCGCGCCATGATCGACGGTTTGCGGGCGATGCTGCGGCAGGCGTTGCTGGCGGCGGGGGCCGGTGAGCAGGAGGCGGCAGAGCTGGCGTTGTGCACGCTGGCGACGAACAAGTCCCTGGCGGTGCTGAGCCGCACGGGCTTCTCGAGCGAAGACCTGGCAACCGTCGCCGCAGCCGCCGCCCGTAACCCCTCCCCGGCACCCGCTGCCACTGATGGCCGGGGGTCGCATGAGCCCGGAGCCCATCCGTCTGACGTCAGTCAGGATTCTTGATCCGGCGATAGGAGCGGATGCCGGCGTGGTCCAGGACGACCACTGTGAGCACCACCCCGGTGGCGACCGCGCTGACCGCCAGCAGCGGCAGCCGCAGGACGACCGCCGCACCGGACAGCACGAACAGGGCGGCGACCCGGGGCCAGGAGAGTCGCCGGTGGATCGCCACCGAGAACAGGGTCCGCCCGAGAAGGAACAGCGTCGGACCGCCCAGGATGACGACGGCCGAGGTCAGGTCACTCGCCTCCGTGGGGTGGGCGATGCTCAGTTCGGCCCCGACGGCGGTGACCACCAACCCGGCGACCATCACGAGGTGCAGGTAGCCGGTGATGACACCGAGCCGGGACGGGTCGGCGCGCTCGATGGCCGGGCGCAGGCGCTGACCGGCGGGCGTCACGTAGAGCAGACCGATCAGCACGGCGGCGGCGAAGACCAGCAGGAAGGCGGCGGTCTGCGGGGGGTCGAGGTGGGTACCGGAGTACGAGAGGCCGGCGACCAGGACGAGTTCACCGAGCGCGATGATCATGATTTGCTGGTACCGCTCGGCGAAGTGTTCACTGGCGAGGCGCAGTTCCGGCCGGGACGTCCGTCCCAGCCGGGGAGTGGGCCAGCCGATTCGTGGGCCGGTGAGGTCGATCGCGAGAGCGAACAGCCAGAGCGGCGCCCGCCACTCCGGCCGGAGCCCACCGACCAGCCACGGCACGGCGGAGACGCTGAACCAGGAGAGGATCCGCAGCGCCCTCTTCTGTCGAGGGTGACCGCGCAGCGCGAACGCGGTCACCGCGCCCCGGGCGATGTGGACCGCGACGTACGCACCGGCGAAGAGCAGGCCCCGCCCGTCCAACGCCTGCGGAATCGCCACCCCGGCCAGCAGGCTGCCCAGCGAGGCAGCGACCAGCAGCCACCGGACCCACGGGCTGTCCGGGTCGTACCAGTCGGCGAACCAGGTGGTGGTCACCCAGATCCACCACACCCCGGCCAACAGCAGGGCGGTACGCAGCGCCCCGGGCAGGGTGAGGTCGTGCAGCAGATGCTCCGCGAGCTGACTGAGGGCGAGCACGAACGCCAGGTCGAAGAACAGCTCCAGGAACGAGGCGCTCAGCGGTGCGTCATCGCCCCGGAGCACCCGTTCGGGCCTGCTCGCCATCGGCGCTCCTCCCGGTGGCCCGCCCTGCGTCCGTCGTACCACCTCGGGTGGGCCGCCGGAGGCGAAAGCGGGTCAGCGGGGACGACCCGCCGACCCCTCGTGTCGTTGATCCGGCAGCGCCCACAGTCGTCGCTGACCACGGTGGGGGCACCTACTCAACGAGGGGGACGACGATGACCGCTCAGCGGGAGACCGTGCATGTCGACCACGACCTGTTCCGCGCGGTGTACGACTCGCCCGCGGCACTGCCCGGCCGACACCGCTGGACCACCCCGGAGTCGGACGTCCGGCGGCTGGAAAAGCTGCTCGGCATGCCGGCGCGCAGCATCGGCGCCCCGCTCTGGGTCAGCGGCGACGAACCCGACTGCCCGAAGTGCGGCCGACGGATCACCTGGTACGACATCGTCTCGTCGGCGGTCTCCGGCCTGCACGACAAGGCCATGATCGCCACCGTCATCCTCGGTGAGCGCAAGTACGTCAACACCGAGATCCCGGCAGCCATCGCCGGCGTGCGCTGCTCCGACTGCCACACCGCGATCGACGGCCTGCGCAGCTTCAAGTGCCACAACTGGGCGTACGCCTTCGAGGCGCTGGAGGCCGTCCGCGAGCGCATGGCCGGCCACCCCGGGCCGACCTGAGCCTTCCGCGCGAACCCGGGCCGGGCCGGCGTGACTCAGCCGGCCGAGCGGCGGGTGGGGCGGCGACCGGGCGGGGAGAGCGGCTCCGGCCCGGGATCGGGCACCTGCGGCATCGGCCGGGTGACCGGCTCGGCCTCGGTGATCCGCAGCGACTCACCGTGGTGCCACAGCTCGACCTCGGCGTCCGGGCCGGCGCCGGGCAGCTCGTAGCGGGCCTCGGTCGGAGTCACAGTGACTCGCAGCCGGTGGCCACGCCAGCGCAGGCTGAACGCCAGCCGGTCGATCTGTCGCGGCAGCCGGGGGTCGAAGGAGAGCACACCCCGGTCGTCGCGCAGCCCGCCGAAGCCCCGCACCAGCGCCAGCCACGCACCGGCCAGCGACGCCAGGTGCAGCCCGTCGGCGGTCTTGTCCCCCAGGTCCGCCAGATCCTGCAGGACCGACTCGGCGAACAGGTCGTACGCCAGATCCAGGTGCCCGACCTCGGCGGCCAGCACCGCCTGCGGGGCCGCCGACAGCGACGAGTCCCGGACGGTACGGGCCTCGTAGTAGGCCAGGTTGCGGGCCTTCTCGGCGGCGCTGAACTCGCCGGGGCAGAGCTGCATGGCGAGCACCAGGTCGGCCTGCTTCACCACCTGCTTGCGATACAACTCCAGGTAGGGGAAGTGCAGCAGCAGGGGATAGTCGTCGTCGCCCGTGTTCGCGAAGTCCCACTCGGGCTGCTCGGTGAACCCGGCGGCCTGCTGGTGCACCCCGCGCTTCCGGTCGTACGGAACGACAATCGCATCGGCGGCGGACCGCCAGTGCGCGATCTCGTCGCGGTCCACACCGAGTCGGCCGGCCAGGTCGGGGTGGCGCTCGGCGGCGTCCGCCGCACCCCGCAGGTTGCGCCGGGCCATCAGGTTCGTGAAGACGTTGTCGTCGACAAGCGCGGCGTACTCGTCCGGGCCGGTCACCCCGTGCAGGTGGAAGCGCGAGTCGTCCGACCAGTGCCCGAAGCCGTGCCAGAGCCGGGCCGTCTCCACAAGCAACTCCAGCCCCGCCTCGGCGAGGAACCGCTCGTCATCCGTGGCCGCCAGGTAGCGCAGTACCGCGTCGGCGATGTCGGCGTTCACGTGCAGCGCGGCCGTGCCGGCCGGCCAGTAGCCGGAGCACTCCCGGCCGCCGATGGTGCGCCACGGGAACGTCGCGCCGGTCAGCCGTAGTTCCGCGGCCCGCTCGCGGGCCTCGGGCAGGTGGGCGTGCCGCCACCTGAGGGCCGAACGGGCCACCGCCGGGGCCAGGTACGTGAGCACCGGCAGGACGTAGGTCTCGGTGTCCCACAGGACGTGCCCGTCGTAGCCGTTGCCGGTCAGCCCCTTCGCCGCGATGGTCCGGTCGGAGTCCGGGCGGCCGGCCTGGATCAGGTGGAACATCGCGAACCGGACCGCCTGCTGAAGCTCCGGGTCACCGTCGAGCTGCACGTCGGCGACCTGCCAGGCCGCGTCCAGGGCGGCCCGCTGGTCGGTGAGCAGCGCGTCGAAGCCGTCCGCCCGGGCCGCGTCCGCCTCGGCGGCGACCAGGGCCGCCAACTCGTCGGCGGAGGTGGCGTCGACCGCCGCCCACTCGTATGCCGCGAACTTCGTCAGCCGCAGCCGCTCCCCCGGGCGCAGCCGATCCGCCACGGTCAGCCGTACCCGGTCCGGGGTGCAGTCACCGGTGCTGGTGACCGTGCTCGGCCCGTCCACCAGGTGACTGACCGCGACCGCGACACGCTGGCCGCTGCGCTCGGTGCGGTGCACAAGCAACCCGTCGAGATCATCCGCCCGGTACGCCTCGGCGGTCAGCGGGTTGTCGGGCACCGAGGCGGCCCGGGGATCGTCCGAGCGCTCCGGCACCGTCTCGTTGGCCAGCAGGTCCGAGCAGACCCGCACCTCGACGGGACCGTCCAGCGGCTCGACCTCGTACTGGACGGCGGCCACCGGGCGGCGCGGCAGGGACACCAACCGGGTGCTGCGGATGCGTACTCCCCGCCCGGCCGGCGAGATCCACTCGGTCTCCCGGCGCAGCACACCGGCGCGCAGGTCGAGCACCTGCTCGTGCCCGCGCAGCGTCCCGGTGCGAATGTCCAGCGGCTCGTCGTCGACCCAGAGCCGGATCAAAGCGGCGTTCGGCGCGCTGATCACGGTGTCGCTGGCCTGCGGAAACGCGTACCCCTCCTCGGGATAGCCCAGCTCGCGCCGCTCGTGGAAGCCACTGACGTAGCTGCCCGGCATCCCGCACGGCGCACCCTCGTCGAGAACGCCACGCCAACCGACCCACCCGTTGCCCACCGCGAAGATCGACTCAGTCTCGCCGAGCCGGTCCAGGTCGGCCTTCGTCCGTCGGATCCGCCAGGTCTCGTCGTACGCCGTTCCACCGGCGGGCGGCGGCTGGTCGGTGGCCGAACTGGTGTGCACGAAGCCTCCCGTGAATGCCGACGTCCTGGACAAGCCAAGCAGATCCGGCTGAACGAACCCTGGACGAAGGTCGGGAGACCCGACCGACCTTCGACTGCTCCGCTACCCGCTGCCGCGTTCCTAGGGTGTCCCGGAGATGAACAAGGTATGAACGTGAGGTGAGGTGATGCATGGCCGCCAACGGCAGCATGGACGTTCCGGAGATCAGTGCTGAGTGGTACCGCGATGTCGTCGACGCCGCCGCCAGCAGCCCAGAGCCGGTGCAGTGGTTCGTCGGGCACGCCACCGAGGGGGTGATCCTGCTGCTCGGCGCGCTGCTGGTGCTGGCCGCGCTGACCCGTCGGTCCGGCGGTCCGCACGACCGGGCCCTCGCCCTGGTCGCGCCCCTGCCGGCGCTGCTCGCGTACGCCGGCAGCGAATGGTTCAAGACCGTGGTGGACGAGGAACGCCCCTGCCGGGCCGTCGGGCGGGCGATCATCGCGGGCGCCTGCCCACCTCCGGGCGACTGGTCGTTCCCCAGCAACCACGCCACGATCGCCGGCGCGCTGGCGGTGACCACGCTCCTGCTCTCCCGCCGACTCGGCCTGGTCGCGTTGCCGTTGGCCGCGCTGGGCGCCTTCTCCCGGGTCTTCGTGGGCGTGCACTACCCGCACGACGTGATCGCGGGCGTGCTGTTCGGCGCGCTGGTCGCCGTGCTGGCAACCCCGCTACTGGCGCGCCCGGCCGCCGAGGCGCTACGCCGCCGGACCGACCGCGCCGAGCGCCCGGTCCCGAAACTGGCGAGCCGCACCCGCCAGTGACCCCTGGCGCCGCCCACGATCACGCTCGACGACGAGCCGCACCCGTCAGCGACCCTCCGCGCCGTTCAAGGTCACGCTCGACGGCGAGCCGCACCCGCCAGCGACCCTCCGCGCCGTTCAAGGTCACGCTCGATCCTGGTTGTAGTGGCCTCCGGCCGCCGCGATACCACTCGATCCAGGATCGAGCACGATCTTGGAGGTGAGCGGTAGGCGGCGAGCGGGTGTGGATGGGCGGCGAGCGGGCGGCGAGCACGCAGCGTCGGGAGGCGAGCACGCAGCCACGGGCGGCGAGCACGCAGCGACGGGCGGCGAGCACGCAGCGACGGGCGGCGGGCGGCGTCAGCGGGTTAGTAGGAGCGCGCCTACCGTGCCGAGCAGCAGGAACGGGCCGAACGGCAGGTGCGTGCTCCAGCGGGCCCGACGCGTGGCCAGCAGGCCCACGCTCACCAGCGCGGACAGCCCGAAAGCGAGCAGTAGCCCGAGCAGCAGCACCGGCCAGCCGTACCAGCCGAGCAGCGCCCCCACACCGAGCGCCAGCTTGGCGTCACCCAGCCCGAACCCGCGGCGGCCCAGCAGCAGCGTGGTGCTGGCGAAGAACAGCGCCAGCCCCGCGCCGCCGACGGCAGCCCGCAGCCACGGCCCCGGCTCGCCGGCAAGGGTGGCGGCGACGCCGAGCAGCAGCCACGTACCGGCCGCCGCCGGCAGGGTGAGCCGATCCGGCAACCGGTGCACGGCCAGGTCGACGAAGACCGCCGGGATCGTCCAGCCGAGCCACCAGGCAAGCGCCGGCAGCGCCCCGCCCGGCGGGCCGACGAGTGCCAGCAGCAGCACCGCGCCGAGCCCGGCCAGCTCGACCGTGCCCGGCGGTGGGCCGACAGGTGCGCGGCAGCGCCCGCACCGGGCCGCCGGGCCCAGCGCGGGCCAGGGTCGGGTCAGGCTCACCGGGGCGCCGCAGGCGTCGCAGCCGGTCCGGTCCGGCAGGCCCGGGGGTACGGCGTAGCGCAGCGCGGCCATCCGCAGCAGCGGGCCGACCGTGAGGAACGCGAGCACGGTCGGGACGCGGACGCGAGCCACGGCCGCGGCGGGTGCCGTCAGGCCACCGGACGGCGGGGGCGCCGGGCCACCGGACGGCGGGGGCGCCGGGCCACCGGACGGCGGGGGCGCCGGGCCACCGGACGGCGGGGGCGCCGAGCCACCGGACGGCAGGGGCGCCGAGCCACCGGACGGCAGGGGCGCCGGTCTCCGATCGGGTGGGTTTTCCCGACCGGGGACGGCTGCGGGTGGGCCGGTCAGCGCCATGTCCCCGCCATCGCGCACAGGGGTCGCCCCGGGATGGCGAACACGGATCGTGACGGAACGATCGCTGCGGTGTGGCGGATGGCGCGGAAAGCGACCTGCTCACCCGACCACCGCACGGCACCCTCCACCGGATCGGGGCCGGGCACTCCGTCGGGCGGGGCCTGTCGTCGACAGGTCGACAACCCCGCCGGGATGCCGGGATGAGGCCGCGATGTCCCACTCCCAGGGTCGGTGACGAGACTCCGCCGGGCCGATCCGGCGCGACGCCGCCCGGCCACTGACGATCGCTCGCACCACAATTGCGCCGGACGTAGCGCGGGCACCTGTCACCACCACCCTTCATCACGCAGAGTGTTCGATTGAATTGCCTCTGTTGCATCGGCGAGCGTCAGCCTATGCTCGCCCCTTGGGTGTGACGCAAGCCTCACCTTAACCACCCGAGGACATGGGACCTGCATTTGTAGAAGATCCGTAACGGTGAATGCGGAAGCGCAATGATCGGCTCCGGATGTGCTGATCCGGGCGCGCTTCCGCATGCCCTGCGGCGGTGATCCGTCACCACGCCGGGCGACCACGAGGAGGCTCGACGGTGCGCGGACGGCAGCTCAGACGAGCGGCGATCTGCCTGCTGGCGGTCGTGGCGGCGGCGCCGGTCACCGCCTGCGCCAGCGGGCGGGAGGCCGTCGAAAGGCCGGCGGCGGCCCAGGACGACGGACAACAGGCAACTCCCGACGGTGAACGACACGCTGCCGAAAAGGCGGCGCTCGACGCGTACGCCGGTTATCTGGCGGCCTCGCGGACGGCGAGTGGACGCAGTGATCCGCGCGCGCCGGAACTGTCCCGATTTCTCGCTGATCCACTTCTGACCCGTGTGCAATTGTCCATTCGCGACGCTAAGGAGCACGGTGCCGTGCGTACCGGGACGTTGAAGTCGGACCCGACCGTGACCGCCGTGAGCCTGGACGCGAACCCGGCCACCGTCGAGATCCAGGACTGCCTGGACCTGACCGGCTACCGGCTGGTCTACGCCAAGGACAAGCGTGTCGTGCCGGGCAGCGGGGGCGGCAGGCACCTCTCCACCGCCACGGCGACCCGGTATCCCGACGGCCGCTGGCTGATCAACTCGGGCGCGTTGCACCGGGAGCAGCCGTGCTGACCCGGGCCGGAGGGGACGTTCTCACCCGTACCCCCCGGGCCTCGACAGCTCGGCGGGCCCTCGCCGGGATCGGGCTCGCGCTCCTCCTGGTGGTCGGCACGACCCTGCCGGCCGCCGCCGCTCGGCGCGCCGGCCCGGGGGCCAACTGCCCGCCCGACCAGCCCGACTGCAGCGTCTGGGACGACGAACCCGGCAACCCGGGCGGCGGCGGCGACAACGGCGGTGGCGGCGACGACGATGACGGCGGTGGCGGTGGCGGTGGCGTCTGCCGGTGGGAAGGGCGGACCGTGCCCTGCTACGACGACCTCAAGGGCTGGTTCAACAGCGCCGACGGCTGCTACTACGAGCTGGCCGAGCCGCAGAACGAGGCGCCCGAGGGTCAGCACTGGTACGTACAGACCTGCAACGACGGCACGGACGTCGGCAACATCACCGTTGTGCTGCGGGAGGAGCCGCCCGGCTTCGGCGCGCCGCCCAATCCGGAGGAGTTGGCCCGACGCGCCCTGGCGAAGATCACGCTGGAGCGGGCGCCGCTGGCGGTCGCACCCCGCAAGAAGAACGGCCCCGGCCTGGTCGGCCTGCCGGTGTGGATGTGGTCCGAGCAGAAGACCTCCTACTTCGGCCCGCTTTATTCCGACGAGACCGATCGGGACGTCAGGGTCGACATCACGGCGGAGGTCAGCGAGATCGTCTGGGACATGGGCAACGGCGATCACGTGTCCTGCCCCGACGCAGGCACCCCGTACGTCGCAACGGACAAGGACCTTGCTGGCCGCACCTCCCCGACCTGCGGCTACCACAAGGGCTACCAGAAGGCCGGTAAGTACGACGTCACCGCCACCACGCACTGGAAGGTGACCTGGAACGGCGGCGGGCAGAGCGGAGAGATCCCGGTGACCCGGAACAGCGGCGTCGTACCGATCCAGATCAACGAACTCCAGGTGGTGACCCGATGAGCCTCGCGACGCGCAACGGAACCGGGTCGGTGGACGCACCCGTCAACCCGCCCAAGGTGGTCCGGCAACGTCGGGTCCGCCCCGGGTTGCTCGGCCTCGCCGTACTCCTGATCGCCCTTGGTGGGCTGGGCGCGGCGTTCGCCGTCACCTCGGTCCGGGCCACCGGCAGCTATCTCGCGGTCGCCCGGCCGGTGGAGGTGGGCCGGGAGGTCAGCGCCGCAGACCTGATCACCGTGCAGGTCGCCGGCGGCCACGGGCTGCGTCCGGTGCCCGCCGGCCGGCTCGACGAGGTGGTCGGCAAACGGGCCGCGGTGAAGTTGGTCCCGGGCACCCTACTCACCCTGGGGCAGGTCACCGCCGATCCGCTGCTCGGCCCCGACCAGCAGCAGATCGCGCTCGGCCTCAAGACCGCCCAGGTGCCGGCTCGGCAACTGCACCCCGGGGACAAGGTGCTGCTGATCAGCACCCCGGACCGCAGCACCAACGGGGACCCGGCCGCCGTCAGCACGAGGTTCCCGGCCACCGTGATCGACATGGTCAGCCCGGCCAACGACGCCAAGGTGCTGTACCTGGCGCTGCCCACCCGGGACGTGCCCGCGGTGGTGGCCCTCACCGCGCAGGCGCGCATCGCCGTCGTGCTGACCGAAGCGGCCTGAGCATGGCGATCATCGCGCTGGTGTCGGCGAAGGGCTCGCCCGGCGTCACGACCTCCGCGCTGGCCTGCACACTGGCCTGGCACCGACGGCTGGTGCTCGCCGAGTGCGATCCGGCCGGCGGCTCGATCCTCGCCGGCTACCTCGGCGGCCAGTTGGACGGCCCCCGCGGCATCGGTGAACTGGCCGTGGGGGAGCTGCGCGACGGCAACCTGGAGACCGCGTTCTGGTCGCAACTGGTCGACCTGGACGCTCCCCGCCGGGAACGACTGCTGCTGCCCGGGCTTGTCGACCCGGCCCAGGGTGGCAGCGTCACCCCGCTCTGGCAGCGGTTCGCCGACTACTTCACCGCCCTCGACCGTGGCACCCCCGGCTACGACGTCCTGGTCGACTGCGGCCGGTTGCACGTGACCGGACCACCGTGGCCGGTGCTGCGGGCGGCCTCGGTGGTGCTGCTGGTGACCCGGGCGCACCTGCCGGACCTCTCCGGCACCCGCGCGGTGGTCACCGCGATCGAACGGGACTTCGCCGAGCACCGGGTGCCGCCCGGCACCCTGCGGCTGCTGCTGGTCGGCGGCGGACACGGGCGAGCCGAGATCAGCCGCGCCCTGAAACTGCCTGTCATCGCACGGCTGCCACACGATCCGCGTACCGCCGGGGTGCTCGCCCTGGGCGGGACCGTGCGGACCGGACGGCCGCTGATGCGTGCGGCCGCCGCGTTGGAGGTGCCGATCGGCGCGCTCCTGGACCGGCGGCAGGCCCGGTTGGCGTGGCCCGTGCAGCAGGGGGTCCCGGATGCGGTTTGAGCCGGTCTCCACGGATCCTCGCCAACAGCCACCGGGCGCGACCTCCACCGAGCCGCCGCTGGCCGGGCCGAACGGCCGGCACCAACAGTCCGTGCCGATGCCGCAGCCGACGCCCGCCGCCACACCGCCGACGGCATCGGCGCCGCGGCCCCGGATGGACTTCCAGGTGGTCCGGGAGCTACGCCGGGAACTCACCGAACGGCTCACCCTGTGGCAGCGCGGCCGGGAGTTCACGGCCGACGAGGAGGACACCGAACGGGCCCGGCTGGCTGTCACGGTGGTCGCCCAGTACGCGGACTTCGTCCGCCGGGCCGGCACCCCGATGGCTGCCGGTGACGAGCGTCTGCTGCTCGACCAGGTGACCGCCGAGCTGGTGGGGCTCGGTCGGCTACAGACGCTGCTCGTCGACGACACCATCGAGGAGGTGCACATCCTCGGCTGCGACCAGGTGCGCATCACCAGGCACGGCGGTGGGGTGGACTGGGCCGAGCCGATCGCCGACAGCGACGCCGAACTGGTGGAGATCCTCCAGGCGGCAGCCCGCCGGGCGGGCGCGACCGAGCGGTCGCTGTCCACCGTGAAGCCAACCCTCGACCTGCAACTGCCCGACGGCAGCCGGCTGGCGGCGGTGTTCCTGGTCAGCCACCGGCCGTACGCGGTGATCCGCAAGCACAACACGCTGGACGTGAGCCTCGACGACATCGCAGGCACCCGGGGTGACCTCGACGAGATGATCGATCCGCTGCTGCGCGACTTCCTGCGCGCGGCGATGCGCGCCGGGTTGAACATCATGGTCGCCGGGTTGGCCGGCGCCGGGAAGACCACGATCATCCGGGCGTTGATGAACGAGATCCCGCCCGACGAGCCGTACGTCCTGCTGGAGGAGAGCCGCGAGTTGTTGCCGGCCCGCCGCCGGGAGCGGCACCGGGCGGTGATGAGCTTCGAGGCCCGGGAGGGGCACGGGGAGCGCGGCTTCGACGGCCGTCCGGCCGGTGAGGTGACGATCGCCGACCTGATCCCCCTGTCGCTGCGGATGGGCGTGTTGCGGATCATCGTGGGTGAGGTGCGGTCCCGGGAGATCGTGCCGATGCTGCAGGCGATGACCACCAGCCGGGGCTCGATGTGCACAATCCACGCCCGTACGGCCGCCGGGGTTGGCGAACGGATCGTCGAGCTGGCGTTGGCGCACGGCCGCGAGATGACAGTCGACCAGGCCCGCCGGATGGCCGGCAACGCCCTGGACCTGATCGTCTACGTCACCATTGAGGACGAGACCGCCATCGGCGGGCGGAAACACCGGTTCGTCTCCCACGTGGAGGAGGTGATCGGGGCCGGTGAGGCCGGTCGGATCACCACCACCACGGTCTTCGGGCCCGGCCCGGACGGTCGGGCGGTCCCCCGGCACCTGCCGGAGCGGGTCCGCGACCAGTTGCTGCGTGTGGGTTACGACGTGCGGTTGCTGACCCGGTGGGTGGAGGCCGGCGCCGGCGCGTGGCGACGCCCCCGGCAGACCCGACTGGCCCGGCGGTGACCTGATGCTGGCCAGCCTTGAGTTGATCGCGGTGGTCTCCGGGGCCGCCTGTGTGGCCGGGTTGCTGTTGGCCGTGGTCGCGCTCGTCGGCACCCGCCGGCCACCCGGGCCTCGTCCGGGAGCCGGGCCGGGTCTCGGTCGACTGTGGCGTGGGCCGGGCGCCACCGTGGCCGAGCAGCGGGCCTACCAGACGCTGCTTGTCGCCGCGCTCGGTGCCGGCGCGTTGGCGTTCCTGCTGACCGGGCTGCCGGTGGTGGGTCTGCTGGTGGCGGTGGCGGTGCCCGGCACCCCGTGGCTGTTCGGGGTGGGCAGGGCCGAGCAGAGGGCGATCGCCCGGATCGAGGCGGTGGGTGAGTGGACCCGCCGACTCAAGGACGTCTCCGGCACCGGGCAGGGCCTCCAACAGTCGATCATCGGCACGATCGGCAGCGTGCCACCCGGCATCGAGGACGAGGTACGACTGCTCGCCGCCCGCCTACAGGCCGGCTGGCTGGCCCGATCCGCGCTGCTGGCGTTCGCCGACGAGATCGCCGACCCGGTCGGTGACCAGGTGGTCGCGGCGCTGATCCTGCACCTCTCGGACCGGGGCGAACGGCTGGGTGACGTGCTGGGCTCCATCGCCGGCGCGGCATCCGCCGAGGTGGCCACCCGCCGCGAGATCGAGGCCAAGCGGACGCAACCCCGGTTCGCGGTCCGCTTCCTCACCGGAATGACCCTGGCCACCCTGGCGTACGGGCTGCTCAACGCCGAGTACATCGAGCCGTACGGCTCGCCGGTGGGTCAGGTGGTGATGGCCGCCCTCGGCGCGGCCTTCATCGGCCTGCTGGCCTGGGTGCGGTCGATGAGCCAGCCGCAGCGGCCGTCCCGGTTCCTGCCGGCGCCCGACCCGGACGAGGTGATCGCGTGAGCGCGAGGAGTGCAGCGCAGCTGAGCCCCGCAGTCGCGAACGAAAGGCGGCTCCCATGATGCTGAACTGGCAGCTCGCCATGGCGGTCTGTGGTGGTGCCGGCATCGGGTTGGGCGTGTTCCTGGTGGTCCGGGAGTTGGTGCCGGCGACCCCGGCGCTCGGGCCGGCGCTGCGCCGGCTGCACCAGCCGCCGGGCACCGGCCGGGCCGCCACACCCGCCTCCCGGCGACTGGACTCGCTGACCGGGTTGTCCCGCTGGTTGCGACCGCCGCACCGGCAGCTCGCCCTGATCGGCCAGACCCCCGAGCAGTACGCGCTGTCGGTGCTGCTCTCCGCACTGATCGGGCTGGCCACGCCGACCCTGCTCGGGGTGGCGCTGCTGGTGCTCGGCGTCTCGTTCCCGCTCGTCGTACCTGTGCTCGGCAGCCTCGGCCTGGCACTGATCGGCGGGCTGTTGGCACACCGGGCCGTACTGACCAAGGCCGAGGCCGCCCGGGCCGAGTTCCGCGCCGCCGTGTGCACCTACCTCGACCTGGTGGCGTTGCAGCTCTCCGCCGCGCACGGGCCGGTGCAGTCGCTGGAGCGGGCCGCGGCGGTCTGCGACGGCTGGGTGTTCGACCGGCTCCAGGAGTCGCTGCGGATCGCCCAGATGCAGATGCACGCGCCCTGGGACGAGCTGCGCGACCTCGCCGACAAGATCGGCATCCCGGAGCTGGGCGACGTCGGCGCGATCATGCGCTCCTCCGGCAGCGAGGGGGCGCAGGTGCACGAGACCCTGCGCAGCCGGGCCGACTCGTTGCGCGACCAGATCCGCACCGACAACCTCGCCCGCGCCGAGGGAGTGACCAGCCGACTCGACATCCCGGGCGCACTTCTGGTCTTCGTGCTGCTCGGCTTCGTTCTCTACCCGTTCGTCGCCCGTGTTTGAAGCCCTCCCCCTGAAGGAGAACGCCATGTCCATCCTCAGCTACCTGCACGTCGTGCTGACGACGCGCCTGGCCGAGCTGCGCCGCGACGGTGAGCGCGGTGACAGCCCGGTGCCCACCGCGGTGATCATCGCCGGCCTGGTCGCCGTCGCCATCGCCGTCACCGCCCTGGCCCTGGCCAAGGCCGACAACTGGATGACAGGTATTCCGAACCACCCAGGCGGCGGCACCGCCCCCGGCGCCGGCGAAGGCGCGGGCGGGTAGCCGGGATGCGCCGAGCCCTGTTCCCCGGGTGGCGCCGGGTGGTCACCGCCACCCGGCGCCGCCTCACGGGCGGTGACCGGGAGCGGGGCGCCAATCCGGTGGAGCTGGCCGTGATGATGCCGCTGATCCTGGTGCTGCTCTTCGCCTCGGTCCAGGTCGCGGCCGTCTTCCTCGCCCGCTCGACCGCCCTGCACGCCGCGCAGAGCGGTGTCAACGCACAACGGTCGTACCAGGCGCCCAACGGTGCCGGCGTGGACAGCGCGACCCACTTCCTCCAGGTCGCCGGCGGCTGGCTGGTGGGCTGGGACAGCGCCGGCCCGACCTGCGCGATCATCGACGAGATCGAGGTCACCTGCACGGTGCACGGCAGGTCCCTGTCGGTGGTGCCGGGCGTGGACTTCGCGATACGGCAGACCGCCCACGGAACGGTGGAGCGGGTGACCGAGCCGTGAACCGCTCCGCCGAGCGGGGCTCGGTCTCCATCGAGGTGGCGGTGCTCGCCCCCGCGTTCATCGCGCTGATGGTGCTGGCCGGCGTCGTCGGGCGTACCGCGGTGGCGGCGGAGGCGATCGACGCCGCGACACACGACGCCGCCCGCGCCGCGTCGATCTCCCGGGACTCGGTCACGGCCCGGCAAGCCGCGCTGAAGGCCATCCAGGATCAGCTGGACTGGCGTGGGTTGGCCTGCGCCAACGATCTGGAGCCGGAACTCACGGCCAGGGTGGGCGGCAGTCCCACCCCGTTCGACGACGCCTTCACCAGCGGGATCGGTGCGGACGCGACGGTGACGGTGACACTCGTCTGCCTGGTGTCGTTCCGGGACATCTCGCTCGACGTCCTGCCCGGCATGCCGGGCGAGCGGCAGATCGAGGCGGCCTTCACCTCACCACTGGACCGTTACCGGGGCCGGGAATGACCGCGGATGTCCGGCGCCCCCGCTCGGGCGAACACGGCCGGGTGAGCATCTTCCTGGCGGTGACGATGATCGGCGTGCTGGCCATCGTGGGTCTCTCCTTCGACGGCGCCGGCCAGCTCCGCACCCTGCAACATGCCGAGAATCTGGCCGCCGAGGCTGCCCGCGCCGGTGGTCAGGCCATCGACCGGGCGGCCGCGATCGATGGCCGGCCGACCCGGATCGACAGGGACGACGCGGTGGTGGCGGTCGCCAATTACCTGACCGCCGCCGGGGGCACCAGCGGCCACACCGTGAGCTTCCCCGAGGTCGCCGGGGAGACCCTGATCCGCGTCACCGTCACGATCACCTACAACCGCTCGATGCTCGGACCCTTCGTCGGCGACAAGTCGGTCACCGTCACCGGCGATGCGACCGCGCGCGCCATCACCGCAGCAGCACCGTAGGAAGGAAGGCAGCCATGCCCGTAACGGCTGGGTCCGTCGTACGGCGGACCGGACGCGTCCTCACCGGCCTCGGCGCACTGGCCGTGCTCTGTGCGCTGCTGGTTGGCGCGCCGATCGCACTGCTGGCCTTCGCCGGCAATCCCCTCCCTGATCACCTTCCCACCGTCGCCGAGATCGGCACCACGCTGACCAGCAGAGACGACGGCCAGCTCTTTCTGCGGGCACTGGCGGTGGCCGGCTGGTTCGGCTGGGCCACGTTCGCCTTCTCCGTCCTCGTGGAGTTGGGGGCACAGACCCTGCGCCGCCCGGCGCCGAAGCTGCCCGGGATGAGTCGCCAACAGAAGGCCGCCGCCGCGCTCGTCGGCTCGGTCGCGCTGATCCTCGCGGCCAGTCCGGCCGCCGCCAGCGCCGCGGCCGTCTACGGCGCCCCGGTGTACGCGAGCACGAACGCACCGGCCGCCGCCACCCTGGCCGCGCCGACCCGGGTGGGCGCGACGCCCGACACGGCGGCCCCGCTGGCGCGGAGCGGGCTGATCGGCAGGGCCGAGACGGGGTTCGCCGCACCCGGTGGCACGAGCGCCAACGACGAGGCCGCGCCTGTGTACCGGGTGGCCCGGGGCGACTACCTCGGCGAGGTCGCCGAGCGTTACCTGGACGAGTTCGGCGACTACCGGCAGCTCGCCAAGCTGAACAAGCTCGACGACCCGGACCGCATTCACCCTGGTCAGCTGCTCCGACTGCCCACGGAGGCCACCGACCAGGGTGCCCGGCAGCACGCCACCGGACGGCTCGTCGACCGGCCGGCGGCACCGAAGCCACCCGCGCCCCGGCCGGCGCCCGAACGGGCCGCACCGCAGCGGCCGGCCCCACCACCGACAAGCGGTACGGATTCGGCGGGCCAACCGCCCGCGATGACCGTCGGCGCAGCCCGAGCCGGTACCGAGGACCGGGTGAACCGACCGCTCGCCGTCTCGGCCGTCCTGGCGGTGGCGAGCATCGTCGGCGCGCAGATCGGCGCGGTCCTGGGGCTGCGCCGCCGCCCGGCCACCGCCGGCGCGGCTCCCCGGATGGCCGCGTCCGCCCGCGGTGCCCGGGGCGGTGCGGCCCGGAGCGTCGGCGCGAGCACGAGCCGGGGTGGCAGCGCGGCGCGGACCGGTGGGTCGGCGGGAAGTGGTGTCGCCTGGGCCGCCAGGCGGGCGGCCGCGGCCCTCGAAGCGCCAGCGACGCGCGACAACGGCACGGCACCGTCACATCCTCGCGACGGCGACGCCGCACCGAGCGGCAGCGGGATCGCACCTCCCGGCAGCGGAACAGCGCACACTGGCGCGTCGGGCTGGGGTGGCGACGAGGGTTGGGCCGGTCGCAGCCCCGACGGCGGGTTGTTCGACGGCGGGCACGGCCTGGACTCGGTACCGGACGGGCCGTCGGTCGGTCGACACCGACGCGGCTGACCCGCACGTCGAGCGCGACCCGCCCGGAACTGGGCGACGGCGGTCGCGGCGCAGCGGCGTCGAGCCGGCGATTCAGGGCCGGCGGGTCAGGGCCGGCGGGTCAGGGCCGGCGGGTCAAAGCCGGCGGGTCAAAGCCGGCGGTTCAAAGCCGGCGGTTCAGGGCAGGCGGGTCTGGAGCACGCCGTTCTGGATCCGGGTGGGCAGGATCTGCTGGTCGTTGCCGGAGGGCCCCTGCATGACCTCGCCGCCGTTGAGCCGGAACGCGCTGCCGTGCCACGGGCAGACCACGCAGGCATGGCCGTCGATCTCCTGCACCTCGCCCTCGCCGAGCGGACCGCTCTGGTGCGGACAACGCTCCAACATCACTGTCACCTCGTCACCGTGCCGGTAGAGGATGACCGAGATGTCGTCGTCCACCTCCCGGGTGATCAGGGTGCGCTGCGGCAACGTCGCCATGTCGGCGAGCGAGTGCCAGCCGTCGGTCATCCGATGCAACTCGGAGACGCTCTGATTGACCTGCGCCCCCTGCTTGTACGCGAGGTGACCCCCGACGTACGCCCCGAGGCTGACGGTCGAGAGCCCGAGGAAGCCGAGCGCGCGGCCGACGCCGTGCCGACCGGACAGCCGTGCGGCCAGCGAGCCGGCGTACAGCGTCAGGCCGACGGTGTTGGCGGCGGCGTGCACGAGGCCCACCCGGCGCTGGTCCCGGGCGAGTGCCGCCCAGTCGTTCAGCCCGGCGACCGCCGCCGGCAGCGCGCTGACGGTGCCCAGGCCGACAAGCACGGTGGCGGGTCGACGTTGCCCGGGCATGAGGTCCAGCACCGCGGCGCTGATCCACGCGCCGACCGGCACCTGCACCATCGCCGGGTGTAGCGGATGCCCGAGGGTCACCCCGTGCAGCAGGTCCCGCAGCCGCCGCGGACGCAGCGTCCCCAGGACGACCTTCTGCAACCGGTCACCCGCGCGGTCCAGCCGGGCGTCCTGCTCAACTTTCGTCAAAAGTGCTCGCACGGGTACCGACTTCCCGGCGATCGCCGTCGCAAACCGGTCGGCGGGAACAAACCTGCCGGACCGCCCACACCGCCGATCTTGCAGTTTCTGTTCCGATAATCCGGGGCACAAGCCGCGAACCGGCAACCGAAAGTGCAAGATCGACGGAGATCGACGGAGATTGTGGGGGTGGGGCGGGGCGGGCATGCTGGCGGGATGGGTGTGCGGGTGGAGCGGGTCGGGGCGGTCAGCACCGTGGTGCTGGACCGGGGGGACGTTCGCAACGCCGTCGACGGGCCCACGGCTCGGGCCTTGGCGGACGCGTTTCGGGCCTTCGAGGCCGACCCGGACGCCGCGGTGGCCGTGCTCTGGGGTGCCGGTGGCACGTTCTGCGCCGGAGCCGACCTCAAGGCCCTCGGTACGCCGAGCGGCAACCGGGTCGAGCCGGAGGGGGACGGCCCGATGGGCCCCACCCGGATGACGCTCAGCAAGCCGGTGATCGCGGCGATCTCCGGGTACGCGGTGGCGGGTGGGCTCGAGTTGGCGCTCTGGTGCGACCTGCGGGTCGCCGAGTGCGACGCGACGCTCGGGGTGTTCTGCCGCCGCTGGGGGGTGCCGCTGATCGACGGTGGCACCGTGCGGTTGCCCCGGTTGATCGGCGAGAGCCGGGCCATGGATCTGATCCTCACCGGCCGCCCGGTGCCGGCCGAGGAGGCGTACTCGATGGGGTTGGTCAATCGGTTGGTGCCGCCCGGCCAGGCGCGGGCCGCGGCCGAGGAGCTGGCGGCGGCGATCGCCCGGCACCCGCAGACCTGCCTGCGCAACGACCGGGCGGCGGTGCTGGCCGGCGCCGGACGGCCCGAGCCGGAGGCGCTGGCTACCGAGTTGGCGTACGGGATGGATTCGCTGGCCACCGACGCGTTCGCCGGTGCGGCCCGGTTCGTGGCGGGCGAGGGCCGACACGGCACGATGCCGCCGGGAGGGGTGCACCTCCCGGCGGCATCCGGTGCTGGCTAGATCAGTTGCGGTTGATGGTGAAGGTTGTCGTGGGGTTCTGGATGTCCACCGCGTTGTTGCTCAGCCGCAGGTTGGTGAAGGTGACCGACCCGACGGCCGGCCCCTGCCCGGCCTCCGGCATCGGGTTGGCCCAGACGGCGAAGCCGGACTTGGCGTCGTAGGCGTCACCGCTCTTGCGCGCACCGCTGATCGAGACGTTCGTGAAGACCGTGTCGGTGATCGGGTTCTGCGGCTGCCCGCCGACGTAGTTGGTCTGGAACATGATGCCGCTGTAGGTCGGATCGACGATGTCGACGTCGCTGACCCGGATGCCCTGGAACACCTTCGAGGCGGAGAAGACCCAGATCGCCGGGAAGGTCTGCCCACCCCAGAAGTGCCCACCGGCCCGCACGATCGAGATGTTCTCGAACCGGGTCGGCGGGTTGGCGCCGAAGCCGTTCATCGGGTAGCCGAAGTCGAGCGAGCTGATGGTGATGCCCGAGTAGACCAGGGTGTCCGCGATGTAGATGTTGCGGAACGTGTTGCCGTAGCCGCCGTAGACGGCCACACCGGCGGCCCGCCAGGTGAGGGTCGAGGTCAGGTTCTCGTAGACGTTGTCCTTCATGTCGGCGCCGCCCGCGTCGATCGCCGAGAACAGCGCGAAGCTGTCGTCGCCGGTGGCCCGGGCGTCGTTGTTGCTGACCAGGTTGTTGGTGCTGCCGTTTGTCATGTTGATGCCGTCGGCGAACATGTTGCGGATCCGGGAGTTCTTGATCGTCATGTAGTCGGTGTTCGCGCCCCAGTAGAGGCACACCATGTGCTCGTTCCAGATGTTGTCGATCACGATGTTCGACACGTTGGAGAAGTCGAACACCTTGCCCGGACCGTCGATCCGCGAGGTGTAGTTGCCGAAGTAGGCGAAGTTCTTGAAGGACGAGTTCGCCGCCGAGTTCTCGGCCCGGAAGCCGATGTCGGTGTTGTCCTGGCCCGACGGGGCGTTGAACCGGGTGTACCAGGGGCCGGCGCCGGTCACCTGCACCGCCTTGCCGTACACCTGGAACTTCGACGAGGTGGAGTAGTTACCGGCCGGCAGGTACACGCCGACCAGGTTGCCGGTGGTGTCCATCCGCACCCGGTCCAGGGCGTTCTGCACGTCCTGGTGGGTGAAGCCGCCCGGCGTGGTGTAGCGCGTCGGGTCCGGGTTGGCGATCGGCGACACCTGCTCGGTGTTGATGAAGTCGATCGCGTAGTTGGTGGTGTTGGCCGCGTCCTTCTGGAGGCGGATCTTGCTGCCGGCCGGGACCGTCGAGTTGAGCATGACGTTGGCTTCGTCGTAGATGTGCCGCGGCCCGCCCGCGCTCGGCGAGTTGCCGGGGCTGGCCTCGCTGCCGTAGAGCCAGGCGTACCGGGACGTCAGGTCGATGGCCTTGTGGAACGTGCCGTTGACGTAGACGTTCAGCGTGGAGTTGATCCCACCCCCGCCCGGTGCGTCCGGGATGGAGAAGCGGGTGACAAGCGTGTTGGTGCTCGCCCGGGTGGTGAACTCGACGTAGCTGCCGGTCGAGTTGAGGGTCACCGCCCGCCGACCCGACGCCTCGCCGGCCAGGTCGCCGATCTCCCGGTTCGGTCCGACGACGCTGGCGCCGCCGCCGACCGCACCGTCCTCGGCCTCGTACATGTCGTACGGCATGTTGGCGCCACGACCGACGAAGAGCGGACGGTCGCTCGTGTTGTTGCCCTGCTTGACCGGCAGCTCGTTGCCGTCGGCCGCGAGCACCACCCGCACGGTGTACTTGCCGTTCGCGGCGGTCCAGGTGCCCAGGTTGACCGGGCCGACCGTCGCGCCGGCGTTGATCACACCGGAGTACGAGCCGGTCAGGGTACGGACCACGGTGCCGGACTCGTTGAGCACGGTGAGCGTGATGCCGTGCGAGCCGGACGCGGACGCCACACTGCCGGCGTTGCGCACCGACACCGAGAAGGTGACCGTGTTGCCGGCCGACGGGTTGCCCGGCGACCAGGCCACCGACGAGGCGACCAGGTCCGACGTGGCGACCGCGCTGACCACCAGTGGGCTGGGGTTGGAGTAGCTGTTGTTGGTGTCGTCGGACTCGACGACGGCGTTCGACTCGTCGACCTTCGCGCTGAGCGGGTAGCTGCCCGCGTCCCGGGTGCCGATGCTGGCGCTGACAGTTGTCGACGCGCCGGCCGCGAGGCTGCCGACCGACGCGGTGCCGACCCGGGTGGAGCCCAGGTAGAAGGTGACGTTCGTGGCGCCGGAGGCCGTCGAGCCCGCGTTGCGGACTGTGGCGGAGAGCGTGATGGTGCTCGTCTCCACCGGTGCGGACGGGCTGAACGACATGCCGGTCACGGTCAGGTCCGGGTTCGGCGCGGGGGTGCCGAAGACCTGGAACTCGGCCACCTGCCCGGCCGGGGCGCCGGTGTTCGAGGCGATCGAGAGCCGGACGTCGGCCGCCGCGCCCGAGACCGGGATGGTCACCGTGTTGCCGCTGCCCGGGTTGAAGGAGTAGTTCGCCGCGCCCACGAGCGTGGTGAAGGACGACGAGCCCTGGTCCCGGCCGAGCACCGTGATGTTCTGCGTACGGGCACCCCAGGCCGAGTCCGGGTTGAGCTTCACGACGACCTGGCTGAGGCTGGCGTTCGCGCCGAGCTGCACGGTCAACGTGCTCGGGTTGCCGTTGCCCTCCCAGTAGGTGGCCACGTTGTTGTCGTTGGCGTTCGTGGCCACGAACGTGTGCACGAACCCGGAGGCGGTGATCGGCTTGCCGACCGCCAGGTTGCTCCCGGTCGGCGGGTTGCCGGTGCCGGCCCGGGTCACGGTGTTGCTGTTCGCCGACTGGTTGCCGGCCGCGTCCCTGGCCCGCACGTAGTACGAGACCGTGGCGCTGTCCGCCTGGCTGTCGGTGTAGGTGAGCGTCGAGCCGTTGACGCTGCCGCGCAGCGCGCCGCCCGCGTACACGTCGTAACCGGTGACCCCGACGTTGTCCGAGGACGCGGACCAGGTGAGCCGGATCTGCCCGCTGGCGGGCTGGGTGTACGCCAGGTTGCCGGGAGCGCTGGGAGCCTGGGTGTCGGTGCTGCCGGTGGCCCCGTACACCTCGACCTCGGAGAGCTGCGCGGCCGGCCAGCCGGTGTTGCCGGTGACCTGCACTCGGACGTAGCGGGTGCTGGCGGCGGTGAAGCTGACGGTCGCGGTGTTGCCGCTGGCCGGGTTGAAGGTGTAGCCGGCGGACGCCTTGAGGGTGCTGAAGGACGAGCCGTTGGTGGAGCCGAGCACCGACAGCGTCTGGGTGCGGGTCTGCCAGTCCGACGACGGCGGCAGCTTGAGCACCACCCGGTCGACGTTGACGGTGGCGCCCAGGTCGGCCTGGATCCACTGCGGGAACGCGTTGTTGGCGCTCTCCCAGTAGGTCGACGCGTTGCCGTCGTTGGCGTTGCCCGCCACGTAGTTCTGGTTGTAGCTGCTGGCGGTCATGGTGGCCGAGAGCCCGGCGAGCAGCGCCGCGCGGGCGGACCCGGCCGGGGCCGGAGCCGGCGTGGCCGCCGGTGCCGCGGTCGCGGGGGTGAGGGCGGGGACCGCGGCGAGGAGCAGTCCGGCGAGCGCGCCGGCGACCAACCGGCGACGGGCCGGCAGCCGGCCGCCTCGGGGGACGGGACCGGGCGAGCCGGTACGTGGGGTGCCTCGGGTGGGGCCGTTTCTCGACATGGCTGGCTACACCTCTTTCGGGGGTGGTGTGGGTGCGTTGCCCGGTGACGGGTGCAGGGGTACGCCCGTCGTGCCGCGACAGGTGGGGGACGGTGCGGTGTGGGGGACGGGGTCGGCGGGCCGGGGCCGCGTCGCCCCGGACCGCCCGGATCGGGTGGCCCCCGCCCTGGGCGGACGGGGGCACCCGAGCTAGCTGGAATAGACCTCGAACTCGCTGAGCTGACCGGCCGGCCAGCCCGTGTTGCCGGTGACGGTCAGCCGCAGGTACCGCTGGCTGGTCGCCGTGAAGGTCACGGTGACCGTGTTGCCGCTGGACGGGTTGAAGGTGTAGCCGGCGGACGCCTTCAGGGTGCTGAAGGACGAGCCGTTCGTGGAGCCGAGCAGCGCGAGCGTCTGCGTACGCGTCTGCCAGGCCGACGACGGTGGGAGTTTCAGGACGACGCGGGACACCGTCCGGTTGGCGCCCAGGTCCACGGTCAGCGACTGCGGGAAGGCGTTGTTGGCGCTCTCCCAGTAGGTGTTCGCGTTGCCGTCCACCGTGTTGGCGGCGGCGTACACGTCGGAGTGGCTGGTCTCGGTGACCGACCTTCCGGCCGCCAGGTTGCCGCTGGGCGGCGGGGTCGTGGGCGGCGCCGTGGTCGGGGGCGCGGTCGTGGGCGGTGCCGTGGTGGGCGGCGGGGTGGTCTGTGTGCCGCCGTACACCTCGACCTCGGACAGTTGGGCCGCCGGCCAGCCGGTGTTGCCGGTGACTGTCACCCGGAGGTAGCGGCGGTCGCCGGAGGGCAGGCCGATCGACACGGAGTTGCCCGAGCCGGGGGCGAACACCCGACCGGCGGACGACGCCAGGGTGGCGTACGAGGATCCGTCGGTGGAGCCGAGGACGGACAGGGTCTGGGTGCGTTGCTCCCAACCGCTGGGCAGTTTGAGCACCACCCGGTCGACGGATCGGGCCGAGCCCAGGTCGACGGTGACCGACTGCGGAAAGGCGTTGTTGACGCTCTCCCAGTAGCTGGCCGCGTTGCCGTCCACCACGTTGGCCGCCGTGTAGCTCTGGTTGGTGCTGGTCGCGGTCGCCGACCGGTTCAGCGCCAGGTTCCCCCCGCTGGTCGGCGGCGGCGTGGTGGGCGGCGGCGTGGTGGGCGGCGGGGTGGTCGGTGCCGCCGTGGTCGGTGCCGGACTGGTTGGCGGCGGCGTGGTGGGTCCGCCGCCCCACTGCGGGTCCGGCCACGGGCCGCAGTACGGGGTCGACGTGTACCAGCCGGAGTTGCCGCTGCCCTGGGTGATCTGGAAGCCACCGCCCACGCAGTTGTGCATCGGGTTGCTCTGCGCGATGTTCGTGGCCCGCACGTTCGTGAAGGACACCTGGCTGGGTGCCTGCACCTGGAGCGCGTACGTGCCGGCGCCGTCGATCCGCACGTTCGTGAGGTTGATGCCGCTGGTCTGGCCCTCGATCCAGTGCAGCGCCGCGTACGAGCTGTCCAGGATGTCGGTGTCGGTGATGTTGATGGTGGCCTGCTGGAACGACTCGTTGAGGGCGGAGAACCAGATCGCCCCGACGCCGAAGTTCCAGTTGTAGTCCGAGTTGCCGTTGCGGATCAACGTGTTCCGGGCGATCGTCCAGGTGCCCCGGACCGCGGTGTCGCCCTGCACGCCCGGATAACGGTTGGCGACGTGGATGCCGCCGCCGTTGGTCAGCGAGTCGGCCGTCACGTTATCGGTGATCTTGATGTCCCGACCGCCGTAGCTGACCAGGTGGTTCGCCAGCAGGGTCACGCCGATGGTGTTGTGGGTGAAGGAGTTGTTGACGTTCGGCACGCTCTGCGCCCACATCGCCAACGCGTCGTCGCCGGTGTTGCGGACGAACGTGTTCGTCACCGTCGAGTTGGTCACGCCGGTGTGGAAGTTCACCCCGTCCGCGGTCTGGTCCAGGATGCGACTGTTGCGGATCGTGAAGTTGTCCATCGGGCCGTCCATCCACGCCCCGACCTTCGTGTTCTCCAGCCACAGGTTGTCGACCACCGAGTTGGTCATCGCCCCACCCAGGGCGTTCACCTGGTCGTCGTCGATCCGCTCGCGGATGTCGCCGATGATGGCGAAGTCCCGCAGCGTGACGTTGCGGCTCGGGCCGTTCGCCTCGTGCGCGCGGACCGGGCCGGTGTAGCCGCCACCGGGGACGTACTTGCCGTAGATGCCCACCGACCTGTTGCGCTCGGTGGGGTGCCGGCCGCCGAGCACCGAATACCAGGGGCCCGCGCCGCGCAGGGTCACCCCGTCGACCACCACGTGGTCCCAGAGGGTGAACGTGCCGGTCGGGATCCAGACCGCCCGGCCCTGGGCCTTGCCGGCGTCGACGGCCGCCTGGAACTTCGCGGTCGAGTCGGTCGCGCCGCTCGGGTCGGCGCCGAAGTCGGTCACCACGTCGAGCACACCGGAGGGCTTGCTGATCGCCGGGGCGACCAGCTCGAAGTCGGCCAGGTCGATGGTGAACGAGGGCGACTGGGCGGTCGAGGAGACCTGGAACCGGATCTTCGTGCCGGCCGGCTGAGTGCTGCCGAACATCGCCCGGGTCTCGTCGTAGAAGTGGTGCGGGTTCGTGTCGCCCGGGTTGTTGTTGAACGGGTATCCGCCGTAGTACCAGCCGTACCTCGACGTCACCGGGACCGACCTCAGCAGCGACCCGTTGGCCCGCAGGTCGATGGCGGCGTCCCGGCCGGTCCCGGACGGGCTGTCCGGCAGGCTGTACCGGAAGGTGACCGCGTTGGCCGGAGCGGTGAGGGTGAACTCGACGTACTCACCGACGCTGTCGAGGGTGACCGCCTCCCGGCCGGACGCCTCGGACGGCAGCGTGCCGTAGCGCCGGTCCGGGCCGATCTTCGAGCCGTTGTGGGCGGCCTCCTCCGCCTCCTGCTCGACGAACGGGACGGTGGCGCCCCGGCCGGAAATATCGAAGGGGGACAACCCGGCCGCCGAGGCCGGAGTCGCGGTGCCGGTGACCGCGAGGACTGTCACCGAGGTGGTGGCGAGCAGGGTGGCGGCGATGGCGGCCAACCCTGCCCGGGTCGGGTGTCGGAGGTGGTGCGGGGTGCCGGTGGTGTGGTTGGCCATGAGCTGCGCTCTCCCTTTCGTCAGGCAGGCCAGATCCCCCCGTGTCGGTGCGGTGTGACGCGTTCCCCCCGGTCCTCCTTTCCGTGGGTGAGGTGGTGCCGGCGGCCGGGACGAGCCGCCGGCACCACGGCGAGCAGAGTCAGGTCAGGCCGGGCCGTCCGCCGCGCGCGGCACGTCGGTGGATTCGGCGGTACGCAGCCAGACCGCGGTGTCCGACGGCAGCAACCCGTCGTCGAGTGGTCCGCTGGCCAGCAGCAACTCCCCCTGCACTGGCATCGGCACCGCCTCGGCGGACAGGTTGACCAGGCAGCTGAAGCCACCGCCACGGCTGAAGGCGAGCACCCCGTCCGGGGCGGGCAGCCAGGTCAGCTCACCGTCACCGAGCGCCGGGTCGGCCTTCCGCGCCTGGATCGCCGCCCGGTACAGCTCCAGCATCGAGGCGGAGTCGCCGGTCTGCGCGCGTGCCGTCCGGTCCTTCCAGTCGGCCGGCTGGGGCAGCCAGGGCGCCGCCGCGCCGGCGGGGCTGAACTCGAACGGCGGTTCGTCACCGGCCCAGGGCAGGGGTACGCGGCAGCCGTCCCGGCCCGGGTCGATCCGGCCGGACCGCTCCCACATCGGGTCCTGCCGCAGCGCGTACGGAATGTCCTCGACCTCGTAGAGGCCCAGCTCCTCGCCCTGGTAGACGTAGGCGGCGCCGGGCAGCGACAGCGAGAGCAGCGCGGCGGCGCGGGCCCGACGGGTGCCCAGCTCCAGGTCGGTGGGGGTCCCCTCGCGCTTGGCGGCGAAGCTGAACCGGGTGTCCGCCCGACCGTAGCGGGTGACGTGCCGGGTGACGTCGTGGTTCGAGAGCACCCAGGTGGCCGGTGCGCCGACCGGCGCGTGCGCGCTCAGCGTCCCGTCGATGCTCTCGCGCAGCGCCGAGGCGTCCCACGCGCAGCCGAGGAAGTCGAAGTTGAACGCGGCGTGCAGCTCGTCCGGGCGCAGGTAGTTGGCGAAGCGCTGCCGGTCCGGCAGCCACACCTCACCGATCAACGCACGGTCGGCGTACTCGTCGGCGACCCGACGCCAGCCCCGGTAGATGTCGTGCACGCCGTCGAGGTCGTGGAACGGGTGCGGGTGGTCCGGTCGGACCTCGGGCAACTCGCCGTCCTTGACCAGGAGCCCGGCCGAGTCGATCCGGATGCCGTCCACGCCCCGGTCGAACCAGAACCGCAGGATGTCCTCGAATTCCGCACGTACCCGGGGGTGGTCCCAGTTGAAGTCCGGCTGCTGCGGGGCGAACAGGTGCAGGTACCAGTCACCGGGGGTGCCGTCCGGGTTCGTGGTGCGGGTCCAGGTCTCGCCGCCGAACTCGCCGACCCAGTCCGTGGGCCGCTGGTCGCCGTTCGGGCCCCGGCCCGGCCGGAACCAGAACAGGTCCCGTTCCGGCGCTCCGGGCCCGCCGGCGAGCGCCGCCTGGAACCAGGGGTGCGCGTCGGAGCAGTGGTTCGGCACCACGTCGACGATGGTCCGGATGCCCAGCGCGTGCGCCTCGGCGATCAGCGCCTCGACCTCGGTCAGGCTGCCGAAGACCGGGTCGATGTCGCGGTAGTCGGACACGTCGTAGCCGGCGTCGGCCATCGGCGAGGGATACCAGGGACTGAACCAGATCGCGTCGACGCCGAGCGCGGACAGGTGGTTCAGCCGGGACCGGATGCCGGCGATGTCACCGATGCCGTCGCCGTTACCGTCGGCGAAGCTCCGGGGATACACCTGGTAGATCACGGCTCCACGCCACCACGGACTTCTGTCAGCTGTGGACACGAGCACCTGCTTTCTGCGTCAGTACGTCGGCGGGTTCGCCGGACCTGGTTATGTGTCGGGCGAACTGTCGTTGTTCGCCGCGCGGGAGGATGCGGTGCCGGCTATCCCTTGATGCTGCCCGTGGTCAGACCGGACATGATGTTGCGTTGGAAGATCAGGAAGACGATAACTGTCGGGATCGCGGCGATGACCGACGCGGCGATCACCACGTTCTCGGGGGTTCCGCCCGCGAAGGAGTAGATGCCGACGCTCACCGTCCGGGTCTCCGGCGAGGGCATGACCAGCTTCGGCCAGAGGAAGTCCTTCCAGACTGCCGTCATGGCCAGAATCGCGACGACGCCGAGGATCGGGCGGGACATCGGCAGGATGATCGACCAGAGCGTACGCAGCGACGTCGCCCCGTCCACCAGGGCGGCGGCCATCAACTCCTCCGGAATCGAGTCGAAGAACCGCTTCAACAGGAAGATGTTGAATGCGTTCGCCACCAGGGGCAACCAGATAGCGAACGGCGAGTCGAGCAGGTTGAGGTGCACGATCGGCAGGTCGATAACTGTTACGTACTGCGGGACGATGAGAACCATCGCCGGGATCATCAGCGTGCCCAGCATCAGCGCGAGAATCACGTTGCCGAAGATCGGCCGGAGCTTGGACAGGGAGTACGCGGCTGCCGCATCGAGGACGAGCTGGAACAGCACCGCGCCGATCGCGTAGTAGAACGTGTTGAACAGCAGCTTGGCGAGTTCCAGGTTGTTCCAGGCGTCGATGTAGTTCTGCGGCTGGGGGTCCTTCGGAAACAGCGTCGGTGGGGTCTGCGCGATCTCCTGGCCGGACTTGAGCGCGCCGGTCACCATCCAGTAGAGCGGCCCGAGGAAGACGAGAGTGAATCCCGCCACGACGACGACCAGCAGCGTCCAGTAGATGATCCTGCCGCGCCCCCGACTGAGCTGGGCATGGGAGATGAGGGTCCGGGTGCCGGATTCCTGTGCCATTCCTCGCCGTCCTAGTCCTGTTTCGCACTCAGCCGCAGGTACACGGCGGAGAAGCCAGCCAGCACCACGAGCATGATCACGCCCAGTGCGGCGGCGCCGTTGAGGTCGTTCTGGAAGAACCCGTGCTGGTAGATGAGGTACGCCACGGTGGTCGCGGAGTCCTCCGCGCCCGCACCGTTGGCGAGGATCAGGGGCTCGATGAAGAGCTGCATCGTGGCGACGATCTGGATCATCGCCAGGAGCGCGAGGATCAGCCGGGTCTGCGGGATCGTCACGTGACGGATCCGCTTCCAGATCCCGGCACCGTCGAGTTCGGCCGCCTCGTAGAGCTCACCGGGGATGCCCTGCAGGGACGCCAGGTAGATGAGAACGGCGCCGCCCATGTTCATCCAGGTCGACGCGATCACCATCGCCGGCATCGTCATCTCCGGCGACTGCATCCACTGCGAGGTGGGCAGGTGCAGCGCCTTGAGGATCGCGTTGAAGAGCCCCGCCTCGCTGGGGTCGTACGCGTAGAACTTGAAGAGGTAGAGCGCGGAGGCGGGCGGCAGCATCACCGGCAGGTAGACAAGGATCCGCAGGTACCCCTTGGCGTGCCGGAACTCGTTGAGCAGGACCGCCACGAAGAACGGCACCACGTACCCGAGGACGAGCGCGAGCACCGTGAAGTAGAAGGTGTTCTGCCAGGCCGTCCAGAAGCTGGGGTCGTCGATGATGCGGGAGTAGTTGTCCCAGCCCACCCAGGTCGTCTCGCCGCGCCGGGTCCGCTGGAAGCTCATCACGACGCCGCGGACCATCGGGTACCAGGAGAAGACGACGAAGCAGAGCACCGCGCCGATCAGGAACGCGTGCCCGGTGAGGTTGTCCCGTACCTTGCGGCCGAGGCTTGTGCGCTGCGGCCCCGCCGAGTACGGCGACGGCGGGCGGCCCGGTTTCCTGGGGGTCTCCGGGACGGTGGTGATCGCCAAGGCAACTCCTGGTTGAGTCGGTGACGTCGACGACGTGGTGCGGACGGTGTGGGGGCCGGGTCGGCGTCCCGGCCCCCACACGATCGGTCAGCTCTCCGCGGCGAGGAGCTTGTTGACCTTCTCCTCGGCGGTCTTGAGCAGCGCGTCGATGTTCGCGTTCGGGTTGGTCAGCACCCCTGACATCGCGGCATCCAGCACCGCGTAGACCGCCTGCGCGTTGCGCGGCTCACCCTTGATCGGCACCGGGGTGGCCTCGAAGAGCGCGAAGTTCGCCGTGTCGACGTTCGCGTTCGCCTTGCGCAGCTCCAGCTCCTGCTTCTGCGCCGCACTGCCGTTGGCGAAGAGCAGCGGCTGGGGCAGACCCACCGGGTAGTTCTGCGGCTTGGCCCGCACGTAGTCGAACTGGCCCTTGCCCGGCGTCAGCTTCTGGTACGCGATCCACTTCATGCCGGCCTTGACCTGTTCGGGGGTCAGGTCCTTCTTGAAGAAGTAGCCCTCTCCGCCGCCGAGCGTCCCCTTCGCCGCACCGTCCTGGCCAGGCAGTGGAGCCATCGCCCAGTCCTGGAACTTTCCCTGGAACTGGCTGACGATCGCCTGGGTGGCGTCCGGTGCGCCGATGAACATGCCGACCTTGCCCGCGCCGGCGTTGGTGAGCAGGTCACCCCACTGCAGCAACTGACGGGCGCCCATGCTGTTGTCGCCGTACCGCATGTCCTTGATGTTCTGTAGGACCTGCTTGCCCTGGGCGTTGTTGAAGTCGGCCTTCTTGCCGTCCTCGGTCAGCACGCGGCCGCCCTGCGAGTAGAGCAGGGAGGTGAAGTGCCAGCCGCCGGTGTTGCCGGCGCTGTACTCCGAGTAGCCCGCGATGCCGTTGCCGAGTGCGGAGATCTTCTTGGCGGCGGCCCGGACGTCGGCCCAGGTCTTCGGCGGGTTGTTGACGTCGAGCCCGGCCTGCTGGAACAGGGCCTTGTTGTAGACCAGACCCATCGAGTAGTTCTTGACCGGCACGGCGTAGAGCTTGCCGCCGTCGGTGAAGACCTCCTTGAGCGCCGGGTCGACGCTGTCCCAGGTGGAGATCGTGTCCTTGTTGGCGTACTGGGTGATGTCCATCGCCTGGCCCGAGTCCAGCACCTGCTGAAGGTCGGTCATGTAGCCGTAGAACACGTCGGTCACGGTGCCGCCGGCGAGGCGGGCGGTGAAGTCCGGCGGGTTGTTGCACTGCTCGCCGACGCTGACGCTCTTGACGACGATGTCCGGGTTCTGCCGCTGGAACTCGACGACGTCGTCGTTCCAGTTCTTCAACAGCTCTTTCTGGGCGCCGACCGGCTGGCAGTCGACCGTGATGGTGACCTTGCCGCCGGCGGTCGTGTCCTTGTCGTCGCTCTTCGTGGAGCACGCCGTGAGACTGAGCCCCAGGCCGGCCACGAGCGCAACCGCCGCAGCCTTTCGGTATTGCGGTACGGACATCTGTCCATCCCTTCGGGAACGGGTGACTCCAATGACCTTCGCTGATCTGCGGTGATACGACCTGACGCCCAGTAGCTGCGTCGGAGCCAGGTGTGAGTGGAGTCACTGTAGCGAGGAGGACTCATTTCGGCAAGGTATCGACCCTGTTCCGAAAGGACACGACGTGATTACGGCAGATGTTGGCAAGCTCGTGAAAGCAGCCGGATATGACGGCTTTTGATCCCTTATGGCGGGCCATTCGGGCAGGTCGATGCTGCTCGCCGTACGCAGCGACGAAAACGGCCGCCGACCGCCTGGAGCGGTCGACGGCCGAAGCGTCGGGTGGAACGGGGGCGGTGGTCGCTAACGACCGGGGGCGGGGGCGGTCGAGCCGCGGACCACCAGCTCGGGCTCGAACAGCAACTCGTCGTGCAGCACGCCGGCACCCTCGATCTGGGTGACCAGCAGGTCAACGGCAGCCTGCCCCATCGTCTCGATCGGCTGCCGCACTGTGGTCAGCGGCGGGTCGGTGCACGTCATGAACGCCGAGTCGTCGAAGCCCACCACCGACACGTCCGCCGGCACCGAGCGCCCCAACCGCCGGGCCGCCCGGATCGTGCCCAACGCCAGGACGTCACTTGCGCAGATGATGCCTGTCACGCCCCGCTCGACAAGTTTCGTCGCGGCGACCCGCGCACCCTCCATCGAGAAGCTGGACCGCTCGACACACTCGGCGTCGGCCTCGTCCCAGCCCGCGGCCCGGATCATCGCGTCCAACTTGCGTCGGGACGGCACGTGCCCCTCCGGGCCGAGCACCATCCCGATCCGTTCGTGCCCGAGCGAGCGCAGGTGCCCGTACGCCTGCTCGACCGCGACCGCGTCGTCGGTGGAGACACGTGGGAACCCCAGCTCGTCCACGCCCGCGTTGACGAGCACGACGGGAAGGCCCCGGTCGGTCAGTCGACGGTAGTGGTCGTGTCGTGCGTCGGCGAGCGCGTACGAGCCACCAGCGAAGATCACCCCGGAGACCTGATGGTCGAGGAGCATCTCCACGTAGTCCATCTCGGACACCCCGCCGATGGTCCGGGCGCAGAGAGCCGGGGTGTAACCACGCTGGGCGAGCGTCCCGGTGACGACCTCGGCCAGCGCCGGGAAGATCGGGTTCTGCAACTCGGGCAACACCAGCCCGACCAGCCGGGCGCGTTCGCCACGCAGCTTGGTCGGCCGCTCGTAACCGAGCACGTCGAGCGCGGTCAGCACGGCGGTCCGGGTCGACTCGGAAACCCCGTCACGGCCGTTGAGCACCCGACTGACGGTGGCCTCGCTGACGCCCGCCTTCTTGGCAACTTCAGTCAACCGCTTGGTCACGGTCGCAATCGTACGTCACCACACTGAAAGAAATGAACAGCAAAATGCTTGCCGTTTGCCGGCTAGCTGCCGCATTCTTCCTTGATCGACTCGGCTTTCAGGAAGTCGCGGTGTCGAGGGGCCCCGGACACCGCGACTTTCATGAAGTCGAGTGGATCACCCGCGAACGGCGCGGCGCGGCCCGGCGCCGCCCAGCGCGGCACGGCACGGCCCGGCGCGGCGCGGCGCGGCCCGGCGCGGCACGGCGCGGCGCGGCCCGGCACGGCACGGCACGGGCGTCAGGACAGGTCGCGTAGTGCGGACTCGATGGCGCGGTGGAAGGTCGGGTAGGCGTAGATCATGTGCCGGAGCTGACTCAGCGGCACCGCCGCGTGCACCGCCACCACGAGTGCGGAGAGCACCTCGCCGCCGGCCGGGCCGACCGACGTCGCGCCGATCAGCACGCCCTGGTCGGCGTCCGCGACGAGCTTGATGAAACCGTCGTCGCCGACCCGGTGGATCCAACCTCGGGTGGAGCTGCCGAGCTTCGTGAAACCGACCTGCACGTTGATGCCCCGCTCGCGGGCCTGCCGCTCGGTGAGCCCGACCGCGCCCACCTCGGGATCGGTGAAGGTCACCCGGGGAAGCGCACGGTAGTCGGCTCGCGGGACGGTGCCGGCCGAGCCGCTCGACCCGCTTGCGGCCAGTGAGCTGGACGCACCCATCGCGCCACCGACCACGCTTGACGTGCCGCTGGCGTCCGCTCCCGCGGCTGCCTGTCGGGCGCGGGCCAGGATGTCGGCGATTACGATGCCCGCCTGGTACATGGCGATGTGGGTGAAGGCGCCCTCGCCGGTCACGTCGCCGACCGCCCAGACGTCGTCGGTGACGTGCAGACGGTCGTCGACCGGCAGGTAACGCTGGCCGGCGTCCACGCCTATCGTGTCCAACCCGAGTTCTTCCAGGTGGGCCTTGCGCCCGGTGACCACCAGCAGCCGGTCGGCGGTGAACTCGACGCCGCCGCCACCGTGCAGGGTGAACCGGGTCCCGTCGTGCGCGACCCGCTCGGCGCGTACCCCCGTGTGGATCTCCACGCCGTCGGCGCGCAGCGCCGCGGCGGCGACGTCGGACGCTTCCGGCTCCTCGACGGCCAGCACCCGGTCGAGTGCCTCCACGACGGTGACGCGTACCCCGAAGCGGGCGAAGACCTGGGCCAGTTCCAGCCCGATCGCGCCGCCGCCGAGCACCAGCAGGGACTCCGGCAGTTGGTCGGCCTCGATCGCCTGGTGGTTGGTCCAGTACGGGGTGTCGGCCAGGCCGTCGATCGGCGGCACCGACGGACGGGTGCCGGTGCCCACCACGACCCCGTGCCGGGCCTCGAACACCTGGTCACCGACGCGGACCCGGCGCGGGCCGTCGAACCGGCCGCTGCCGCGCACCAACCGACCGCCCAGGCCCGTGAACCGGTCGGCCGCGACCGTGTCGTCCCAGGTGTCGGTGGCCTCCTCGCGGATCCGCTTCGCCACCGGCGCCCAGTCCGGCTGGACCTGCGCCGTCCCGGCCAGGCCGTCGACCCGACGGGCCTCGGCGAGCGCGTTGGCGGCCCTGATCATCATCTTGCTGGGAATGCAGCCCCAGTACGGGCACTCCCCACCGACCAGGTCCCGCTCGACGCCGACGACACTCAGGCCGGCCTCGGCGAGTCGCTCGGCGACCTCCTCGCCGCCGACCCCGAGTCCCACCACCACAACATCCACCAACTCCGGCTCCGCCACCGCAACAGCATCCCCCAGCGACACCGCCGCAACCACCGGGGCGGACGAAAAGTCGGCGCGCTCACCGGTCCGGGGCGCCTACGGTGACGGGATGCACGCACGCTTCGCTCCGGTCCGGGACTGTTTCCACGACCTGTTCACCTCCGGCCGGGAGACCGGCGCCGGCCTCACCATCTGGTACGACGGACAGCCGGTCGTCGACCTGGTCGGCGGTTTCCGGGCCGGCGCCGGGCCGGACGGCGAACCGTGGCGGCCGGACACACGTGCCAACGTCTACTCGGTCGGCAAGCCGGTGGCCGCGCTCTGTCTGCTGATGCTCGTCGACCGGGAGCGGGTGGACCTCGACGCGCCCGTCGAGCGGTACTGGCCCGAGTTCCGCACCCCCGCCACCGTGCGCCAGGTGTTGTCGCACACCGCCGGGCTGCCGACCTTTCCGGTGCCCCGGCCCGCCACCGCGGTCGCCGACTGGGCGCTGCTCGCCGGCGACCTGGCCGCCGCCGACCCCGAGTGGTCGCCGGGCTCGGTGGCCGGCGAGCACGCCTGGACGTACGGGCACCTGGTGGGTGAGCTGGTCCGTAGGGTCGACGGGCGGTCGGTGGGCCGGTTCCTGGCCGAGGAGATCGCCGGTCCGTGGCGGCTCGACCTCGGTTTCGGGCTGGCCGAGGCGGACCAGCGCCGCTGCGCCGAGATGCGCTACGGCGACCCGGGGTGGCCGGTTCGGAAGCTCGGCGAGCCGGGCTCGCTGCGGGCGCGGGCGATGGGCAACCCGGCCGGTGGACTGGACGTGGCCGTGCTGAACAGCCCGCTGTGGCGGGGCGCCGAGATGCCGGCCGTCAACCTGCACGCGACCGCGTCCGGCCTGGCCCGCCTCTACGCCGGCCTGCTCGCCGGCGGCACCCTGGACGGCGTCCGGCTGTTCGGCGCGGAACTGGTGGCGGAGGCGACCCGGGTCCAGTACGACGGGCCGGACCTGGTGCTGGACCGCCAGGCCCGCTGGACGCTGGGCATGCAGTGGGAGCCGGACGGCAGTTGGGGCATGGGTGGCCTCGGCGGCAGCAGCGCGTGGGCCGACCCGGAGCGCGGCTACACCATCGCGTACGCCACGGCGCAGCTCGCCGAGCACGACCGGGTCGACGAACTGGCCGAGGCGCTGCACTCGGTGCTCTGATCAGCGCAGCCAGACGGGGTCGGTGCCCGGCACCGCGAGCGGCGGCGGATAGTCCAGGCCGCGCCGGAGCTGCTCGGGCAACCTCCAGGGCTGGTGGATGGCCTTGCCCTGCACGGTCGCCAGCTCCGGCACCCACCGGCGCACGTAGTCGCCGGCCGGGTCGTACCGTTCGGCCTGCCGGACCGGGTTGAACCCCCGGTACGGCTTCGTGTCGTTGCCGGTGCCGGCGACCCACTGCCAGTTGCCGGAGTTGTTTGCCACGTCGCCGTCGAGCAGCCAGCGGAAGAACACCTTCACCCCCGCACGCCAGTCCTGCCCGAGGTGCTTGGTCAGGTAGCCGGCGGTGATCAACCGGGCCCGGTTGTGCATCCAGCCCTGCGTACGCATCTGCCGCATCCCGGCGTCGACGATCGGCATCCCGGTCCGTCCCTCGGTCCAGGCGGCCAGCGCGTCGTCGTCGTAGCGCCACTGCTCGGTGGCACCCCGCCGGTACGCCGCGGTGGAGATCTCCGGGAAGGCGGCGGTGACCTGGTAGTAGAAGTCCCGCCAGCAGATCTGCCGGACGAACGGCCCGGACCGGTCCCCGGCGCGGTTGGCCACCGCCAGCGGGGACACGCAGCCGAAGCGCAGGTACGGGCTGAGTCGGGAGGTGTCGTCGCCGGCCATGTCGTCGTGCTGGTCGCCGTAGCGGTCCAGGTCGGGCAGCCAGTCGGTGAGCCGCTGCCGGGCGACCCGCTCGCCGCCGGCCGCCGCGTCCGGCGAGTCCCCGGCCGGCGGCTTCGGCAGGCTGCCCACGCGCACACCGCCGGGCAACGTCACCCGGCGCGGCGCGGCCAACTCCTCGCGCCACCGGTTGGCCGCCCAGGCCCGGTGGTACGGGCTGAACACCCGGTAGTGGTCACCGCCGCCACCGGGCCGCAACGCGCCGGGCTCGACCACGGTCAGCCCGGGAAACGATCGCAGGTGCAGCCGGTGGCGCTCACACTCGGCGCGCAGCCGCCGCTCCCGACGGCGGGCGTAGTTGCTGACGTCGGCGGAGAGCGCGACGGCTGTGGCACCGACCTCGCCGGCCAGCCGGATCGTCTCGGCCACCGGGTCACCGTGGCGTACCACCAGGTCGCCGCCGCGCTCGCGCAGCTCGGCGCGAAGGTCGGCGAGGGCCTGGTGCAGGAACCGGGTGCGGTTGGCGGACAGGTCGGCCAACTCCGGGTCGAGCACGTACAGCGGGACCACCCGGTCGAAGGCCGCGCAGGTGGTGGCCAGCGCCGGGTGGTCGTGTACCCGCAGGTCGCGGGTGAGGAGCACGATGGCGGTGCCGGCGGTCACCGGGCCTCCGGGTCGACGGTCGGCCCGGGGATGGTGACCGGCGTACCGGTCGAGGTGAGCAGGGCGCGTGCGGCCACCGCCATCCGTCGCCGCTGCGGCACCACGGCGCGCCGGGCGAAGACGTCGTAGTCCTGCGCGGCGACCTCGTCGAGGATGCCGCCGTAGAGGGCGTACGCGGTGCGCATGCAGGCCTGCGAGGCCGGCGCCAGCATGGTGATGCCCGGCGCGGCGGCCGCGTAGTGCGCCTGGGCGCGGGTCACCTCGTACTCGATCAGCTCACGGGTCCGGGGCGTGCCGCGGCCCCGGGCGCGGGCCTCGACCAGTTCGTCGCGGGTGACCCCGAACTTCGCCAGATCCTCGTCCGGCAGGTAGGTGCGGCCCCGGTCGAGGTCCTCCGCGACGTCCCGGATGAAGTTGGTGAGTTGGAAGGCGAACCCGAGCTGCCGGGCCGGCTCCCGTGCCGCCGCCGGGTCGGAGCTGCCCAGGATCGGCAGCATCATGGTGCCGATGACCGCCGCCGAGCCCTCCATGTAGTCGAGCAGGTGGTCGTAGGTCGGGTACGCGGTGACGGTCAGATCCATCGCCATGCTCTTCAGAAACGACGCAAAGTCGTCCCGGTCGAGATCGAAGACGGCGATCGTGTGCAGCACGGCCGGCAGCAGCGGGTCGGCGACCGACGCGCCGCGCAGGCCGGCGACGAACTGGCTGGCCCAGTCGTCGAGGCGGACGGCCCGCTCGGCCGGCGGCAGGTCCTCGGTGCGGTCGACGATCTCGTCCGCGTAGCGGGTGAACCCGTAGAGGGCGTGCACATGTCGTCGTTTCCATGCGGGCAGCAGTCGGGTGGCGAGATAGTAGGTGCGGCCGTGACGTTTGTGCAGCTCACGGCACCGGTCATAGGCAGCGGTGAGATCAGTTTCCACCGGCCCTCCCTCATTTATCGACGCACCAATCGACGCAACTCGTAGCCTAGGGTACGCTCAGCCGCATGGCCAACGACGCAGTTGCGGGCAATGCGACTCGTATGGCGGCGGCAGCGCAGGCCGACCGGGACGACCCGGTCCGGGCCGTGCTGGCCGCGTACACCCATGAGCTGGTCACGGCGGTCGACGAGACCCTGACGGCCTTCCTCGACGCCGAGGTCGACTCCCTCACCGAGATCGACACCTCGATGGGCTCCTTCGCCGCCTCCGCGCGAGAGGCAGTCCTCCTCGGCGGCAAGCGGATCCGGCCCACGTTCGCCTACTGGGGTTGGCGCGGGGCGGTCGGCGGCGCCGAGGCCCTGTCGCCCGTGCTGCCCGCGCTCGCCGCGCTGGAGTTGCTGCACACCTTCGCCCTGGTGCACGACGACGTGATGGACGCCTCCACCACCCGTCGCGGCCGGCCCACCGCACACGTCGCGCTCGCCGACCAGCACGTCCAGGCCGGCCACCGCGGTGATCCCGGGCGGTTCGGCGAGGCCGTGGCCGTGCTCATCGGCGACCTCTGCATGGTCTGGGCCGACCAGTTGCTGGCCCACGCCACGGTGCCGTCGGCCCGACTGTTCGAGGTGCGGCGCTGCTACGACCAGATGCGGGTGGAGACGGTGGCCGGGCAATATCTCGACGTGCTCGGCGAGAACGACCCGGCGAGTTGGTCGGTCGACCGGGCGCTGCGGGTGGCCCGCTACAAGACCGCCAGCTACACGGTCCAGCGCCCACTGCTCTTCGGCGCCTGCCTGGCCGGGGTGCCCGCCGACGACCCGCTGGTCTCCGCCTACACCCGCTATGGCCTGGCCGTCGGCGAGGCGTTCCAGCTCCGCGACGACCTGCTCGGCGTCTACGGCGACCCGGCGGCCACCGGCAAGCCGGCCGGTGACGACCTGCGCACCGGCAAGCCGACCGCGCTGCTCATGCTGGCCCGTGAGCTGGCCACACCGGCCCAGCTCACGGCGTTGGAGCGGGCCGCCGACGGACCGGTCGACACCCTCGCCGAGCTGGTCGCCGAGACTGGCGCGGTGACCCGGGTGGAGCAGATGATCGCCGAGCGGGTCGGCGACGCGCTGGCCGCGCTCGACGCCGCACCCGTGGACGAGACGGCGCGGACCGCGCTGACCGGGCTGGCCACCGCCGCTGCCAACCGGCGGGCCTGATGAGCGACTTGGACGAGGAGGTGGTCACGTGCGGACGGTGACAGGACGGACGGACCGGGTGGTGGTCGTCGGGGCCGGCCTGGGCGGGCTCGCCTGCGCGCTGCACCTGGCGGGCAGCGGGCGACAGGTCACCGTGCTGGAGCGTGAGCCGGTGCCCGGCGGGCGGGCCGGCCGGCTCGCCGTGGACGGCTATGAGTTCGACACCGGCCCGACCGTGCTCACCATGCCCGACCTGATCGCCGAGGCGCTCGGCGCGGTCGGCGAGGAACTGCGCGACTGGCTCGACCTGACCCCGCTCGATCCGGCCTACCGGGCGTACTACCCCGACGGCTCGACCCTGGACGTACTCACCGACACCACGCGGATGGCCGCCGAGATCTCCCGGGTCTGCGGGCCGCGCGAGGCCGACGGTTACCTGCGCTTCGTCGAGTACGCCCGGGAGCTGTGGCGGCTGGAGCGGACCGACTTCATCGAACGCAACCTGGACGCGCCCACCGACCTGATCACCGGCAACCTCCTCAAGCTGCTCGGCGGCGGGGCCTTCCGACGCCTCCAGACGAAGATCAACCAATTCTTCCGGGACCCGCGTACCCAGCGGATCTTCTCCTTCCAGGCCATGTACGCGGGCCTCGCGCCGCACGACGCGCTCGCCATCTACGCGGTCATCGCGTACCTCGACTCGGTGGCCGGGGTCTACTTCCCGCGCGGCGGCATCCACGCCGTCTCCAAGGCCATGGCGGGCGCCGCCGAGAAGCACGGCGTGCAGATCCGGTACGACACGACGGTGACCCGGGTAGAGACGGTGAACGGCCGTGCCACAGGTGTGCTCACCGCCGACGGAGAGCTGGTGCGGGCGGACGTCGTGGTGCTCAACCCCGACCTCCCGATCGCCTATCGGGACCTGCTCCCCGCCGCGCCACGGCGTCGTCTCACGTACTCGCCGTCCTGCGTCGTATTGCACGTCGGGTCCCGACAGGCCTATGCGAAGATCGCCCATCACAACATCCATTTCGGACGCGCGTGGAAGGGCACCTTCGATGAGGTCATCCGGCGGGGCGAGTTGATGACCGACCCGTCGCTGTTGGTGACCAACCCGAGTCGGACCGACCCCACCGTGGCCCCACCGGACCGGCACACCTACTACGTGCTCGCCCCGGTGCCCAACCTGCACCGGGCCCCGTTCGACTGGCGCGGCGACCTGACCCAGCGCTACGGCGACCAGCTGATCGGCACCCTGGAGGAGCGCGGCTACGTCGGTTTCGGCGCCGGGGTCGAGGTGCTGCGGACGATCACCCCCGCCGAGTGGGAGGAGCAGGGGATGGCCGCCGGCACCCCGTTCGCCGCCGCGCACACCCTCTTCCAGACCGGCCCGTTCCGCCCGTCGAACCTGCACCGCGACCTGCCGAACGTGGTCTTCGTCGGCTCCGGCACCCAGCCCGGGGTGGGCGTGCCGATGGTGCTCATCTCCGGCAAGCTCGCCGCTGGCCGGATCACTGGGGAAGGCCGATGACAAGCCGCGAGGAGCACCTGGTCGAGCTGGTCGACGAGACCGGCAAGGCCCACGGCGAGTTGACTGTCGCGGCCGCACACCAGCCCCCGGGGCAGTTGCACCGGGCCTTCTCGGTGCTGCTGGTGGACCCGGACGGCCAGGTGCTGCTCCAACGCCGGGCCGCCGTCAAGACCCGGTTCCCGCTGCGCTGGGCCAACTCCTGCTGCGGCCACCCCCGGCCGGGCGAGTCGCTCGCCGAGGCGGCCAACCGGCGGCTGCGTGAGGAGTTGGGCGCGGGCCCGGTCGAGTTGACCGAGGTCGGCGTCTACGTCTACTACGCCGAGGACCCGGCCACCGGTCGGGTCGAATTCGAGTACGACCACGTGCTGCGGGGCGATTTCCTGCCGGCGGCCCCACTGCTGCCGGACCCGGACGAGGTCGCCGAGTTGCGGTGGGCCGACCCCGCCGCACTCGAAGCCGAGCTGGACCTCGACCCGCGGTCGTACGCGCCCTGGCTGGGCGGGGTGGTGAACCGGCTACTGCACCCCTCGGGCGCCGCGTCGGGCGTACCCGATCCGGCCGTGACCCCGCCCGGATCGTCGGCGGATGACACGGCGGAGCGGTCGGGTGGTCGATGAGGCGCTGAGCGCGGGCGCGGTCGCACGCCGGCTGGGGGTCGCGGTGACGACCCTGCGCACCTGGCATCAGCGCTACGGGCTCGGGCCCAGCGAGCACATCCCCGGTCACCACCGCCGGTACACGCCCAGCGACCTGGCCCGCCTCGAGATCATGCGACGGCTCACCGCCGAGGGGGTGAGCCCCGCCGAGGCGGCCCGCTGGGCCCGCCAGACACCGGATCCGCTGCCCACCGACACCGTCGCCCCCACCCGGATCCAGCGACCGGGCCGGGACGGCGGCGGCTCCATCCCGGTGGGCCGCGCCGGACCGGCAGCCCGCGGGTTGGCCCGCGCCGCCATGCGGTTGGACGCCGCGGCGATCAGCGAGACCATCGCGCACGCCCTGGCGGCTGGCGGGGTCATCGCCACCTGGGAGGGCCTGCTGCGCCCGGTCCTCGCCGGCATCGGCGAACGCCACGCCGCCACCGCGGGCCTCATCGAGGTGGAACACCTGGTGTCCCGCTGCATCTCGGAGGCGCTCGCGGCGGCCAGTCGGGCCACGGTTCCCACCGGGCCGGCCCGCATCCTGCTCTCCTGCGCGGACGAGGAGCAGCACACCCTGCCGCTGGAGGCGTTGGCCGCCGCGCTCGCGGAGGCCGGGGTCAGCTACCGGACGCTCGGCGCCCGGGTGCCGGTCGCCGCCCTCCTGGAGGCGGTCAACCGGACCGGACCGGCCGCCGTGGTGCTCTGGTCGCACACCCGGGCCACCGCCGACCCGGGTCAGCTCAGCGCGCTGCTGGCGGCACCCCGCCGCCCGCTGCTGGTGCTCGCCGCCGGCCCCGGTTGGCGCGCCGACACCCTGCCGGCCGGGGTGGTGCGGCCGATCGACCTGGCCGAGGCCGTCTCGCTCGCCGTCGCGGTCCGTGACTCACTGGACCAGTCGAGGCGTGACTGACCGCACTGTCGCCCGAGAGACGGCGTGAACTACCGTCGGGGTTTCCGCCTACCCCCGACCCCTCCGGGAGCAAGCAGATGCAAGCCCGCGCCGTTCTGGCGTCCGTTCTCGCCATGGCGCTGGTCTTGTCCGGTTGTGCCCAACCGGACCGCACCATCGCAGCCGCCGGCTCACCGCAGCCGGTGGAATCGATCACACCCAAGCCGTCGCCGCACCCCACCGTCGCCAAGCCGCCCAAGGCTCCGCTGCGGCCGCTGCCGGCCAAGCTCCCCGCCGGCCTGCGGCGCAACACCGGCGCGCGCCCGGTGGTCCTGACCTTCGACGACGGGCCGAACCCGGCCTGGACGCCAAAGGTGCTCGACCAACTGCGGGCCTCAAAGGTGACGGCCACCTTCTGCGTCGTCGGTCGCGAGGTGCAGCGTCACCCGGAGCTGGTCCGCCGGATCGTCCGCGAGGGACACCAGCTCTGCAATCACAGTTGGCGGCACGACCTCGACCTGGCACGGCGACCGGTCGCCGAGATCAGGGCCGACCTGGACCGCACCAACAGGGCCATCCAGGCGGCGGCACCCGGGGCGAAGGTGTCCTTCTACCGGCAGCCAGGCGGCCGGTGGACGTCGGAGGTGCTCGGGGTGGCGAAGGATCTCGGCATGCGCCCCCTGCACTGGTCGGTCGACCCACAGGACTGGGACAAGCCGAGCGCGGCCACGATCGGCAAGCGGGTCCACGCCGCCGCGCGCCCGGGAGCCATCGTGCTGCTGCACGACGGGGGCGGCGACCGGGCTGCGACGCTCGCCGCCTGCCCCGGTCTGATCGCGGACCTGAAGCAGCGCTTCGGCGTCGCCCAGCTCCACTAGATCATCGTTGACCTGCGGTTACGACCCGATCCAAGCCCCTGCCGATACCGATTTTGTTGACCGACCAGGCATCACGTATGCTTTCCAAGCCTCCGGCGGGGCCGGATGGGAGCAAGTCCGCTTGAAGTTGCAAATGTGCAATGATGGCGGGGCCGCCCTCATCGTCTAGCGGCCCAGGACGCCGCCCTTTCAAGGCGGTAGCACGGGTTCGAATCCCGTTGGGGGCACGACCGGCGCAAGCCGGAGCAACACAAGCTAGGTCCTGTGGAGCAGTTGGAGTGCTCGCCGCCCTGTCAAGGCGGAGGTCGCGGGTTCAAGTCCCGTCAGGACCGCAGCGCTAGACGCCGCGCCTCGCGCGGCGTTCTGCGTATCGGAGCATGTCTCCCTGCCGCCGGTTCGTCCGGTTGTTGGGTAACATGGGCCGAGCGACACGGCCAGGTAGCTCAGTTGGTACGAGCGTCCGACTGAAAATCGGAAGGTCGGCGGTTCGACCCCGCCCCTGGCCACATAGCCTTTCGCCGGGCTACAGAGGTCCCCACCAGCGGAAACGCAGGTGGGGATCTTGCTGTTCTGGCGCCTTTCCCGCCGGCCCGCCGAAATGTGATCCACTCGACTTCCCGGATATCGCGGTGTCCGAGTGCGCGGGATGCCACGGGATTGCCAAACCCGAGTCGATCACGAGTTGGCGTCGGGTCCGGCTGCCCGGCCGTTCAGTCGTCGCGCCCCTGCTGGCGATGCTGGGCCATGCCGCTCTGGATCGCCTCCCACACGCTGCGCCCGGCCTGTCGCAGCGTCTCCCCCGCCTGCTCGGCGAGCTGAGCCGCGCTCTGCGCCGCGGCCTGCGCCCCACCCAGGGGGCCACTACCGCCGTCACCAGCACCGGACGGGCTTGGCCCGGTGGCGGACGGGCTCGGCCCGGTGGCGGACGGCTGACCGGGTCGGTTGCGGGCTTGCCCGGACGACGACCGCGCCGGGCCCTCGGCGCCCCGATCCGACCCCGACGACGACTCCGCCCAGCCCTCGGTGCCCCGGCCCGACCCCGACGACCGCTGCCCATCGCCCGACCCCGACGGCCGCTGCCCATCGCCCGGACCTGCCGGTCGCTGCCCATCCGGGTGGTGCCGCTCCCCGTGTCGCCGGCCTGTCGGGTGGTGGCCCTGCGTACCGTCGGACTCCCGTCGTGGCTTGTCGCCTGGCCCACTGCCACCGGCTCGGAACCCGGGTCCCCCGGCGCTGGGTCCCGGGCCACCAGCGTGCGGCTCAGGGCCTCCCGCAGGTGGCCCCGAACCCGGCCGACCCGCTCCCGGCCGACCAATACCCAGCCGACCGGCACCGCCTTGGTCGCCACCCGACCGATCGCCACCCGACCGATCGCCGCCGGATCGATCGCCACCCGACCGATCAGCTTCCGCTCGGACCGGGCCGACGACGGTGCCGGCGGAGCCCACCTGCTGGTCCGACCCGCCGGGTCCGCCGCCGGAGCGGCGCGCCGACGCCTCGACCGCCCCGGCCCCCTGGGCCGACTGCTCCGCGCCGCGGTTCACGTCGTCGAGGGTGGTGACAGCCGTCCGCGCGAGCGCCTCGATGATCTGGGGGTTGTGGTCGAGGGTGTCGAGCGCTCGCCCGAGGATCCTGGTCAACTGCTCCAACCGCACGCGTAGCTGCGCCTCGGCGTGCACCCCGTTGATGTCCAGCTCGCCACCGCTCAGGTGCACCCGTACGCCGGCGTCGACCTGGATCAGGTTGGCCACCCGGGCCCGCAGCGACAGGTCGGCGTCCAGGCCGTCGACCGCCAGCCGGATCGAGTCGACGGAGACCTTCGGAATGTCGAGCAGGACGTCCGGGTCCACCCGGCCCGGCTCCCGCTGCTGCGCGCTCTCGCTCATGCTCTCCCGCCCGCCTGCACACCGGCCCGGTCGTCCGTGCCGTTCGGCGCGGTTACCCGCTTTCCGGCCGGGCATCCCGTCCGTGGCGGATCGACAACGGCCTGTCCGGAAAGCGGGCAGGGCACGAAGCTGCACACGCGGGCATCAGACGGTATGGTCCGGTCCTATGGGACAGGAAGAGACTGATCCGGCCGACATCCGGCAGGACGTCGACCGGTTCTCCTTACGGTGCAGCCTCCACGTCCCGGTCTCCGCCGAGCGCGCGTTCGCGGTCTTCACCGACGAGCTGACCGACTGGTGGGTCACCGAATACACCTGGTCCGGCCCGGATGCCCTCGCCGAGTTGGGCATGGAGTCGCGGGCTGGCGGGATGCTCTACGAGATCGGCCCGTACGGCTTCCGCGCCGACTGGGGTCGGGTGCTCACCTGGGACCCGCCGCGCCGGTTGGTCTTCGTCTGGCAGATCGGCCCCGACCGGGCGCCGGTGCCGGATCCGGCGCGCGCGAGCGAGGTCGAGGTGCTGTTCCAGGCCGAGGGGCCGGAGCGCACCCGGGTCGAGCTGGAGCATCGACACTTCGACAGGCACGGCGAGGCAGCCGAGGGATATCGCGAGGCCCTCACCGCCGGCTGGCACGAGTTGCTCACCCGCTACGTCGCGACGGTGTCACGCCACCAGCCCACCACCCCCGCCTGACCGTCGCCCCAAGGGTCGTCAGAGCCCGAGCCCTCGACCACCGAGCCACCGGCGGTCAGCAGCGGCCTGGGCACCGGCCCTGAGGGTCACGCGGCCGTCAGTGGCCGAGTTGCCGTGCCGGTCTGGTGGTGCCGCCGAGGTCCCGACCACCCAGGTCCGCGTGGCGGCCGGCCTCCGCACCCGACCCGAAGCCGGTGCCGCCCAACCTGCGTGGCGGTGCGGTGCGCAGCCGTGGGTACTGCTCGGCGAGCCGCCGCTGCACCCGGTCGGACCGGTCCGCCAACACCAGCGCCACCGACGGGGCCCCCGACTCGCTGGCCGCGGCCGTCTCCGCCGCCCAGAGCCGGCCTCCGATCACCTCCGCGAAACCGGCGAGCCACGACCGGCGGAAGGCGGCGGGATGGTCGTCGGCCGGTACCGCGGTGGCGGCCAGGCCGTGCGCCGCCTGCACGAGCAGTGAGGTGAAGAGCAGGTCCACCCGTTCCAGATCGCTGGCGAAGCCGAACAGGTGCAGCGCGAAGCCGTTGTCCTGCCGGCGGCGGACGCAGCGGCAGCGCAGTGGTTCGGCGACCGCGGCGAGCAGGCCGACCTTGTCGCGGGCGTACGGGGCGACGACGTCCAGGACCCGATCGCCGACCGGGTCGGTGGTCGGATCACGGACGGCGAGCAGCGCCCGGTCCACGCCGTAGCGGGCGATCAACTCGGTCGCCTTGGCGGTGAACGCCTCCGCCTCGGCGGGCGTGCAGGCCGGGTCCTCGGCCTGGGCGAGCAGCTTACGCACCTTGCTCAGCATGGCCTCGGACATGACTACAGAGCTATCACACGGGTCGGACACCACCCGGGCCGCGCCGCAATCGATCGATCGCTATCATCGTCACGATCGATGATCAGTCCTCTACGACAGTCAATCTCCCGCCCAACTCGGGCTGGACCACGGTGGCGACGAACGTCCGGGACGGCGTGAACTTCCAGGTCCGCTTCGAGAACCTGCGGTACGAGTACGAGCCGCTGATCGCGTACCACGCGTTCTGAGTCACGCCGCGCGGGCGCGGCGTCCGTCCCGCCGGACGTCGCGACCCGACGGGTGTCACTCGGCGCGGCTGCGCAGGGTGGCGATCGTCGAGCCGGCGAGGGTGAGCAGGCAGTCCGGGAGCAGCCCGTCGGCCGCCGCTGCGCCGAACAGCGCCTCTCCGGTCGGTTCGTCCCGATTGGCGTACGCGCTGACGAAGCGGGCCACCCAGCGGGTGTCGTAGTCGGCCTGATCGATGCCCGGGAAGTCGAGCGCTGCCCCGCTGGCGGCTGGCGCGTCGCCGACCATCGTCGCGGCCAGGCACCAGGCCACCCCGTACGCGCCGCTGAGGCCAGCTCGGTCGACGACCGCGTCGAATGCTCCCACCACCGCGTCCCCATCTCCGGTCAGCGCCGAGCGGAGCACGGCGGTCGCGTCGTCGAACGTCTGCTGTGGTAGGTCGGTCACGCAGCGCACAGTAGGACGGGCGGTCAAGCGACCCCGGCGCTCGTCACTGTCCGTGTTCAATGCGAGCTACCTGCGCTTTACGCCACCTCCACGGTCCCGCCGATGGCCTCGGCACGCTAATGTGCGCAGCGGACCTTCGCCGGAGGAAGGACGACCATGTTCGTATCACGCCGCTCGCGGGTAGCCTCACTGGCTGCCTGCGCGACGATCCTGCTCGCCACAAGCGCTTGCGGGGATGACAAGGCCAAGGAGTCAAGCGCCCAACAGGTGCGCCTCTATGGCACGGACGGCAACATGCTCAACTCCTACCCCGCGGAGTTGAAGGATCGCGCAAGTCTCGTCGACGGGATGAAGGGCACCACGCCACTCGTACCGCTGCCCGACGATTTCAAGAGCCGACTGAAGGCCGTCAATCCGGCGCTGACGGACTACGTGTACTCCGCCGAGACGTACGACGCGGTGGTTGTCGCCGTGCTCGCCGCCCAACTGGCCGGCAGCACCGACCCGGCGGCGATCGCGAAGCAGATCGTCGCCGTGACCAATGACGGTCAGCGCTGCGAGGACCCAGCTAGTTGCCTGGCGCTGGCCCGCAACGGGCAGGACGTCGAGTACCGCGGCGTCTCGCTGACCCGAGCGGGCTTCACCGACAAGGGTGAGCCGGCCACCGCGAGTTACGCCACGCTGACCTTCGACGGGCAGCAGATCAACGACGGCAAGACCGAGTTCGTCGGCGCGGGCATCGAGTCGGCGGCGAGCACCAAGACGCCGCCGAAGCCGAAGAAGCAGCGGCCGACCGTGGACCCGGACCAGCCGCCGCTGATCCTGGGCGGCCTGTTGCCGAAGACCGGTGACCTGTCGATCGCCTACCCGCCGATGGCGGCCGGCGCCGCGCTGGCGATCCGGGAGATCAACGCCGCCGGTGGCGCGCTGGGCAAGCCGGTGACGTGGGTGGAGGGCGACGACGGCACCAACCCGGCGGTGGCCAAGGCGACGGTGGCCAGGCACGTGGCCGGGGGCGTCAGCGTGATCATCGGCGCGGGCGGTTCGGGCATCTCCCGGGCTGTGCTGCCGGACGTGGTGCAGGCCGGGAAGATCCTCTTCTCCCCGTCCAACACCGACAGCAGCCTGACCGACGTGGACGACGGGGGCCTCTACTTCCGCACCGCGCCGCCGGACAGCCTCCAGGGCCGGGCGCTTGCCGATGTCATCCTCCGCGACGGATCGCAGAAGATCGTCATCGTCGCCCGCAAGGACTCCTACGGTGAGGGCCTGCAGGGCACCGTCCGTGACGAGTTGGAGAAGGCCGGCATCACGAGCGACCGCCTCAAGCTGCTCAACTACGAGCCGCCCGCCGACGCCAAGGCTCCCCCGGTGGACTTCACCGCTGGCGCCAAGGAGATCAAGGACTTCGGCGCGGACGCCGTACTGATCATCGGCTTCGTCGAGTCGGCCTCGGTGATCCGTTCGCTGGCCGACAGCGGAGTGCAGATCCGGCAGTAACACCACAGGCGAGAAACGGCCGCACCGGCGCGAGCGTCGGTGCGGCCGTTTCGTTTCCGGGAGTCAGCGCGGCCGGCGGCGCTCCAGGAACTCGGTCATCCGCCGGTGCTTCTCCTCGTCCTCGAAGAGCACCGCCTGGCTGACCAGGTCGAGATGTGGGTGCGCGGCGGCCGGCGCGTCCACTGCCAGCTTGGTCAGCCGCAGCGCCAGCGGGGAGCCCAGGGCGATCTCGTCGAGCACCGCGTGCGCCACCGTGAGCAGCTCGTCGGGCTCGTCCACCACCCGGTTCACCAGACCGATGCGCAGCGCCTCTGCGGCGTCCACGCGGCGGCCGGTGAAGAGCAGTTCCTTGGCCCGGCCCTCACCGATCAACGCGGGCAGCCGGTGCGTCGCGCCCGCGCCGGCCAGGATCCCCAACCGCACCTCCGGCTGACCGAAGACCGCCCGCGCCGTGCACACCCGCAGATCACAGGAGTACGCCAGTTCCGCGCCACCGCCCAGCGCCGGGCCGTCGACGGCGGCCACCGTGGGCATCGGCAACGCCCGGATCCGCGCGAAGGCGGCGGAATTGATCGCGGCCAGGGCGTCCGTGCGGCCCCGCTCCCGGAGCTGGGCGATGTCGGCGCCACCGGCGAAGATGCCGGCCGTGCCACCGGTGAGCAGCAGCAGCCGGGGGCGCGCCTCCAACTCGGCGCAGACCTGGTGCAGCTCGGCGATCAGGTCGGCGTCGATGGCGTTGCGCTTCTCCGGCCGGTCCAGGGTCACCACCAGCCGGTCCGGCCGCTCCTCGATCCGCAGCCCGCTCACTGCGCCCGCCTTCCGTTCGCGACTGCGGGGCTCGCGAGCTCACTCCTCGCGCTCACTGCTTGACCCCGTCGTTCCACACGTAGAAGCCGTGCCCCGACTTCTTACCCAGCCGCCCCTCGTCCACCATCCGCACGAGCAGCGGCGGCGGCGCGAAGCGGTCCCCGTAGGCGGCCTGGAGGGTACGGGCGATGTCCAGCCGCACGTCGAGGCCGACCAGGTCGGTGAGTTCCAGCGGGCCGATCGGGTGTCGGTAGCCGAGCACCATCGCCTTGTCGATGTCGGCGGGGCTGGCCACCCCGTCGGCGACCATCCGGATCGCCTCCAGCCCGAGGGTGACCCCGAGTCGGGAGGTGGCGAAGCCGGGCAGGTCGCGTACGACGACGGGGTCCTTGCCCAGCCGGCCGGCGAGCGCGACGGCCGCGGCGGTGGTCTCCTCGGCGGTGGCCGGGCCGACCACGACCTCCAGGAGGGCCATCGCCCAGACCGGGTTGAAGAAGTGCAGGCCGAGGAAACGCTCGGGCGCGTCCAGCCCGGCCGCCAGCTCGCCGATGGCGATGCTCGAGGTGTTGCTGGCCAGCAGCGCCGGGCGCAGCGCCGCGGCGTCGCGCAGCACCGCCCGCTTCAGGTCGAGCCGCTCCGGCACCGCCTCCACGATCACCTCGGGGGCCGGGGCGACCTCGGCGAGCGTCGGGCGCAACGTGACCCGCTGCCGGTGCGCGGCGGCCTCGTCGGCGCTGAGCTTCCCGCGTTGCACGGCTCGTTCCCACAGCTCGGCGAGCCGGTTCAGCGCGGCCCTGCCCCGCTCCGGGTCCACCTCGACGAGTTCGACCGTGTGCCCGGCCCCGGCCGCCACGTACGCGATGCCGAGCCCCATGGTGCCGGCGCCGACGACCACGAAACGTTCGCTCATCACGCCTCCCTGTCCCGCCGGCCGGCGCGCGGGGTCCCCGCCACACCGAGCCGGCTGTTTCGCCCGCTCCGCTCCCTCATGCTGCGACCCTAGACAGCCGGAAGATCCGGCCCATGCTTGGGGGAGCGCGGGATCGGGTAATGACGGCCCGACAATCGAGGGAAGGACCAGTCGACATGAGCCAGGCACCGGAGAGCGCCACCGACTCCGCGATCGTGGAGACCCGGGGCGACGAGCGGGTCGAGCTGCTGCGCGCGGACACCAACAACGACGGCAAGACCGATGTGTGGGTGGTGGACACCGACGGCGACGGCAAGGCCGACCTGTTCCAGTTCGACACCGACGGTGACGGCAAGGTGGACATCACCATGGTCGACATCGACGAGGACGGCCAGCCGGACGAGGTGGTCGACGGCGACGGCGGCCTCCCGCCCGAGCAGCTCCCCCCGACCGTCCAGGTCTGAGCGGTACGACGGCCCCTGCGCTCGCTGGCGCAGGGGCCGTCGCTCACTCGGCGAGGCGCAGGGTGGCCAGGTAGTAGGGAGCGTCCCGGTCGTCCACATCGGTGAGCTGCCAGCCGGTGCCGTGCACGAGCGCGGCGAACTCGTCGGCCGAGCACACCAGGTAGTCGAACCATTCGGTGCTCAGCTCGCGGTAGCGCAGCCGGAGCCGGAGCTGACCCCCGAGCCGGCCCCGACGGCGGTTGCGCTCGTGGTAGCTGGTGTGCAGCGGGTCGCGGGTGCCGTACGGGTCGGTGCCGTGCGCGATGATCTGCGCTCCCGGTCGGGCCAGCGCGGCGAGCGCGGCCAGGAACCCGGGGGCACGTTGCGGGCCCTCGAACAGCCCGAGGTTGTTGCCGAGCAGCAGAAACGTGTCGTACCGCCGACCGTCGGCGACGTGGGTGTCGACGGTGCCGTGCACCAGCCGCCGGACGCCACGACGCCGGCTGACCGCGAGCGCGCCCGCGGAGGTGTCCAGCCCGGTGACCGGTACGCCGCGCTCCTGCAACAGCAGCGCGATCCGGCCGGCGCCGGTGCCGATGTCCAGTGTCTCGCCGCGCGCCCGGTCCACGGCCCGGTGGTCGTACGGCTGCCACTCCTGCGGCCCGTCCAGGTAGTGCGCGGCCGGAGCGCCATTGATCAGACCGTCGTCCCGCTCGATGATCTCGATGACCGGCCGGGGTAGTCGGCCGCCGACGAGCGGTCGAGGGCCCACCCCGGTGGCCACGGCAAGCGTGTCCCGCAGCAGTTCGCCGATCACGTCACCGATTTGAGGCTCACCCGTCACGACGTTCACGCTATCCGGCCACTGGGTGGCCCGCAGCGGTCGTATCCTGGCGGGCGTGACCGTGTTGGACCGGCTGTCCGCCGAGAAGTATCTGCTGCTCACGACCTTCCGCAAGGACGGTCGAGCGGTGCCGACCCCGGTCTGGGCGGTCCGTGACGGTGAGGCGTTGGCGGTCTGGACCCGAGCCGACTCGGGCAAGGTCAAACGGATCCGCAACAACGGCGAGGTGACCCTGGCGCCGTGCGACGTGCGGGGCCGGCCGCATGGCGCGGAGGTGCCGGCGCACGCGACGATCTGCGGCAGCGGAGACACCGGTCGCATTCGCGACCTGCTCAAGCACAAATACCGGGTGATCGGCCGGTTGAGCCTGCTCGGCAGCCGGCTGCGCCGCGGCGAGGGCGGCACTGTCGGCATCCGGGTGACGCCGGTCGAGAGCCGGCGCTGACGCTGGCCGAGGGCCGGCGCTGAGGTCGGTCGGACCTCGCCCCCGGTCATGGAAAGGGGCGGCGGATCGAGATCCACCGCCCCTGACCGGAAAAACTTATGCCGCTCAGTCGCCCTGCCGCTGCTGCGGGATCTGACCCTGCAACAGCGCCCTGACCTCCGACTCGCGGTATCGACGGTGACCACCCAGGGTGCGGATGGCGCTGAGCTTGCCCGCCTTGGCCCACCGGGTCACCGTCTTCGGGTCGACACGGAACATCGACGCCACCTCGGCCGGCGTGAGTAGCGGCTCTGGTTCGTGCGTTCGCGATGCCATCGGTCACTCCTCCACATGTATAGACATCGGCCGGGGTCCCGCCGGCCGACGCGTCTCCCATGGTCCGGCTAGTCCCCGATGTCCGACATGGGCCGAACGGATGAAGGTCCCTAGACGGACGGATGAACCATGCCCGATTTTTACGACTTTTACACGGCAGAATCTACCTTATTCGGACTCATGATCACGGTTCGTGATGCGTCAACTACGAGCACACCTCACCTTGGGAGCGCTCCTATGACCATTTGTCCTAGTTGCACCGCTCCAGCAGCTGCACAGCACGCCACCGGGCCACCAACGTGTCGTACGCGGCGGACGCCTCCTCGGCCTCACCCCGCGAGAGCCCCGCCAGGCCGGCGGCGACCAGCTCGGGCGAGTCGTCCGCCGCGAGAGTCTCGTCGGAGAGCAGGTCGACAAGGCCCCCGTAGTCCAGTTCGACAACCGACCGAGGATGGAACTCCTCCAGCCAGCGAGCCGCCTCCTCCACCGCCTCGGTGATCGGCGCCTCGCCCACCGACTTGCGCAGCACGGACAGCGCCCGGGACGACCGTCGGCGGGCCTTGGAGATCTCCGTGCGGTAGCGCAACCACCGCCGGCCCGGCTGGGTCACCAGGTCCCGCTCGGCCGGCTCGAAGAGCACGAACCAGCGCAGCGGCACGCCCCACGTGGCGATCTGCTCGTGCACCCGGGGCACCCCGTGCTCCAACACCCGGGCCCCGCTGCGCCAGTCGTCGATCACCGCCCTCGCCTGCCCGGCGAGCACCGGCGGCACGAAGGCGTCGGCCAGCACCGAGGGCACCCCGTCCCGGGCGCTGAGCGCCGCCTCAGCGACCCGGATCCGCAGGTTCCACGGGCAGACCAGCAGGCTGTCGTCCGTCTCCAGGACGTACGCCTCCTCCGGCAGGTCCGGCAGCCGGGTCCAGCCGGCACCCAGCGCCTCGATCACCGCCGTCCGCTGCCGGCCGGGACCCTCGACCGGGGCCACCGCCCGCCCCTCCGAGACATAACGGCGCCAGTAGCTCTGCCGGTCTCGGTCGAAGGCGGTCAACGGTTCGTACACGCGCAGGTAAGAAGCGAAGAGCGACGGCACGGCGCGATCCTCCCACGAACCGCACCCGTGCGCGGTCAGCGGCCGGACCACGCGCGCCGCAACGTGGGACGGCGGCGGCGCGTCGAGCACTCGTACGGCGGCCGATACTAGGCTCGATCACACCGGCAGCATCCCGCCGGCGTCCAGCAGGTCCGCGTCCCACAAGGGCGCACACCACTCCAGGAGCCAACAATGGGTGTATTCGCGAGCACCGACGACCCGATATCGACAGGTCACGAACAGGTCGTGTTCTGCCAGGACAAGCAGAGCGGCCTGAAGGCGATCATCGGGATCTACTCCACCGCGCTGGGGCCGGCGCTCGGCGGCACCCGCTTCTACCCGTACGACAGCGAGGAGGACGCCCTCGCCGACGTGCTCGACCTGTCGCGCGGGATGGCGTACAAGAACGCGCTCGCCGGGCTGGACCTGGGCGGTGGCAAGGCCGTCATCTGGGGTGACCCGGAGCAGATCAAGAGCGAGGCGCTGCTGCGCGCGTACGGTCGCTTCGTGGAATCGCTCGGCGGTCGCTACTACACCGCCTGCGACGTGGGCACGTACGTGGCGGACATGGACGTCGTGGCCCGGGAGACCCGCTACGTGACCGGGCGCAGCGTGGAGCACGGCGGAGCCGGCGACTCGTCGATCCTCACCGCCTGGGGCGTCTTCCAGGGCATGCGGGCGGCCGCCGAGCACGTCTGGGGCACGCCGAGCCTGCGGGGCCGACGGGTCGGGGTGGCCGGGCTGGGCAAGGTCGGCAAGTACCTCACCGGGCACCTGCTCGACGACGGCGCCGAGGTGGTCGCCACCGACGTCAACCCGAAGGCGCTGGCGTGGGTGCGCACCAACCACCCGCAGGTCACCCTCCTGGACGACGTCAGCGCGCTGGCCGCCGCGGACATCGACGTGTACGCCCCCTGCGCGCTGGGTGGCGCCCTGAACGACGAGACCGTGCCGGCGCTGCGCGCCAAGGTGGTGGCCGGCGCGGCGAACAACCAGCTCGCCCACCCGGGCATCGAGAAGCTGCTCGCCGACCGGGGCATCCTCTACACGCCCGACTACGTCGTCAACGCGGGCGGCGTCATCCAGGTGGCCGACGAGATCGAGGGCTTCAACTTCGACCGGGCGAAGCTGCGGGCGACCCGGATCTACGACACCACGCGCGAGATCCTGCGCCTGGCTGACGCCGAGGGCGTGCCGCCGGCGGTGGCCGCCGACCGGCTGGCGGAGCGACGGATGGCCGACATCGGCCGGCTGCGCGGGATCCACCTGCGCTGAGCGTTCCCGGAGGCGGGTCGACGGGATCCGCCTCCGGGCCTCCGTGGCCGGCTCGGCTGGGTAAGCTGAAGTCGGGTCAACTTTGATGCGGTTTGTCCGGTGTCACGGGTGCTAACCGTTCCGCTCCTTACCCGGTACACTGGGTGACGGCCGGATCGACGCGACGCGCAGAGCCGGCTGACGGTAACCCGAGGTGCCGAACGATGGCATCCCCATGTACCGTAAGAGCCACGAGAGATGCCTGACGTCATCGGGGCCCGCCTTCGGGCTGCCCCGCATTCTGTGCGAGGGGGTCGAGCCATGGGGCGCGGCCGTGCTAAGGCCAAGCAGACGAAGGTGGCGCGGGAGTTGAAGTACCACTCCCCGAACACCGACCTCACCGCCTTGCAGCGCGAACTGGCGGGTGCTGGTAAGTCTGAGCACCACTTCGACGACGACTCGAAAGAGTCCGTCGACGACGATGATGAGGATCACGCGGAGGACGACCCGGATCCCTGGGTCCGTCCGACCCGCTGACCTCTCGACGCAACTGAGCACGCGGTAAGTCCGCGTGCTCACGCACGTTCCGTGCAGGTGTAGTAGCCGACGATCAGGGGCCTGACCCCGACCGGAGTCAATCCGGTCGCTCGACAGGCCCCCGGTCGTGGCTCGACTCAGCGTGGGCGATTGTTCCAGTTGTAGAACGTCGGGATGTTCTCGAAGTGGTTCCAGGCGCAGACCGCGCTGGCGCCGTCGCTTCCCGAAACCTCGGAGCGCAGCCTCCGCGCGTCTTCGGCCTCCTGCAGCAGCGCGACGAGCGCGGGACCCGCCTCCCGCACCCGTTCGGTGACGCCGTCGTCCGCTTCGCGCTCAGGGCGCCGGTGACCTGTGGTCTCGGGCATGCTCCAACACTCCCTCCAATAGGCGGATCTTGCTGTTGCGGCAGTGCTCGGTCTCGGTACCGTCAAAACGCCCCAGCTCGAAGTAACGGTTGGCGGCATGGCCGCCACCGCAGAAGCCGAAGTATGGGCAGGAGACCCGGCACGCCTCCACCCCGGCCAGAAACTCCCCGACCCACGGCGTCGCCGCCGCGCCGGCGAGAATCTCCGCCAGCGGGGCCTGCAGCACGTTGCCGCTGCTGAAGTCGCCGTAGCGAGGGTCGCTGAAGCCGGCCAGCTCCGGGGACAGCACGATCACCGAGCCGTCGTGGCCGATCGTCGGGATGGGGTCGAGTTGGCGGGGCAGCACCCCGTCCGCCGAGTTGTCGAGCACGGCCGCGGCGTAGCGCAGCGACCACTCGATCTCGCGCAGGTGGATCCGGGGCTCCCGACGCCAGGCCGCGACCAACTCGGCCCAGAAGCCGGTCACCGCCGCCGGGTCGTGGCTGTTGTCGCGGGTGTTGACCCCCTCGGTCTCCTCGATGTTGACGCCCAACACGTCGCACCCCAGGTCGAGGAAGTAGTCGTACAGCTCGGTGGCGAGCCCCGGCTCCGGCCGGGACACCACGGCCAGCGCGGAGAACGGCAGGCCGTGCCGACGCAACGCGGCGACACCCCGCAGGATCCGGTCGTACGCCGGCTGGCCGCCCCGGTTGACCCGGTCACCGTTGCGCGCCCGGGGCCCGTCGACGCTCACGCTCACCCGCATCTCGTGCCGGGTGAAGAAGTCACACCACTCGTCGTCGATCAGGGTGGCGTTCGTCTGCACGTGATGCTCGACCTCGGGCCCGAACGGGGCCATCAGGTCGGCCAGGTGCTCCCGGCCGGCCGCCAGCGGCTCCCCGCCGTGCCAGACGACCGAGAACCGGCCCGCGGCCGCCCAGGGGTTGACCGCCGCCGCGACCGCCGCGGCCACCGCCACCGGCATCCGCTGGTCGGTGGCCCGAAACGGCAGGTAGCAGTATGTGCAGTCGAGGTTGCAGAGGGTGGTCGGCTGCATGACGACGTACGACGGGACGGCCGCCAGACCGCGCATCCCGCTGAACGTCTGTCCCCGAGCAGCCATCGCCCTCCTCCGCCTAGCCTGAGCCCTTCAGGCTAGGCGGCATTGGCCACTCGGGTGAAGCCCTGATCAGGTGCCCGTACGATCACCAGCGCGTGATCAACCGCGGGTGTGCTGACCGACCATCTGCACGTTGCCGGTGCCCTCGATGATCTCGCCGGCCTGCCACGCCTCGACTCCACGGCCGGTCAGGGTGGCCAGCGCGCGGTCAGCGTCCTCGGCCGAGACGATCGCGAACATGCCGACGCCCATGTTGAAGGTCGACTCCATGTCCTGGTCGTCGATGCGACCCTTCGACTGGATCAGGTCGAAGATCGGCTGCGGCTTCCAGGTGGACCGGTTGACCACGGCGTCGACGTGCTCCGGCAGCACCCGGACCAGGTTGCCGGGGATGCCACCGCCGGTGATGTGGGACAGCGCCCGCACCTCCGCCTCGGCGATCAGCTTGAGGCAGTCCTTGGCGTAGATCTTGGTCGGGGTGAGCAACTCCTCGCCCAGGGTCCGCTGCCGGCCGAAGTCGTCGATCACGATGTCCAGTCGCATCCGGGCGGCGCCGAGCAGCACGTGCCGGACCAGCGAGTAGCCGTTGGAGTGCAGGCCGGACGAGCGCATGGCGATCACCACGTCGCCCACCTCGACCCGCTCCGGGCTGAGGATGTCGGCTTCCTCGACCACGCCGACGCCGGTCGCGGAGATGTCGTACTCGTCGGGGCGCAGGACGCCGGGGTGCTCGGCGGTCTCCCCGCCCAGCAGCGCGCAGCCGGCGTAGCGGCAGCCGTCGGCGATGCCCGCGCCGATCTCGGCGACCTTGTCCGGCACGACCTCGCCGGTGGCGATGTAGTCGAGCAGGAAGAGCGGCTCGGCACCGCAGGCCACCAGGTCGTCCACGACCATGGCGACCAGGTCGATGCCGACCGTGTCGTGAATGTCCATCTGCTGAGCGATCACCAGCTTGGTGCCCACGCCGTCGGTGGAGGACGCCAGGATCGGGCTCTTGTACTTCTTCGTGTCCAGGCGGAACAGGCCGGCGAACCCACCGAGGTCACCCATCACCTCGGGGCGGCGGGTCTGACGCACCTTCGACTTGAGCAGCTCCACCGCGCGGTCGCCCGCGTCGATGGAGACTCCGGCGTCGGCGTACGAAACCGAACGCTTGCGGGCCTGCCGGCTGGTGCCGGCAGTCCAGGGCTGTCGGTCGCCGCCGGCGCCGGTCGGGCTGCTTCCTGCGCCGTTGCGCTCGGACACGTGCGTCACGGTTCTCCCCTTTGGTTCTCGGTGCCGCGCCGACGGTGGCCGGGCCGCGCCGGTTGGTGCTACGGGCGGTTTGCGGTAACGCCACCCGGAGTGGCGACGGACGTGCCGTTTGTGTGCGGGGCTTCCGGCGTCGAGTTCGCGACCCGTCGACCCACCCCTTCGAGCACGTGCTTGCCGATCAGGTTGCCGGCCGGCAACTCGATCGGGTACTCCCCATCGAAACATGCCCGACACAGCCGGGTCTTCGGCTGCTCGGTTGCGGCGATCAGGCCAGGAAGGGAAACGTAACCCAGCGTGTCGGCGCCGATGGAGCGCCGGATGCCGTCGTTGTCCAACCCGTTGGCCAGCAGCTCCGCCCGGGTGGCGAAGTCGATGCCGTAGAAGCACGGCCAACTCACGGGCGGGGAGGAGATCCGGACGTGCACCTCAAGCGCCCCCGCCTCACGCAGCATCCGGACGATGGCGCGCTGGGTGTTGCCCCGGACGATCGAGTCGTCCACGACCACCAACCGCTTGCCCCGGACGTTCTCCCGCAGCGGGTTGAGCTTGAGGCGGATGCCGAGCTGACGCAGGGTCTGCGACGGCTGGATGAACGTGCGACCCACGTACGGGTTCTTCATGAGGCCGGCACCGTAGGTGATGCCGGACGCCTCCGCGTAGCCGATCGCGGCCGGGGTGCCGGACTCCGGCACCGGGATCACCAGGTCGGCCTCGACCGGGTGTTCCTTGGCCAACTGTCGACCGATCTGCACGCGCGCCGCGTGGACGTTGCGCCCGGCGATCGTGGCGTCCGGGCGGGCGATGTAGACGTACTCGAAGAGGCAGCCCTTCGGCTCGGGCGCGGCGAACCGGGTCGAGCGCAGCCCGTTCTCGTCGATCGCGATCAGCTCGCCCGGCTCGACCTCACGGACCACGCTCGCGCCGACGATGTCCAGTGCGGCCGTCTCGCTGGCCACCACCCACCCGCGCTCCAGGCGGCCGAGCACCAGCGGGCGGACGCCGTGCGGATCGCGGGCCGCGTAGAGGGTCGACTCGTCCATGAAGACGAAACTGAACGCGCCGCGCAGCTGCGGCAGCACCTCCAGTGCGGCCGCCTCGACCGACAGATCCGGTCGGCCGGCGAGCAGCATCGTCACCAGCGAGGTGTCGTTCGTCGAACCGTCCGCGACGAGGCCGCGCTCGGCGACCTCCTTCTCCAGCTCGGCGGTGTTGACCAGGTTGCCGTTGTGGGCCAACGCGATGGTCGTGCCGGAGGTGGTGGACCGGATCGTCGGCTGGGCGTTCTCCCAGTTGGACGCGCCGGTCGTGGAGTAACGGGCGTGCCCGATGGCCAGGTGGCCGCGCAGGCTCGCCAGGGTGGGCTCGTCGAAGACCTGGGCCACCAGGCCGAGGTCCTTGTAGACCACCACACCCGAGCCATCGCTCACCGCGATGCCCGCCGCCTCCTGGCCGCGGTGCTGCAGGGCGTAGAGGCCGAAGTAGGTCAGGTTCGCGACCTCTTCGCCGGGCGCCCAGACGCCGAAGACACCACAGGCGTCTTGGGGGCCAGGTCGTTGGGGGTCAAGGTCGTGGCTCAGCCGGCCGTCGCCTCGGGGCACCTACCGCTCCCTCATGCTGGTCTGGACCGGCTGGGCGGGATCACGGGTGGATCCACACTCGTCTGCCGGGACCACTCTCATCGCCTGACAGTGTACGCGAATCGCCATCGACACAGATAGTCACGTCTTCCATGCTGAGCGTCACGGGGAGTGGGACATCGGACGATCAGAGGGGCAGATAGGCCGAGAGGTCCGCCCGGACACCACTCATCTGGACGCGACCCTCGGCGACCGCCTCCGCCCACCCGATCCGCCCGGTGGCCAGCTCCAACCAGGTGTCGGCGGCCATCTCGACCACGTTTGACGGGTTTCCCCTGGTGTGTCGAGGTCCGGGTACGCACTGGATCGCCCCGTATGGTGGTACGCGCACCTCCACCGATCGGCCGGGGGCGCGCTCCGCGAGGATGGCCAACAGCGACCGGACCGCCTCTCGGAACACCGGCCGTTCGGGTGTACGCCCCTCGTCGAGCGCCGACAACGCGGCCGCAACGGCAGCGGACTTAATGTGCGGAGAGGACACGAAGGGACGATACGACCCACCGGCCGAGCACCTGACGTTGGCCCTGGGTCGCGCCGATCCAGTCGGACAAGGCATAGTTGCCGACGGCGTATTCGAACCGTGATGATCCCCGGCCCGGCGCCCCGCCGGTCAGAGGGAAGTCAGCCCGGAAGGCGGTGGACGTGTCAACACACCGACGTGCCTGGAACCAGCGGGCCGGTGTGGTCGTAGCGCTGGTTGCCGGCGCTCTGCTCGCCGTCCCCGCCACACCAGCAATGGCCGCCAAGATCAGCACAGCCGACAACTCGGTCACGATCGACGCGGGCAAGAGCAGCACCGTCAACGTGGTCGTCCGACCGGACCAGGACGAGAAGTCCGCGGACATCGACGTCACCGACCTGCCCGACGGCGTCACCTGCGGGGGTTGCGGACCGATCAACTTCGGCGACTCGACCGAGCCGAAGTCGGTGACGTTGACCCTGACGGCAGGGGCCAGCGCGCCCGCGGCCAACGGAAGCTCGGCGAAGATCACGGTCTCGGGAGACGGTAACTCCCGCACGCTCCGGGTCACCGTCAAGGCAGCCGCCGCGCCACCACCGCCGCAGACGCAGACCGTGCAGTCGGTCTCCGGCAAGGTGGTCAGCCAGGCCGACAGCAAGGCGGTGCCGAACGCGGTGGTCATCCTGCTGGACAGCACCGGCAAGCGCTTCGACACCACGAGCGACGGCAGCGGCAACTTCCGTATCACCGGCAGCTCGGGCAACCCGATCACACCGGGTCGGCTCGACCTGGGTGCCACGTTCGACAACGTGCAGGCCCGCAAGACCCTGAACGCCGCTGCCGGGCAGGCCATCACCGGACAACGGATCAGCCTCGCGCTCAAGGTCGAGGTGTCGCCAAGCGTCACGCCGTCCACCACCGCCGAGGCCACTCCCAGCGAGGACCCGGCCGATGAGGGCGCGGCCGACCAGCCCACCGACGGCGCCAGCGCGGGCCCTCCGGCGAACGCCTCGAAGACCGACGAAGGCGGCAACGGCGCGGGCTCGTACCTGATCATCCTTCTCGGTGGTCTGCTGGTGGCCGCCGGCGTGGGCACGATCGTCCTGCTCTGGATGAAGCGCAAGGAGAACGGCGGCGACGACGACGCCCCGGCCGCGGCCGGTGGCGGCGCTGTGGTGCCGCCGTCGCGGGGCGGTTTCCGGGGCCCCGACGACCAGACCCGGATGGCCGGTGGCCGGCCCGTCGGCGGGGCGGACCCGACGATGGTCGGCGGTGCCGCGCTGAGCGAGGCGCCGACGATGATGCACCGCCCGGTGGTCGACGACGTCCCACCGGACCCGTACGGCGCGCCGGCACAGGCCTACGGCGGCGCGGGGCAGCAGGGTTGGGGCGGCGCCGGCTACGGCGACGAGCCCGCACCTGGCGGCTACGGGGCGGGCGGTTACGGCAACGCTCCCGCGTCCGGTGGCGGCTACGGCAACGCCCCCGCGTCGGGTGGCGGCTACGGCAACGCCCCCGCCTCCGGTGGCGGCTACGGCACCCCGGCAGGCGCCGAGGGCGGCTACGGCGCCGGTGACGGCTACGGTGCGGCGCCCGGTTCCGGTGCTGGTTACGGCGGCGCTCCCGCCCCGGCTGGCGGCTACGGCAACGCGCCCGCGTCCGGTGGCGGTTACGGCAACGCGCCGGCCTCCGGCGGTGGCTACGGCAGCCGCGACTACCCCGCCCAGGGTGGGGGGACCGCCGCCTACCCGCCGGCTCCCGCTGGTGGAGCCGCCTACGGCGAGCGGTACGACGAGCCGACCGGCCGGTACACCGGCGACAGCACCCAGTACCCGGCACCGGCCGACCCGTACGCCACAGGCGTCTACCAGCCGGAGCAGGGCCAGGGGTACGGCCAGCCCGACCAGGCCCCGTACGGCGGCCGGGCCGCCGAGCCGACCTCCGGGTACGGCGGCCAGCAGGCCGGTGGCTACGAGCAGGGCTACGGCCAACCGGCCGGCGGATACGAGCAGGGCGGCGCCTACGGCCAGGAGCCTGCACCGCAGCAGCGCGGCGGCTACGACGACCGGGGCTACGAGCAGGGCGGCGCCTACGGCCAACCGGCCGGCGGATACGAGCAGGGCGGCGCCTACGGCCAGGAGCCTGCACCGCAGCAGCGCGGCGGCTACGACGACCGGGGCTACGAGCAGGGCGGCGCCTACGGCCAACCGGCCGCCGGTCGCCCCCGCCCGGAGACCCCGCCGCCGACCGACCGGGGCGGCCGACGTCTCGACTGGCTGGACGACTGACCGACCACAGCGCACGGAAACGGCCACCCGGATCTCCGGGTGGCCGTTTCGCATTCAGGATCCACTCGTGGTCAATGAAGTCGCGGTGTCCCGCATGCCTGGACACCCCGACTTCGTGCAACCCGAGTCGATCACCAAAGGCACGGCCCAGCGCGCGGCCCGGCACGGCACGGCCCGGCGCGGGTTGAGCGTCGCTCAGGCGGCGGAGAAGACACCCTGGTTAAGCACCGGCACGACGTCCGACACGCCGACCTGGACGGCGATGTTCACGTCCTCGGCAAAGCCGCTCTCAGTCAGCTCCCGCCCGGAAACGCTCCCCCGCACCGCGGCGGGCACGTCCGGAGTGCTCGCCAGTGCGGCAAGTGCCATGGCGGCCTCCACGGACAGCCCGCCCGGAACGCCGGAGAGGGCGTCGAGCACCGAGGCGGCACCGAGTTGGTCCTCCACCGACGGGCGCAGCGACCCGTCCGGCCATCGTTCCCCCGAGGCGATCACGCCGATCGGAGCGCCCACCGTGCCGTACCCCTGGCGGCGTAGCCAACCCCCGACGGCCCGTGCGTTACGCAGGCACGCCGCGACCACCGGCAGGCCGGTGGCACTCGCGGCGGCGCTGATGGCGGAGCCGTTGGGCGAGGGTAGGACCAGATCCGCGACCACCGGTGCGGTGCTCAGTGCGGCGGGCGAGAGCGACCACGGATGGTCCGCGCTCACCCGCCGTCGGCCCACCGCGGCGACCGCGCCGACGCGCACGGCGTACTCGGCGGCCTGCTCACCCCACGGGAACGGGTGCACCCGCATGCCCCGGGCGACCGCCACCTCCACGGCGGTGGTGAACGACAACACGTCCACCACCACCAGCGCCGCGCAGACCCGGCCGAGCTCGGCCGCCCCGGTCAGCCCCCAGTCGAACCGGGCACCGGAACCGGGTTGGCCGTAGACAGCGGCCGCCAACGCCTCAGCGCTCGTCAGGCGACGGTTCGGTGACACCGGTGTCAGACTCGGACGACCGCCCGGGCTGTGCCGGACCGATCGGCTCGACAGCGCCGGTCTGCGGGGAAGGCCCCGAAGTGGCGATCGGCTCGGAGAGCACCTCAGCCGGGTCGATCCGCTCGGCCTGGGCGACCGGCAGGGGGACGGCCTCGACCGCGCCCGCCACGCCGGCGGCCGGCGCGGGCACCTCGACGGCCGCCGAACCCCCGAAGAGGCGCGGCAACGTCTCGGTGTGCGCCCTGCGCAGCTCGTCCAGGTCGATCCGGAACTGACCGTGCACCTCGAGTGCGCCACCGGACGGGTCGGTGACACCGATCAACTCGAACGGCACCCCCCGCTCGGCGCAGAGCGCCGCGAACGCCTTGTCGTGGCCGCGCGGCACCGACACCAACGCCCGCGTGGCGGACTCGCTGAACAGGTAGACGAACGGCATCGAACCCTCGGCGAACTGCTCCGGCACCGCGACCCGGGCACCGACGCCGCGCCGCAGGCAGGACTCGACCAGGCTCTGGGCGAGACCGCCGTCGGAGAGGTCGTGCGCGGAGGCCAGGTGACCCACCCGGGCCGCCTCGGCCAACAGGTCGGCCAGCGCCTTCTCCCGGAGCAGGTCGACCTGCGGCGGGATACCACCGAGGTGCTCGTGCGTCACCCAGGCCCACTCCGAGCCGGACAGCTCCACGTTCGTCTCGCCGAGCAGGTAGAGCTGGTCGTGGTCGCCACCGGCACGCGGGACGAAGCCCATCGGCACCCGGTCGGCGACGTTGTCCAGCACACCAAGCACACCGACCACGGGGGTCGGGTGGATGGCCGCCGCACCGGTCTGGTTGTAGAAGCTGACGTTGCCGCCGGTCACCGGAATGCCCAGCTCCAGGCAACCGTCCGCCAGGCCGCGCACGGCCTCGGCGAACTGCCACATCACGCCCGGGTCCTCCGGGGAGCCGAAGTTGAGGCAGTTGGTCACGGCGATCGGCTTCGCGCCGGTCACCGCCACGTTCCGGTACGCCTCGGCCAGGGCCAGCTTGGTGCCGTTGTACGGGTCCAGTCGGGCGTACCGGCCGTTGCCGTCCAACGACAGCGCCACACCGAGACCGGTCCGCTCGTCGATCCGGATCACGCCGCCGTCCTCCGGCTGGGCGAGCACCGTGTTGCCCAGCACATAGCGGTCGTACTGCTCGGTGACCCAGGTCTTGTCGGCCAGGTTCGGCGACGCGATCATGCGCAGCACGGTCTCCCGCAGCGCCTCCGGGTCGGCCGGGCGGGGCAGCGTCTCGGCCCGGTCGGCCTGGAGCAGGATCAGGTCGGCCGGCTCGCGCATCGGCCGGGCGTAGACCGGGCCGTCGTCGACGAGCGAACCCGGCGGCACGTCGACGACCAGGTGGTCCTGCCAGGTGATCGTCAGTCGACCGGGGCGGCCGTCCGGCTCCGGTGCGGTGACCTCGCCGATCGCGGTGGCGAGGACGCCCCACTTCTCGCAGGTCTTGAGCACCGCGTCGAGCTTCTCCGGCTCGACGACCAGCAGCATCCGCTCCTGGGACTCGCTGGCCAGGATCTCGTGCGGGTCCATCGACGGCTCGCGCAGCGGCACCCGCTCCAGCCAGACCCGCATGCCGGTGCCGGCAGCGGCGGCGGTCTCGGTGAGCGCGCAGGTCAGACCGGCGCCACCGAGGTCCTGGATGCCGACGACAAGTTGGCCGTCGTACAGCTCGAGGCACGCCTCGATCAGTAGCTTCTCGGTGAACGGGTCACCGACCTGCACGGCGGGCCGGCGGGCCTCGCTGCCCTCGTCGAAGGTGGCGCTGGCCAGCACCGAGACGCCGCCGATGCCGTCGCGGCCGGTCTTGGCGCCCATCAGGACGACAACGTTGCCCGGGCCGGCGGCGGCCTTGTTCTGCAGCCGGCTGACCGGCAGCACGCCCAGGCAGAGCGCGTTGAGCAGCGGATTGCCCTGGTAGGAGGGGTCGAAGACCAGCTCGCCGCCGATGTTGGGCAGGCCCAGGCAGTTGCCGTAGCCGCCGACGCCGGCGACCACGCCGGTGAGCACCCGGGCGGTGTCCGGGTGGTCCGCGGCACCGAAGCGCAGCGGGTCCATCACCGCGACCGGGCGGGCGCCCATGGCCAGGATGTCCCGGACGATGCCGCCGACACCTGTCGCGGCGCCCTGGTACGGCTCCACGAAGCTCGGGTGGTTGTGCGACTCGACCTTGAAGGTGACCGCCAGCTCGTCGGAGACCTGCACGACGCCGGCGTTCTCGCCGATGCCGGCGAGCATCCGGTCGCTGTGCGGGGCCTTCTCACCGAACTGACGCAGGTGCACCTTGCTCGACTTGTAGGAGCAGTGCTCGCTCCACATGATCGAGTACATCGCCAGCTCGGACTGCGTGGGCCGGCGGCCGAGGATCTGCCGGATCCGGTCGTACTCGTCGTCACGCAGGCCAAGCTCGGTGTACGGCTGGAGCTCGCCCGGGGTGCCACCGGCACGCGGCACGGTGTCGACGCCCTCGGTCCACACGGCGGTGGCCAGCGGGGCCGGAGCGGCCGGCTGCGCCGGGCTCGGCTCGGCCGGCTGCGCCGGGGCGGAGTACGCCTCGGGCGTGTCGCGTACCGGGTCCGGATGGGTGGTCATGACCTCTCCTCGCTGCGCTCGTGCCCGCCAGAGATGCGGTTGAGCAGACCGATGATCGTGTCGCCGGTCATGCCGGCGCCCCCACCAGGTGCTTGAGGACCGACGTGAAGAAGCCGAGGCCGTCCAACGAAGGACCGGTGAGCGCCTCCACCGCGTGCTCGGGGTGCGGCATGATGCCGACCACGTTGCCCGCGGCGTTGGTGATCGCGGCGATGTCCCGCTGCGACCCGTTGGGGTTGCCGCCGACGTACCGGGCGACCACCCGGCCCTCGGCTTCGAGCTGCTCCAGCGTCGCGGTGTCCGCGACGTAGCAGCCCTCGCCGTTCTTGACCGGGATGAGCACCTCCTGGCCGGGCTGGAACGCGTTTGTCCACGCGGTGCCGGCCGACTCGATGCGCAGGACCTGGTCCCGGTTGCGGAAGTGCAGGTGCTGGTTGCGGGTGAGCGCACCGGGCAGCAGGTGCGCCTCGCACAGGATCTGGAAGCCGTTGCAGATGCCGAGCACCGGCAGGCCGCCCTGGGCGGCGTCCACGATCGTCTCCATCACCGGGGCGAACCGGGCGATGGCGCCGCAGCGGAGGTAGTCACCGTAGGAGAAGCCGCCGGGCAGCACGACCGCGTCCACCCCGTGCAGGTCCGGGTCACCGTGCCAGAGCCGGACCGGCTCGGCGCCGGCGATCCGGACGGCCCGGGCCGCGTCCCCGTCGTCGAGCGAGCCAGGGAAGGTGACGACACCGACCCGGGCGGTCACGAGCGGGCGTCCGCGGTCTCGTCGGCCTCGACCAGGCGAATGGTGAAGTCCTCGATGACCGGGTTGGCGAGCAACTTGTCGGCGATCTCCCGAGCGCGATCCAGGTCCGGTTCACCTGTGAACTCGATCTCGATCCGCCTGCCGATCCGAACCGAGGCGACGTCACCGACGCCGAGCCGGGGCAGCGCGTTTGCGACGGCCTGGCCCTGCGGATCAAGGATCTCGGGCTTGAGCATGACGTCGACGACGACGCGAGGCACTGGGCACTCCTGACTGTGTACGCAGTTGGGTGCCGACCCACAACGGGCGAGCGCAGCCAGCGTACCTGGCAGATATCGCCACGGGCGCACCGGCCGGGTGCAGTTCAGGCAGTGATCGACATTACCGGCACCCAGGGTGGCCCGGGGAGCGCGACAGGCGGCCTCAGCAGGACATATACGGCGCTTCCGGTAGCCGAATCGTTACATTGATCAATCCCGATCACAATCTTGATAACGATGACCTCGGGCCCTATCGTACATCGATGCAAGTCGATTCAAGCGGTGACGGGAACCCCCGCTGCCGCCCTCCCGCACCCGGCGACCCCGGGTCCGCCCGCCCAAGGAGCCCACCCGATGCGCATCCGCCGCCACCGTGCGGGTGACAAGCAACAGCGTCACCGACGCGTACGGCGGGCAGGCCATCCGCAGCACCGAGATCAGCGGCAACCCCTGGCGGGGCGACTCGGGCGGTCCCCAGTTCTACAACGGCCAGCAGGTCGGCGTCGCCTCCACCGCCGACGGCTACCGCATCCAGAACTACGGCAGCGTTGCGTACAACCGGGCCTGGATCACCTCGGTGGCCGGTGTCTGACGGTTAACACCCCGGGCGGCGCGGATGGTCGGCCCCGGGTCGGCCGTCCGCGCCGCGCTGTTTTGCAGCATCCGATCAGGTGAACAATGCACCCGATCGGGTCAGGCCACTCCTGACAGCATCGGAACCGTGCTGGTCGTGACGACAGAGCAACTGCCCGGCTACGAGATCCGCCAGATCCTCGGTGAGGTCGTGTCCTCGATGGCCCGGACCCGCAACCCGTACCGCGAGGGGGTCAAGAACCTGCGCGGCGGCGCGTACGACCCGATGGCCCCGGACAACCTGACCCGCTGGCGTACCGACTCGGTGTCGCGGCTCGGCGAGGAGGCCCTGCGGCTCGGCGCGAACGCGGTGATCGGCATGCGCTTCGACAGCCGCGACTGCGGCGAGATGTGGATGGAGATCTGCGCGTACGGAACGGCGGTGGTCGCCGTACCCAAGATGCCCGAGGTCATGCCGGCCGACCAGCCGGCGGTCGCGGCGGAGACCGCGGAGGTCGCGGGCTTCACGGAATCGCCGGGCGGAATCGCCGAACCGGCGAGCGCCCCCAACCTCCGCACATCCGCCGAAACCGCAACCGGCGACTAACCCACCCACCCACCCCTGCCCACCCTGCCTCCCGTTGATCATGAGGTTATTGCCCGCCACCTCGGCGTGTCGTGGCAATAACTCCATGATCAACGGGAGGCAGGGGGAGGGAGGGGTGGGGGTGGGTGGGGGAAGGGGCAGGGGTTAGAGGATTGGGGGTGGGGAGTAGGTTGCGGCGTTTGGGTGGGTTTGGACTACCTTCGTGATTCGGCGGGTGATCGCTTCTACCTGTGCGGCGGCGGCGCCGACGAAGGCGGAGCGGTCGGCGACGAGCGTGTCGATGTCGGTGCGGGACAGGCCCAGCCGGCCGTCGGCCGCCAACCTGTCGAACAGGTCGTTCTCCGGCGAGCCCTGCTCGCGCATCGCGAGGGCCACCGCGACCGCGTGCTCCTTGATCACCTCGTGGGCGACCTCCCGGCCGACGCCGCGCCGGACCGCCGCCACCAGGATCTTCGTGGTGGCCAGGAACGGCAGGAACCGCTCCAACTCCCGGTTGATCACCGCCGGGTACGCGCCGAACTCGTCGAGCACGGTGAGGAACGTCTGGAACAGCCCGTCGGCGGCGAAGAACGCATCCGGCAGGGCCACCCGGCGGACCACCGAGCAGGACACGTCCCCCTCGTTCCACTGGTCACCGGCCAACTCGCCGACCATCGACAGGTAACCCCGGATGATCACCGCGAAGCCGTTCACCCGCTCGGACGAGCGGGTGTTCATCTTGTGCGGCATCGCGCTGGAGCCGACCTGACCCGGCTTGAAGCCCTCGGTGGCCAACTCCTGGCCGACCATCAGCCGGATCGTGGTGGCCAGCGACGACGGCGCCGCGGCGGTCTGCGCCAGCGCGGCCAGCACGTCGAAGTCCAGCGAACGCGGGTAGACCTGCCCGACGCTGTCCAGCACCCGGGAGAAGCCGAGGTGCTCGGCGACCCGCCGCTCCAACTCGGCCACCCTGTCGGCGTCGCCGTCGAAGAGGTCCAACTGGTCGGCCGCCGTGCCCACCGGGCCCTTGATCCCGCGCAGCGGGTAGCGGGCGATCAACTCCTCCAGCCGCTCGTACGCGATGAGCAGTTCCTCCGCCGCCGACGCGAAGCGCTTGCCCAGCGTGGTGGCCTGCGCCGCCACGTTGTGCGAGCGGCCGGTCAGGACCACCTCGGAATGCTCGTGGGCCAGCCACGCCAGCCGGGCGAGGGTGGCCACCACCCGGTCCCGGATCAGCTCCAGCGAGGCGCGCACCTGAAGCTGCTCGACGTTCTCGGTGAGGTCCCGCGAGGTCATCCCCTTGTGCACGTGCTCGTGCCCGGCGAGCGCGCTGAACTCCTCGATCCGGGCCTTCACGTCGTGCCGGGTGACCCGCTCCCGCTCCGCGATCGAGGCGAGGTCTACCTGGTCGAGCACCCGCTCGTACGCCTCGACCACACCGTCCGGCACGGCCACGCCCAGGTCGCGTTGGGCGCGGAGCACGGCGAGCCAGAGCCGCCGCTCCATCCGGACCTTCTCCTCCGGAGACCAGAGGGCTACCAGGTCGGGCGAGGCGTACCGGTTGGCCAGCACGTTGGGGATCGTCGTCACGTACCTCATTGTCCCGCACCCGCTGGTCGACGCCGGGACCGGGCCGGGCTGCCGAGGCGGTCAGGGGCGGCTGACCTCGTAGACGGTGACCGAGCCGGCGACCAGCCGAACCTGAGCCAGCCGGGCCAGTTCCGGCGACACCGTGCCCGCCCTGGTGTCGGCGAACAACCACCGGACCCGGTGCCGTGTGCGGAGGCGGTCGAGGTCGGCGACGGTCGGCGCGGTGAACACGCCGTCGTTGAGCGCGAGCAATTCCTGATCGGGGAAGCTCTGTCGGGCGTACCCCAGGTTGTCGACGCCGTGCGCGGCCACGACCGCGTCGGTGTAACCCCAACTCTCCACCACCGTCCGGTGGCCGCCCAGACCGGTCACCCAGAACGCCCGGGCATCGCAGTGCGGGGTGGTCCGCACCGGCCGACAGTGCACGTTTGTCGCGACCACGTCGTCGTCGGCGGCGTGCTCGTCCAGCCACAACGCCGCGCGCATCTCGTCGACGGTCAGCGCGTACGGCTGCGGCCCGGTCGCCGGCACCGGCTCGGTCAGCACCGAGCGGACGACTCCGCCCACGGCGACGGCACCGCTGGCACCGAGCATCGCGGCGGTGACCCCGGCCACCGCGATCGTCGCCGCCCGCCGACGACCCCCGGGCGACGGGACGCGCCGCCGCCACAGGGCTGCCACCCCGACGGCGAGCGCGGCGGCCACCGCCACGAACAGCACGTACCGGACGGCCGAGGCGCCCAGCACCCGCAGCCATCCCTCAATGGTCGAGGTGTAGGGGGTGCCGGGACGGGCGATCCGCGGCCACGCGATACCCGGCACCGTGCCGGCCGTGGCCAGGGCCGCCAGCGCACCGGCCGCGGCGGTTACCGCCAGCGCCGGCCAGGGTGCCCGGGCCGCGGCGAGCGACCAGGCGGTCAACACGGCGCCGACCGGGATGACACCCATCCAGAAGTAGATCTGGCTGATCGACGGGTGCTGGAAGACCCAGGTGGTGGCGGCTCCGGCGAGCACCGTCCCGGCGAGTAGCCAGACGGCCGCGTCGGCCCGGTGCTCCCGCTCGGCCAGCAGGGTCATACCCACCCATCGTGGCGCCTGGCCCAGCACCCACCAGGCGACCACGGAGAACGCCAGCAGCCAGCCGAGGGCGCCGCCGTCGTTGATGCCGGGCGGCAGCGGCGCATCCGGCCAGATTCCGTCGCCACCACCGAGCGTTTCGGAGTACGGGCCGATGAAGTGCAGCAAGGCCAACGCCTGCACCCGCAGCGTGGATGCCCCGCCGCCGGCGAACAACCGGAAGCCGAGCGCCATCGCCGCCACGAGACAGGCCAGCGCCACCAACGCGGGTCGCGGTACTTGCCGCTCCCGCCACCAGAACACGACCGCGGTGAGACCCAGGCCGGCGACCAGCGGGGGCAACGCGCTGGACTTCGCCCCCGCACAGACCAGGCCGAGCACCGGGACCAGCGCCCAGGCCAGGCCGAGGGACCGCCCTCGCGCCACGTCGACACAGAGGCCGACGAGCAACAGCAACGGCACCAGCACGTACGTCTGCGACGGGCTGGCGTACGACAACGGCATCTCACCGGACGCGCCCACGGCCGAGCCGAGCGTGACTGTCGTCCCGACGAAGCCCGCGACGGCGACCACCGGCCCGGCCCACACGGCACCGCTCAGGTCGCGGGCGAGCCCGGCCGCGAGCACCACCGCCGTGCCGACCACCGGCACCAGCCAGAGTCGCAGCAGCACCGTCGCCGGCGGGATGTCGGTGACCATGCTGGCGCTGGCGATGTGCGCGTCGGAGAGGTAGTGGTAACGCAGCCCCTCCCCCGCGACGTGCGGCAACTCGAACGGCATCGCCCGGGTCAGCTCCTGCACCAGCCCCAGGTGGTAGAGCAGGTCCTGGTAGTAACCGCCGGACACCGGTGGCAGCGGCACCATCCGCCACTGGATGTAGCCCCAGGCCACCACCACCAGCAGCGCCATGCCCATCGCCCAGTGCCACACGACCGGCATCGGACGGCGCTCGCCGAGCCGCCAGTGCCGGCGTAGCCGGGGGACGGCGGCGAAGGCGACAAGTACCGGCAGCGGCCACCAGCGCAGCAGGGACTGCTGGCCGGTCGCCGCGGCCAACGCCCAGGCGACGATCTCGAGCAGCAGGCCGGTGGCCGCGCCGTAGGCGAGATCCTCCGGAAGGTTGCCCCGGCTACCGCGCAGTGCGCGGTGCACAAGGGTTCCGGGGAGCACCAGGGCGAACACCCAGTACGCGGAGAACCGGGCAAGGTCGGGGGCCGGCACGTCGCCGCGTGCCCAGACCACGAGCAGGGCGGCGATGGCGAGCGCCCACGGGAGCGTGGTGAGGACCGGTAGGAGGGCGTTCCGACGTGCCGCCGGGGCCGGGGTGTCGATCCGCTCGGCCAGCAGGGTGTCAGCCACGGGCGTTGACCACCGGTCCGAAGTCGGCCCGGCTCTCCGCCACCGTCTCGGCGGCCGGCACCTCGTCCCGTGAGTCGAACCCGACGTGGAAGGCCGGCCGGTTCTGCACGGTGGCGTAGATCCGCCCGACGTACTCGCCCAGCAGGCCGAGGCAGACCAACTGCACCCCGCTGAGCAGCAGCACCGCGACGAACATCGAGGTCCAGCCGGGGATCGTGGCACCGGAGACGTGGACGACGACGCCGAACACGATGAGCGCGAGGCAGAGCAGGAAGCTCGACATTCCCAGCCAGGTGGCCAGCCGCAGTGGCGCGGCGGAGAAGTTCGCCGCGCTCTCCCAGGCCAGGGCCACCATCCGACGCAGCGGATACTTCGTCTCACCGGCGGCGCGCGCCGCGCGGTCGTAGCGCACCTCGGCGCTGGGGAAGCCGAGCGACGGCACCAGCAGCCGGTAGACCGGGGCGCGTTCGGGCAGTCGGCGCAGCACCTCGACGACGTCGCGGCTGAGCAATCGGAAGTCACCGGCCTGGGCGGGCAGGTCGGCGCCGACGAGCCGGCGCATCACCCAGTAGTAGCCGCGGGCGGTGTTGCGCTTGAAGACCGTGTCGGTGCTGCGGTCGGCGCGGACGCCGTAGACCACGTCCACACCGTTCTCGCGGGCCACCCTGAGCATCTCGGCGATGGTCTCCGGTGGATCCTGAAGGTCGGCGTCGAGGCTGACCACCCACCGGCCGACGGCACGGTGGAGGCCGGCGGTCAGCGCCGCCTGGTGGCCGCTGTTGCGCCGCAGCCGGAGCACCCGCAGCTGCGGCCAGTGCCGAGCGTGGTCGAAGAGCACCGACACGGTGTCGTCCCGGCTGCCGTCGTCGACGGCGACCACCTCGTAGTCGACGCCGAGTGCGTCCAGCACCGGCCGCAGCCGGGCGACCAGGGCCGGGATGACAGCGGTCTCGTTGAACATGGGGATGACCACCGAAAGGATGGTCGTCCGTGGCAAGACGGACTCCATGGTGTTACGGCCCCGTTCCGCACGCAGGAGCGATCGATGACGCGCCCAGGGCGCGGTAAGGATCACCATCACGTGGTAAACCCTCCACCAGCGGGCCGGCTCCTGAACGAGCCGTTAACGCCTGCTGGCGGACATTCCCATAAGGGGCGATCCGCGCGGTCAGCGCTCCAGGATCGCGGTCACGCCCTGGCCGCCGGCCGCGCAGATCGAGATCAGCCCGCGTCCGCTGCCCTTCTCGGCGAGCAGCTTGGCCAGGGTCGCCACGATCCGCCCGCCGGTGGCGGCGAACGGGTGCCCGGCGGCCAGCGACGAACCGTTCACGTTGAGCCGGTCGGTGTCGATCGCGCCCAGCGGCGCGTCCAGGCCGAGGCGGTCCTTGCAGAACTCCGGCGACTCCCAGGCGGCGAGGGTGGCCAGCACCTGCGAGGCGAACGCCTCGTGGATCTCGTAGTAGTCGAAGTCCCGCAACGTCAGCCCGGCGCGGGCCAGCATCCGGGGCACCGCGTAGGCGGGGGCCATCAGCAGCCCCTCGTCGCCGTGCACGAAGTCGACGGCGGCCGTCTCCGACCAGCTGAACCAGGCCAGCACCGGCAGGTTGCGCGCGGCGGCCCACTCCTCGCTGGCCAGCAGCAACGTGGACGCGCCGTCGGTGAGCGGAGACGAGTTGCCGGCGGTCATGGTGGCGTGCTCGGCGTCCGGGCCGCGGGTGCCAAAGGCCGGCTTGAGTCTGCCGAGCTTCTCCAGGCTGGTGTCGGGGCGGAGGTTCGCATCGCGGGTCAAACCCAGGTACGGCGTCATCAGGTCGTCGAAGAAGTTCCGTTCGTACGCGGCGGCGAGCCGCTGGTGTGAGCGCAGCGCCAGCTCGTCCTGGGAGCGTCTGTCGATCTGCCAGCGCAGCGCGGTGCGGGCGGCGTGGTCACCCATGGACAGCCCGGTACGCGGTTCGGCGTTGCGCGGGATCTCCGGCTTGAACGGTTGCGAGGGGCGCAGCTTCGCCGCGACCTTGAGCCGTTCGCCGAGCGTGCGGGCCGAGTTGAGTTTGATCAGCGTGCGGCGCATCTCCTCGTTGACCGCGAGCGGCGCGTCGGACGTGGTGTCGACGCCGCCGGCGATGCCCACGTCGAGTTGGCCGAGGGCGATCTTGTTGGCGACCAGGATCGCCGCCTCCAGGCCGGTGCCGCAGGCCTGCTGGATGTCGTACGCCGGGGTGTGCGGGTCGAGCCGGGAGCCGAGCACCGTCTCGCGGGCGAGGTTGAAGTCACGGGAGTGTTTGAGCACCGCCCCGATCACCACCTCGCCGACCCGCTGACCGGCCAGTCCGTAGCGGGCGATCAGGCCGTCCAGCGCGGCGCCGAGCAGGTCCGAGTTGGACGCGTCCGCGTAGCGGGAGTTGGAACGGGCGAAGGGGATGCGATTGCCCCCGATGACCGCGACCCGCCGAATGCTCTGCACGATCCGTCTCCTCCGAGATGTGTCACTCGAACCTACTCGCCAGTAGGCTACGCCCATGACCGACAGGTACGCGAGCTTCGTCCAATCGGCCGCCGGCCGCGCGCTGGTCAAGCGCCTCGGGCTGCCCGACCCGCCCCGACTGCGCCGGCACCACCCCGGCGACCCGCTGCTGCCCGGGCCGGCCCTGCTCGGCGCGGCCAAGGGCGGCCGGCTCGCCGAGTCGCTCGCCACGATCCTGACCACCGCCGGGGTCGAGCTGCGCGACACCACCACCACCGCCGCGCCGCAGGACCGGTTCGGCGCCCTGGTGTACGACGCCACCGGGATCACCGACTCGACCGACCTGCGCCAGCTCTACGACTTCTTCCACCCACGGGCTCGGGCGGTGCTGCCCAGCGGCCGGGTGATCGTGCTCGGCACCCCGCCGCAGGAGTGCGCGACGCCCCGCGAGGCGACCGCCCAGCGCGCCCTGGACGGGCTGGTCCGCAGCATCGGCAAGGAGTTCGGCCGGGGCACCACCGCGCAACTCGTCTCCGTCACCCGCGCCGACGGGGACCCCCACACACTCACCAGCCTCGAATCGACACTCCGCTTCCTGCTGTCCGGCCGGTCCGCGTACGTGTCGGGCCAGGTCATCCGGGTCGGCCTCGGCGCGGCGAGCGCACCTGCCGACTGGGACCGCCCGCTGGACAGCCAGGTCGTGCTTGTCACGGGCGCAGCCCGGGGCATCGGCGCGGCGCTCGCGAGGGTGCTCGCCCGCGACGGCGCGCAGGTGGTGGCGCTGGACATCCCCGCCGCCGGGGACGCCCTCGCCGCGGTGGCGAACGACATCGGCGGTACGGCCGTGCAGCTCGACCTGACCGCGCCGGACGCGCCGACCCGGCTCGCCGACCACCTGGCCAGCAGGCACGGCCGGGTCGACGTGGTGGTGCACAACGCCGGCATCACCCGGGACCGGACACTCGGCCGGATGGACGCCGACAGGTGGGACCAGGTCATCGACGTCAACCTGTCCAGCCAGGAGCGGATCAACGACGTGCTGCTGGAACGCGGGCTGATCCCGGCCGGCGGGCGGATCGTCGCGGTCTCGTCGATCGCCGGGATCGCCGGCAACCGGGGGCAGACCAACTACGCGACGAGCAAGGCCGGCGTGATCGGGTTGGTCGACTCGCTCGCCCCGGCCCTGCGCGAGCGGGGGATCAGCGTCAACGCGGTGGCCCCGGGCTTCATCGAGACCCGACTGACCGCGCGTATCCCGCTCGTGGTCCGCGAGGCGGGCCGACGGATGAACAGCCTGGCCCAGGGCGGCCTGCCGGTGGACGTGGCCGAGACGATCGGTTGGTTGGCCTGGCCGGCAAGCGGTGCGGTCAGCGGCAACGTGGTCCGGGTCTGCGGCCAGAGCCTGCTGGGGGCGTGATGGGCGCGCGGAGAGAGCCGGACGACGACCTTTCCCTGCACGAGCTGATCGACGGCCCGACGGAGACACTGTCGGCGGAGACGCGGGCCAGGGCGTTCCAGCCGGAGTCCGGTGGCCGTACCCGGATCGAGGTGGCGCGAATGCCGGCGTCCGGGGCGCTGCACCGGCGGGCGGTGCTCGGCGCGCTGCCGGGTCTGGGCGGCGGGCGGCGTGGCTCCGGCCTGCCGGCGGCCGAGTTGGCCGTGGGCGGGGTACGGGTGGACCGGGCGCACCTGGCCGCGTACGACCGGGTCTGCGGTTTTCGGCTCAGCGACCTGCTGCCCGCGACGTTTCCGCACGTCCTGGGCTTCCCGCTGGCCCTGCGGCTGATGACCGAGCCGGCGTTTCCCATCCCGGTGACGGGCTTGGTCCACATCGGCAACCGGATCACCGTGCACCGCCCGATCGCCGCCGACGAGACCCTCGACTTCACGACGTACGCGGAGAACCTGCGCCCGCACGACCGGGGCCGGCAGGTGGACGTGGTGCTTGTCGGCTCGGTCGACGGCGAGACGGTCTGGCGCGGCGTCTCGACGTACCTGGGTCGGGAGCGCAAGCCTGGCGGGGGCGAGCGGGGTGAACGCCCCACCGCACCCACCGCCACGGCCCGCTGGCGTGTCGAACCCCGCGTCGGTACGACGTACGCGCGGGTCTCCGGGGATCACAACCCGATCCACACCTCGCTGCTCGGTGCGCGGCTGTTCGGCTTCCGACGGCCGATCGCGCACGGCATGTGGAGCAAGGCCCGCTGCCTGGCCGCCATGGAGAACCGGTTGCCGGACGCCTACACCGTCGAGGTGGCCTTCAAGGCGCCCGTGTCGTTGCCGAGCACCGTGGACTTCACCCTGCTGCCGGACGGCGGGTTCGCCCTGCACGACTCGCGCGGGCGTCCGCACCTGGCGGGTTTCCTGCGCTGACGAGTTTCGGCTTGGCAGGAGCGTCCTCGTGCGTTAGGTTGTTCTCAGAGAGAGATGTTCTCAAGCTGAGAGAGACGCGATGAACGAGCAGGAGTTCCTGGAGGCGTACGACCCACGGGCCTACCCGTCGGTCGCGGTGACCGTCGACGTGGTGGCGCTGACCATCCGCGACGGCGCACTGCACCTGCTGCTGATCCAGCGCGGGCAGCCGCCCTTCGCGGGGCACTGGGCGCTGCCCGGCGGCTTCGTCCAACCCGACGAGGACCTGATCGGCGGCGCCCGACGGGAGCTGGCCGAGGAGACCGGGCTCGGCGGCGACCGGCTGCGCCGCGTACACCTGGAGCAGTTGGGCAGCTATGGCGCCCCCGAGCGCGACCCGCGGATGCGCGTCGTCTCGATCGCCCACCTCGCGTTCGCCCCCGACCTGCCCGACCCGGCCGCCGGCACCGACGCCGACGCGGCGATCTGGCTGCCGGTCACCGCGCTGACCAGCCGGCAGCTCGCCTTCGACCACGGCCGGATCATCGACGACGGGCTGGAGCGGGCCCGGTCCAAGCTGGAATACACCCCACTCTCCACGCGCTTCCTCGACGCCGAGTTCACGATCAGCGAGCTGCGCACCGTCTACGAAACGGTCTGGGGTCACCCACTGCACGCCGGCAACTTCCACCGCAAGGTGCTCTCCGTGCCCGGCTTCGTGGAGAGCACCGGCACCAGCACCGAACGCGGCGGCACCCGCGGCGGCCCCCGTGCCCGGCTCTACCGGGCCGGCGACGCCCGACTGCTGCACCCGGCGCTGCTGCGCCCCGCCCGCGAGGAGACGGTGCGATGAAAACCGCGGCGGCCATCGGTCTGGTCACGGCGGCCCACAGCGACGCCGACCTGTTCGGCACGGACCAGCCGGCCCGGCGATACCGCGAGCTGGTCGCGGCCCTGCACCCCGACCGCCTGCCGGCCGACCCGGCGGTACGCGCCGAAGCCCTCGACGCGTACATCCACGTCACCACCAGGTGGCGGGCCCGGCAGGTCACCGTCCTCGGTGACTACCGACTCGGCACCCCCGCCCACTCGGGTGACCTCGCCGACCTCTACGACGTCGGCCACGATCGGCTGCTCAAGCTCCCCCGCCGGCCCACCGACAACGACCTGATGGCCCGCGAGGCACACGCGCTGCGCACCATCGCCGAGCGCGGCGACCCCCGCTACCTGCCGTACGTGCCCCGGCTCGTCGACGAGTTCCCGCACCGGGACGCGGCGACAGGCGCCGAGCGGCGGATCAACGTGCTCGCCACCGCACCCGGGCTGCACGACCTCGACGAGGTGCGGCGCGCGTACCCCGACGGGCTGGACGCCCGGGACGCGGCCTGGATCTGGCGGCGGCTGCTCGTGGTGCTCGGCCTGGCCCACCGGGCCGGCGTGGTGCACGGCGCGGTCCTGCCCCGACACGTGCTGATCGAGCCGGACGCCCACGGCGTGGTGCTGATCGACTGGTGCTTCTCCGCACCCGTCGGGGGCACGATCCCGGCGCTCGTGCCCGGCCACGGCTGGGACCCGGAGGAGGTCCTCCAGAAGCGGCCCTGCGGTCCGGGCACCGACATCGCGATGGCCAGCCACTGCATGAGCTGGCTGATGGGGCCGCGCGCGCCCCGCGAGCTGCACACCTTCGCGCAGGGCTGCCGGCAACGGTCCCTGGACGCCCGGCCCGCCGACGCCTGGCTCCTGCTCCGCGAACTCGACCAGGTGCTGGACCGGCTCTACGGGCCACGCACCTTCCGCCCCTTCACCCTCACCCCCTAAGGAGCTGTCATGGGCAGTGGAATCTGGTCCACCGACGTGTACGACGCCGCCGACCGCTACCGGCGCTCCACCGGCCGCAGCGCGTTCTCCTACAGCGACAGCGGGGCGCGCACCGTGCACGCCGCGCTCGACCCCCGCGACGCGATGCGCGAGAGCCGCGACTCCGACGAGCACCCGCGCTCGACCCCCGTCGCGGTGCTCTTCGACGTGACCGGCTCGATGCGCAACGTGCCGCGCGTCCTGCAGACCAAACTGCCGCAACTGCTCGGCCTGCTGCAACGGCAGGGGTACGCCAGCGACCCGCAGATCATGTTCGGTGCGATCGGCGACGCCACCTGCGATCGGGTGCCGCTGCAGGTCGGCCAGTTCGAGTCGGACAACCGGATGGACGACGACCTCGGCCGGATCGTCCTGGAGGGCGGTGGCGGCGGGCAGATGAGCGAGTCGTACGAGCTGGCCATGTACTTCATGGCCCGGCACACCGCCACCGACAACTGGGAGAAGCGCGGCCGGCGCGGCTACCTGTTCATCATCGGCGACGAGCTGGCGTACCAGCAGGTGAAGGCCCGGGAGGTGGCCCGCCTGATCGGCGACGACCTGGCCGAGGACGTGCCGCTGCGGCAGGTCGTCGACGAGGTGACCCGCCGCTGGGACACCTACTACCTGCTCCCCGCCGGCAGCCACTACGCCGGCAACGCCAAGGTGCTCGACTTCTGGCGGGACCTGCTCGGGCAGAACGCCGTCGTGCTCGACGACCTCGACGCGGTCTGCGAGACCATCGCGCTCACCATCGGCCTCGGCGAGCAGGCCATCGACCTGGACGAGGGCCTGCGCCACCTGGACCACGCCGGCTCCAGCGCCACCGGCACGGTGTCGAAGGCCCTGGCCCGCCTCGGTCGCGGCCGGCGAGCCGAGGTGGCGACGCTGCCCACCTTCACCGACACCTCAGGTGGGGTGACCCGGCTGTGAGGCACGTGGCGGTGGTCGACCTCGGCTACGGGGACGCCGGCAAGGGCACGGTGGTGGACTGGCTCTGCGCCACCCGAGACGTGCACACGGTGGTCCGCTTCAACGGGGGCGCGCAGGCGGCGCACAACGTCGTGCTGCGCGACGGGCGGCACCACACGTTCGCGCAGTTCGGGGCCGGCACGTTCCGCCCCGGGGTCCGTACGCACCTGTCGCGACACGTGGTGGTGGACCCGCTGGCGCTGGCCGCCGAGGCCGACCATCTCGCCACCGTCGGGGTGACCGACGCGCTCGACCGGCTGACCGTCGACTCCGACGCGCTGCTGGCCACCCCGTACCACCGGGCCGCCAACCGGGCCCGGGAGATCGCCCGGGGAGCCGACCGGCACGGCTCCTGCGGGCTGGGGGTGGGCGAGGCCGTCGCGTACGGTCTCGCCCACCCGGACGACGCGCCCCGGGTCGGCGACTGCCACCGCCCGGCGTTGCTGCGCCGCCGGCTGACCGTCCTGCGGGACCGGCTGACCGCCGAACTGGGCCCGCTGGACGCCCCACCGGTCGAGGACTGCCTGCCCGCGTTCACCGGGTTCGCCGGGCGGGTCGCGATCGTCGACGGGAGCTGGCTGGCCGAGGCGTTGCGCGCCGGGACCTGCGTCTTCGAGGGCGCGCAGGGGGTGCTGCTCGACGAGTGGCACGGCTTCCACCCGTACACCACGTGGAGCACCACCACCTTCGCCAACGTGGACGGCCTGCTCGCCGAGGCGGGCCGGTCCGGCGACGTGACCCGGGTCGGGGTGCTCCGCGTGGTCACCACCCGACACGGCGCTGGCCCGTTGGTGACCGAGGACCCGGGCCTGCCGTTCACCGACGCGCACAACGCCACGAACCCGTGGCAGGGCCGGTTCCGGTTCGGCCACTTCGACGCGGTCGCCCACAGGTACGCCCTCGCGGCGGCCGGCGGGGTCGACGGCCTGGCGTTGACGCACCTCGACCGCGCGTACCCCGGCCTGCGGATGTGCCGCCGCTACGACACGACCGACCGCCTCACCCCCGGCCCACCCGGCGACCTGGACCGGCAGGCCGCGCTCACCGCCAGCCTGCTGCGCTCCCGCCCGCTCTACGACGACCCACCGCCCAACTGGGCCGAGGCGATAAGCACGGAGCTGGGCACCCCCGTGGTCCTGACCTCGCACGGCCCCACCGCCGACGACAAGCTGACACACGGCCCACTGCTCACCCCACCAACCCTGGTCCACGCGGCCTAACTCCACCCCCACCCCCGCCCCAACCCCGTCGATCTTGCACTTTCGGTTGTCGCTTCGCGGCTTTTGCAGGGGTTGGTTCCGACAGAAAGTGCAAGATCGGCGCGGGGAAGGGTGGAGGTCATACCGCCGCTTCGGCACCGGGACGGGTCGTGCCCGGCGAGCATGGGGGCATGGACTCCGCGCTCGACCTGCTCCGACAGCTCGTCACCTCACCATGGGTGTACCTGCTGATCTTCGGGCTGACCGCGGTCGACGCGTTCTTTCCCGCCGTACCCGGCGAGGCGGCCGTCATCACCGCCGCCGTCCTCTCCACCGGCGGAAATCCCAACCTGGCGGGGGTGATCGCCGCCGCCGCGGTGGGCGCCTGCGCCGGCGACCACATCTCGTACGCCATCGGGCGCGGCGGCGGCGCGAACCGGCTCGCCGGGTTTCCCGACGGCAGCCGACGGCGGGCCAGCTCCGAGTGGGCCCGACGCGCGCTGGACCGGCGCGGCGGGCTGATCCTGACCACCTCCCGCTACCTGCCGGGGGGCCGGACGGCGGTCACCCTCACCATGGGCGCGGTCCGGTATCCCCGCCGGTCGTTCCTGCTCTACGACGCGATCGCGACGGTCACCTGGGCCCTGTACTGCGGGCTGCTCGGCTACTTCGGTGGGCTGGCCTTCGAGCGCCACCCCATCAAGGGCGTCCTCGCCGGGCTCGGCCTCTCGGTGCTCGTCACGCTGGGCATCGAGGGCATCCGCTGGATACGCCAACGGGCACGCCGCCACGCCTCCTCCCGGCGCTGACCTGCCTCCGGCCAGCTCACAGCAGGTCCGCGTCGTACACCAGGATGGCCAACTGCACCCGATTGCCGGCCTGAAGCTTGGCCAGCGCGCGACTGACGTGTGCCTTCACGGTGGCCTCGCTCATCGTCAACCGCCTGGCGATCTCCGCGTTGCCGTGCCCGCGGGCCACCTCCCGGACGACCTCCCACTCCCGCGTCGTGAGCGTCGCCAGCCGCTCCCGAGCAGCCTCCCGGCGGGCCGGACCACGCTCGGCGAACGAGCTGATCAGGCGCCGGGTGACAGTCGGGGCGAGCATCGCGTTCCCGGCGGCCACCGTGCGGACGGCGGCGGCCAACTCCCGGGGCGGGGTGTCCTTGAGCAGGAAGCCGACCGCCCCGGCCCGCAGCGCCCGGTGCACGTACTCGTCCAGGTCGAAGGTGGTCAACATGATCACCTTGGGTCCGGCGGCGACCACGTCGGGCGCGACGGTCAGCCCGTCGACGCCCGGCATCCGCACGTCGAGCAGCACCACGTCGGGACGCAACCGCTGGGCCTGCTCCAACGCGCCGACGCCGTCCGCCGCCTCACCCACCACCGTGATGTCCTCGGCCGCCTCCAGGATCAGCCGCAACCCGGCGCGGAGCAGTTGTTCGTCGTCGACAACCACCACCCGGATCACGCCACACCCGCCACCGGGATCAGGGCGCGGACCAGGAAGCCGCCGTCCACGGGCGTCGCCTCCAACCGCCCGCCGAGCAACTCCACCCGCTCGCGCAGCCCGAGCAACCCCTGTCCGGCACCGGGCAGGGACCGGCCGCCCTCGGACGGGCCGTTACGGACCCGCACCTCCAGCCCGTCGGGCAGGTAGCGCAGACACACTGTCGTCTCGGCGTCGGCGGCGTGCTTACGCACGTTTGTCAGCGCCTCCCGGACCACCCGGTACGCCGTACGCCCCACCGTCGCCGGCAACGCCGACGGAACTCCCTCGTCCCGCCGGTGCACCAGCAGCCCGGCGACACGGGACTCCCCGATCAGCTCGTCCAGCGCGTCGAGCCCCCGCTCCGGCAGCACTGCCGGACCGGCCTGCCGCAGCACTCCGAGCACCTCGCGCAGGTCGGTGAGCGCCTCCCGTCCGATCGTCCGGATCAGCGCGGCCGCCTCGACGGTCGCCGGGTCGACAGCGGTCACCTCCAGCGCCCCGGCGTGCACCACCATCAGCGAGACCCGGTGCGCGACCACGTCGTGCATCTCGCGGGCGATCCGGGTCCGCTCCTCCGCGCGGACCCGGTCGGCGCGGGCCTCCTGCTCGCGTTCCAGCCGCTCGGCCCGGTCCCGCAGGGCGGCGAGCGTGTCCCGGCGTGCCCGCACCCAGAGACCGAACACCAACGGAAGCCCGACCAGACCTGCGGCAAGCAGCACGACGTTGCCGGTGGTGGCGGTGGTGATCCGGCGTACGCCACCCACCGCCAACCCGACGAGCGTCCCGCCGGCCAGCACCACCGCCGCACCGACGAGGTAGCCGACGAGCCGGCGACCCCGCAACCGCAACCCCGCCTGGTACGACGCGACCACTCCGGCGGCCGCGGCGGCGAGCACCAACCAGCCGACCGCCGCGGCCAGGAACAACGGCCAGCGACGGGTCCGGACCATGCTGGCGGCCCAGCCGGAGCCCACCGCGATCAGCAGCGCGACCGCGCCCGGCAGCGGCGAGCGGACCCCCAGGTCGCCTGTCGCGCTGCCCCACACCGCCGTGACGACCAGGACGGCGAGCAGCAGCGGGGCGAACCGCTCGACGACCCGCCGGAGGGCGACGGCACAGGGGGCCACGTGGTGAGCGTAGGACTCCGCCGCCGGCTCGGATCGCCCCACGCCGTCGAATGCGGGTGCGGTGGGGGATGACCCCGATCCGGCGTCCGGGCCGATCCAGACCTAAGTAGTGGCGTCCCGCTGACCACTGGCCGATGGCGGGAGCCACCGCTCGCACCAGCATCGGGGGCATGGATCTGCTCGATCTGCTGCACGAGACGATGTCCTCGCCCTGGGTGTACCTGGCGATCTTCGCGATCGCGGTGCTCGACGGCTTCTTCCCGGTGGTGCCGAGCGAGACGGCGGTGATCACCGCCGGGGTGTTCGCGGCCTCCGGTGCGCCGTACCTCCCCGCGGTGGTCGTGGTGGCCGCGTCCGGTGCCCTGATCGGGGACCACATCTCGTACGCCATCGGCCGGGGCGGTGGCACCCGGCTACTCGACCGGCTACCACCCGAGGGTCGGCGCAGGGCCGCCATCGAGTGGGCCCGTCGAGGGATCGCCACCCGGGGCGGTCTCATCCTCACCGTGGCCCGCTATGTGCCGGGCGGTCGGACGGCGGTCACCCTCACCATGGGCGCGGTGCGCTATCCCCGCCGACGGTTCCTGGCCTTCGACGCTCTCGCCGCCGGCTCGTGGGGGCTCTACTCCGGGCTGGTGGGCTACCTCGGCGGGATGGCCTTCGAGCAGGACCCGCTGCGGGGGCTCCTGCTCGGTCTGGGCCTCGCCCTGGGGGTGACGACGATCGTCGAGGTGGTCCGCTGGCTCGGCCGGCGTCGCCGATCCGGGCAGTCGGCGTCGACGACCGAGCCGGCGAGCCGGGTGCCGGTGCCGTGACCTCGGGCGGCCGGGTCGGTGCGCTGACCCTGGACGGCCGGGTCGGTGCGCTGACCCTGGACGGCCGGGTCGGTGCGCTGACCCTGGACGGCCGGGTCGGTGCGCTGACCTCGGGGCGGTCAGTCGGCGGCCGGACGCCAGACGGCGCCGTGCAGGAGTTGGCCGGCGCCCAGCCAGGCCACGTTCATCATCCGGGTGGCGGTCTTCTCCGGATCGGCCTCCGGGTGGTCCGCGAGCCAGTCGGCAAGCGACTCGGTCGCGCCGACCAGGGCGTACGCGACGACTTCCAGGTCGACGGCGGTGATCTCCCGGCCCTCGGCGCGCAGGGCGTGGTCGAGCATCCCGGCGACGACCTCGACCAACCGGGCCCGCATGGTGGCCAGTTCACCGGCGAACGGCTGCTCACCCCGCGCCTGCCGGTAGAGCACCGCCCAGCCGTCGCGGTACGCGCCCACGAAGCCGAAGAACGCCTTCAACCCGCGCCAGAGTCGAACGTCTGCCGGCAGGTCGGGGGCGGCGGCACCGGCGATGGCCTGCATCATCCGGGTGCCCTCCCGGTGCAGACACGCCACGAAGAGTTCCTCCTTGGTGCCGAGGTACGCGTACACCATGGGCTTGGAGATGCCGGCATCCTCGGCGATCTCGTCCATGCTGGCGGCGTGGTAGCCGCGCCGGGAGAAGACCTTGACGGCCGCGTCAAGCATCTGCTGCTCACGAACGGCACGTGGCAGGCGCTTGAAGGCGGGCGGCGTGGACACCTTGCGAGCATACCTACTCGTGCGTAGGGTTACGCACGAGTAGCCATATCTTCCGGAAGGCGCACCTGATGACTGACTTCGACCCGGCCAACTTCGCCAACGTCGGCCCCAAGGAGTTCGCCCAGCTGGTCAAGTCCACCCCGGACGACAAGATCGCCCAGGTGATGTCCGGTGACCTGCGTGGCAAGGTCCTGGGCGAGGTGTTCGGCCGGATGCCGTCGCTGTTCCGCGCGGACCGGGCCGGCTCCACGAACGCGGTCATCCACTGGATCATCACCGGTCGGTCGGATGGCGGCAGCGACACCTACGAGGTGGCCATCGCCGACGGCAAGTGCGTGGTGAACGAGACCCCGCAGCACGACCCGAAGCTGAGCCTGACCATGGGCCCGGTCGAGTTCCTGAAGATCGTCTCCGGTGGCGCCAACCCGGTGATGATGTTCATGACCGGCAAGCTGAAGGCGAAGGGCGACCTCGGCCTCGCCGCCAACATCGCCAACCTGTTCGACATCCCCAAGGCCTGACATGGCCGAGTTCTCGCTCGACCTGAACGAGGAACAGCGGGATCTACGCGACTGGGTGCACGGCTTCGCGGCCGAGGTCGTGCGCCCGGCCGCCGCCGAGTGGGACGAGCGCGAGGAAACCCCGTGGCCGGTGATCAAGGAAGCCGCCAAGGTCGGCCTCTACGGCTTCGAGTTCCTCGCCACCTGCTGGGCCGACCCGACCGGGCTCTCGCTGCCGATCGCCAGCGAGGAACTCTTCTGGGGTGACGCCGGCATCGGCCTCTCCATCTTCGGCACCTCGCTCGCCGTCGCCGCCATCTACGGCGCGGGCACCCCGGACCAACTGGTCGAGTGGGTGCCGCAGTGCTTCGGCGACGTCGACTCGCCCGCCGTCGCCGCGTTCTGCTCGAGCGAGCCGGAGGCGGGGTCCGACGTCGGCGCCATGCGCACCCGGGCCGTCTACGACGAGGCCACCGACGAGTGGGTGCTCAACGGGCAGAAGGCGTACGCCACGAACGGCGGGATCGCCGGAGTGCACGTGGTCACCGCCTCGGTCGACCCCACGCTCGGCTCCCGGGGGCAGGCGGCGTTCGTCGTACCCCCCGGCACCCCCGGCCTGGCCGCGACCCGCAAGCTGCGCAAACTCGGCCTCCGCGCGTCCCACACCGCCGACGTCTTCCTCGACGGGGTACGCGTGCCCGGCCGCTGCCTGCTCGGCGGACGGGACGCCCTGCTGACACGCCTGGACCGGGCCCGCAGCGGTCAGCGGGCCACCGGGCAGGCCGCGATGCGCACCTTCGAGCTGACCCGACCCACCGTCGGCGCGCAGGCGCTCGGCGTGGCGCGGGCCGCCTACGAGTACGCCCTGGACTACGCGAAGGACCGGGTCCAGTTCGGACGGCCGATCATCGAGAACCAGGCGGTGGCGTTCGCGCTCGCCGACATGCGAATGGAGATCGACGCGGCGCGACTGCTGGTCTGGCGCGCCTCGTGGATGGGCCGCAACAACCGCCCGTTCACCGCGGGCGAGGGATCGATGTCCAAGCTCAAGGCCGGCGAGGTGGCGGTGTCGGTCACCGAGAAGGCGGTGCAACTGCTCGGCGGTGCGGGTTTCCTGCGGGACCACCCGGTCGAGCGCTGGTACCGCGACGCCAAGATCTACACCATCTTCGAGGGCACCTCCGAGATCCAACGACTCGTCATCTCCCGCGCGATCTCCGGGATGCAGATCCGCTGACCGGCCCGCAGCTCGCCCGGCCCGCCTCGGCGGAGCCGGGCGAGGAGGCCGCGGCACACGCATACCGCGCCGCCACCGGATTCCACGATCTGTGCCGTGTTCATCACCCCGCGCGGACGTGAACTGGGCCTTCCGCCGCACCCAGTGCATGATCAAGGAAGACGCCCTGCTGGACGGGGAGATCCGCTGCCCCGTCCGCGCACCACCCCGAGGAGGTCTGCGGCATGGACCTGCCGTTCATCATCGCCACGCTGACCCGTCGTGGACTGCTCACCCCCGGCAGCCCCGTCCGGGTCGCCGCGCAGCTCAACGCGTTGCGGACGTGGGGATGGAGCCTGGGCGGCGAGTTGCGCCAGGCAGCCGCCCGGGACCCCGGCCGGCCGGCGGTCATCGACGAGAACGGCGTCGAGCTGACGTACCACGAGCTGCTCGACCGGGCCGAACGGATGGCCCGCTCGATGCGGGCGGGGCTCGGCGTCCAGGCCGGCGACCGGATCGGCGTGCTCTGCCGCAACCACCATGGGCTGATCGAGACGATCGTCGCGGCCACCCTGCTCGGCGTCGACGCCGTGCTCGTCAACACCGGGCTCTCCGCCGCCCAGTTGGCCACCGTGGCCGAGGAGCAGCGGCTGCGGCTGCTGGTCCACGACGACGAGTTCGCCGACCGGGTCCTCGGCCTCCCCGCCGAGCTGCCACGCCTCGACGAACGGGCCCGCGACGAGTTGGTCGCCGGGGCGATACCGGGTGACCTGCAGCCGCCGGATCGGGACGGTCGGATCATCGTGCTGACCTCCGGCACCACCGGCACCCCCAAGGGTGCCCGCCGACCCACGCCGAGTGGCTTCGGCCCGCTGGTGTCCATCATCGACCGCATCCCACTGCACGCCCGAGACCGGGTGATGATCGCGGCACCGATCTTCCACACCTGGGGGCTCGCCGCCCTGCAGGTCTGCCTGGCCCTGCGGGCCACAATCGTGCTGCACCGGCGCTTCGACCCGGTCGCCACGCTGGCCGCTCTCACCGCCCACAGGTGTGACGCGCTGTTCGCCGTACCGGTGATGGTGCAGCGGCTCCTGGAGGTCCCCGCGCCCGACCCGCGCCCTCCGCTCAAGGTCGTCGCGGTCAGCGGTTCCGCCCTGCCCGGCGGGCTCGCCCCGAGGTTCATGGACGTCTACGGCGACGTCCTGTACAACCTCTACGGCTCCACCGAGGTCTCCTGGGCCTCCCTCGCGGCTCCCCAGGACCTGCGCCAGGCGCCCACCACGGCCGGCCGGCCACCCCACGGCACCCGACTGGAACTGCTCGACGACAACGGGCAACCGGTGCCGCCCGGCCAGGTCGGGCGGATCTTCGTCGGCAACGAGATGCTCTTCGAGGGATACACCTCCGGTGCCAGCCGGGAAACCCACGACGGCCTGCTCGACACCGGTGACCTCGGCCGACTCAACCCCGACGGCCTGCTCTTCGTCGACGGCCGGGCCGACGACATGATCGTCTCCGGTGGCGAGAACGTCTTCCCGTCCGAGGTGGAGGACCTGCTCGCCCAACTGCCCCAGGTCCGCGAGGCGGCGGTGATCGGCGTACCCGACGCCGAGTACGGCCAGCGGCTGTCCGCGTTCCTCGCCCTGCACCCGGGCGAAACGCTCGACCCCGAGGCGGTACGCGAGTACGTCCGGCACTACCTGGCGCGATTCTCCGTCCCCCGGGACGTGATCCTCGTGAAATACCTGCCGCGTAACGCCACCGGCAAGGTGCTCAGCCGAGAGCTACGCCGCTACTACGGCTGACCGCCCCGGACCCGTCGGCGAAAACCGGCGAGTGCCGGGGCGGTGACCGCCCCCGTCAGTCGACGATCAGCGAGGGCCGCCAGTCGGGCTTGGCCCCGGCGAGGTCGAGGTGCGGGAACAGGCCCTTCGTGCCCTGCTCATCGAGAGCGCCGCGGCGTGCGTCCATCCGGACCACCATCCCCCGCACGTCGAGCACCTCCAGCCTCTCCGACCAGTCCGGATCGGCGGCAGCGTAGAAGGACGCCTGATGGCCGTCGATGGTGGTGTTCGGCGGCTCGTACAGCACCTTCCCGTCCAACTCGGCGCGGATCTTGTCGGTCATCACCACGTACGGGGAGAAGCTGACGTCCAGCGTCTTCGCCCCCGCCTTACTGTGAGCCGCGGTGGAGGTCTCGGCGCTGTACGTGATGCCGGCGTACCACCGCCAGCCGTCCGGGGTCAGTGGCCCGTCCACGCTGGCATAGATCGGCCGCAGATGCTGCGGCAACCCCGTGACCTGGGCCGGCATCCGCAGCCGTTCGGTCGTACTGAACCTGAGCGTCTGCGCCACGTGCAGGGCGGTCTCGCGGACGTCCTGCCCCGCCGCCCAGGGCGTGACGTCGACCTGGGCCCAGCCGTCCGGGGCGTACTGCCAGCGGAGGGAGAGCCGGTCGGTGTCGCCGTCGACGTCGTACACGGTGAAGGTCGCCGCCTCGCCCCGCACATCGGGTGCGGGCGCAGTGTTCACCACGGGTGCCCGTTGGTCGATGCCCATGACCTGCGGCGCCTTCGGCATCACCCCCTTCGGGTAGAGGTGGACCGAAACCCCCGCCGAGCTCTGCTTGTCACCGTCATCTCCGCCCAGAATGACACGCGTGTCACCCTGCGACAGACCCGCCGAGTAACTCAGCCTGGCCAGGCCCGACGGCAACCAACCGAACCGAACGTACTGAATGGTCGGATCGATCGTCTCCAACGCGGCCGGAATCCGGGACGTGTCGGGCGACGACGCCTCCCCGGTGGCCGGCTCCAGCGGGGCCGGGGTGTCGAGCGAGCCCAGTGACGGCGACCCGTCCGTCGGCGCAACCAGGCCCGGCACCGTGACAGCGCCGACAACCACCGCGACCACCGCCAGCGCGGCGCCCGCACCGCGCGCGTACCAGCGCTGCCGCCGCCCGGCGGTAATCGCCCGCTCGACGTTCACCACGGCGGACGGCGGCTCGGCCGCCTCGAACTCGGCGCGCATCAACCGCGCCAGATCCATCTCATCGATCATTTCCAACTCCCGTGGGCCAACACGTTGGACGGCATGCCACTCGCCGTGCCGGTCCGCATGGCGGTCGGCACGTCATTTCGGGCGGGGGCGAGCAGTCCTCGCAGCGTCGCAAGCCCCTTGGCGGTCTGGCTCTTGACGGTGCCCGGCGCGCAGCCCAGCGCCTGAGCCGTCTCCTCCACCGTCAGGTCCTGAAAGAACCGCAGCACCAGGACGGCCCGCTGCCGCGGCGCGACCTGGCGCAACGCCGCCACCAGATCGAGCCGCTCGGTGGCATCCGGGGCGGTCGGTGCGGGCCGCTCCGGCAGCAGGTCGGTGAGCAACACCCGAGCCCAGCCACGTCGCCGCTCGTCGATCAACCGCCGCATCAACATCGTCCGGACCAGCGCGTTCAGGTTGTCGGCGCGCCGTGCCCGGGACCAGTTGCGGTACAGCTCGGTGAGCACCCGCTGCACGATGTCGTCGCCCTGATGCCAGTCGCCGCACATCAGGTACGCCGTCCGGCGCCACTGCGGCAGACCGACCCGAACACACTCGGTGTAGTCGGCGTCGGCCGAAGACCGCTCGACCGGTATCCGGCTCAGTGGCATCCTCGGACCTGTCCTCCCACCGGCAACCAACAGCACGGTGATCGTCCGCAAACCCGCATCTCCACTCCTCCCGTCGCTGTGCCTCCGACACCGCTAAGTCGTGGCCGGAGCAACGCCGGGTTGCCCCTCGGGGCGACAACCTCACCAGACTGGCTCAGCTACCCCTTCGGTCGACACGCTCGACCAGGTCGATGATCGATCGATACGGCACGTGGATTGTCGGCGGGCCGTGGTGGTGGCAGATCGCACGGGGACGGCTACGACGCCCAGCTTCAAGGTGTCGTTCAGCGGCGTCTTCAGCGAACACGCTGTCCGCGCGCACGCCGATCCACTCCGCGGGCGCGGAGGCATCGCGCTACGGCCCGGAACCGGGGGTCGAACTCTCCATCAGCCCGAGCGCACCGCGGGCGTTCGCGGTCGAGGCACCCACCTCGACCCACACCCGTGGGCGTTCGCGGTCGAGGTACCCGCCCACCGATGCGGGGAGTCAGCTCGGGATCGTGATCCGGCCGTCGATCGCGGCGGCGGCGATGTCGGTGCGGTGCTGCGAGCCGGCCAACTCCACCCCGTCCACAAGCGCGTACGCGGCGTCCCGCGCGGCGGCCAGATCGGACCCGGTGGCCGTACCGCAGAGGACCCGGCCCCCGGCGGAGAGCAACGCGCCGTCGCTGGCCCGGCGGGCGGTGCCCGCGTGGATGATGCCCGGTCGGTCCGCGCCGGTGATGACGTCGCCGGTGCGCGGCGCGGCCGGATAGCCCGGCGCGGCCAGCACCACGGTGACCGCGCTGCCGTCCCGCCACCGCAGCGGCGGATGCTCGGCCAGCGTGCCGGTGGCCGCCGCGTGCAGCAGCCCGCCCAGCGGGGTCTCCAGGAGCGCGAGCACCGCCTGCGTCTCCGGGTCACCGAAGCGCGCGTTGAACTCGATCACCCGAGGGCCGGCGGCGGTGATCGCAAGCCCGACGTAGAGCAGGCCGGCGAACGGGGTGTTTCGGCGCCGCATCTCCGCGAGCGTCGGGTGGACCACGTCGCGCATGACGTCGTCGACCAGGCCGGCGGGAGTCCAGGTCAGCGGCGCGTACGCGCCCATGCCACCGGTGTTCGGCCCGGTGTCGCCGTCGCCGAGCCGCTTGAAGTCCTGCGCCGGCAACAGCGGCAGCGCCGCCTCGCCGTCGGTGACCACGAAGAGGCTGACCTCCGGGCCGTCGAGGAACTCCTCGATCACGACTCGTCCACACTCGGCGGCGTGCGCGAGGGCGGCCGACCTGTCGGCGGTCACCACCACTCCCTTGCCGGCGGCGAGACCGTCGTCCTTCACCACGTACGGGGCACCGAACTCGTCGAGCGCCCGAGCGGTGCTCTCCTCGTCCGTGCAGACGTACGCCCGTGCGGTCGGCACGCCGGCGGCGGTCATCACGTCCTTGGCGAACGCCTTGGAACCCTCCAGCTGAGCTGCCGCACCGGAGGGGCCGAACACGGCGATCCCCTTGGCACGTAGCGCGTCGGCGACCCCGGCGACCAGCGGTGCCTCCGGACCGATCACCACCAGGTCGGCGGCTGTCTCCACGGCCAGCGCCGTGACCGCGGCCGGATCCGTCGGAGTCACGGTCCGCAGCTCAGCCACCGAACCGATCCCCGGGTTGCCCGGCGCGGCAGTCAGCGCCGAAACAGCCGGATCACGTACCAGCCCGAGCGCGAGCGCATGCTCCCGCCCGCCACCACCCACCAAAAGAACCCGCACGACCCCGCATCCTACTGCCCACCGCTCCAGCCCAGTTGATCATGAGGTTGGCGGGCCTTTGAGTGATCCACTAGCCCGTCAACCTCATGATCGACGGGAATGAGCGACTGCGATCGCCTGGCGGACCGTGTGGGGGATGTAGTCGGGATGGAGAGTGTCCTGCCAGGTGAAGCGGAGGATGGTCCAGCCGGCATTGACCAGGCGGTTCTGGCGGCGGCGGTCGGCGAAGACGGCCTCGGGTGAGCCGTGTGCGTCTCTGCCGTCCGCTTCGGCGATCACCTTTGGGCCCCTCCAGCCCAGGTCGCCGATGCCGAGCAGATACCCGTCGTCGTCGCGCACTTCCAGTTGGAGGGTGTCTGGGGGAACCCGCCCGTCGACACATCGCAGCCGCGAGCGGGTTTCCAATGGCGACTGTGCCCGACCATCAGCCTCGGCAAGGTAGACACGTGCTGCGACCGCGCCTCGCCGACCACGGATCAACGCTGGGATGGTTGCCAGGCATTCGGTCGTGAGTAGCCCCCGATTGAGCGCGGAGTCGAGCACCGAGACCGCCGTGTAGCGACGTTCCCGCAAGATAACCTCGGCGACGGTCAGCCGTGGCTCCGTAGCCGCGACCCCGTTCACCTGCATCACCGCGCTTGGAGCGCGTTCGAGTTGATGCAGCACGACCGCGGGATTCGACACTCGCGCCAGCTTGGCCGCCCGACCCGGCAGCCCCACATGAATCTCGTCCCGGCGCGGCAGTCCGGCGATGCCGTGCAACTCGGCCGCAGTGTCGAACACCGCGTGAGCGTGCCGGCCCAGCGAGAGCAACGCGGCACGAATTAGACACCGGCGAGCAGGTGGTGCACCGCACCGACCACGCGTCAGATAGACCGCTCGAGCGAGTGGCCACCACCGGCCCACGGCCACCAGGTGATCTATTTCGTGCCGACTGAATCCGGCTTTCTGTGCCTGCACCCGACTGATCAAGCCATCCTGAGCGGCCGCCATCGAGTGGACAAGGTCTGCGCGATCCACAGGAACCACGCTGACCGCCCATCCAACCAGCCACCACCCCTGTGGATAACCCTGTGGAAAACAGCGCCCACCCGCCGCGCGTGATCATGAGGTTGACGGGACCTTTGTCGATCGAACAACCCGTCAACCTCATGATCAACGGGGCTGACTAGAGGAGGGGGTGGAGGACTACGTTTTCTTCTCGGCCTGGGCCTACGCCTACGACGCTTACCTTGGTGTTGCAGAGTTCTTCCACCCGGGCGATGTAGCGGCGGGCGTTCTCCGGTAGGTCTTCGGCGGTCCTCGCCTTGGTGATGTCCTCCCACCAGCCGTCGAGTTCCTCGTAGACAGGCGTGGCGTGGTGGAAGTCGGTCTGGCTCATCGGCATGTCGTCGACCCGGACGCCGTTGATCTCGTAGCCGACGCAGAGCGGCACCTTGGGCAGGCCGGTGAGCACGTCCAGCTTGGTGATGACCAGGTCGGTGACGCCGTTGAGGCGGCAGGCGTACCGGGCGACGACCGCGTCGAACCACCCGCACCGACGCTCCCGACCGGTGGTCGTGCCGTACTCCGCACCGATCTTGCGCAGGTGATCGCCGTTGGCGTCGAACAGCTCGGTCGGGAACGGTCCCGCGCCGACCCGGGTGGTGTACGCCTTGCTCACCGCGATCACCTTGTTGATCGCGGTCGGCGGGATGCCGGCGCCGACGCAGGCACCACCGGCGGTCGGGTTGGACGAGGTCACGAAGGGGTACGTGCCGTGGTCCATGTCGAGCATGGTGGCCTGCGCGCCCTCCAGCAGCACCGTGTCGCCCCGGTCCAGGGCGTCCCAGAGCATCGCCCGGGTCTCCGCGATGTACGGCTTGAGCCGCTCGGCGTACGCCAGGTACTCCTCGACGGTCGCCTCGAGATCGATCGCCTTGCGGTTGTAGACCTTGAACAGGATCTGGTTCTTCTCGCGCAGCGCGAGTTCCAGCTTCTTGCGCAGGATGCCGGGGTCGAGCAGGTCCTGTAGCCGGATGCCGATCCGGGCGACCTTGTCGCCGTACGCCGGGCCGATGCCCCGGCCGGTCGTGCCGATCCGCGACGAACCGAGATAACGCTCGATCACCCGGTCCAGTGCCCGGTGGTGCGGCATGATCAGGTGCGCGTCACCGGAGATCCGAAGCCGGGACACGTCGACGCCGCGCTCGGCCAGGCCGTCGATCTCGGCGAGCAGCACCTTCGGATCGACCACCACACCGTTGCCGATGACGATCATCGCGTTCGGCGAGAGCGCTCCGGACGGCATCAGGTGCAGCGCGTACTTCTGGCCGTCAGGGGTGATCACCGTGTGGCCGGCGTTGTTGCCACCGGAGTAGCGCACGACGTAGTCGACCCGCTCACCCAGCAGGTCGGTAACCTTGCCCTTGCCCTCGTCGCCCCACTGAGCGCCGATGAGCACGATCGCTGGCATCTTTTCCGCCTCCAGAAGGCTCGGGTGCCAGGTGGCGACCGGTTGGCGAGCCCGGGGTGTCAGGTTAACAAGTAATGACGGCGTGGCCGGCAGGGGTCGCGTCGAGAGGCAGGAGGCTCCTTCCGTGTACGACGTGGTGCTGCTCACCCTCGGTTCGGAGCGGGACGCTCCCGGGGGCTGTGGCAGCGGCGGGGCCTGCTGCGGCGGCGCGACCGAGTCCGCAACCGACCCGACGAAGCAGACCGACAGTGGCCCGGCTTCCCCGGCCCAGACCGACGGCGGCACCGAGACCGGCGGCGACACCCGGGCCCCCGGCGATACCGAGGGGTGCGCCACCGAGCGGCCCCGGGTGCCGGTGCTGGCCTGCTCGGACGCGCTGATCGCCAGGGGCGCCCGGGTGGAGATGGTCACCGCCCGCTCCGACGCGGAGATCGACGCGGTGCTGGCCCGGCTCGACGGTCCGGCCCGCCCGGACGGCCTCACCTGGCCCGACCTGGACGGCAAGACCCGCCTGGTCGTCGCCACGGCGAGCGACGGGCAGTTGCGCGCCGTGCTGCGCCGGCTGGTCCGGCGGTACGCTCCCGCGCCGAGCAAGCGACCTGCGGATCTGCCCGGCAACCGGACCCTGCCCGACCTGCCGCCGGTGGCCGTACTCCCGCTCGATCCGGCCCGTGGCGGCACCCACCGGGACCTGGCGGCGCAGCTCGGGCTGCCGCGTGACCCGGCGGCGGTGGCCGCCGCGGTGGTGGACGGCACGGCACGGCGACTGGACCTGCTGCGCAACGACGGTGGCTCGGTGACCCTGGACGGCGCGCTGCTCGGCGCCGCCGATGACGCCGGCCGGCCGCTGCACTGGCGGGCCCGGGTGGAGGTGGACGACACCGTCCTCAGCAACGGTGACGAACCGCTGCTGGCCTGCGTGGTCGGCAACGCCGGCGGGTACGCGACGCTCGACGACGTGCTGCTGCTGGCCGCGCCGGACCCGGCCGACGGCCAGATCGAGGTCGCGGTGGCCGTGCCGGTGGTCGTCCGCTCGGCGCTGGGCCGCAAGCGGGTCCGTCTCGAGGTGCGGCGGGCCCGCGGGCGGGCCGTTTCGGTGCTACCCCGGGAGGGGAAGGTCCCCTACCTCGACGATGGTGTCGAGGCTGAGCTGACCCGAAAGCGTTCCTGGTGGATCGAGCCGGGCGCCTGGGCGGTCTGGTCGATCTGATCCTGGGCCGTGCCGGGCGATCTGATCCTGGGCCGTGCCGAGCGGGCGGCCCGACTGCGGCGACGGCCCCGTCCGGGTGGATGGGCCTATCCTCGCAGGAGGACTGGGAGGGGCCGTAATGGACGAGAACGCCGACCGAGCGCAGGTGCACGGCCAGCAGCCGGTGCCAGAGCGGGACATCGAACCACTCTGGCCACCCGATCCGGCCGACCACGGCACGGGTGACCCGGTGCCGCCGTGGGCGGCGGTCGCCCAACAGCGGGGTGCTCCGTCGTCGGTCGCGCCGGGGCCGGTGACGCCGCCGGTGGCCGCGCCGCCGATCAGCCGGTCGCCGGTTCCCGGGCAACCAGGGGCCCCGGCCCAGCCGCCGCCCTCGCCCTCCGACTACCCGTCGCTCTCCGGTGCCGTCCCGGCGCCCGGCGGCTGGGGCGTCGGCGGCTCGTCCGCCGCCGGGTCCGGCTGGGCACCAGCTCAGCCCAGTTGGCCGCCGCCGACTGACCCGGGGGTACCGGCCGCCGCGTCGACACCGCCGACCCCGAGCATGCCGCTGCCCCCCGGCACGCCGCTCACTCCCGGGGCACCCGGCACTCCGGCCACGCCAGCGGCACTCGGCCCGACGGCCACGTCCGGGGCACCCGACACTACGGGCACGTCCGGGGCACCCGGCACTCCGGCCACGCCAGGGGCTCACGGCCCGACGGCCACGTCCGGGGTGCCCGGCACTCCGGCCACGCCAGGGGCGCTCGGCACCACGGGCAGGCCAGGGGCGCCCGGCACCTCCGCGACCACCACGGCGGGGAGCAACGGCGGCCCGGCCGGCAGTGGCACCGCCCAGGCACGTGCTGTGACATCACACACCGGCACCGCGTCGCCGGAGCGCCAGCCGGAGACGACGAGCCCCGTCGCCGGGACGACGAGCAGCGCGGCCGGGACGCCCAGCAGCGCGGCCGGGGCGGCGCAGGGACCGGCTGGTGACTGGGCTCCGACCGCCGTCGCCGCGCCGATCCCTCCGGGGGGCGTGGACCTGGACCTGCCGTTCACCCTGGATCACCCCACCGCCGCCTCGACGCCCGCCGACCACCTCACGGGCGCGAGCACACCCACCGACCACCCCACGGGCGCGAGCACCCCCACCGACAGCCCGAACGGCGCAACCCCGACCTCCGCAGACCCGGCAGCGGCCGGGCAAGCGGCGGCAGGGCCCGTGCCCCAGGTCGACGGGACCGGACTGGACGGGTCTGCCGGCGGGGTGGGACGGCCGACCGAGTCGCCCTGGGCCTACCCGCCGCAGCGTCCCGCGTCAGCGTCCGCGCCGGCCCACGACGAGGCCGCCGCCGCGATGCCGCCGCCTCCCGTGCCGCCCGGACCGCAGCCGCCGCACTCCGGTCCCGATCCGGCGTACCCGGGCCCGTCGGTCACCCCGGTGATCCCCGGCCAGGCCGGCCCCGGGGAGATTCCGCCGCCGCCGGACCTGACGTACTTCAGCAACCTGGCGCAGCAGGCTGCCCAGCAGGCCGGGCCGGCGACTCCACCGCCCGGGCCGTTTCCGCCGTCTCCGGGTTGGTACCCACCGCCGTGGCAGCAGGGCGCGCCGGGCGTCCAGGCTGGGCAGCCCTATCCGGAGGCCGATGGAGTGACCCGGGTGCCCGCCGCCGGGTACCCGGAGGCGACCGCGTACGCGGATGCGAGTTGGACGCCGGAGGAGACAGCGGTACCGACCGCCGAGGACTTCACCCGGCGCCGGCAGGTCCGGCCCGCCGACCCGGTGGCGACGATGGGTGTCCGCGCGGTGGTCAACAAGATGGGGTTGCTCCGGCTGTCTCCGGGTCGGCACGAGCAGGAGCTCAAGCGCGACATCGAGATGGTGCGCCGCAACTTCGGCGGGCTGCGGCAGGTGACGGTGGTCAACCCGAAGGGCGGCGCCGGTAAGACGGTGGCCATCCTGCTGCTCGCCATGACGTTCGGTCAGAAGCGCGGCGGCTACGTGCTGGCGTGGGACAACAACGAGACCCAGGGCACCCTGGGGATGCGCGCCCAGCAGGACTTCCACTCCCGCACCGTGCGGGACATGCTGCGGGATCTCGGACAGTTCCAGGGCGCGCACGGGCGCGTCGGTGACCTGTCGCAGTACGTCCGCTCGCAGGGCGAGGGAATGTTCGACGTGTTGGCCTCGGACGAGTCGGCAACCGGTGGCGAGATGCTGACCGCTGCCGCGTTCGCCGAGATCCGCGAGGTGGTCAGCCGGTTCTATAAGTTGATCTTCGTGGACACCGGCAACAACGTACGGGCGCAGAACTGGCAGGCCTCGATGGACGCCACCGACCAGTTGGTGGTCACGATGTCGGCCCGTAACGACTCGGCGGAGACGGCCGCCCGGATGCTCGACCACCTGGAGCAGAGCGGCCGGCAGCGGCTGGTCCGCCAGGCCGTGACCGTGGTGTCGATGCCCCCGTCGCGCAAGGAGATCGACCTGCCGGCCATCCAGGAGCACTTCGCGGCCCGTACCCGGGCGGTGCTGCTGGCCCCGTACGAGCGGCTCATCGACACCGGCGAGCCGATCCGGTACGGCGGGCTCTCCTCGGCCACCCGCGACGCCTGGCTGAAGATCGCCGCCGCGGTCGCCGAAGGGTTGTAGATGGCCGACGGCCGGCCCGATGTCGGGCCGGCCGTCGGATCGGGGTCAGTTGCTCGCGAGCGCGTCCGCCGCTTCCGGGTCGCAGTCACGCAGGAACTGGGCGCAGCGGGCCGCCTCGTCGGCCTCGCCGATCTCGTCCGCCGCGCGGGACAGCACGTAGAGGCAGCGGAGGAAGCCCCGGTTGGGCTCGTGTGACCACGGCACCGGGCCGTGCCCCTTCCACCCGCTGCGACGCAACTGGTCGAGGCCCCGGTGGTAGCCGGTGCGCGCGTAGGCGTACGCCGTCACCACCTGGTCCTGGGCGAACGACCGGGCCGCGAGCTCCGCCCAGGCCGCACTGTAGGTGGGGAAGCCGGCCGCGACGCTTGCGTACGCCTCCTCGGTGCCGGCCTCCTCGGCGGCGGCCAGGGCGGCGTCGGCCTCGTCGTTCGCGGGCAGGCGGGTGGCCGGTGGCTCTGGCAAAAGGTTCTGCATCGCCCCATTCAACCCGCTGGACAGGGCGACACGCGAGCGGGTCGGCCTGCGCGTTCGGCTGAACGGCTGAGGAGTTCATCACGCCTGCGGCCTATGCCGCTGCCGAGTGTTTTCCACTACAACTAATGGTCCGGAGCCTCCCCAGGAACCGGTTATGCAGGAGCCCGGTGGCCACGGTCACCGGGCTCCTGTCGGTTTCAGCCCAGGCCCGAGGTTTGGGGGCCCGCGGCGGACGGGCAGGATGGCCTGGTGCCGACCCCACCTCCCGCGGACGTCATCGAGCCGCACCTGCACGCCGACGAGATCCAGACCCGCGACGAGTTCGATCGGCAGTTGGCCACCGGCCGGCTGACCGGGCTGACCGTGCAGGGCCTGCGCCTCGACCTGGCGCCGGTGCCCGACCTGAGGGGCATCGAGGTCGCCGGCACGCTGTTCGTGGGATGCCGGTTCGCCTCCCGGGACGTCGGGGCCGACCTGGTCCGGCGCGGCGCGAACGTGGTGCCGCCGTTCTCGGGGCTGCCGTACCCGACCCAGCCGTCGCACCTCTACACCCCGGAGGAGCTGGCCGCCGGGTTCGCCGAGGGCGGGTTCACCGGGATGTACGACACCCGGGTGTACGACCACTTCCGGGCGCACGGCGGCGCGCTGCCGGACGTCCGGGAGGCGCTGGGTCAGCGGCTGCACGACCACGGCGTGGACAACGCGCTGACCGACGCCACCCGGGCCTGGCTGGCCCGACACGGGCCGCAGTCGGTGGTGGGCATCATGGGCGGGCACGCGGTGCGGCGGGGCAGCCCGCCGTACCGGATGGCTGCCGTGCTGGGTTGGGAGCTGGCGCGGGCCGACCGGCTGGTGGTGACCGGCGGCGGTCCGGGGGTGATGGAGGCGGCGAACCTCGGCGCCTACCTGGCGGACCGGCCGGCGGCCGAGTTGACCGAGGCGATCGACAGGTTGTCCGGGGCGCCCGACTTCACCGACCACCACAGGTACACGGCCACGGCGTTGGCGGTGCGGCAGCGCTACGCGAGCGTGCCCCGGCAACGTGGTGACGACCTCGGCTGGGCGCGGGCCGGTGGGCTGGCCATCCCGACCTGGCTGTACGGACACGAGCCGGCGAACCTGTTCGCCGGGCGGATCGCCAAGTACTTCTCGAACGCGATCCGGGAGGACACCATCCTGCGACTCGCCCGGGGTGGCATCGTCTTCGCGCCCGGGCGGGCGGGCACGGTGCAGGAGGTGTTCCAGGCGGCCACCAAGACCTACTACGGCACCGACGGCGCCAGCGGCGCGTACATCTTCCTGGACCGCGGTTACTGGACCTCCGAGCTGCCGGTGGAGGCGTTGTTGCGCCCGCTGCTGGCCGCGTCGCCGTTCGGTGACCTGTCCTCGACGATCCACCTCACCGACGACGTACACGAGGCCGTCCGCCTGCTCACCGCCTGAACGACGACGGCCGGCTGCCCCGCGCGGGGAAGCCGGCCGTTCGTGGTGCGTCGTTACTTGGTCATCGTGGTGCCGGTGGAGCGGAGGTGCTCGCACGCCTCGACGACCCGGGCGGCCAGGCCGGCCTCGGCGGCCTTGCCCCAGGCGCGGGGGTCGTACTGCTTCTTGTTGCCGACCTCGCCGTCGATCTTCAGCACGCCGTCGTAGTTGCGGAGCATGTGGTCCGCGACGGGCCGGGTGAAGGCGTACTGGGTGTCGGTGTCGATGTTCATCTTCACCACGCCGTAGTCGAGAGCCTCCCGGATCTCGCTCAGCAGGGAGCCCGAGCCGCCGTGGAAGACCAGGCTGAGCGGCTTGTCCTTGCCGTACTTGGCGCCGACAGCCTCCTGGATCTGGTTGAGGATCTCCGGACGGAGCTTGACGTTGCCCGGCTTGTAGACGCCGTGCACGTTGCCGAAGGTCAGCGCCGCCATGTAGCGGCCCTTCTCGCCGAGGCCGAGCGCCTCGACCATGGCCAGGCCGTCATCGGTGGTGGTGTAGAGCTTGTCGTTGATGGCATTCTCGACGCCGTCCTCCTCGCCACCGACGACGCCGACCTCGATCTCGAGGACGATCTTGGCCTTGGCGGCCTCGTCGAGCAGCTGGGCGGCGATCTGGAGGTTCTCCGCGACCGGCACGGCCGAACCGTCCCACATGTGCGACTGGTACAGCGGCTCGTCGCCGCGCTGCACCCGCTCCTGCGAGATGGCCATCAGCGGACGGACGAACTTGTCCAGCTTGTCCTTCGGGCAGTGGTCGGTGTGCAGGGCGATGTTCACCGAGTACTTCTTGGCGACCTCGTGCGCGTACGCGGCGAACGCCACGGCGCCGGTGACCATGTCCTTGATCGAGGGGCCGGACAGGTATTCGGCACCACCTGTGGAGACCTGGATGATGCCGTCGCTCTCCGCGTCGGCGAAGCCCTTGAGCGCCGCGTTCAGCGTCTGCGAGGAGGTCACGTTGATCGCGGGGTACGCGTACCGGCCAGCCTTGGCGCGGTCCAGCATCTCCGCGTAGGCCTCGGGGGAAGCGATGGGCATGTGATGCGCTCCTTACTTACCACTCTCGGCCGTGCTGGCCGCTGTTGTTCGTTCGTGCGCCGGACCGCGCTGTCCTCCGCCCGGAAGTATCCCGTAGGTGAGGTGTGCCGGAACAACCGACCCGGGTGCTAGCCGTTCACCGACGGTCCAGGTTGTCCGGCACGATGACGCTGATCAGCCAGGTGGCCACTGTCATCACGATGGCGCCCCAGAACGCCGCCCAGAAACCGTCCACCTGGAACGGCAGGTCGAGCCCACGCGCGATCCGGTCGGTGAGCAGGAACAGCAACGCGTTGACCACGAGCGCGAACAGGCCCAGGGTCAGCAGGTAGAACACGCAGCCGACCACCCGGATGATCGGTTTGAGCACCGCGTTGATGACACCGAAGATCAGCGCCACCACGATCAGGGTGAGCACTGTGTTGCCACCCGAGCGGCCGTGCACGTCGACCCCGGGCACGATCAGCGTGGTTATCCACAGAGCGACCGCGGTGATCGCGAGTCGGATGAGAAAGCCCACCGCACCATCCTGGCACCGGGCCGCGACGTCGAGGGCTGATTCCGCCTACTCCGCTTCCGGGCGCGGTGCCGGCCCAGCCCGTACGGTGGGTGGGAACCATGCCCCGAGACCCCCGGGAGGGACGATGGGTCAGCCCGACGAGGACTTCACCCCCGGCGACCACCTCGTCCCGGACGAGCGCAACCCCGAGGCCGAGCCGGCCGACGCGGTCGAGCAGGCCACGGCGGTCGGCCCGGCCGACGGTGACGGCACCCCGCAGCGCGGCCTGGAGGTCGACGACTGGGACGCGATGGAGCAGGCCCGGGTGGTCACCGGCGACGAGGACGACTACCGCTGAGCGTTCAGCGAGCGCCGTCCACGAGCTTCGGGTGGCGGGCCACCCAGTCGCCGAGCCGATCCTCGCGCAGCGCGGCCAGGAACTCCGGGGCGAGCGTCGGGTCCGCCTCCAGATAGTGGCTCGGCCCGTCCGCCTCGTGCACCGGCAGGCTGAGCCCCACCGGCTCCACCGAGCGCAGCGTCGGGACGAGCCGCAGCAACTCCAGCATGGTGGCCTCACCCGGTGACACGGCGAGACCCGGTCCGACGGCGCTCAGCAGCGTGGCGAGTCGTACCGGATTGGTGAGCACGCCCTGATCGGAGGCCGAACGGATCAGCCCGGTCGCGAAGAGCCGGGCGTTGCGGTCGCGGTCCTGGCTGCCCTCGGACAGCCCGTAGCGCTGGCGGAGCAGGTCGACAGCACCGGCGCCGTCGAGACGCTGGCACGCGGCCGGGAAGACCCGTCGGGTGTGTGCCGAGCGCACCTGCTCGGGCAGACAGACCGACACCCCGCCCACCTCGTTCGTCAGCGTGCGCAGACCGGGATACGTCAGCACCAGGCCGGTCTCGATCCGGGCCCCGGTCAGCTGCGTGATCGTCGAGCGGGCCAGCTCGTACCCCTTGGCCGTCTGCCGGCCGGTGGGGCCGGCGCCCAGCGCGAACGCCGTGTTCAACTTGTCGGTGCCGTGGCCGGGAACGGGCACCCTCAGGTCGCGGGGTAGGGAGACCAGGTACGGGCGGCTGCGGTCGGCCGGGATGTGCACGAGCAGGATCGAGTCGGCCAACTGTTGCCGTGGCGCGGTGCTGTCGATGCCGAGCAGCAGGACTGTCACAGCTCCCGTCGTCAGGGGCCGATCCGACGCGTCGGCCACCCCGGCGACCTGCGGCGACCCGGCTCGCTCCGGAGTGAACAGCGGCACCCCGACGCCCAGTACGCCGAGCACGGCCAGGGCCGTGCCGCCGGCCTGCCAGCGACGCCGACGCTGCCGGCGACGTACCGCCAGGCGGTCGATCGCGGCACGCAGCGGGCCGGTCGACGGGGTGAGCGTCTCGTGCCGGGTGAAGGCGGCACGCAGGTCGTCCTCGATCATTGTCATACCTCCACGTACTCGGCCCGGAGCGTGGCCAGGGCTCGGGAGATGGACGAACGGACGGTCCCGACGGCACAGCCGAGGATGTCGGCGATCTCCGCGTCGGGCAGATCCTCGTAGTAGCGCAGCACCAGGGTGGCGCGCTGCCGTCGCGGCAGCCGGGACAGCCAGGACCAGATCTGGTCGCGGTCCACGGCGGACTGGGTGTGGTCGGTGGGCGCCGGCACCGTCGTGTCGGCCTCCCCGCGCAGCAGCACCCGGCGGACCCAGGAGCCGCGCCGCCAGTCGACGTACTGGTTGGTGAGCATCCGGCGAACGTAGTGCTCGGGGGAATCCGCGCGGGCGACCCGGCGCCAGTTCAGTTGGACCCGGACCATGGTCTCCTGGACCAGGTCCTGGGCCTGGTGCGGATCACCGGTGAGCATCACCGCGTACCGCAGTAGCGGGGCCAGCCGCGTGTCCGCGAACTCCTCGTACGTCACTGCACCTCCCGGGGCTCCTACCCCAGATGACGGAAGCGGGCGTACGGAACATTGCAGTAAGGCCCACCGAACTCCACTACGCGGGCGGGTGGCGCGGTGCCGGTCCGGCGCGGCCCGGACCCTGGGCTTCGGTACCCTTTGTGGCCGTGGACACAGCTGAGAAGACCCGCGCTCTCATGGAGAGCGTCGCCCTGAACCCGCTCGATCCCAAGGATCTGTTGCAGACCTTCGGGCTGATCGGCGTGTGGGTGATCCTCTTCGCCGAAACCGGCCTGCTGGTCGGCTTCTTCTTCCCGGGCGACTCACTGCTGTTCCTCGCCGGGGTGGCCTCGTCGCCGGTGGCGGACGCGATCTTCGGTGACGGCACTCGACTGTCCCTGGTCGGCCTGCTGATCGGCGGCCCGATCTGCGCGATCGCCGGCGCCCAGCTGGGGCACTGGCTCGGTTCCCGGTATGGCCGGCCGATGTTCGAGCGGCCGAACTCCCGCCTCTTCAAGAAGGAGTACGTGGAGAAGGCCGAGTACTACTTCCAGAAGTTCGGCCCGGCGAAGGCCGTGGTGCTGGCGCGCTTCATCCCGATCGTCCGGACGTTCCTCAACCCGGTCGCGGGCGCGCTCGGCATGCCGGCCCGCAAGTTCCTGCTCTGGAACATCGTCGGCGCGGTGCTCTGGGTGGACGGCATCCTGCTGATCGGCTACCTGCTCGCCGAGCAGATCTACGAAGCCATCGGCGACAAGATCGATCGTTACATCCTGCCGGTGGTGGCCCTGATCGTCCTGATCTCGGTGCTGCCGATCTTCTTCGAGTTCCTCCGCGACAGGCGTGCGCGTAAGCGCGGCGAGGCGGTCGCGGTGGTCGCGGCGGCCAGCGCCGCCGGCGCGGTGGAGGCGGCCCGCGAGGCGTTCGACCACGACCGGCACCAGCACGGCCGGCACCGCCCGGAGCACGGCCAGGATCACTGAGCCCACGTACGACGACGACGGCCGGCCCCTGGTGCGGGGGTCGGCCGTCGGCATGTCGGACCCGGCCTCCGGCGGTGCGGCCGGGGACGAGCAGGTGTTACCCACCGATGGCGCCACCCCTGGCTCGCCACCGGACGCCGTCCCGGAGCGGGACGGCGTGCAGTGCCTACGTCAGCGGGCCTTCTTGGTGGCCCGCTTACGCGGCGGGGTCAGCAGGTCGGCGATCGTCGCGATCGCACTCGGGACCAGGCTGTAGTACGCCCAGACACCGCGCTTCTCCCGCTGCAGCAAGCCCGCCTCGGTGAGGATACGCAGGTGATGACTGACCGTCGGCTGAGAGAGGCCGAGCGGCGCCGTCAGGTCACAGACGCACGCCTCGCCCTCGGGGGCCGACTGGATCAGGCTGAGCAGCCGCAGCCGAGCAGGATCCGCAAGGGCCTTGAGGACCCCGGCGAGACGCTCGGCATCGGCACGTTCGATCGGCTCGCCGTTAAGCGGCGAGATCTGAGGCATAGTCATTTCGGCCAACGCAGTTCCCACGTATTCCATCCTTCCACCAGCAGCATCGATCCGCCTGCATATCAGCAGATCCGAATCGGCAAACTTTTACGCCACAAGGCCGAGGTCAGCCAACGTATAGGCCGCCCGGTAAGGCAATCCGGCGGCTCGCACCGCGTCGCCGGCGCCTCGATCAACAATAACCGCCACGCCCACGACTTCCGCCCCGGCCTCGCGAAGCGCCTCGACAGCGGTCAACACACTTCCGCCCGTCGTGGATGTATCTTCCACCGCCAACACTCGGCGGCCGGCCACCTCCGGTCCCTCGATCCGCCGTTGCAGACCGTGTGCCTTGCCCGCCTTGCGCACCACGAAGGCGTCCAGGGCACGGCCGGTCGGAGCGGCGGCGTGCAGCATCGAGACCGCGACGGGATCCGCGCCAAGGGTGAGGCCACCGACCGCGGCGTAATCCCAGTCGGCGGTGAGGTCGAGCAACACCCGGCCGACCAGAGGAGCGGCCTGGTGATGGAGCGTGACGCGCCGCAGATCCACGTACCAGTCTGCCTCCCGCCCCGAGGAGAGCACGACCCGTCCGTGGACCACGGCCAGGTCGGTAATGAATTTACGCAGGTCGTCGTGGTCCCCCATGGCGATAGAGGTTACTGCGCAAGTCTGAACGGCGTGTGCGGGGTCCACCCTGACCAGCCCGGCGAGGCACCGATGGTTGGCGATGTACCACTACGCTCAGCGACTGTCCTGACAGCGGCGCGCCAACGTCTCCGCACCGGCCACCGGGCGACGACGGGCCCGTCGGGGCTCAGTGCTCGTCGCGACCGATCCGGCCGCGAGTGTCCCGGGCGACCGCCTGGAGCAGCCGACGCGGCGCGTGCCGCATGCCGGCGACGACCACCTTGTACTTCCATGCCGGGACACTGACCATCTTGCCTTTGCCCAGGTCACGCAGGGCTTCGTCGACCACATCCTCGGCCCGCAGCCACAGCCACTCGGGTGTCTTGGACATGTTGATGCCGGCCCGCTCGTGGAACTCCGTGCGGGTGTAGCCGGGGCAGAGGGCCATCACGCGGACCCCGAACGGCCGGGCCGACAGACCAACCGACTCACTGAAGTTGGTGACCCACGCCTTGCTGGCCGAGTACGTCGATCCGGGCATGGCCGTACCGAACCCGGCGACCGAAGAGACATTTATCACTGCCCCATTCCGGCGGTCGGTCATCGGTCGCAACGCCGCCAGGGTCAGCCGCATGACCGCGTGCACGTTGAGCCGCAACAGTCGCGCCTCGTCCTCCGCGGTGGACCGCAGGAACGGTTTGTTCAGGCTGATCCCGGCATTGTTGACGAGCAGGTGCACCGGGCCGCCGTCGGCGAGCCGCCGCTCCACGATGGCGCACCCGTCGTCGGTGGACAGATCCGCCGGGATCGTCTCCATCTCGCGGCCGTGGGCGGAACCCAACTCGCCGGCCAGCTCGGCCAACCGGGCCGCGTCGCGGGCGACGAGCACCAGATGCCAACCGTCGGCGGCCAGCCGCCTGGCGAACGCCGCGCCGATGCCTGCGGTCGCCCCGGTGATCAGGGCCCGGCGCTCGGCAGTGGTGGGGTCGAGCGGCACGGGGCGGTCCTCACCTGGGCGGGTACGGGGGCGCGGGCGGCGCCGACTGCGGATAGTGCGGGACGGACGTGAACGCGGCCGGCGCGGTCGAGCGGCGGTGACCGAACCAGGCGTTCGCCGCCGGCAGGGCCAGCAGCACGGCTACTACAAGGTAACCGAGCACCTGCCCGACGGAAAGGCCGGCGTTGAGCGGGATCCACCAGGACGGGTAGGCGTCACCGATCAGGCCCAGCAACTCGGCGAAAGCCTGGTCGTCGGCGCCCAGTTGCAGCGGCGCGGCCCGTTCACCGATGAGCACCGCCACGCTGCAACAGCCACCGAGCACACCGAGCCCACTGACCACCCAGGTAGCCACCCGGACGCCGTTGCGGGCCGCCAGCAGACCGAGGGCCAGGCCGGCGAGCACCGGCGCGGAGAGCGCGGCCAGCACCGCCGACAGCACGGCGGACGCGCGCAGCAGGGTCACCGCGTCGTCGATCTGCTCCGGACTGGCCGAGGTGTCCCGGGCCGCGGAGCGGAACGCGTCGACAGTCCCGCCCAACACCACCAGGTCGACAACCGTGTACACGAGCGAGGCCACCGCCATCACCCACAGCACGGTTGCGGCCGACAGGACGACGGCAGGCCGGCGAGCCGATGCCGATTCGGGGTACGACACGACGAATCCCTCCGGTAGGCGTCGGGTTGCAACCTACTCGGAGGGATCGTCGGCGTCGTGCTTACCGGGCCGTCAGCTAGTGCTTACCGGGCTGTCGGCTCGTGCTCGTCGGGCCGTCAGCTCGTGCTCGTCGGGCCGTCAGCTCGTCGACGGTGGGGTCGACCCGGGCGGCGTGTCGTCCGGCCGGTTCGCCGGCGGGTAGCTCGGCTCCCCACTCGACGGGTAACCCGGCTCACCTGACGACTGCGGGTAGCCGGGCTGACCCGGGGTCTGCGGGGCACCCGGGTAGCTGGCGCCCGGGGCCGGCGGCTCCCAGGCCGCGGTGGCCTTGCGGAAGAACGGGTGGGCCTTCGGAAGCGCCAGCAGGATCAGCGCCGCGAGTAGCGCCGCGAGCCCCACGATGTTCACCGCTGTGCTGGTCGGGCCGTACCAGGATGGGAGGGCATCCGACATGCTGCGCTCGATCTCTGCGCCGCTCGGCGCATCGCCGCCGCCCCCCGACGCATTCTGCGAAAATCCGGACGCACCGCTGACGAGCGAGCCACCGACACAACAGACCATGATGCCGCCGACCACCCACGTGGTGATCCGGGTTCCGTTGCGTCCACGGTTGTTGAACATCGCCAGCACAACCAGGACGAGCGCGAGCACCAGGAGCACTGCGACGGAGGCAATCGTGAAGGCGACGGCGACCGTTCCGATGGTGTCGACGTCCTCCGTGCCCTGGTACGCATCCTGGAAGCCCTGCCGGATGCTGCCACTCACGCTGATGACCATGATCAGGCTGAGTAGCTGAGTGAGCGCGAACAGCAGCAGCAGATACGTCGAGATCGTCACGACACCCGGGCGCGCCGGAGTCGGCTTGCTGAGAGGATTGGCCATGGCTCTCCTTATGTGATCAGGATGACACCGTATCGACACCGCCCTACGAGCGACAGTTCAGGGACAAAGACCCAGGCAGGGGCGCGGGAGCCATCGGCGGCGTCGGGCCACTGTGGGCAGAGCGGTGAACCGTCGGAGTGTCGTCTGGCGCGTCTGCTCGTGACGGACTCCCGCCATCGACCGGAGCCTTGGGCCAAAGACCACTCAACGTCGACGCTTGCCTGCGCCATAAGGCGAGATCGCAAGCATTTGTGAAGCCGTTGAACTGCAAATACGTGAGTGGACACGGTGATCGGGGTTGCCAGTCAGGCCAGAGCGTGTTCCTATAGATGGGCGTCGACGGCCAGCAATTGGTAGTCAGCGCGGCTTCGTGGGCCCACGGGGGGTTTGCAAGCTGTCTTGGACAGCCGGCCTGTCTCAGGCAGGAAATGCCAAACGCTCAGAAGGAGCAAGTATTCAGAAGATTGTTCGCGCTGCGGCCCTGTCCGGCGCGCTCGCTGTCGGTACGCTCACCTTGGCCGCGCCAGCGCAGGCCGCCCCGACCGCTTCACCAGCTGTCGTGTCCAGCACCGCAGGGGATTTCGAGGCCCAGGGCTGGCCGGCGTGGGGCGTCTACAAGAATCTCGCCACCTGCATCACTGAAGGCGTGCGCCTCCAGAACCAGGGAATCCTAAGCGACTGGGCGTGCGTTTCCAATTTCTTCAACGTCCAAAGCATGCCGTACACCCTTGTCGGGCTGTTGGCTTAATTTCTGAATAGCCGCGCCGCGGCCGGGTCGGTTCACCTTTGAATGGCCGACTCGACCGCGGCGCGACAATTGGACGACGGCCCAATTCGCCCCACCATTCAACTCGCCTGAGTCCCGCCGCCTGTCTGAATTACCAGATCGGCGGGGTCGAGCAGATTACCGCGGGCCACTCGCCAACCCTCTTCGCCGTACGCCTCGAAGGACAGCCGCGCCCCGCCACCGGACTGGTAGTCGTGGTAGCGCATCGTCCCGGCCGGCGGCAGCCCGACCTCCTCGGTGGCCGTGTAGCGCGCCTGCCCTGTCTCGGCCCAGGTGTAACGCCGCCGGCCGAGGTCGATGGTCGGTGCACCCGGGGTCACGCTCGCGCCCGGCTCGGCCGTCCAGAGCACCAACTCCAGCTCGGGGCCGTCCTCCACGGAGAGCCGGTAGCGGGTGCCGGTGTCGTCGTCGAGCAGGTGCTGCACCCAGCTCCAGTCCCCCTCGACTAGGCGGATGGTGCCGCTCACCGCGTACTCCCGATTGCGGATCCGCACGCGGTCGCCCAGGCCCAGGCGAAGCGGGTCGCCGCGCAGCGACTGCGCCGTGGCATCCGACGACCGTCCGCCGGGTCTGGTCGCCGCCGACCGCCGGACCCGCACGGCGATGACGATGACGACCGCCGCAAGTACGGCAAGCGCCACCACCAGGTACGTCACTGACCTGCCCACCCGACCATCTCCCCAGGTACCTCGGCGCAGACGGTAACAATCCTCGGCTCCGGTGCGACCCGTACCGTGACCGACAGCTCAACTACCGACGGCAGTCGCGGCATCGCCTGTTGTGCACGATCGCACTGTGGACGGCCGGGTGGGCGGTGGTTCGTCCGTGTCCGCAGATGGATCAAGATGTGGCGAGCCGTTGGCTGGCGTAGTTGCCAAGGGTCTCGCGGCCCATCACACAGCCGACGAATGTGGTGAACTCGGTCGGGTCGTCCCGCAACGAGGTCCAGGCTGCTCGGGCCGCCGCCGGGTCGAGCCGTTCCAGCAGCGTGGCCGCGTACGCCCGGCCGGCGGGTGTGCCGTCGGCCAGCACGCGGTCGAGCTGCCGGCGGACCTCGTCGGGATGGTCGTCGAGCGCGGCCTCGACAGTGTGGAACGCCTCCGTCACCGGCAGCAGGGCCCCGGCGATGCCAACCCCACCGAAGGCGAGCGTGTCAGCCGCGACCAACGTGTCGACGGCTGCACCAAGGTCCCGCTCCCACTTCTTCCCAATCCCAAACATGCTCCAACTCTTTCCCCACCCACCCCACTTCGACCCCGGTGATCATGAAGTTATTGTCCCGACACGCCGTGCAGTCGGGCAACAACTCCATGATCAACGCGGGGAAGCAGCCGGGGTGGTGGTGGTTAGGCGGGGGTTACCGTGAGGGTGTTGGGTTCTGGGGACCGGTCCACCTTCACCGTTTGGCCATCGCGGATCTGGCCGGACAGCAGGGCCTTCGCCAACTGGTCTCCGATCGCCGTCTGGACCAGCCTGCGCAGTGGGCGGGCTCCGTAGATCGGGTCGTAGCCGTGCTCGGCCAACCAGGCCCGAGCGGCATCGGTGATCTCCAGGCCGAGCCTGCGGTCGGCCAGGCGCCGCCGCATCCGGTCCAGCTGGATGTCGACGATGGTCCGCAGGTCGTCCCCGCGCAGCGAGGCGAAGACCACGATGTCGTCCAGCCGGTTGAGGAACTCCGGCTTGAAGTGCGACCGGACCACCGCCAGGACACCCTCCCGGCGCTGCTCCTCGGCCAGCGTCAGGTCGCCGATCACCGACGACCCGAGGTTGGACGTGAGGATCAGGATCGCGTTGCGGAAGTCCACCGTGCGGCCCTGGCCGTCGGTGAGCCGGCCGTCGTCGAGCACCTGGAGCAGCACGTCGAAGACGTCCGGGTGGGCCTTCTCCACCTCGTCGAGCAGGATCACCGAGTACGGTCGGCGGCGCACCGCCTCGGTGAGCTGGCCGCCCTCGGTGTAGCCGACGTAACCGGGCGGGGCGCCCACCAGCCGGGCGACCGTGTGCTTCTCGCCGTACTCGCTCATGTCGATGCGGACCATCGCCCGCTCGTCGTCGAAGAGGAACTCGGCGAGGGCCTTCGCCAGCTCGGTCTTCCCGACGCCGGTGGGGCCGAGGAAGAGGAAGCTGCCAGTCGGGCGGTCCGGGTCGGCGATGCCGGCCCGGGCCCGGCGGACCGCGTCGGAGACCGCGCCGACGGCCTCGGCCTGGCCGACCACCCGACCGCCCAGCGACTCCTCCATCCGCAGCAGCTTGGCCGTCTCGCCTTCGAGCAGCCGGCCGGCGGGGATGCCGGTCCAGGAGGCGACCACCGCGGCGATGTCGTCCGCCCCGACCTCCTCCTTGAGCATCGCGCCGTCGGCCTGGAGCTGGGCCAACTCCTCCTCGGCCTGCGTCAGCTCGACCTTGAGGGCGGGGATCCGGCCGTAGCGCAGCTCGGCGGCGCGCTCCAACTCCCCGTCGCGCTCGGCCCGCTCGGCCTCGCCGCCGAGACGTTCCAGCTCCTCCTTGGCGGTGGAGAGCTTGGTGATGTGGCTCTTCTCCGTCTGCCAGCGCTCGGAGAGCACGGTGAGCTGCTCGCGCTTGTCGGCCAACTCCTTGCGCAGCCGCTCCAACCGCTCGGCGGAGGCCGCGTCCGGCTCCTTCGCCAGCGCCATTTCCTCGATCTCCAGCCGGCGGACCGCCCGCTCGATCTCGTCCACCTCGACGGGCCGGGAGTCGATCTCCATCCGGAGTCGGGACGCGGACTCGTCGACCAGGTCGATCGCCTTGTCCGGCAGGAACCGGTCGGTGATGTAGCGGTCCGACAGGGTGGCGGCGGCGACGAGCGCGGCGTCGGTGATCCGTACGCCGTGGTGCACCTCGTAGCGCTCCTTGAGCCCGCGCAGGATGCCGATGGTGTCCTCGATCGTCGGCTCGCCGACAAGCACCGGCTGGAAACGACGCTCCAGCGCCGGGTCCTTCTCGATGTGCTCGCGGTACTCGTCGAGCGTGGTGGCGCCCACCATCCGCAGCTCGCCACGGGCCAGCATCGGCTTGAGCATGTTGCCGGCGTCCATCGAGCCCTCGCCCTTGCCGGCGCCGACGACCGTGTGCAGCTCGTCGAGGAAGGTGATGACCTGCCCGTTGGAGTTCTTGATCTCTTCCAGGACGGACTTCAGCCGCTCCTCGAACTGGCCCCGGTACTGCGCGCCGGCGACCATCGCCCCGAGGTCCAGCGAGATCAGCTTCTTGTCGCGCAGCGACTCGGGCACGTCACCGGTGACGATCCGCTGGGCGAGGCCCTCGACGATCGCGGTCTTGCCGACGCCGGGCTCGCCGATCAGCACCGGGTTGTTCTTCGTACGCCGGGAGAGCACCTGGATGACCCGGCGGATCTCGGCGTCCCGACCGATCACCGGATCGATCTTGCCGTCCCGGGCGCTGGCGGTCAGGTCGACGCCGTACTTGGTCAGGGCCTGGTAGGTCTGCTCGGGGTCGGCGGTGGTGACCCGGCGGTCGCCACCGCGCACGGTCGGGAAGGCCGCGACCAGGGCCTCCTCGGTGGCGCCTGCCGTCTTCAGCGCACCGGACACGGCCCCACCCACCCGGGCCAGGCCGGCGAGCAGGTGCTCGGTGGAGGTGTATTCGTCGCCCAACGGCCGGGCGATCTGCTCGGCGGCGCCGATGGCGTTGACGAACTCCCGAGCCAACGTCGGCTCGGCGATGCTCGAACCGCGCGCGGCCGGCAGGGCGTCGACCGCGCGCTGGGCGGCCCGGCGCAGCTCGGCGGGGTCGGCCCCGACGGCGCGCAACAGACCGGTGGCGGTCGAGCCGTCGGTGTCCAGGAGTGACAGCAGCAGGTGCCAGGGCTCCACGGTGGCGTGGCCACGCTGGTTGGCCAGCGCGACAGCGCCCGTGATGGTCTCGCGGCTCTTGGTGGTGAGTCTTTCGGTGTTCATGGGCTCCCCCGGATCGGCGTTGTCCACTGAGAAGGACACAACCAGAGTTGAGCGTATTCCACTCAACCTTAGCGCGTGACGCCCATCACTCCCGAGGACGCCACCGCCAGTCGAACTCCCCGGCCGCCGGAGCCGGGCCGGGCAGCGGGTCCGCGTCCGGCGCCGTCGAGAGACCCGCCAGCAGCACCGCGAGCTGCCGGCGGCGCAACTGCCCGGTCCGCTCCGGATCGGGTACGCGCACCGCCGCGCACGACTCCAGCAACAACCCCAGATCCGGTACGACCACGTCGGGGCGCAGCCGACCGCTGGCGCGGGCCCGCTCGAACAGGGCCGTGGCCAGCTCGTTGGCGCGCATCGCGTCCCGGCCCATCTCCTCGGTCGGGGTGAAGGTGCCGGCCAGGTGAACGGTGAGCGAGTGCACGTCGGCGTCGACCACCCGGGCCAGAAACCCGGCGAACGCGGTCCAGTCGTCCGGCTCGGCGAGGGCCGACTCGGCCTCGGCGACGTACCGGCGCAGCCCGTCGTGGCAGAGCTGACGCAGCAGGTCCTCCTTGCCCGCGTACCGCCGGTAGAGCGCACTGATGCCGACGCCCGCACGTTCGGCGACGGCGGCGATCGGCGCCTTCGGATCGTCGAGGAAGACCGCACGTGCGGCTTCGAGGATGACCTCGTCGTTGCGGGCGGCCTGGGCGCGGCGACCGCCAAGCGTCTTGCCGGAAGTCGTGGACATGCCCCCAGCCTAGCAGTGGAACGGATCGTTCCGGTCTGCTACTCTGATTGCAGAACGAAACATTCCGTTCCGAAGGAGTTCCGAGATGACCGGCACCGCGATCCGCCCGTTCCGCGTGGAGATCCCGCAGACCGACCTCGACGACCTGGCCGCCCGGCTCGGCCGCACGAGCTGGCCCGCCGAGCTGCCCGGTGCGGGCGACGCCTACGGGATGGGCACCGATCGGGTGCGTGCCCTCGTCGACAGGTGGCGCGACGGGTTCGACTGGCGCGCCGTCGAGGCCCGGCTGAACGCCCACCCCCAGTTCGTCACCGAGATCGACGGCGAGCAGATCCACTTCCTGCACGTCCGGTCGTCCCGGCCGGACGCCACCGCGCTGGTGCTCACCCACGGCTGGCCCGGCTCGGTCCTGGAATACCTCGACGTGATCGCCCCGCTCACCGAGCCGACCGACCCGGACGCGCCGGCCTTCCACGTGGTCATCCCGTCGCTGCCCGGCTTCGGTTTCTCCGGCCCGACCCGCAGCGCCGGCTGGAACCGGTTCCGCATCGCCCGCGCCTGGGCCGAGCTGATGAACCGCCTGGGGTACGACAGCTACGGCGCGGTCGGCAACGACGCCGGCTCGATGGTCGCGCCGGAGGTGGGCCGGATCGACGCCGAACACGTCCTCGGCGTCCACGTCACCCAACTCTTCTCGTTCCCCACCGGCGACCCGGCCGAGTTCGCCGGGCTCTCGGAGGCGGACCAGGCCGCGCTCGGGCACCTCCAGTGGTTCTACGAGAACAAGTTCTCCTTCAACCAGGTGCACAGTCAGCAGCCGCAGACCCTGGCGTTCGGCCTGGCCGACTCGCCGGTCGGGCTGCTCGCCTGGAACGCCCAACTGTTCGACGAGAGCCTGGACGCCGACTTCGTCCTGGCCAACGTGGCGCTCTACTGGTTCACCGGCACGGCCGCCTCGGCGATCCGGCTCTACTGGGAGGACGCGCACGCCGGCGAGCCCCCGACCGAGCCGACCACCGCACCGACCGCGCTCGCCATGTTCCCCGGCGACTTCCAGTCCATCCGCCGCTTCGCCGAGCGGGACCACGCGAACATCGTCAGGTGGACGGCGTACGAGACGGACGTCGAGGGCCGCGGTGACGTCGGCGGGCACTACGCCGCCCACCAGGCTACCGATGTCCTGGTCACCGACATCCGCGAGTTCTTCGCCAGCCTCCGCTGACCTCGGCGTGCCCAGGTGCCCGCACCCGCTCGGCCGGGGCGGGCACCGGCGCGTCCGGCCCCGACGCGCGGCGCGTCCGGCCCCGGCGCGCGGCGCGTCCGGCCCCGGCGCGGTTGATCCACCCGCCCTTCAGGAAGTCGGGGCATCCGGACCGCCAGGACACCGCGACATCCTGAAAACCGAGTCGATCACGGTCTTGTGCGGCCCCTACGGGCCGATTCGCCGGGGCAACCGCGCGGTGCACGGGGTTTCGTGGTCGGCGCGGAGCACGCAGCGACGGCCACCGTCCAGCCGCCGGTCGCAGAAGACCCAGTGCCGTACCCCTTGGTCGTCCTCGGTCGAGACGGTGATCCCGCCAAGGTCGATCCGGGCGAGAAAGGCCAACGACCGACCGGCGGTCCGCCCCAGCATCTTGGCGCGGGCCAGGTCGGGCGCGGATATCGGCAGGTGGATGACGAACCGCCCGCTCATCGCCACCACCCTCGGCCCACCATCAGCGGCGCTCCTCTCCTGGGGGTCGGGCGCTGGCACGGCCGTTTACCCGAGGGGAGCACACGGCCGTGCCAGCGGCGACGCGGACGACCCGGCCGAGGAGGCCGGTTGCCTACCGGGCTTTCCACACCCCGAGTGCCCGCCCCGCCAACACACAATGCAAAGCATTGCAGGACAAGCAGTGACCATGCTTAGCACGCGAAGTGTTGGCTCACCCGCCGACCGCATGGGAAGATCTTGGGGCCTACCAGGAGTTGCCCCATGCCCCGAGTTTCGGACCGCCAACGAATCGCGCAGGACATCCGCGACAAGATCGCTTCCGGCGAGTACGCGCCAGGCGACAAGCTGCCCTCGTTGCGTGAAATGACCGAGCACTACGGCGTGTCCGCCGAGCCGGTCCGTTCAGCGCTGTTGATGCTGCAGGCCGAGGGTCTGACCGAAGGGCATCAAGGCAAAGGCACCTACGTAAGCGACCCGAAGTAGATCCACTCGCCTTTCAGGAAGTCGGGGCGTCTCGCCACGTTGGATACGCCGACTTCAACGAACCCGAGTGGATCACGACCCTTGCACTGCGCCGGGGCCGCCCGACGGGTTGCCGTCCGTCCAAGATCTGCGCTTTGTTCACCAAGCGGTAGCCTTAGCCTGTGCGAGTACGTGTCGAGCAGACCGCCCTACCCGGGATCGGGGTACGTCACGATCTGGTGACGGAGTCCGGACGTCGCCTGGGCGTCGTCTCCCACCGCAACGGCCGCCGAGATCTGGTCCTGTACGACCCGGACGATCCCGACTCCTGCCAGGCGGACATCCCGCTGACCGACGACGAGGCGGAGGCGCTGGCCGACATCCTCGGCGCGTCGCTGATGCTCGGCCAGCTCTCCGGGCTGCGTGAGCAGGCCGCCGGTCTGCTCACCGAGCAGATCGCCATCTCGGCCGGCTCGCCGTACGTCAACCGCAAGCTCGGCGACACCAAGGCGCGTACCCGCACCAGCGCCTCCATCGTGGCGGTGCTGCGTGAAGGCGAAGTGATCGTTTCGCCACTCCCCTCCTTCCGCTTCGCAGCCGGCGACGTGGTGGTCGTCGTCGGGACCCGCAGGGGTCTCGACGGCGTGTCCGCCATCCTCGCCGACAGTGACCCGGACGGCTGAGGCGGATGCACGACTCCACCACACTGCTCGTCGAAGTCGGCGCGCTGCTGCTGCTGCTCGGTGTCCTCGGCCGGCTCAGCCGCCGGGTAGGCCTCTCACCGATCCCTCTCTACCTGCTGGCCGGGCTCGCGTTCGGGCACGGCGGGTTGCTTCCGCTCGCCGCCAGCGAGGAGTTCTTCGCCGTCGGCGCCGAGATCGGCGTCATCCTGCTGCTGGTGATGCTCGGCCTGGAATACTCGGCCAACGAGCTGGTCGGCAACCTCCGCTCGGCGGCGCCGGCCGGGCTGATCGACGGCCTGTTCAACGCGCTGCCCGGCGCGGCGTTCGCCCTGCTGCTCGGCTGGGACTGGGTGGCCGCCCTGGTGCTCGGCGGCATCACCTGGGTCTCCTCCTCCGGCGTGATCGCCAAGGTCCTCGCCGACCTGGGCCGACTCGGTAACCGGGAAACTCCGGTGATCCTCTCGGTCCTGGTCATCGAGGACCTGGCGATGGCGCTCTACCTGCCGCTGGTCACCGCGGTACTGGCCGGCACCGGCCTGCTGGGCGGCGGCATCGCACTCGCTGTCGCGGTGGGCACCGTGCTGCTCGTGCTGGTGGTCGCCATCAGGTACGGCCACCTCATCTCGTCCGCCCTGTCGGCGAAGGACCCGGAGGCGCTGCTGCTGGGCGTACTCGGTCTGACCCTGCTGATCGCCGGCCTCGCGGCGAAGCTGCAGGTGTCGGCGGCGGTCGGCGCGTTCCTGGTCGGCATCGCGCTCTCCGGCCCGGTGGCGCACCACGCCACCGAGTTGCTGTCCCCGCTGCGGGACCTGTTCGCCGCGGTGTTCTTCGTCTTCTTCGGCCTGGTCACCGACCCACGGGACATCCCGCCGGTGTTGCTGCCGGCGCTCGCGTTGGCAGTGGTCACCATGGCGACGAAGACGCTCACCGGCTACCTCGCGGCCCGCCGGGTCGGCATCGCGGAACCCGGTCGGTGGCGGGCCGGCCTGGCACTCGTACCTCGCGGTGAGTTCTCCATCGTCATCGCCGGGCTCGCGGTGGCTGCCGGGAGCGTCGAGCCGCGGTTGGCGGCGCTGGCGGCGACGTACGTCCTGATCACAGTGGTGACCGGGCCGATCCTCGCCCGGCTGCCGGACTTCCCGTGGTTCAAGCGGTGGCTGCGTAACCGCGCGGCGGCCCAGCGGCGGGAGTCGACCCCGGTCGTCGACTCAGTGCACTGAGCTCCACCTGAAGGCCGCGGCCGCGTGGGTCGCACCCTCGCGGAGGTAGAAGCGATGCGCCTCGGTCCGGGCGAGGCCGGACTCCAGGAAGACATAGTCGGCTCCCTGGTCGTGCGCCCACGCCCTGGCCGCCACCAGGAGGCGGGAACCGACACCCCGGGAACGCCACTCGGGGTGCACGGCGAGATCCTCGATCGAAGCCCGACGGCCGAAGCGCACCGAGAGGATGTCCAGGTAGACGCTGGCCACGCCGACCACCTGATCCTCCTGCGATCGCGCGGCGAAGAGCGCGGCGTTCTCGTGGTCGAGTACCCGCGCGGTGCGCTCGACGGCGCGGTCGCGGTCCCAGTCCGCGGGACGGCTGCCGGGAGGGGCGAAGAGCCACTCCAACCCCGAGACGAACTCGGCCTCGGCGCCGCGCCGCAACCGTCGTACGTGGATTGCCATAGGAGCATCATCGGCAACGCCGTCGATGCCGTGAACCCGGCCATGCCAACGGTTGCGGAATTGCTCCTCGCGGGTACTACCGCAGCACCCGACGGCGGGTTACCGTTTCGCCCCAGCAGCCAGGGTCCGTAGGCAGCGTTGCCACACGCGGGCGAGAGCGGAAGGTTGGCCGGTGAGCGTGCAGGAGTCGACGTTCCACGGCTTCGCCAACCCCGTCGATCCGAGTCCGGCGGAGTTGCGAGCTTGGGCGTACAAGCCCGATTCGGTGCCGTTGGCTTCGATGCCACCCGACTGGGACCTGTTGGTCTCCGGCGACCGGCTGGTGCTGACCCTCTTCGAGTTGGCGATGGATCCGACCTGCCCGGCGCGGCGTTTCGCGCTGCACTGCCTCTACATCTACGCGGCCGACGGCATCCGGACGAACTTCCGCGCCCATCCCAAGCGCCGCTTCCGCAAGCTCGTCGAGCAGGCCGAGCGGGACGGCGACGAGCTGATGAAGATCTGGGCGCACAACGGACGGGTGCTGCTGGCCCGCCCGGACCTCTTCGTCTACCGGGACTGGTGCGAGGGCGGCCTGGTCCGCGAGAACCGCCGCCTCGGCTGAGGCCCGGCCCGCGCTCTGACGGCGAACGGGCCGGGACCCCCGCCACGGTGACACCGCGTCCCGGCCCGCACTCTGACGGCGAACGGGCCGGGACCCCCGCCACGGTGACACCGCGTCCCGGCCCGCGCTCTGACGGCGAACGGGCCGGGACCCCCCGTGGGTCCCGGCCCGCACGTCGGTCACCGGTCAGTCCTGCTTGCGCTCGGTTTCGGCTCGGCTCTTGTTGCCGCCGTGGTCGCCCTGTTCGGCGAACCGGCCCTCGACGACCCGGTCCCGGTAGGTCCCCTCGGTCACCTTGTCGAACTTCTTGCGGACGGTCTCGGCCAGGTCTTCCAACCGTTCTTCCGTCTGCTGGGCGACCTTCTTCGCCGGTTCCGCCATCGCTCCCCCTCGCCATGCCGGTAGGTCCGTATTAAGCCGATTGGACCCATATCGACAGGCTAACCGAAGCGGCCCGGACCGCGCCGGGGAATCCGGTGCGGTCCGGGCCGAAGAACAGCTCCGGGTGTGTGGCAGGTCAACGATCGGGAGTACGACGGGGTCGCCAGACCACGAGCGCGGTGGACGTGCGATTGGTCGGCACCAGATCCCGACCCGGAAAGCGGGCGAGGGATTCCAGCTCGGCGACCCGCCGGTACGCGGCGTCCAGCTCCGCCTCCAGCCGGGCCACCCGCTGCTGCGCCTGCTCCAACAGCCGCTCCAGCCCGATGATCCGCTTGACGCCGGCCAGGTTGATCCCGTCGTCCTGGCTGAGCCGCTGCACCTCGCGCAGCAGCACCACGTCACGGACGCTGTACCGACGCCCGCCTCCAGCGGCCCGGCCGGGCTGCACCAGCCCCAGCCGGTCGTACTGGCGCAGGGTTTGCGGGTGCATCCCCGCCATCCGCGCCGCAACCGAGATCATCAGCACCTTGGCCTCGTAGGCAGGGTCACCCGAACCGAGGAACTCGCCCGACATCCCGCTCACCTCCGCGTCCCTTCCACCGGACTAACTGACCCGACGCACCCGCGCCTCGAGATGTTCCCGGGCGGCTGGCGGGCTCTGCTCGGCGAACGCCTCCAGCGCGGTGCGCGCTTCGTCGGACAACCGGGCCGGCACCACCACGTCCAACGTGACAAGCAGGTCGCCGGCCTGCCCGTCGCGGCGCACCACACCCTTGCCCCGGGCGCGCAACACCCGCCCGCTGGGCGTACCCGGCGGGACCCGCAGGGTCACCGCGCCGTCGAGCGTGGGCACCCGCAGGTCCGTGCCGAGCACGGCCTCCGCGAAGGTGATCGGCACGCTCAACGTCAGGTCGTCGCCGGTACGCCCGAACAGCTCGTCCGGCCGAACCTTGACGTGCACGAACAGGTCACCAGCCGGGCCGCCGCGCTCGCCTGGCTCACCGCGCCCGGTCAGCCGGATGCGCTGACCGTCGGACACGCCGGCCGGGAAGCGCACGTTCATGGTGCGTGTCTTCGTGACACCGCCGCTGCCGTGGCACTCGGGGCACTTCTCCTCGACCACCGTGCCGACACCCTGGCAGTTGCGGCACGGCTCGGAGAAGCTGAACGACCCCTGGTTGCGGGTGGTCACGCCGGCACCGTGGCAGACCTGGCAGGTCCGCGGTTGGGTGCCGGGCTTGGCCCCGTTGCCGTGACAGGTCTCGCAGACGCCCGGCGCGCGCAGCGTCAGGGGCAGCGTCACCCCGCGTACCGCGTCGCCGAAGTCAAGTGCCACCTCGGTCTCCACGTCCCGGCCACGACCCGGGCCGCGTGGCGCCGCCTGCCCACCACCCTGACCACCCGTGAAGATCGAGCTGAACAGGTCCTGGAAGCCGGCGCCTCCGAAGCGGCGGTCGCCGCCCCCGCCGCCGCCGCCGAACATGTCGGAGACGTCGAAGGGCATGCCGCCCGGTTGACCCGCGCCGCGGGCGCCGCGCCGGAACGCGCCCGAGCCGAACAGCGAGCGCATCTCGTCGTACTCGCGACGGCGGCCGGAGTCCGACAGCACGTTGTACGCCTCGGACGCGGCCTTGAACCGCTCCTCCGCCTTGGCGTCGCCCGGGTTGTGGTCCGGGTGCGACTCCCTGGCCACCTTGCGGTACGCCTTCTTGATGTCATCGGCCGAGGCGGCCTTGTCCACGCCGAGCACGGCGTAGAAGTCCTTCTCGATCCAGTCCTTGGAACTCACCGGTCCACCCCCTCTCGACCGTCGCGGCCCGGCCGTCTCGCCCACCGACGCGCGGTGGGCGAGACGGCCCGGTCACTGCTTCGCACTATTCCGGGTCCGCGACCGCGACAAGCGCGGGGCGCAGCAGCCGCTCACCGAGCTGGTAGCCGCGCCGCATGACCTGTACGCAGGTCGGCTCGGTGACCTCGGCCGAGGTCTGGTGCGCGACCGCCTCGTGGCGGGTCGGGTCGAACGGGTCGCCCTGTTCGCCGAAGGCGTTCAGGCCGAACTTGCCGAGCGCGGTGGTGAGCTGTTCCGCCACCGTGCCGAACGGCCCGACCAGGTCGCCGTGTTCCCGAGCCCGGTCCAGGTCGTCGAGGATCGGCAGCAGTGCGGCCAGCACCGAACCGGTCGCCTGCTCCTGCACCAGGTTGCGGTCGCGGTCGACACGCTTGCGGTAGTTGGCGTACTCCGCCGACACCCGCTGCACGTCCCGGGTCCGCTCGTCCAACTCGGCCCGGAGCGCCTCCAGCTCGGCGCCGAGCGACGTGCCGGGGCCGGCGCCGTCCACCGGCTGCGCCGGGGCGTCCACCACCGGCGGGCCGGACGGCTCCGGACCGTCGGTGGCGTTGACCTCGACCTCGATCTCGTCGACCACGACCTCGGCGTCCTCGACCAGGCCCTCGGCCGGCACACCGGTCTCCGCGTCAGCGGCGGTGCCCTCCGGCTCCGCCGTGTCGACGAGCTTGCGCTTGTTGCGGATGACGACCCGCTCCCCGTCGCCGGTGGTCGGCTCCGTGGGCGCGGAGCCACCCGGCGTCGACCCGGTGTCGCTCGGGTCGGCGGCTCGTGGCTTCTGCGTCATGCGGCTACCCCATCCCCTTCGCCGTGGACACGTGTTGGAGGCCGACGGTCACTTCTTGCCGTCCTCGTCCACGATTTCCGCGTCGACCACGTCGTCGGCGCCGCCGGACTGCGGGCCCGGCTGTGCGCCGGCCGCACCCGGGCCGGCCTCGCCACCCGGCTGCTGACCCTGCTCGGCCTGAGCCGAGTAGAGCAGCGACCCGGCCTCCTGGGAGACCTTCGCCAGCTTCTCGTGGGCGGACTTGATCTTCTCGATGTCCTGACCGCCGAGGGCACCCCGCAGCTCACCGAGCGCCTCGTTGAGCTGCTCCCGGTTTTCACCGGGCAGCTTGTCGCCGCTCTCGGCGAGGAACTTCTCGGTCTGCCACTGCAGCGCCTCGGCCACGTTGCGAGCCTCGGCGTCGTCGCGGCGACGCTTGTCCTCCTCCGCGTGCTCCTCGGCGTCCCGGCGCATCCGCTCGATGTCGTCCTTCGGCAGCGACGAGCCGCCGGTGATCGTCATCTTCTGTTCCTTGCCGGTGCCCAGGTCCTTGGCGTGCACGTTGACGATGCCGTTGGCGTCGATGTCGAAGGCGACCTCGATCTGCGGCACGCCGCGCGGCGCCGGCGGGAGGCCGGTCAGCTCGAAGGTGCCGAGCTTCTTGTTGTAGGCCGCGATCTCCCGCTCGCCCTGGAAGACCTGGATCAGCACCGACGGCTGGTTGTCGTCCGCCGTGGTGAAGACCTCGGAGCGCTTGGTCGGGATCGTGGTGTTGCGCTCGATCAGCTTGGTGAAGATGCCGCCCTTGGTCTCGATGCCCAGGCTCAGCGGGGTCACGTCGAGCAACAGGACGTCCTTGACCTCACCCTTGAGCACACCGGCCTGGAGGGCGGCGCCGACGGCGACGACCTCGTCCGGGTTGACGCCCTTGTTGGGGTCGCGGCCGGTGAGCTGCTTGACCAGGTCGGTCACGGCGGGCATCCGGGTCGAACCGCCGACCAGGATGACGTGCTCGACGTCGGAGATCTTGATCCCGGCGTCCTTCACGGCCTGCTCGAACGGGCCCTTGCAGCGGTCCAGCAGGTCCTGCGTCATCCGCTGGAACTCGGCGCGGCTCAGCGTCACGTCGAGGTGCAGCGGGCCGGCCGCGCCGGCGGTGATGTACGGCAGGTTGATGTTCGTGGTGGTGGCGGCGGACAGCTCGATCTTGGCCTTCTCGGCGGCCTCACGGAGGCGCTGGAGGGCCATCTTGTCCTGACCGAGGTCGATGCCGTGCTCACCACGGAACGTCTTGACCAGGTGGTCGATGATCCGCTGGTCCCAGTCGTCGCCGCCGAGGTGGTTGTCACCGCTCGTCGACTTGACCTCGATGACGCCCTCGGCCAGCTCCAGCAGAGAGACGTCGAAGGTGCCGCCGCCGAGGTCGAAGACCAGGACGGTCTGCTCCTTGGAGCCCTTGTCCAGCCCGTACGCCAGGGCGGCCGCGGTCGGCTCGTTGACGATCCGCAGCACGTTGAAGCCGGCGATCTCACCGGCCTCCTTGGTGGCCTGCCGCTGGCTGTCGTTGAAGTAGGCCGGAACGGTGATCACCGCGTCGGTGATCTGCTCGCCCAGGTACGCCTCCGCGTCCCGCTTGAGCTTCATCAGCGTCCGGGCCGAGATCTCCTGCGGGGTGTACTTCTTGCCGTCGATGTCGACGGACCAGTTCGTGCCGACCTCGCGCTTGACCGAGCGGATCGTCCGGTCCGGGTTGGTCACCGCCTGGCGCTTGGCGACCTCACCGACGAGCACCTCCCCGTTGCGGGCGAACGCGACGATCGACGGGGTCGTCCGCGAGCCCTCAGCGTTGGCGATGACGGTGGGCTCACCGCCCTCGAGAACGCTGACGCAGGAGTTCGTCGTGCCGAGGTCGATACCGACCGCACGTGCCATCTTCGCTTCCTCGCTTCGTAAGGTTGTGCAGGTGACGGGCACTGCCCGTTGCTGCTTGGCGGACACCGCCCGCAGCGGGCCCCACCACAAGTTGAGTGAACTGGACTCAATAGTGCCACGCGTTGGCGAATCGTCAAGTTGAGTTGAGTCACCCCGACGCAACCCAGCCTTTCCTACCGTCCGGTTGTCTTCCCTTGCATCGGTCGGGCACGCTTTAGCGGTGACGACGCCCGGCGATTCCGCCACCCGTTCCGGCGCGCCCGCCGTCGCAGCCCGCACCGGTCCGCCGGACGCCGCGGAGGAGCCGCCCGCCACCACCGGGGACGACGGCCTCCCCGGCGCCCTGTCGGGCCTCCGGGAGGCGATCGGCGCGACCCGGTACCCTCTCGCGCTGCCCTCCGCCGGCCCCGCCCGGCACACCGCCACGGCCCTCAGCGATCAGCTCGACGACTATCTGCTGCCCCGGCTCGCCCGGCTGGACGCCCCGCTTCTCGTGGTGGTCGGCGGCTCCACCGGCGCCGGCAAGTCGACCCTGGTCAACAGCCTGGTCAAGGCCCGGGTCAGCGCCGCCGGTGTGCTCCGGCCGACCACCCGCTCCCCGGTCCTGGTCTGCAACCCGTCCGACGCGGCGTGGTTCCGGCAGGGTGACCTGCTGCCCGGCCTGACCCGCACCACCGAGCCGAGCGACGACCCGCGCGCCCTGCACCTCGTCACCGCCCCCGCCCTCCCCGCCGGGCTGGCCTTCCTCGACGCGCCCGACATCGACTCGGTTGTCGACGCCAACCGCGCGCTCGCCACCCAACTGCTGGCCGCCGCCGATCTCTGGCTCTTCGTCACCACCGCCGCCCGGTACGCCGACGCGGTCCCCTGGGAGCTGCTGCGCAGCGCCCGGGCGCGCGGCGCGGTGATCGCCATGGTGCTGGACCGGGTGCCCGCCGAGGCCACCGACGAGATCGCCGCCCACCTGGCCGAGATGCTCGCCGAACAGGACCTCGGCCGGGCGCCGCTGTTCGTGTTGCCGGAGACCTGGGTCGACGGGCAGGGGCTGCTGCCCGAGGGCGCGACCGCGGCGCTTGCCGACTGGTTCGCCCGGCTGGCCGGCGACGCGGACGCACGGTCGGCGGTGGTCCGCCAGACGCTGGACGGGGCGCTGGCCGCGCTCCACCCCGCCGTCGAGGAGCTGGCCGACGCCGCCGACGAGCAGGTCACCGCCGCCGACGAGCTGGACGACCGGGTGCGGGCCGCGTACCGGGGCGCCGAGCGCACCGTCGAGCAGGGGCTTCAGGACGGCCGACTGCTCCGAGGCGAGGTGCTCGCCCGCTGGCAGGAGTTCGTCGGCACCGGGGAGTTCTTCCGCACCCTGGAAGCACGCATCGGCCGCCTGCGGGACCGGGTCGTCGCCGCCGTCACCGGTCGACCGGCACCCGCCGTCGAGCTGCGCAACGCCATCGAGTCGCAACTGGTCACGCTGCTGCGCGGGGTGTCCTCGGAGGCCGCCGAATCGGCGTACACGGGTTGGAAGGCGCACCCGGCGGGCAGCGGGCTGCTCGATCCGGCGCTCGCCCACCCCAGCGAAGACCTGCCCGAGCGCGCCGAACGGATGGTCCGGGACTGGCAGCGCGGGGTGTTGGAGCTGGTCCGGGTCGAGGGCGGCGACAAGCGGTTCGTGGCCCGCACCGCGGCGTACGCGGTGAACGCCACAGGCCTGGCCGTGATGATCGCCGTCTTCGCCTCCACCGCGTTCATCCCGACCGGGTTGGAGCTGGCCACCGGGGCCGGCACCACAGTCGCCGCGCAGGCCGTGCTCCAGGCGATCTTCGGCGACCAGGCGGTGCGTACCCTGGCCGCCAAGGCCCGCACCGACCTGCTAGCCCGGGTGCGGACGCTGCTCGACGCGGAGGCCGACCGGTTCCTCGGCCGCACCGTCGACGCCCGCCCCGCCGCGGACGCCGGCGACGGACTGCGCCGGGCCGCCGGCCGGGTCGAGCTGGCGCGGCACCGCAGTGGTCTGTCCGCTGGCGGCGACACCCGACCGGCCCGCGACGAGGAGGGCTCCCGGTGACAAACCTCACCGGCCGGGTACGCGAGGCGTTCCGCGGCGACAAGCGGGTGGACGCCGACGCGCTTGTCGCCCGGCTGGACGCGGTCCGGCGCTTCCTGACCGCGGTGGACGGCCTGCTGCCCGACGCCGAGCTGGTGCCCGCGCACACCCTCGTCGAGCGGGCCGGCACCCGGCTGGCGCTGTCCCGGGACCACACGGTGGTCGCGCTGGCGGGTGCCACCGGCAGCGGCAAGTCGAGCCTCTTCAACGCGTTGGCCCAACTGGAGCTGTCGCCGGTGGGGGTCCGCCGGCCGACCACAGGCGTCACCCACGCCTGCGTGTGGGGGCCGTTGGCGGGTGCCAACCAGCTGCTCGACTGGATCGGCGTGCTGCCCCGACACCGTTTCGTCCGGGAGAGCGCCCTGGACGCGGACGACGAGACGGCGCTGCACGGCCTGGTCCTGCTCGACCTGCCCGACTTCGACTCGGTGCAGCGCTCCCACCGCCTGGAGGTGGACCGGCTCCTCGGCCTCGTCGACCAGGTGGTCTGGGTGGTCGACCCGCAGAAGTACGCCGACCGGGTCATCCACGACAGCTATCTGCGCGAGTTCCACAGGCACCGCGACGTCACGGTGGTCGTGCTCAACCAGGCCGACCGGCTGTCCCCGGCCGAGGTGCCCCGGGTCCTGGACGACCTGCGTCGGCTGCTCGACTCGGACGGGCTGACCGGTGTGCCGCTGCTGTCCACCACCGCCGTCGACCCGGCCGGCATGGTGGGGCTGCGCGGTGCGCTGGAACGGACCGTCGCCGAACGGCAGGCCGCGCTGCGCCGACTCGCGGGTGACGTCGACACGGTTGTCGCCGGCCTGGACGAGCTGGTCGGCTCGGCCCGACCCGCGGCTGGACCGGACGACCCGACGGTCGACGGGCTGAACCGGGCGCTGGCCGGAGCGGCCGGCGTGCCCGCGGTCAGCAACGCGGTGGAGCAGGCGTACCGGCATCGGGCCGGCGCGGCCACCGGTTGGCCCGTGGTCCGGGGTTGGCGGCGGCTGCGACCCGACCCGCTGCGTCGGCTGCACCTGCCCGGCCCGACCGGTGGCCGGGACGACCCGGCGGAGAGCCTGGTCGCGGCGACCTCGGTCCCGGAGCCGTCGGCCGCGCAGCGCTCGGCGCTGGGCCTCGCGATCCGCGCCGTGGCCGACCGGTCCGCCGCCGACCTGCCCGCCGCCTGGCCCGGCGCGGTGACCTCGGCCGCCCGGTCCCGCCTCGGTGACCTGCCGGACGCGCTGGACCGCACGATCGCCGGCACCGACCTCGGCCTGGACCGTCGACCGCTGTGGTGGCGTGTCGTCGGCGGTGTGCAGTGGCTTGTCACCCTCGCCGCCGTGGTCGGGCTCGGCTGGCTGGCGCTCGGGTACGCGCTGCGGGCGCTGGGCCTGCCGGCGCTGGACAACCCGACTGTCGGTCAGGTGCCGCTGCCCACCCTGCTGCTGCTCGGTGGCCTGCTGGCCGGGCTGCTGGTGGCGGCGCTGACCCGGCCGGTGGTGCGTTGGGCCGCCCGGCGCGCCCGAGCCCGTGCCGAGCAGCGGCTGACGGCGAAGGTCGCCCTGGTCGGCGACGAATACGTGCTGACACCGGTACGGACCGTGCTCGACTCGTACGCGCAGGCACGCGACGCGCTGCGGGACGCCTCCAGCCGCTGACGCTCTGCCCGGTCCGCTACCGCTCTCCATCGGCGCTGGGCGGCGTAGGGTCGGAGCATGGCCACGCCTGAGACCCCCTACGACGCGGTGCTGCACGCCGCACGCGACGTGACCAAGCTGGAGTCCGCCCTCGACGCCGAGATGCTCGGCAGCGCGCTGCTGGGCAGTGTCTACGCCATCGCGGAGACCGACCGCGACACCGCCGTACGGGAGTTCGTCACCGGGTTCCTCGCCGCCACCGCCCGCCGTCGGATCGCGGCGGCGACCACCATCCGGCAGGTCTTCGCCGCGCTCGTCCCGAACGCCGAGGGCACCGAGCGGGTCCGTCCGGGCAGCCAGGCGCCCGCCTGGTCCGGGCAGCTCGGCCGGGTGCACCTCACCGGCACCTGGGCGTACGGCGACGTGTACGGCGACCAGACCTCCTACCTCGCCACCTTCGCCTACGACGACGCGTCGGGTGGCACCGAGCACGCGTTGGTGGCCCTGGTGGACCACAACATCGGGATCACCAAGGACATCTTCGTCGGCGGGCCGGCGGAACGGATCCTGGACCAGGTCCGGCAGATGTGTGCCGACGACGAGTTGACCTGGTTCCGGACCGAGAACCCGGCCCGGCTCCGCGGTGAGGTGGCCCGCCACCTCTCGGTGACCGACGACCTGAGTGAGCTGCCCGGCGAGGGTTCCCTCGCGACCGACCGGGCGCTTGTCGGTGCCCGGCTGGCGATCCTGCCCACCGCGGCCGAGCCGACCGGCCCGGCGGCGGTCGAGCCGCTCTCCGCGGCCGAGCGCACCGACCTGGTCCGGCAGTTCCTCGCCGCGCCGGAGGCCGCCCGCTTCGGGCTGGACGCCGTCGACGGCGCGGAGTTGGCCTCCCTGCACTTCTGCCTGAGCCTGGTGCTGGACCACTCGGCGAGCTTCCCGGACGGCGACCCGATGCGCTGGAGCCCCGCGGTGTCGGGTCTGTTCCTGCTCGACTGGGTGCACCGCCGCGCGGTGCTGGACATGGACGACGCGGCGATGCTGCCCCGGGTGCTGCGCGCCTGGGCGCGGTACGCGTCCCGCCAGCGCGGGCTGCCGGAGGCGGCGGCGACACGCACCGACGAGGCGATCGAGGAGATGGTGCCGGAGTTCGCCCGCCTCTACTCGACAGGTGAGCGGCGCAGCCCGGCGACCGCCGCGGTGGCGCAGCTCATGGCCGACGGGGTGGACCCGGACGACCCGGCCGCTCTGGACGCCTGGATCGAGGCCAACCGGCACCGCCTCGCCGACGACGGCGCCTGACGGTTTCCGGGGCGGGTGGCACGCCGTCCGCCCCGGGTCTCACCGCCACCGCGCGCCCGCCTCGCCGCCACCGCCCGCCCGCGCGGCTGCCACCGCGCCCGGCGGCGGCTTGGTCGGCGGCGGAGGCCGGTCAGCGCAGCGCGCCGAAGACCACCGCGGCGATCAGCGCGCCGAGCACACCACCGGCGAGCACCTGCGCCACCGTGTGGTCCCTGAGCCGCACCCTGGACCAGCCGACAAGCACCAGCAGCGGTGCGGCGACGACCAGCCGCGTCCCGAAGGTCAGCATCAGGATGACGAGTGTGCCGGCGGCCACCGCCGAGTGGATCGACATCTTCCACCAGTGGCTCACCGACACGGTGACCACGAGACCGACGAGCCCGGCCACGGCAAGCGCCAGCACCGGGCGGGGGGCGCCGAGCACGACGAGCAGGGCGAGCCCCGCCGTCACCGAGGCGAGGCCGACCAGCAGCGGCGCCCGGCGCTGCTCCCGGCGGCCGACGTGGTGGTCGGTGAGGCGGCCACGGCGTACCCCGCCGACGACGTAGGCGAACGGAATGCCGATGACGAAGAGCGTGGCGAGCAGACCCCAGATCAGGCCCTGACCCGGCCGGCGTGCGCTGTGCCAGCTCACGGTGACGATCAGCAGCGACACGAGCACGGCCGGCGCGCTCACCTCGGTGACCAGCCGGGCGACCCGCAGCCCCGGGCCGGGCCGGGTGACGACCGGGCGGAGTCTCGCGCCGCCGCCCACGCCACCCCCTCCGGTACGTGCCTGACGCCGGCACACCGCCGGCACCGGATGGGTCACGCCTGAGGGTCACCGTACCGTCGCGGCGGTAAACGGTGGGATGCGTTGGTCAGGCCACCGGGGAACGATCGCCCGATGGCATCGACGAGACGCCGGTGGGCGCCGGGACCGCTGGGCCGGGCTGGCTGGTCGGTGTGGCCGGGGCGGCGGTCGGCCCAGGGATGGTGACCGGCGCAGACGGCGCCCTGGTCGGCACGGCGGTCGCGGTGAGGGCGTCCGTCGGCGTCGGGCGCGGGCGCGAGCTTGGGGTCGGGTCGATGGTCGGCGTCGGGTCCGACGGGTCCGACGTCGGCGTCGGGTCGGACGGGTCCGACGTCGGCGTCGGGTCGGACGGGTCCGACGTCGGCGTCGGGTCGGACGGGTCCATGGTCGGCGTCGGTTCCGACGTGGGCGTCGGGTCCGTCGTCGGTGACGGGTCCAGCGTCGGGGTCGGCTCGGGATCCGTCGGGTCGGGATCGGTGGGGTCGGGGTCGGGGTAGGGGTCGGTCGGCTCGGAGTCCGGAGGGTCGGTCGGCGGACCGGGCGGGGGGACGGCGGGCCAGGTGCCGCGGGTGGGCTTCGGCGCCAGCGGCGGGTAGGTCGCCGGCCGGCCGGGCCCGGGGCCGGTCACGGTCTCCGAGGCGGGCCGGTCCGAGGTACGCCGGGGAGCGGCGGGCAGCCAGCCACTTGTCGGGCCGACGCTGGGGGTGCCGGGTGGCGGGAGTGCCGGCTGGCTGGTCATCGGCATCGGGATCACCACCGGCCCAATCGACGGGGTCGGGATGAACGGGGTGCTGTTGTCGGGCAGCGCGGTGCTGCCCGGGGTGGCCGAGCCCGCGCTGATGGCGGCGAGGATGGGCATCGACGCGGTGCCGGCCAGCAGCGCGACGGTGAGCAGGTAACCACGGGTGGGGCCGCCCGCGCCGGGGGCGCGGTGGACGCCGACCACGCGGCGGTAGCCACCGGCGGACCGATGCCGGCCGAGTGCTGGTGTGCCGGGACCGTCACCTGGCTCGTGCACCACACACCCCTTGTCGTCGGCCGTCGGAGGACACCTGTGGACGCCGCGCGAACGCCTGGCCGCCACCGCCGCCGGGCTTCGCCGCCGTCAGCCACAAAGCCGGCATATAACCCGACAAACGTGATCCTGCGGGAATCAGCCTGACCCAGTTACCCTCCGTCAGCCAACCTCCACGGCGTGTCGACACGCCGGGCTGACCGAACCGTGACGAATCATCGCCGGAACGCCTCGGAACGGCAGGCCGGCAGGAGGGCGACAAACAGCGGCAAAGGGTGGGCGGTCGGAATCCGGGGCGGGCGTACTGTGGGCGCGCTCACCTGCTCTGCGAATATGGAGCACGACGGCAACGCAGCCGTGACCTCCGCGCACCCACGCGGCAGGCGCGGCCCGGCGCCGGCGCTCCCGATCCGGGTTCGGCCAGAACCCGGCTCATGCCGTGCGGCAACCCCCACCGGGGCTAGGCGCGGCCGCCAGGAACCGGTCCGGCAAGAGCCGGGCAGGCGCACGAGTTGCGTGGCCGGGTGACCCCCCGGTGCCGACGCAGACACGACAGGGAGAGACCGATGGCAAAGGGCGACCCCGGGGGCACCACCCGCGGCAGGCGGGCGGCACCCCGCTCCAAGAAGGGCACGGCCGGCGACCCCGAGCTGGTGCAGCTGCTCACCCCCGACGGCGAGCGGATCGACAGCGTCACCGGGCCGGACGGCACCGAATACCGCGTCGACTTCACCGATGAGGAATACCGCGGGCTCTACCGCGATCTGGTGCTGGTCCGCAAGCTGGACGCCGAGGCGACCGCTCTCCAACGCCAGGGCGAGCTGGGCCTCTGGGCCAGCCTGCTCGGCCAGGAGGCCGCGCAGGTCGGATCGGGGCGGGCGCTGCGGACGCAGGACATGGCCTTCCCGACCTACCGGGAGCACGGCGTCCTCTACTGCCGGGGCATCGACCCGATCATGCCGCTCGGTCTGTTCCGCGGTGTCGACCAGGGCGGTTGGGACCCGAACGAGTTCAAGTTCAACATGTACACGATCGTCATCGGCGCGCAGACCCTGCACGCGACCGGCTACGCCATGGGCATCACCATGGACGGCAAGACCGGCACCGACGACGGCGAAGCGGCCATCGCCTACTTCGGCGACGGGGCCACCAGCCAGGGCGACGTGAACGAGGCGTTCGTCTGGGCGAGCGTGTTCAACGCCCCGCTCGTGTTCTTCTGCCAGAACAACCAGTACGCGATCTCCGAGCCGCTTGAGCGGCAGACCCGCGTCCCGCTCTACCAGCGGGCCGCCGGCTTCGGCTTCCCCGGCGTACGGGTGGACGGCAACGACGTGCTGGCCTCGTACGCGGTCACCCGCACGGCACTCGACAACGCCCGCCACGGGCAGGGCCCGAGCCTGATCGAGGCGTACACCTACCGGATGGGCGCGCACACCACCTCCGACGACCCGACCCGCTACCGCATCGCCAGCGAGGTCGAGGCCTGGCAGGCCAAGGACCCGATCACCCGGGTCAAGGCCTTCCTGGAGAAGCAGCAGATCGCCGACGCGACCTTCTTCGCCGAGGTCGACGAGCAGGCCCGCCGCGAGTCGGTGCACCTGCGCGAGCGGGTGCTCGACATGCCCAACCCCGAGCCGGTGACGATGTTCGACCACGTCTACCCGAACGGCTCTCCGCTGCTCGACGAGCAGCGTACGCAGTTCAGCCGCTACATGGAGTCGTTCGAGGGGAGTGCTCACTGATGGCCACGGAGACGCTCACCATCGGCAAGGCCCTCAACACCGGCCTGCGCCGCGCCCTGGAGAACGACCCCAAGGTCATCATCATGGGCGAGGACGTCGGCAAGCTCGGCGGCGTCTTCCGGATCACCGACGGGCTCCAGAAGGACTTCGGCGACCAGCGGGTGATCGACACCCCGCTGGCGGAGTCCGGCATCATCGGCACCGCTGTCGGTCTCGCCATCCGTGGCTACCGGCCGATCTGCGAGATCCAGTTCGACGGCTTCGTCTACCCCGCGTACGACCAGATCGTGTCGCAGGTGGCGAAGATGCACTACCGCTCCGGCGGCCGGCTCAGCATCCCGATGGTGATCCGAATTCCGTACGGCGGTGGCATCGGCGCGGTCGAGCACCACTCCGAGTCGCCCGAGGCGTACTTCGCGCATACGGCCGGCCTGAAGGTGGTGACCTGCGCCAACCCGCAGGACGCGTACGTGATGATCCAGCAGGCCGTCGCCTCGGACGACCCGATCGTCTTCCTGGAGCCCAAGCGGCGCTACTGGGAGAAGGGTCAGGTCGACCTGGACGCGCCGTTGTCCGAGGCGTACCCGCTGCACTCGGCCCGCGTGGTGCGGCCCGGCACGGACGTGACGGTGCTGGCCTACGGGCCGATGGTGCGGACGTGCCTGGAGGCGGCGACCGCCGCGGCCGAGGACGGCCGTGAGCTGGAGGTCATCGACCTGCGTTCGCTGTCCCCGCTGGACCTGGCGGCGGCGTACGAGTCGGTGAAGCGCACCGGCCGCGCGATCGTGGTGCACGAGGCGCCGTCGAACATCGGCCTGGGCGCCGAGTTGGCCGCCCGGATCACCGAGGAGTGCTTCTACTCGCTGGAGTCGCCCGTGCTGCGGGTGACCGGCTTCGACACCCCCTACCCGGCTGCCCGGGTGGAGGAGGAGTACCTGCCCGACCTCGACCGGGTGCTCGACGCTGTCGACCGCACCTTCGGCTGGTGAGCGACATGTCCCGGATCAAGACGTTCAACCTGCCCGACCTGGGCGAGGGGCTGACCGAGGGCGAGATCCTGGCCTGGCTGGTCAAGGTCGGCGACACGATCGAGCTGAACCAGCCGATCGTCGAGGTCGAGACGGCCAAGGCGGCGGTGGAGATCCCGGCGAAGTGGGCCGGGCAGGTGCAGGCGATCCACCACCCGGAGGGCACCACTGTCGAGGTCGGTACGCCGATCATCGCGATCGACACCGACCCGGGCGCCGGCCCGCTGGAGTCGACGTCGACAACTGCCACGCCGAGCGCCGACCTGCCCACCCCGTCGGCGGCGTCGCTGGCGGCGGTGGAGGTGGCCCCGGCCGAGGGCATGGTCGAGCCAGGCCTGATCGGCGGCGCCGCTCCCGGTGGCCGAACGGCGGTGCTTGTCGGCTACGGGCCGCGTACGACAGCCGCGAAGCGCCGCCCCCGCAAGGGCGCCGTCCCGACGCAGGCCGAGCCGCCCGTGGTGGCCGACGAACCGGCTGCTACCCCCGCACATCCGGCACCCCAGGTCCATGAGCGACGCAATGGGGCGAGCGGCGGGTTGGTGTTGGCCAAGCCGCCGGTGCGCAAGCTTGCCAAGGATCTCGGGGTCGATCTCGGCACGGTGACCGGGTCGGGGCCGCTCGGCTCGATCACCCGGGAGGACGTGCAGCGGGCGGTGAGCGCTGCCGTCGTGGTGGCGGAGCCGGTCGCGGCGACGTCGACGACTGCCCCCAGCTTCGGCGCGGACCGGGAGCAGCGCATCCCGGTCAAGGGGGTCCGCAAGCTGACCGCCGAGAACATGTCCCGCTCGGCGTTCACCGCCCCGCACGTGACGGAGTTCCTGACCGTCGACGTGACCCGGGCGATGAAGGCGCTGGACCGGCTCCGGGGTCGGCGGGAGTGGCGCGACGTGCGCGTCTCTCCGCTGCTGCTGGTGGCGAAGGCGGTGCTGTTGGCGGTACGGCGGCACCCGATGGTCAACTCGACGTGGGCCGGCGACGAGATCGTGGTGAAGGAGTACGTCAACCTCGGCATCGCGGCGGCCACCGAGCGCGGTCTGATCGTGCCGAACGTCAAGGACGCCGGCCGACTCTCGTTGCGGGAGTTGGCGGACGCGCTGACCGACCTGGTGCAGACGGCGAAGTCCGGGCGTACCTCGCCCGCGGCCATGTCCGGCGGCACCCTGACCATCACGAACGTCGGGGTGTTCGGCGTGGACACCGGCACGCCGATCCTGCCGCCGGGTGAGTCCGCGATCCTGGCCTTCGGCGCGGTGCGGGAGATGCCCTGGGTGCACAAGGGCAAGGTCAAGGTGCGTCAGGTCACCACGCTGGGGCTGAGCTTCGACCACCGGATCATCGACGGTGAGCTGGGTTCGAAGTTCCTGCGCGACATCGGCGACTTCCTCGCGGATCCGGAGGCGGCGCTGCTCGCCTGGACCTGATCGTTCGAGACGCCAGCCACGGCCGGTGTGCCACGGGTTAACGCCCGGCACACCGGCCGTGTCGTTTAGACGACGGAAGCGTCGGCCAGACGGCCTGTTGACCTTTGATTGTTAGGCAGGTGTCCCAGCTCACCTAATAATCGATGGAAGTTGGCGGGGTTCTGCTGTTGAATAGAGGCATCAGGGGCTGACAACCGAATAGCTAGGGGGACCCACCAATGAGCATGATCGAGCGAATCCGCAACCACCGCGACGCCACCCGCCGCGCCCGTGCCATCGAGCACGCGCTGCGCTCGGCGAACTCGCCGGCAGTTCGCGAGGAACTCCTCGTCATCGCCCAGCGTCACATGAGCTGACGCTCCACAACTTTCCTCACCTCCTCCAGATCGATGGCCCACCCGGCTCACCGGGTGGGCCATCGGCGTTCCCGGCCACCCGCCACCGGGATTCCGCCCTGCCGCAGCGCCCGGTACGGTGGGCTTCGGTCGCCGCCCGCCGACCCGGCAGAGGCCGAGCACACCGAAGCTGCTCGACACCGACCGGCCACGGGGAGTGACGACCGGTGCTCCTTGGACGTGCCGTGCCACCACCCGATACCGTGCGGGGAGCCGGCACAGCGGTACGCCGGTGACGCCGGCAGCCATGCCGAGGAGACCGATCGGCACCGGCGAGCCGACATGTGATGGAGGAGGCGCACCCATGACGTCCGAGGGCCCGCACCGCACCGGCCATGAGCCGGACGAGGTGTCACCGGGCGCCGGCGGACCGGCGCCGTACGGCGACCGCCCGGCGCAGCCGGACAACGGCAACAACGCTGCCGGCCCCGACCTGGGCTGGGCACCCCCGCCACCGGCGCGGCCCGACGCGTCGACGCCGGCATGGGCGACCCAGTCCGAGCAACCGCCGGCCCCCGCCTGGGGTGCCGCCGCCGCCCCGCAGCCCAACGACCCGCCGCAGCCCGCCTGGGGCGCCGCCCCCGCGGCGCAGCCCAACGACCCGCCGCAGCCGGCGTGGGCGGCCGGCGGTGGCACGAGTGAGCCGCCGCAGCAGCAGCCCGGCACCTGGCCCGGCAGTGAGGGCGCACCAGCCCCGGCGCAGCCGGCCTGGGCCACACCGCAACAGCAGGGCTGGACGCCGGCTGAGCAGAGCACTCCCGCGCCCACCTGGACTCCGAACGCCGCCGAGCAGCCCGACTGGGCGCAGGCCCAGCCGCCCGCGCGGGGCGCCGCGCAGGTGCCTCCGGCCACCACCGCCTGGCCCGCCCAGGAAGATCCGGCGAATGCCGGTGGCTGGGGTGGCCCGGCACCGACCAACCCGCCCACCGCCGAGTGGCGCGGAGCCGAGGCCCAGCAGGCCGAGCCGCAGCAGGCCGCCAACTGGTCCGGCGGCGCTCAGCAGAACGAGACGCCCGGCAACGGCGGCTGGCCCGCGACCACGGCCGGACGCGACGACCAGCCCGTGTGGACGCCGGCGGAGCAGTCGCCGCCGACCTGGGGTCAGCCCGCCGAACCGGCCGAGCAGTCCGCCCCCTCGTGGGGTCAGGCCGCCGCGCCCAGCGCGGCCCGTGGCGCGGCCCAGGTGCCGGCACCGCCGACGAACTGGCCCGGACAGGACGACCCGGCCCGCTCCGGTGGATGGGCCGCGCAGCAGCAGCAGCAGGCGCAGCCCGCCGGGTGGGGTGACGGCGACGCGCGGCAGGAGCAGCCCGCTCAGCCGGCCGCCTGGGGCGATGCCGAGAGCCGTCCGCAGCAGCCCGATTGGGTGCTCTCCCCGCAGGACCAACCCGCCGAGCGACCGGAGCCGGTCGGGTGGACGCCCGCCGAGCAGAGCGGCCTGCCCTCCCGTGCCAGCGTCAGCGTGCCCGGCAAGGATGGGCCGCCCGAGGTCGAGCCCTGGGCGCCCGGCGAGGTGTGGGGTCGCGCCGAGGCGGAAGCCGCGCAGGCCCGCGGCGGCTGGGAGGCGGACCGGGGCGACGAGGCGCCGGCCTACCAACCCGGACCCGCGCCGGGCATCTCACCGGCGAACGCGGTGCCGCTGCCTCCCCAGGAGCAGCGCGTGCCGGGCGCCAGCCTGGCGGCTGCCCCGCCCAGCGACTACGCACCCCAGGCCCAGTTCGCACCGATCCCCGAGCAGCCCGCGTACGCCGAGCGGGAGACCCCGGACGCCCCCGCGCAGTACGAGGCGGACCCGGCCGGTTGGGGCCGCGCCGAGGACGCCCCCGCGAGTGGCGCCGTGGTGCCCGCACCGCGTACCTCTCCGGAGTCCGGAGCGGGCCGCGCGGTGGTGCCGGTGTCGGACGCCGAGTCGGCAGCCGGCGCGGCGGCGGCCCGGGCAAGCGCCTCGGTGCCGCTGGCCAGCCGGGTGATGCCCCCGACCGACCAGGCCATCCGTCCGACCGGCACGGCCACACCACAACCCCGGGTGTACGGCCGGCCAGCTCGACCCGAGCCGGAGAACGAGCCGGAGCCGGAGCCGTTCCAGGTCGACGCGGGTGCCGACCGCCAGCCTGTGCCGGAGTGGCAGAGCGACTCCCAGCGGCAGGCCGCACCGGACTGGCAGAACGACTCCCAGCGGCAGGCCGCACCGGACTGGCAGAACGACCCGCCTCGCCAGGCGGCCCCGGACTGGCAGAACGAACCGCCCCGCCAGGCCGCACCAGACTGGCAGAACGACTCCCAGCGGCAGGCCGCACCGGACTGGCAGAACGACCCGCAGCGTCAGGTTGGCCCCGGCTGGGGCGGCGAGCCTGCCGCCGAGCCGCGCTTCGACGACCGGCAGCCCGCCCCGAACGCGTTCGGTGAGGCCCCGCCACCGCCGCCCGCGTTCCCGCCCGGCGTGCCGTCCTTCGTCGACGCGCCCGGCAACAACCGGCCGGTGAACGGCACGCGGCCGCACGGCGGTGCCGAGCGGCCGGCGGACCAGTTCGGCGGCCCCGGGTCACCGGCCGCCGGCACCGCCGCGGTCGGCAGCGCGTCGACCTTCGGCGCGCCGAACTTCGGCGGACCGGGCTCCGGCGGGCCAGGCTTCGGCGGGCCCGCGATCGAGTCGGGACCGGGCGGCAGCTTCCCGCCGGCCTTCCCGCCACCGCCGCAGCCCGCGCCGTCCTGGGGCCAGGAGCCCGGCCAGTCGGATCAGGGTCGATTCGACGCGTTCAAGCCGGACGCCGCCGAGAGCCCCAAGGCGGAGCCACCGACACCGAAGGTACGCAACGGTCGCGTGCTGGCCGCGGTACTGATCGCCGCGGTGCTCATCCTGGCGGTGCCGCTCGGCCTGCTGCTGCTCCTCGGGAAGGTCGACCAGAAGGAAACCCCGGCCTTCGACCCGGCCGTCGGCACCTGCGTGAAGCAGGCCGGCGAGGGTGGCGCCTCGGCGGCCAACTGCGGCGAGGCGGGCTCCTTCACCATCGTCTCCAAGGTGGACGCGAAGGAGAAGTGCGCCGACCCGACGCAGCCGCACGTGGTGCTGCCGGGTAGCGGCGCCAACCGGGTGCTCTGCCTCAAGCCGGCCACCAAGTAACGCCACCGACGGCGGGGCCACGGGCAACCGTGACCCCGCCGTCGTCGTACCCGGCGCAGCTCCGAACACGAACGGCGCGGCACCCCGTAGGACGTGAAGCGCCCGCCCCGGTATCCGGGACGGGCGCGCTCGTGCGTCTGGGGTCGGTTACGGCCGCTCGGCGACCTGGCTGACGAACGCGACCCACGCGACCGGCGAGAAGGTCAGCGCCGGACCCGACGGATCCTTCGAGTCGCGCACCGCGACGAGGCCTGGAAGGTTGTCGGCAACCTCGACGCAGTCGCCGCCGTTGGAGCTACTACGGGTGCTCTTGCGCCACAGGGCGCCGGTCAGATCAGCCATGACCTTGCCTCAAGGTAGTCGATGGTTTGGCGGCGTGAGAGAGCCACTGAGCGCAGAGTATCCCAGGTGGCCCAAAGGGCGGCGGTGTCGTTGGTCAGCCTTCCCGCAGCCTGGTCGTCGAGGTACGCGACATCGCCGTCTTCGGTTGTGGCGATGACGAACGGTCCCGCCTGCCCGGGATGGAGGCCCGCGTCCAGCGGCAGCACGTGAAGAAGCACGTTCGGCCGCTGAGCCATCTTTACCAGGTGGTCTAGCTGCGGGTTCATGATCTCGGGGTCACCACGACGAAGGGCGAATTCGTCAATCACCGCGACGAAGAGTGGGGGCTTGCGTCGGTCGAGAACTGCCTTTTGCCTGCGTAGCCGGGTCGCGACGTAGTCCGCAACCTCGTCCGGGTCGAGCACCCCGCTGGCTAGTACCGCCGCAGCGTATTCGGGGGTTTGCAACAAGCCGGGGATGACCGCGACCTGAAAGGCGCGCAGGGCGGACGCCTGAAGCTCGGTCTCCACCCACGGGCGTAGCCATGGCGGTTCCCGCCGCTTCAAGACGTCCGGCCAAATGTCTTCAGTCTCGCGGCCGAGCGCAGCGGCTGCGGCTGCACGGTGGCGAGGGTGTGGGACTCGGCCGGGGTTTACCCAGCGCGCCACCGTCTTCGGGTCTACGCCGACCTGCTCGGCAAGACGTTCTACGGTCTCACCCGTGTCGGCCAGCGCAGCTCGTAGCGCCTGGTTCATATCCACCTCCGAGCGAACGTCTTCAACGTCTACAGAACGTATAGCTACGTGGTGTAGCCGTCCAGCTTCAATGGGCAAGGTGCTCTGTAGACGGCGCGGCTGGCAAGGACGCGAGACCAGCGGACCCGTCCGTACTGGGGCCGCCCTTGAGGGTGAGCACTCGCGGGGGCCCCTTCCCAGCGATGATCAGGAGAAGCACCAATGCCGGACAAGCCCCCCGAAACGATGGCCGACCCGAAGCCCGCCAACCACGTCGCCGGCAGCCACTGGGTGAGCGCATGAGCGTGTCAGCCCGGAAGGTCCTGACGGGCGAAGTCCTGAACCTAACCCGCGCCGCGAGCGTGCAGTTCATGCGCCCGATCTCGGTTCGCGTCATTCGGGTGCTCGACTGGCCAACGTACGACGGTTGGCTCTGGATCGACGCCTACGAGCTTGGCCCGAGCGGCGACGCGACCGCGCGCCGGTCATTGTTCGTCATGACCGCCGGCCTGATCTGGAAGGACCCGCCCGCACTGACCCCGGCTGCCCCGCGGACTGCCCGCCGCCCAGTCGCCCGTATGCCGCTGCGGGTCGGCTGATGCGCGACCGACCTGAACATAAGCCCCTGCGCCCGTCGTGGCGCTGCCCTGCCTGCGGCATCCTCTGGCCCTGCTCGGCCGCGAAGCTGCGCCTCCTGGGCGAGTACCGCAACGATCGGCCAGGGCTGTTGGTGCACCTGGCGAAGGTCCAGGAGGAGGCGGCTGCCGACCTGGCCAAACTCAACCCGGGCACCGTGCTCCCGGACCTGACGCCTCGCTTCGTCGGGTGGGCCGAAGCCCGTTAGCCCCGCCGACCGCCCGAGGTTCGCAGGCGACGGCTCCCCCAGCAGGTTGGGATGCCTCCGGGTCTGTCGTCGGGGTCACGGCGGTTGGGACTGAGGCGTGGCAGGCTGACAGGCATGGGAACGACAGCGCGTGTACGTGCGCCCGAACTGCGGGGCCGCCAGTGGCTCAACACGGGCGGACGGAACCTGACCTTGCAGGACCTTCGCGGCAAGATCGTGATCGCGGACTTTTGGACGTTCTGCTGCATCAACTGCCTCCACGTGCTGGATGAGCTGCGTCCGCTGGAGGAGAAGTACGGCGACGTGCTCGTCGTGATCGGTGTGCACTCGCCGAAGTTCGAGCACGAGAAGGACGCCGACGCCCTCGTCGCGGCCGTCGAGCGGTACGGGGTGCACCACCCCGTACTCGATGACCCGGAGATGGACATGTGGCAGCAGTACGCGGCCCGTGCCTGGCCGACCCTCTCGGTGATCGACCCCGAGGGTTACGTGGTGGCCACCATGGCCGGCGAGGGTCATGCCGAAGGGTTGGCCCGGTTGATCGACGAGTTGATCGCCACTCACGAGGCCAAGGGCACCCTGCATCGGGGTGACGGCCCGTACGTTCCGCCGCCGGCCCCGGAGACGGCTCTGCGCTTCCCGGGTAAGGCGGCGCTGCTGCCGAACGGCAACCTGCTGGTCTCGGACTCGGCCCGACACTCCCTGGTCGAGGTGGCCCCGGACGGCGAGACGCCGGTGCGCCGGATCGGCTCGGGCGAGCGGGGCCGGGCCGACGGGCCGGGTGCCGCGGCGACGTTCTCCGAGCCGCAGGGGGTGTGCCTGCTGCCCACCCATGTCGCCGAGGTCGCCGGCTACGACCTGGTGGTGGCCGACACGGTCAACCACCTGCTGCGTGGCGTACGGCTGGAGTCCGGCGAGGTGGTCACCGTGGCCGGCAGCGGCCGGCAGTGGCGCGCCGAGGTCGACGACCACGCCCACGACGCGCTCGCGGTGGACCTCTCCTCCCCGTGGGATCTGGCCTGGTACGACGACAAGCTGATCATCGCGATGGCCGGCATCCACCAGCTCTGGTGGTTCGACCCGATCAAGCGGACCGCCGGCATGTACGCCGGCACCACAGTCGAGGCGCTGCGGGACGGCCCGTTGGCGGAGGCGTGGATGGCGCAACCGTCGGGGCTGTCCGTCTCCACCGACGGTGCCCGGCTCTGGATCGCCGACAGCGAGACCAGTTCCCTCCGGTACGTCGAGAACGGTGTGTTGGGCACCGCCGTCGGGCAGGGCCTGTTCGACTTCGGGCACGTGGACGGTCCGGCCGAGTCGGCGCTCCTGCAACACCCGCTGGGTGTGTGCGCGCTGCCGGACGGCTCGGTGCTGATCGCGGACACGTACAACGGCGCGGTTCGTCGCTTCGACCCGGCGACCAACCAGGTCTCCACCGTCGCGGACGGGTTGGCGGAGCCGAGCGACCTGGTGCTCAGCCCGGCCGGCGAGGTGCTTGTGGTGGAGTCGGCCGCGCACCGGCTGACCCGGCTCGCCCCGGGTGCCCTGTCGGCGGCGGGCGCCAGCACCGTCGACGGTCCCCGGCACCGTACCGAGCGCAAGCCGACCGACGTCGCGGCCGGTGAGGTCACCCTGGACATCGTCTTCACCCCGGCGCCGGGGCAGAAGCTGGACGAGACGTTCGGGCCGTCGACCCGGTTGGTCGTCTCCGCGTCACCGCCGGAGCTGCTTGTCGACGGTGCCGGCACGGGCACCGAGCTGACCCGTCGGCTGGTGCTCAACGCCGAGGTAACCGCGGGGGTGCTTCAGGTGACCGCCCAGGCGGCGACCTGCGACGCGGACGTCGAACACGCGGCGTGCCACCTGACCCGGCAGGACTGGGGCGTACCGGTCCGGGTCGTCGACGGCGCCGTGACCCGCCTGCCGCTGGTGCTGCGCGGCCTGGACGCCTGAGGTGTCCGGAGGGGCCCGCCCGGGCCCCTCCGGCCTCACGCGAACGGGGCCAGCGTGATGTTGGCGTCGATCAGGCTGGCGCGGACCAGTTCGGCGGCGGAGACCGCCCCTGGGGTGTCGCCGTGCACGCAGATCGAGTCGACCGAGCAGGGAATGGCGGTGCCGTCGACCGCCACCACGATCCGTTCGGTGGCCATCCGCGCCGCCCGTTCGGCCACCTGCTCCGGGTCGGTGATCACCGCGCCGGGTGTGCCGCGCGGCACCAACGCCCCGTTGGGCAGGTAGGCACGGTCGGCGAAGGCCTCCGCGACGACCGGCAGGCCCGCGCCGACGGCGAGTTGGGCGAGCGTCGAGCCGGGTAGGCAGAGCACCGGCAGCTCAGGGTCGTAGCCGGTGACCGCCGCGACCACCGCCGCCGCCTGGGACTCGTTGGTGCTGGCCGCGTGGTAGAGCGCGCCGTGCGGTTTGAGGTAGCGGACCCGGGTGCCGAACAGCCGGCAGAACGCGTCAAGCGCCCCCAACTGGTAGGTCACCTCGTCGCGTAGCTCGGCGAAGTCGTACGCGATGTGCCGCCGGCCGAAGCCGGCCAGGTCCCGGTAGCCGACCTGCGCGCCCACCGCGACCCCGCGTCGCGCGGCGCCCTCGCAGACCCGCCGCATGGTGGACGGGTCGCCACCGTGGAAACCGCAGGCGACGTTGGCGGAGGTGACGAGGCTCAACAGCGCCTCGTCGTCGCCGAGCCGCCAGATGCCGAATCCCTCGCCCAGGTCAGCGTTGAGGTCCATGGAATCTGACGGTAGTACCTGGGCGGGCCTGCGCGAGCGCGGTCACGTCGGTGACCACTCCGATGACCGGGTATCCACCTGTGGTCGGATGGTCGGCGAGGAAGATCAGGGGCTGTCCGTTCGCCGGCACCTGCACCGCGCCGAGCACGATGCCCTCGCTGGGCAGTTCGCCGGCCACCGCGCGGGGTAGCGCCGCGCCGGCGAGCCGCGCGCCGACCCGGTTGCTCACCGGGCTGACGGTGTACGAGGTGCCGAACAGCCGGTCGAACGCGGTCGGCGTGAACCAGTCGTCCCGAGGGCCGGGGCGCAGCGTCAGGTGCACCTCTTCAGGCGGCGCGGAGCAGACGGTCAGGTCCACCGGCGCGGGTGGGCCGTGTGGCTCGCCGAGCGGCAGCCGGTCGCCGTCCCGAAGCGGCGCCGGGCCGAGCCCGGACAGGGTGTCGGTGGCCCGACTGCCGAGCACCGGCGACACGTCGATGCCACCCGCCACCGCCAACCAACTCCGTACGCCCCGACGGGCCGGGCCGATCCGCAGCACCGTCCCGGCCGGCACGGTGAGCGGTCGGCCGGTGTCACCGGGCCGATCGCCCGCCCGGACCGTCACCTCGGCTCCGGTGACCGCCACCGTGGTGGCCCGGGTCAGCCGCAGTGTGCAACCGGACAGGGTGACCTCCAGGCCGGCGGCGTGCTCCGGGTTGCCGACCAGTCGGTTGGCCAGCCGCAGCGCCGCCGGGTCGAGGGCGCCGGAGCGCGGTACGCCCAGGTGCGCCCAACCGGGCCGGCCCAGATCCTGCACGGTGGTGAGCGCCCCGGCGCGGAGCACCTCGACAGCGGCCGCACGGGTCATGCCGCCACCATCCGCACCGAGGTGCCCGGCCCGAGTCGGGCCGGCGGGTCGGCGTACACGTCGAAGAGGACCAGCTCGGTGCGGCCGACCAGCAGCCAACCGCCGGGAGAGGCGCTCGGGTAGATCCCCGCGTACGGGCCGGCCAGCGCCACCGACCCGGCCGGCACCCGAGGGCGAGGCGTGGCCAGCCGGGGCAACGCCAACTCGTCGGGCAGCCCGGTCAGGTAGGGAAACCCGGGGGCGAAGCCGCAGAACGCGACCCGGAACCGGGTGCCGGTCAGCCGGCGCAGCACGGCGGGTACGTCCGCACCCCAGTGCTCGGCCACCACCGGCAGGTCCGGCCCGTCAAAACAGACAGGTACGGCCACCTCCGCCGCGCCGCCGTCGCTGTCGCCGCCCTCGGCTGCGGCGACGCCGGACGCCCATCGGGTCAACTGTTCGGCAGTGGTGGTCGGGTCGGGCAGGCCGTCGAGCAGGACGGTGCTCGCCGCCGGCACGATCTCGACGGCGATCAGGTCACCCTGCGCCCGACGCCGCCACAACTCGGCCCGCCACGCTTCCACGAGCGCGGCGTCGGGAGCGCCGGCGGAGGCGGTGCAGTCGAGGAGCAGGGCGTGCGCCCCGACGGGTCGGATCCGCATCCGCTCATCCTCGCCGATGTCGCGCCGATACGGAGTTCACGATGACGGTGCCGGGTGTCACCAACGCCACTACTTCCAAGTAACCTACGGTGCCGTAACCTGATCACGTGAGTACCTCCGCCCCGCTTCGCCTGAAGCCGGTCGACATCGGTAAGCCCCGGATGCGCGGCTGGCTGCACACGTACGCCTTCTTCGTGGCCCTGGTCTGCGGCGTCGTGCTCTGCTCGATCGCCGCCACCCGGCCCGGATGGGCGCCCCTGGTCAGTTGCCTGATCTACAGCGTCACGGTGTGCGGGCTCTTCGGCACCAGCGCGCTCTATCACCGTCGAGTGTGGTCGGAGCGCGGCTTCCAGGTGATGCGCCGGATGGACCACTCGATGATCTTCGTGTTCATCGCCGGCACGTACACACCGCTCTGCACGATGCTGCTCGCGCCCCGGCCGGCCACCGTGATGCTGGTCCTGGTCTGGGGTGGCGCGCTGGCCGGAGTGGCGGTCAAGGTGATCTGGCCGCACGCGCCGCGCTGGGTGTCCGCGCCGCTCTATCTGGCGCTGGGCTGGGTGGCGGTTGCCATGCTGCCGGAAATCCTGCACGGCGGCGGCGTCGCGGCACTGGCGCTGCTGATCGCCGGTGGCCTGATCTACAGCGTCGGCGCGGTCTTCTACGCGTTGCGCCGGCCCAACCCGTGGCCGACCGTCTTCGGTCACCACGAGTTCTTCCACGCCTGCACCCTGCTGGCGGCGCTCTGCCACCACATCGCGATCTACTTCGCGCTGTTCGCCTGAGCTGCCTGGACCGACGAACCCAACCGCGAGCAAGCCGGGGACCAGGCGCGACGCCGGGCCTGAACGCGAGCCGGGGCCCCGCGACGCTGCGGGACCCCGGAGTTCGCGGGCGAGGATCAGACCGGGCGGCCCGGCCGACGCACCTCGCGGTACTCCTGCACGACCTGGTTGTCCTGGACCGGCACGACCCGGTCAGCCACCACGCGCTCCTCGCGGACCGGCGCGGCGACCACCGTGCGGCGGCGGCTGTTCCAGAAGTAGAGGGTGGTGATCAGGCCCGCGACGCCGGCCAACATCAGCACCCAGCCGACCACGGACAGGTTCAGCCAGCCCAGATCGGCCTCTACGGCGAATGCGAGGATCGCGCCCAGCGCGATCAAGAAGATGCTGCCACCAATGCCCATGTCTCGCTCCTCGGCTCTTACCTGGCGTAAGGACGCGCCGCGGCCGTCGGTAGGGGTGCGGCATCCATCGACTTACCCAGGCACGGAGATCGCCAATCGGGCAAGCTGGGGTCATGACGGACGCCGACCCCGAGACGCGGACACTCGTGTTGCTGCGCCACGCGAAGGCCGAGCAGGGCAGTGACGCGGCAGATGACGCCCAGCGCCCGCTCAGTGCTCGCGGGCATGCGGACGCGGCAGCGGCGGGCGCCTGGCTGGCGCACCACGGGTTGCTGCCCGACGTGGTGATCTCCTCGACGGCGCTCCGTACCCGGCAGACCTGGCACGGGGTGGCGATGGGGATGACGGGCACACCACCGGAGGGCGGCCCGGCCGGTGCCCGGCCGACGGTTCGTTACGAGCCTGGCGCGTACGACGCCCACCCGGAGGAGTTGTTGGCGCTGGTCCGTACGGTCGACGCGGCGGCCCGGACGGCACTGCTGATTGCCCACAACCCGGGCATCTCGCTGCTCTCGGCCCTTCTCGACCCGGAGGGTGCGCCCGATGAGGGTTTGCGGACCGCCGAGTTGGCGGTGCACCGTGGCCGGTTCGCCTGGGCGGAGTTGAGCCGGGCGGGAGCGCCGGTCACGGCACGGCACATCGCACGCGGCTGAGCCGCCCGTCGATGATCGACGGGCGGCTCAGGGGTACGTGCCGGCCTCAGGACGGCGGCGCGGTCGGTGGTGGTGGGTCTGGCGGTGGCGGCATCATCGCCGTCGGATGGGAGAGCCGGTTCTCCTCCACGATGAGGGTCCGGGCCCGCTTGCGTCGGTCCTGCCAGAACCAGACGGTGGTCAGCAGTACGGCCAGCCCGGCCAGGATGAACACCCAGCCGACCGCCCGTACGTCGATCCACCAGACGTTGGCCCTCAGTGCGAAGGTCAGGATCGCGCCGATCGCGATGAGAAAAATGCCGCTTCCTACACCCATGTGCGCTGCACTCCCCCGTGCGGTGGCTCTGGGCGTTCCCTTTCGAGGTCACGCGACGGTTACCCGCCACGCCAGCGGCATACCCGAGCAGCCTTGCCGAATACCTGCCCGCCCTCGCCGCGCCGGGGCTGACCCACCTCTCCACCATCCTTTGCTCTGCACCCGCGGAGGCGACGCTCACGGTCCGTAGCTGGCGCCTCCGCGGGTGCAGAGCAAAGGAGCCGCAAGGGGGTCTGGACGGGAACCGGCGGCCCGCGGAGGGGAAGCGTGGCCGGCGTGGCCGGCGTGGCCGGCGTGGCCAGCACCACCTGCGGGTGGTGTGGTGGGTCGGGGCCGGCGGCCCGGGGAAGGGCCACCCACCCAGTCACGGACGCGGCGACGGCCGGCGGGGCAGATGCCCCACCGGCCGTCGATGTCGGTGCCGCGTGCTGCGACGCAACCCGGGATCGTCAAGCGTGCCGGTTAGAAGGCCTCCTCCGGGAGGTCCATGATGTCGAGGTCGGTGCTCTCGATGATCCGCCGGTCGGCGCCGATGCGGGGCAGCACCTCGCGGGCGAAGAAACGGGCGGCAGCCACCTTGCCGGTGTAGAACGCCTTGTCGCGTGCGGTGACCTCGCCGGCCAGCGCCTTCAGCGCCACGTCGGCCTGCCGCTGCAGCAGCCAGCCGACCACCAGGTCGCCGAGCGCCAGCAGGAACCGCCGGCTGCTCAGCCCGACCTTGTAGAGCGCGCGGGTGTCGCCACCCTGCGCCTCACCCAGCCAGCCGGTCAGCACACCGAGGATGGTCTGCACCTCGGCGAGCGCCTTGCCGAGCGCCTGCCGCTCCTCCTTGAGCTGGCCGTTGCCCGCCTCGGAGGAGATGAACTCCTGGATCTCGCCGGCGACCGCCAGCAGCGCCTTGCCGTTGTCCCGGACGATCTTGCGGAAGATCAGGTCCAGGCTCTGGATGGCGGTGGTGCCCTCGTACAGGGTGTCGATCTTGGCGTCGCGGACGTACTGCTCCAGCGGGTAGTCCTGGAGGAACCCGGAGCCGCCGAAGGTCTGCAGGGCCTCGTGGCCGAGCATCTCGTACGCCCGCTCCGAACCGACGCCCTTGACCAGCGGCAACAGCAGGTCGTTGACGCGCTTGGCCAGCTTGGTGGCCTTCTCGTCGCCGGCGGCCTCGGCGATCGCGACCTTGTCCTGCCAGGTGGCGGTGTAGAGGACAAGGGCACGAAGACCCTCGGCGTACGACTTCTGCAGCAGCAGCGAGCGGCGGACGTCCGGGTGGTGGGTGATGGTGACCCGCGGGGCGGTCTTGTCCGCCTGCTGGATCAGGTCGGCGCCCTGCACCCGGCTCTTCGCGTACTCGAGGGCGTTGAGGTAGCCGGTGGAGAGGGTGGCGATGGCCTTGGTGCCGACGAGCATCCGGGCGTACTCGATGATCATGAACATCTGCCGGATGCCGTCGTGCTTGTCGCCGAGCAGCCAACCCTTGGCCGGTACGCCGTGCTCGCCGAAGGTCAGCTCGCAGGTGTTGGAGACCTTCAGGCCCATCTTGTGCTCGACGTTCGTGGTGTAGACGCCGTTGCGCTCGCCCAGCTCGCCGGTGGTCTCGTCGAAGTGGAACTTCGGCACCACGAAGAGCGAGAGGCCCTTCGTGCCGGGGCCGCCGACGCCCTCCACGCCGACCGGGCGGGCCAGCACGTAGTGCACGATGTTGTCGCTCAGGTCGTGCTCACCGGAGGTGATGAAGCGCTTCACGCCCTCGATGTGCCAGGAGCCGTCGGGCTGCTGGGTCGCGCGGGCACGGCCGGCGCCCACGTCCGAGCCGGCGTCCGGCTCGGTGAGGACCATCGTCGAGCCCCACTGCCTGTCGATGAAGAGCTTGGCCCACTTCTTCTGCCGCTCGGTGCCCTCGACGTGCAGCACGTGCGCGAAGGACGGGCCGGAGGCGTACATCCAGATCGGGGCGTTCGAGCCGAGCACCAGCTCGGCGAGGGCCCACCAGAGGGCGCGCGGCGCGTTCGTGCCGCCCAGGGCCGGCGGGAGGTCGAGCCGCCAGAACTCGGAGTCCATGAATGCCTGGTAGGACTTCTTGAACGACGCCGGCAGCGGCGCGGTGTGCGTGGCCGGGTCGAACACCGGCGGGTTGCGGTCACTGTCGGTGTAGCTGGCGGCCAGGTCCTCACGTGCGAGGCGGTCAAGCTCGGCGAGGAAGCTGCGGGCGGTGTCGGCATCGAGATCCGAGTACGGCTCCTGGCCGAACGACCGGTCGGCACCAAAGACCTCGAACAGGTTGAACTCAAGGTCCCGCAGGTTGCTCTTGTAGTGGGTCATGCTCACTGGCCCCGCTTCCGGACAGGTGTTACCGATCAGTAACCCCGACTGTATTACTCGCGGGTAGGCAGCGACAAGCGGATCACCCAAGTGACGGCGATTACACACCTGTGGGCCGGTCAGCTCTCGGCGGCACCGACCTCCCAACTCGGGACGGCCACCGCCGCGCCGGTACGGGCACCGACGTACTCCATCAGGACCAGGGCGATGTCGTCGTCGAGCCGGCCGTGCACCCACTCGATCAGGGCGGTCTCCAGCGAGGCCAGCCCGTCGGCGACCGTGCCGTGACCGAGCAGCCGCCAGGCGCGGTCGGCGGTGGGAAAGAACTCACCGTCGCGTCGCGCCTCGCCGAGGCCGTCGGTGAACAGCAGTAGCCGGTCTCCCGGCTCCAGGCGCTCGACCCGAGGGCGGACCACGGGCATGAACCCGAGCGGGGGTGCCGGCGCCGGCGGTTCCAGCGAGATCACCGCGCCGCGGCGCAGCAGCAGCGGCGCCGGATGCCCGCAGTTGACGATGGTGAGCGTGCCACCGCGCTCCTCGACGAGTGCCGCGGTCACGAAGTCCTCGTCGCCGACGTTACGGGCCACCGCGCGGTCCAGGTCGGTGACGACGGCGCGCAGGTCGGCCCGCTCGTACGCCACGTGCCGGTAGGAGCCCAGGACGATGCTCGCCAGCCGAACCGCGTCCAGACCCTTGCCGCGCACGTCACCGATGATCATGCGGACGCCGTAGGGCGTGTCGATCGCCTCGTACAGGTCACCGCCGATCTCGGCCGTCGCGGTGGAGGAGATGTAGCGTCCCGCGACCGAGAGCGTCCCGACCTGCGGCCCGAGCGGACGCAGCACCGCCTGCTGGGCCACCGACGCGAGCTTGGTCAGCTCGACGATCTGCTCCGCCTGCCGTTGCCGGACCGACGCCACCGCCACCGCCAGTCCGGTGCAGACCGCGACCGCCACCACGCTGACCGAGGTGATCATCGACATCTTCGGCTCGATCAGGGCGAAGCCGGCCCCGGTCAGCGTCGCCACGACGCCCACCCCCAGCACCACCGGCCAGGACGCCACGGCGGCGGCAAGCAACGGCACGGCCGACAAGAGCGCGACGTAGTGCACGTCACGGCCGTCCGCCGCCTCCACTGCCGACACGATCGCGAGCAGGACAAGGGCCGCGCCGAGGCCGGCGCGGGATCCGGGGCTCAGCGGGCGACGGCCCGACTGGAGGAGTCGCGTGGGTACGCCTGACAGTTTGCCTGATCCAGGTGAACCGGTGAATGAATCTGACCCGTCATCCAAGAATGTTCTGTCCGGCCGGCCCGGTCGACCGGCCGAATCGGCGCGACCCGACCCGGTCAGCCGAGGACCTCGTAGCGGACGGTGAGCGCGCCCACGTCGACCGAGGCGATGGTGGCGAACGCGGCCCGGGAGAGATCCAGGCAGCGGCCGTCGATGAACGGGCCACGGTCGTTGATCCGCACGACGACCGACTTGCCGTTGGCCGGGTTGGTCACCCGGACCTTCGTGTTGAACGGCAGCGTCTTGTGGGCGGCGGTCAGCGCGCTCGGGTTGAACGACTCACCGTTTGCGGTCAGTTGCCCGTCGGAGTAGAACGACGCGCCACACGAGCCGCTCTCCAGCACCTTCGGCGCCGGAGTGGTCTTCTTCGCGGTCGGCTTGGGCTTCGGCGGCGCGGTCCGGGTCTTGCCCCGGGAGGCGGCCTGCTGCGACCGGATGGCCGACGGGCTGGCGGACACGCTCGGCGAGGGGCTGGCGGTCGGGGAGACGGCCGGGGAGCTGGGGGTGAGGCTGCTGGCGGCGGTGGTCGGGGTGAGGTCGAGGGTCGCCTGACCCGACTGCGCGGAGCCGGAGGTGAGCTGCACGGCACCGACCGTGCCCCCGACCGCGAGGGCGACGCCGACCGCCGCGGTGGCCACGATGCCCGCCGGAGAGGAGAAAATGCGGGTACGGGAGTGCTTGGCTGCCACCGGCCCGGTCCTTTCGTCGTCTGAACAAACCGGGTCGGACCGTAACGAGAGAAGCACTTCCGACGTCAACGTGATCATCGTGGTATGCCCGTATTTGCACTGGTACGTGTAGCCGATCATCCGACCCGGGGTGGGCCGCCCGGCCCGGGTGCCGACGCGCCTGCCACCGGTGCCGCAGGATGAGCGGATGCCCGCCGATCTGACCGCACGCCTGGCCGCCCTGTTCCAGTGGATCGACCCCGGACCGGACGCCACTCACCTGGTCAGCGACATCTCCGGTTGGTGGCGGGATCCGGCGGTGCTGGCCGAGCTGGGACCGGCCCTGGTGGCGCCGTACCGCGCCGCCGGGCCGACCGTGGTGCTCGCCCCGGCGGTCACCGGGCTGCTGCTCGGGCCGTTGGCCGCCACCGCCCTCGGGGTCGGCTTCGTGGCCGCCCACAAGTCCGGCGACGGTCGGTTGCCGGCCGGGCCGCTCACCTGGGCGCAGAGTCCACCGGACTACCGGGGCCGGCGGGTCGACCTGGCCGTCCGGGACCGGCACCTCGGCCCCGGGGACCGGGTCCTGGTGGTGGACGACTGGGTGCGTACCGGCGCTCAACTCCACGCTCTCTACGACATCTGCTCCGCACGCGGCGCCGAGGTGCTGGGCACCGCCGTGGTGGCCGTCGACTGCCCGCCGGAGGTCGCGGCCGCGCTACGCGTCACCGGCCTGATCAACGCGGCGGATCTGCCGGCGTGACGGCGTATTGCGGAGGCGACGTGCGCCGTGCTGGCCTAGCCTCGGCAGGATGTGGCCTCGGATCGGTGAACTGCGCACCCTCGCCCTCGGCACCCCGGGCGAGCTGCGGGCGACCCTCAACACCCTCGTGCTGGCCGGCGTGAAGACCGCGACGGCCGGGCGGCTCGCCTACTACGCGGAAGAGGGCGAGGAGTTGGAGCACGTCGGCGAACGACTGGCGCTCGTCGACGACGACAACGCGCTGGCCGGCGTGGTGGAGATCACCGAGATCGAGGTGGTCCGCTTCGCGGACGTGTCCTGGGACTTCGCCCACGCCGAGGGCGAGGGTGACCGCTCGATCGAGGAGTGGCGGGCGGGGCACTCGGCGTACTGGGCGCGGCTCGGCACCCCGGTCGACGGCGACACCCCGATCGTCTGCCTCCGCCTACGGCTGGTCTCCGGCGGCGAGGGCGGCGTGGCCAGCGGCGACCTCGGCACCTGACCCGACCACCTCAGCCGCGCAGCTCCGGGAGCAGTCGGGTCGCCACGTCCACCAGGACGGCCTCGTCGCCCGCGTACCAACTGCTGGCACGCGGCCAGTGCGTCACCACGTCGGTGAAGCCGAGGTCGGTGGCCTTGCCGACCTGATCGGCGAAGAACTGCGCACTGCTGAGCGAGAACACGGGTGCGGCGTCCAGCGAGAGATAACGGTCCAGGGTGGCCGGGTCACGGTCGGCCTCGTCCAACGTCCGGTCCATCCGCGCCGACAGTGCCGCCACGCTGTCCCACCAGCCGGCCAGGTCGTTGTCGTCACCGGTGCCGGTGGTCACCCAACCCTGACCGAAGCGGGCCACCAGCCGCATCGACCGGGGCCCGTTGGCGGCCATCACGAACGGCACCCGGGGCTGCTGTACGCAGCCGGGGTTGTTGCGGGCGTCCACGGCGGCGAACCAGTCACCACGCCAGGTGGTGCCGTCCTCGCGGAGGATCAGATCCAGCAGCTCGGCGAACTCGGCGAACCGTTCGACCCGCTGGCGCGGCGGCAGCGTCTCGCCGCCCAGCACCGCCGAGTCGAAACCGATGCCGCCCGCGCCGAGGCCGAGCAGCAGCCGACCGGCGGAGACGTCATCCACAGTGGTGATCTGGCGGGCGAACGCGGCGGGGTGCCGAAAGTTCGGCGACGCGACGAGGGTGCCCAACCGGATGCGGGAGGTCACCGAGGCGGCGGCGGTCAGCGTGGACATCGAGTCGAACCACGGGCCGTCGACGAGGTCCCGCCAGCCCAGGTGGTCGTACGTCCAGGCGTGGTCGAAGCCCCACTCGTCGACCTGCCGCCACCGACGCTGTGCCTCCGCCCACCGCTGGTCCGGCAGGATCACGATGCCAATCCGCATGATCGCCAGCCTAGTCCTGCCCGACCGAGGTGCCTTAGCATCGCGGTGATGCGGAGGACCGGGCCGACGGTACGACCGGCGGAATTGTCAGATGTGCCGGCACTTGTGGAACTGCGCCTGGCGAACGCCGAAGCCCACCTCGCCCTGGACCCCGACGTCTACCGGCTGCCGCAACGCGAGGCCGTCGCCCACCACTTCACGACCACGCTTACCGACGGGAGCGGCCGGGACGCGATCCTCGTCGCGGACATGGGCGGGCAGGTGGTCGGGATGGTCGAGGTGCTGCGCCTGCCCGAACCGCCGGCGCACCAGATCCTGCGCCCGGAGCCGTCGGCGCAGATCCACACCGTGGTGTCGGGTACGGCCCGGGGGCGCGGGGTCGGCTCGGCGCTGCTCGACGCGGCTGACCGGTGGGCGACCGAGAACGCGATCACCAGCCTGTCGGCGGGCATCCACCACCGCAACGACGGTGCGGTGCGCTTCTACCGCCGCCACGGCTACGCGCCCGCGGGCACCTCGCTGAACAGGCAACTCAGCGGCTAGTTCGCTGCGCCACCGCGCGGGGCGCCACTCGGGCGCGGCTCCCGCTACCGTTCCGCTGTGGACCTACAGGCGCAGCGGGTAGACACCGTACGAGCGTTCGGCACGGTGTCGCTGGTGGCCGGCTTCATGACCTCGCTGATCACGATGGCGTCCGACTACAGCGGGCTTGAGCCGCACATCTTCGCCACCTTTCTCATCCTGACCGGCCTCGGCCTGCGGATCGAGGCCGCGATCCTCAACCGGAGGGCGTAGCCTCCCCTCCGGATTGGCAGGTGACGTGCATCACACTGGCACCCGGTAGGGTCATCGCGTTCGGGTCCGACCTCTCCCTGAGCAGGCACCGATGGTGCGTCCGAGGAGAGGAAAGACCCGCGATGACGAAGGTGACCGCACAGCTGTCGGTGTCGATGGACGGCTTCTACGCCGGCCCACAGTTCGACGGGAACGGCAACTGGATGGACTCGGCGGAGAGCGCCGGGTTCTTCCGGGTGACCCGCTGGGCGACCGAGGCGGCGGCGTGGCGGGAACGGCAGGGCTTCGCCGGCGGGGAGCAGGACACCAACTCCGACGTCGTCGCCGAGTCGTTCGGCGCCGCTGGCGCGTACGTGATGGGGCGCCGGATGGCCGACGGCGGTGAGGTGCCCTGGGGCGAGGAGCCGCCGTTTCGCGCGCCGGTCTTCGTCGTCACGCACCGCCCCCGTCCGACCCTCCTGCGCGGCGGAGGCACCAGCTTCACCTACGTCACCGACGGCGTGGCCAGCGCCGTCGAGCAGGCGCGCGCCGCGGCCGGCGGTAAGAACGTGGCCGTGGCCGGAGGCGGTGGCCTGGTGCGGCAGGTGCTCGGGGCCGGCCTGCTCGACGAGTTGGAGCTGCACGTCGTACCCGTCGTGCTCGGCACCGGTCTCCGGCTGTTCGACGCGGACCTCGACCTCGGCGAGAAGGAGGCGATCGAGCTGACGCCGACCCGGGTCATCCACACTCCGCAGGTCACCCACATCCGGTACGAGGTGAACGGTCGGGCGCCGCTCGTGCTCGACGATCGGGGTCGCGGCGGTGGCCCGACGGCGACCACCAACTGAATCCGACAGGTCGATCCGAGAGGAGATCCCCATGCCGCAACTGTTGCGGGTGCAGTGCTTCAACGTGTCGCGCGACGGGTTCGGCACCGGAGAGGGGCAGACCCTGGAACGGCCCTTCGGCCACGCGGACCCCACCCCGCTGTTCTCCTGGCGGGCCGCCACCGCCAGCTTCGTGTACCGCACCGAGCCGGGCGGCAGTCGCGGCCTGGACGATTACCTGACCCGCGACGCCGAGTGCAACATCGGCGCGGAGATCATGGGTCGCAACAAGTTCGGCCCCCAGCGTGGCCCCTGGGAGAACCACGACCGCTTCCACCTCAAGTCGGTGCCCAGCCCCAGCGGAGTCACCCACCTGCTGTTCTGGCGACGCTGACCCTAGGACAGGCGGGACAGCACGAGCATGCGGTTGCCGTCGGGGTCGGTGACCCGGGCAGAGCGCTCGCCCCACGGTTGGTCGACCGGCTCCTCGGTGACCGATGCGCCCGCCGAGCGCAGGGCGGTCACGGCGGCGTCGCAGTCGTCGGCGTAGACGCACAACTCCCAGCGGTACGCATCGGCCGGCCCGCCAGCCTCCGGGTTGGCGGCCAGGCCGAGCTCACTGTTGCCCAGCCGGAGTGCGACGAACTCGGGCTCACCCTCTTGCGGGAACCGGTAGGTCAGCTCGAAGCCGACCACGTCCCGGTAGAACCCGATCAGTCGTGGCAGGTCAGGTGTCGTCACGATCGGAAAGGCTTCGGTGAACACGGACCACCTCCATGCCGGACCCTAGCCGCGTCACGGCCGCCGCGGAACTACAACCGTCGATACGGTCCCGTCATTCTGTCCGCAACTCTTGCGCAGAATGGTTTGCGGTGCAAACCTATTGGTAACGCAGCAGTGGCAACGGCCTGGAGGTCACCGTGACGGAGCAACCGAGCACCGCGCCGCACAGCAGAGACGACCCCGGGGAGCTCCTCGCGTCGGTGACCGCGCTCCGTCGGCGTACCCGGGTCACCCGGCACGCCTACTGGTTGCCGCTCCTGCTGTTCGGTCTCCTGATCGCGGCGGCGGCACCCCTGTACGTGGAGTCCGTCGACCCACCCGCCCTGCGCCCCAGGCCGAACAATCCCGCGCTGACCGGCCTCGGTGGGGACTTCCTCGACCGCTCGGCGGGCCTCGGGTGGTACTGGTTGGTGGCGCTCATCGGCGGCTACCTGCTCAGCCTCGGGTGGTATCGGTGGCACGGCGCACGGGTGGGCGTGCGGACGCCGACCCGGACGTACGTCGCCGCCGGCATCGTCGGCACGCTTGTCGGGCTCGTGCTGCCGTTCGTGCTGCGGTTCCTGCTCCTCAACTCGGCGACGTCGGTGTCGAGTGCGACAAGTTGGCTGACCACACCGCTGTTGGGCGTCTCCAACCGCGGCATGTTTCCGCATCTGGTCATCGCGGTGGGGCTGCTGGTCCTGGCCCGACTGGAACGCAGTCGCGGCCTGACGGCCGTGACCGGGTGCTTCCTCGTCGCGGTCGTCCTCGTGAACGTCTACTTCCAGACCGCGGACTTCCAGCCCGGCGACCTGAACCGCCACAGCTTCCTGCTGGCGGCCCTGCTGCCGGCGCCGATCCTGCTCGTCGGTGGCATCATCGCTCTTTTCACCACGGGTAAGAGGTCGACATGAGCAGCGGCACCGGGTCCGGCGGGCACCCGACGAACGGGCTCAGCGACACCGTTCACCAGCGCAACCGTCTCGGCATCCTCACCATCGCCGCCGAGGCCGAGCAGGTGGAGGTCGCCTACCTGCGCGACGCGCTCGAACTCACCGCCGGCAACCTCTCCCGACACCTCGCGGTGCTGGAGGAGGCGGAGCTGATCCGGATCGACCGGGGCTATCACGGCCGCAGACCCAAGACCTGGATCAGGATCACCGAGCAGGGGAAGGCCGCACTGGCTGCCGAGATCAACGCGCTAGAGGAGCTGCTCCGCCGCCACCGGGAGTTGGGGACGACGACAATGCCCCATCTACCGCCGGCACGATGAGATCGATCGGCTGATCCCGGTGAACGCCCGATAGCGACGCGGGCGTTCACCGGGCTTGCCTATCGTCCCCAGGGCTCGGCGGGTCGGCAGTCAGTTCCCGGCTCGCCGTAGACGATGGTGCCGGAGGAGTCCACGTAACAGTTGTCGAACTCGTCCGAGGGGCGAAACAGCAGGCGGCGGTCGATCTCGGCTCCGGTGGTGTCATAGCTGACCAACTCGGCGTCCCTGGTGACGCTGGCACCCTCGGTGAGCAGGCCGAACACGCCGTTCACCAACCGCGCCGTGGTCGTCTGCCCGTCGCCGTGTTCGAGCGCCAGCCGGTGCACCCGGGCGCTGACCCGGCCGGTCACCCCGACGTCGCCCCCGTCGGCTTCGGTCGACATGAGCAGGAGCCGCTGGACCGGGCCAGGCAACCAGGCCCGTTGCGGCCAGACACGTGCACCGGTGGCACCCCCACTGATCTCCTCACCCGGCCGCATCGTGACCTCGCAGGTGAAATATCCGGTGTCCGTGATGAACAGCGCCAGGCCGCGGTGGTCCTGCTCGGCGGCCACGGCCACATCGTCGACCGACAGTGGAAGCCGCTCCATCTGCCCGTTCCACTTCAGGCACCGCTCCACCGCCCGGTGCAGCGTCGGTGACAGTTCACTCGAACCCATCGCCAGGTGCCGCACCTCCCCGTCGTTCGGCACCATCGCCACGCCGGCCACCACCGCCGCGGCCGTCGCCACGGTGGCGATGCCGAGTCGTACGGCCCCGCGGCGCCGAGGCCGGCGGATCGACGTCATCAGGTCCGCTCGCATTCGCGCCGCACTGGCGGGCGGCAGTTCACGCTCGGCCGGCGTGTCGAGAATGTCCTTCATCGCTCTTCCTCCTGCTTGTCGCCGTCGGTAACCATCCGTGCCAGCCGAGCCCGTGCGCGGCTCACGCGCGAACGGAGCGCGCCTTCGCTGATGCCGAGGACCGTCGCCGCCTCGGCGTACGGCACCCCGGACCACAGACACAGGGCCACCGCCTCCCGCTCCGCGCGAGGTAGTCGGCGGACCACCGCCAAGATCTTCGTCATCTGCCGTTCGTCATCGAGCCGCGCGACGATGTCGCCGGCCGGGTCCGTGTCCGCCTCCCGCTCCGGTGGCAACCTCCGCAGGGCTGCCCACCACCGCCGGGCCGAGCGCCACTCGGTGCGGGTCGTATTGGTGGCGACCACCAGCAGCCACGGCAACACCAACCCGTCCACCAGGGCCGCCGCTTCGCCGCGCCTACGCCACGCGACCAGGAAGGTCGACTGCGTGACGTCCTCGGCGAGCGTCCAGGAGCCGGTAAGCCGGAACACGTGGTTGTAGACCGCACCGGCATACCTGTCGAAAAGCCGGGCGAAGGCGACCTCGTCACCGGCCGCGATCGTCGACCACAGGTCTTGGTCAGACGGTTGTATCTGGCTCGTCACACCTGACTATTGCCGGTCGGGACGAATCTGTTGCAGTCCCGCGCGAAGTCGACGCGGAACGAGGTGGGACACCGTGTCAGTGACCGTGTCACCGTCGCGTCAGAGCGGTGACAGACCGGCCGCCGATCGTAGGCGCATGACGAGTTCAGCGATTGCGGTCTCCGGGCTGCGAAAGGCGTACAAGGACAGGGTCGTGCTCGACGGCATCGACCTGGGCTTTCCTGGCCCACTGCCACGCCGAGTCAACCAGCGCGGTTGGGCCGGGTGGCGCTGTCGTACGACTCGCGGGCGTCGAGCAACTGGTCCCAATGCCTCTCGGTCCAGGCGCAGGCAACCGCGATCGGTTCGAGCATGCTGCGGCCCACCGGCGTCAGCTCGTACTCCACGTGCGGGGTGACCTCGGCGAAGACGGTGCGCTTGATCAGCCCGTCCCGTTCGAGGGAGCGCAGCGACTGGGTGAGCACCTTTGGGGTGACGCGGCGAAGCGGCACGCGCAGCTCCGAGAACCGGCGAGGCCCCTGCTCAAGACAGCGGATGATGAGCGCCGCCCACTTGTCGCCGAATCGGATCGGATTGAGCGAGGACGGGCACAGCTCGTCGAACATGTCGGCGGGCAGAGGTTGCCTCATCGCCAAACAATAACCGGTATCCCGGTGGTAACCACGACCCTCGATAGCGTCGGCGAACCGGCCGGGCGCACGGGCTCCGGCCTCTGCGGAGAGGCGTAACTCATGAAGATCGTGGTCTTCGGCGCGGGCGGCCGGGCCGGTCGGCGGACCGTCGCCGAGGCGCGTCGGCGAGGCCATCAGGTCACCGCCGTGGTGCGCGACCCCGCAGGCCACCGTGACCTGACCGATGTGCAGCTGGTGGCCGGCGACGTCACCGACGCCGTGAGCATCGCGCAGGCGGCGGCCGGGCACGACGCCGCCATCAGCGCCGCCGTGGACCTGTCGGCAGCACCGCACGACTTCTTCACCGCATCGTCCCGCGCCCTGGCCACCAGCCTGGCGGAAGCCGGCGTACGTCGGCTGGTGGTGGTCGGGCTCGCCTCGATCATGCCCGGGGCGTCCGGTGCCGCCCTGATGGACGAGCCCGGCTACCCGAACGAGTACCGGTCCTTCTACCTGGGCCACGCCGCGGGTCTCGCGGAGCTTCGGAACTCCGACCTCGACTGGGCCTACCTGGCCCCCGCCGGCGACTTCGACCACGACGGCACGCGTACCGGCCACTACCGTTTTGCCGAACACGGCGACCCCGCCAGCCGGATCAGCTACCCGGACTTCGCGATCGCACTGCTCGACGAGATCGAGGCGCCCCGCCACCACCGTGCCGCCGCGAGTGTCCGGGAGGTGTGATGCCCGAGGTCCACGACAGCCCACATTCCTGGGTCGCGGAGCACATCCGCCGGTTCGAGGAGACCGGTGGCCGGCCCCTGCCCGGCGTGAACGACCTGCTCCTGACGACCCGAGGCCGCAAGACCGGCGAACTGCGCCGCACCGCACTCGTCTACGAACGCGACGGCGACCGCTACGTGCTTGCCGCCTCCAACCGTGGCGCAGACCACCACCCCGCGTGGTACCTCAACCTGCTCGCCGATCCGTACGTCACGGTGCAGGTGGGTACGGAGACCTTCAGCGCGTACGCGCGCACCGCCACGGCCGCGGAGCGTCCGCATCTGTGGCGCCTGATGGTGTCGGCCAGGTCGGAGTACGCCGCCTACCAACAACGGATCACGCGGGAGATCCCCGTGGTTCTCCTGGAACCCGTCTCGAAATGAGATGCGTACGGACCGGCGGCCCGGTTGGATCTCGGCATGACGCATGAGCTTGTTCGTCCTCGTAAGGCCCGACCAGGGGACAAGATCGCGATTCTCTCGCCGTCCTTCGCCGCGGCCGGCGCCTTCCCCGAGATTCACGAGCAGGCCATGCGACGGCTCGCCGACCTGACCGGCCTCGTCCCGGTCGAATACCCGACCACCCGCCAGGTCGGTGCGACAGCGGCGGCGCGGGCGGCGGACATCAACGCCGCCTTCGCAGATCCCCAGGTACGCGGCATCCTCGCCGTCCTCGGCGGCGACGACCAGATCACCGTCGTCCCGCATCTGGACGCGGATCTCGCCCGAGCCGACCCGAAGCCCTTCCTCGGCACCAGCGACAACACGAACCTGCACCACTGGCTCTGGGGTCTCGGCGTCGCCAGCTTCTACGGCGGCTCCTCCCAGGTGCACCTGGGTCCCGGACCGGCCGTTGACGACATCCACATCCGGTCGCTGCGAGCGGCGTTACTCACCGGGGAGCGGCTGGAGATCACCGACCCGGGCGAGTCCGAGGACATCGGGATCGACTGGGCCGATCCGCGGGCGTTGACGTCCTTCGGGGAACGCGAACCGACGGAACCGTGGAGTTGGTACGGGCCGCGCCGCGCGGTCACCGGCCCCACCTGGGGCGGGTGCCTGGAAGTCATCCAGTGGATCCTGACGGCGGGACGCTTCACCGTTGCTCCGGAGGTGCTGCGGGGCGGGGTGCTCGTCATCGAGACGTCGGAGGAACTCCTCCCCGCACGAGACGTCGGCTTCATCGTCCGCTCCCTCGGTGAACGCGGCATCCTCAGCGCCGTCGACGCCGTCCTGGTCGCCCGTCCGCCGACCTCCGACCAGACGCGCCGACCCGCCGCCGAGGATCGGGCACGGCTACGCGAGCAGCAGCGCGACACGGTCGTCGACGTGGTGACCCGCTACAACCCGGAGGCAGTCGTCTGCGTCGGCATCCCGTTCGGCCACACCCGACCGCAGTGGATCCTTCCCCACGGCGGCCCGGTCACCGTCGACGGCGTGGAGCGCCGGGTGTTCGCCGACTATCGATAGCGGCGGTTGCCCCTAGCTGTCGGTGCCGGGCCCCGCGTCGAGCGCGGCACGGACGCCCGCCCGCACCCGGACCACGACCGTCAGGAGGAGCAGCAGCACCGCGCCGCCGGCACCGATGAGGATCGCGTACGGCGCGACGACGTCGAGCACGCTGACCCAGGTCGGTGTCCCGCTGTCGTGGACGATGCCCAGTCGCTTCGGGTCGCTGCCGTCGTTCGGCGGGCCCGACACCCCGACAGCGCCGAAGGCGGCCAGCACCCCGCAGACCCACCCGATGGTCCCCGGCCACCTCGATCCGGCGACGCCGACCCGCCGCGCCCCGATCCACAGGATCGGCACCAGCACCGCTGTCAGGGCCAGCCCCAGATAGGCCAAGGATTTCTCGACGACTGCGGCGAGCGACCCGCTCATGCTGTTGCCATAGTTGAACAGCTCGGTGAAGTGGAGCCGATCCCAGACGGTCACGGCGGCACGGAGCAGCAGCCCGACGGTGAGCACCGCGACGGGGAGCGGCATCCAGGCGAGGTGCTGTCGATGTCGGGGCAGCGCGGTGCCGGTCACGACGACCAATCTATAAGGCAGTCGTACGTAGCTGGCGCTGCCGCCGACAGTTCGGGTCGCACCGGGCATCACCACCATTTGGCCTGAAAGGTCTCCGGCGCCGCTGCCGCCCCCGCATTTCCGGACCGCATGGCTCACCGATGGGATGGACAGATGAGGATTCCGCCGATCGCGTTCAGGCTGCTCCATCGCCTGCGCGGGCTCTACTGGCGGATCGCCAAGCCGACCACCCACGGCGTGCAAGCGCTGATCATCCACCCGGTCGACGGGCACCGAGTCCTCCTCGTCCAACACAGCTACGGTGACCAATCCCTGTGGCGCCTGCCCGGAGGCGGATACAAGCCAGCCCGAGAAACCCCTGAGCAGGCGGCCAGGCGTGAGTGCGTCGAGGAACTGGGCGTCACGTTGGACTCGTCGGCTCTCGTGCTCGAGGAGCACGTGACCAGCAGCGGGGGCAAACGGGGTTACCTGAAGGTCGTCCGCCTGCACGCGCTCTCCGACGAGATCAACCCCAACGGGGAGATCTCCCGGGCCCGTTGGGTAGCCGTCGACCTTACGGACCTACCCACCGGCTCGGCGGTCTCCAAGCGGGTGTACTCGGCCCTGGAAACGCATGCGGGCCGACCTCTGGCAACCTGAAACCAGCCGTCCTGGCCTGGCTGCGCAGCGGTTCGCCTTTCGGCCCCGCTACCGCCGTGCGCCGAGTCGAGGCACGGGGTGGCGGCTGCGCCACGCCTCCGCCTCGCTTCGCAGCCGATTCCAGTGCCGCCGCAGCCACCGTGCGTAGACCAGCGCCAGCACAACACCGCCGCCGAGGACAAGGATTCCGGGGAGCAGGCCCGGTTCGTCGCCCGAGAGGTAGGCGCTGCCGATCGGGTCGACCCGGTCGTAGATCACGTCGACCTCCTCCCCGACGCTCGGCTCGTTCCAGGGAGGGTGGCTGATCCAGGCGGTGACCGTCTCCCCGCCTCGGGTGGTGAAGCTGACCGACAACCACCACTTTCGGCCGTGCGGCTCGCGCACCGTCCCGACCGTCCGCTCGCCCCGTTCCACCAGGTCGTTCCGGTGGCGCAGGTCGCCGAGGCCGCAGTACAGGAGGGCCATCACCAGCAGTCCGCCGAAGAGAACGCCGAGGGTCGGGTGCCGGAGCCAGTAGCCGGGACGCCATCGGCCGCGGGGTTCCTGCTGGACCGAGCCAACCGACTGTTCGGGTGTCCATGGTCGTGTCTGTCGTACGCGTCGGCGGTACCGCTTGACCACGCCGCCTCCCGTGGACGTCGCCCTGGTGGGTCGTTCGCGCCCACGGTAGGCGGCGGCGCAAAGCCTTTGCCTGATCTACGGGCTGGTCCCTCCGGATGACCGAGGCTGAGGGCAGACGCACGGGAAGGCTTCGACCACGCGCCGCAGGCCCGACAGCAGGGTCGACGGCGGCGACCCTTGGGGGCCTGGGTTGACCGTGACTGTCCGGCCTAACGGCACGCCTCCGCCCGCTCCTCAGCGGTGGGCCGTACTCGCTCCCACTGCGGGTCGTAGCAGACCAGACCGTGAGCGGCTGCCATCCGAGCAGCCTCGGTCGAGACTTCCTCGCACACGCTGTACCGCATGGTGAAGTAGACGAACGGCCCAGACGCCTCATCCATCAGCGGACCAGCGGACCACGGGCTGGCATCGTCCTTGTCGTCGGAGGACAGGTCTACCCACCGCTCCAACAGGGCGAGGACGTAGGCCCGGATGCGTGGGGTCGGGGGTAGTTGCTCGCCCTCCGCGTACGTGGCATAGAGCCGGTCGTAGACCTCACCCGCAGCGGCGTCGTCAGCCGGCTGCTCACCTTCCCAGACCGCCAAGTCGTAACTCATGGCGGCAGTCTGCCCGCGGGGCCCGACAACCCACGCGGTTGAAGCGCCAGGCCGAGGGGGCCGGTCGGGAGATCACGGCGGTCTCCGGCGGCGAGCCGGTGCGTCGCATGGTGGAGACGACCGCCGATCCATTCAATTGACAGGCATTGATTGGTACGGTCAACTGGCGACGCCCGTAGCCCACGGCTCACCCAGGAGGACCCTCTTGCGTACGCTCCTGACCCTCGCCGCGGCCGCCGTCTGCGCCGCCGGTGCACTGGCTGTCCCCGCGGCGGCGGCGCAGGCCGATCCGGCCGGCACCGCCCCAGCCGGCGCGACCGTCCCGGCCGACACCTGCGCCGGTACCGTCCAGATCCAGTCGCTCACCTTCGACCCGCCGCGGGTGGTTCCGGGCCAGGTCGTCAGGGCCACGGCCGTCGGGCAGAACTGCACAGCCCAACAGCAACAGGTCGGCACGGCGATCTACGGCCGGTTCGTCGGCTCCACCCCCGGCATCCCCACCGGCTGCCCGGCCCTCCCCTCGCTGCCGGGCTGGGCGGTCACCGTCGATCCGGGCGCGACCTTCAGCTGGAGAGAGGGTTACTGGGTGTCCGCCGACTGTACGGCCACCGGCCTGGAGGTCACGGTCCTGCTAGAGGACACCGCCACCGGCACCCGGCTCACCCAGACCGCCACGGTGCCGATCGACCCGCCGCCGGCGGCGCCCTGCACCGTGAGCTACCGCACCGGGAGCGAGTGGCCGGGAGGCTTCACCGCCCAGATCACCATCAAGAACACCAGCACCGTGCCGGTCGACGGTTGGGCGCTCAGCTTCACCTTCCCCGGTGACCAGCACATCGTCCAGTCCTGGTCCGCCACCGCCCAGCAGAGCGGTGCCACCGTCACGGCCCGGAACGCCAGCTACAACCCGCTGGTGGCGCCGGGCGCCTCGGTGGTCTTCGGCGTCCTGGGCACCTGGCAGGCCAGCGACGCTGTGCCGATCGCCTTCACGCTCAACGACGTCAGCTGCGCCGCCGGGTAGCCCGCGCACCGGACCCGGCAACACGCTCGCGTCGCGGGCGCGAGGACGACGGGACGGGCGCCGAGGCGGGCTAATGGCACAGGGGCCTGTTTCAGCCGTCTAGAACGACGGAAGCCCTGGCGGGACCGTCGGTCCTGACCAGGGCTTCCGTGCCTGGAGCGGGTGACGGGAATCGAACCCGCACTGTCAGCTTGGGAACCGTACAAGATCCCCACTGAAGCCTGCCGTACCCAGCTCAGCGACCTTACCGAGTGGCCTGGAATGACCCCTGTTGACCCCGGCTACTGGCCCGCTAATGGCCCAAGACGCCCGATCAGGCGCACCCCTATGGATGAAGGTCCACCAACCGGCGCAGGCTGTTGACCAGTTCCATCGCCATCTGCTGAATTTCGCGGTTCTGCAACCACTCTAGGACCAGCGAATGCCAAAGGAGCTTCTCCGGCACCGCGAGTTCAGCAGCGAATCTAGGGATCTGATACTGGTGATCTAGCATCGTTGCATTCGACAGTGCGACGCTCACGTCGCTAGCGGACTTACCAAGCCTCTCGGCGAGTCTAATTTGGCCGTCTTCGTTGAGGTCGAGCAGCTCAGTTTCCGGCGTCCTGGTGCCGGGTAGGAAGTGAAGGCGAATGTCGTCGCTCCCCGAAGTGCGCTGGTCGCCGTCCAGAACTCCGACTACGGCTACACGAGCGGCCGAACGCATACTCCGGAGGCCCGCGAGAACATTAGCTTCGCCGCCCGCCGACACTATTTCAAGTTCTCGCGCGAGAGATACATCGAATCTGTTGACAATGGCAAGAAGAATAGTGGCTGCCGCATCATCTTCCACCAAGGCAATTCCTTTTAATCTAGGAAGGACGCCTACAGTATCCTGTATTTGTGCGACAGACGTGGGTCGAACTATCTTCGCCCCTTCACTAGATGGGACGCACATCAAAGTATTTTGCATTGGGATACGCGAAAGGATCTCCGGCGAATGCGTCGCGACGATCAATTGCAGGTTCTTCTTCAGGCAGTAGCGGGCTACTTCATCCATCAGCGCTCGCTGCCCCCGCGCAGAGATGTGTGATTCCGGCTCATCTATTAGGGCAAGGCCGCCGTCTTCCATTTCGCGCAGGGACCAAAGAATATAGTGGACCCAGAGTTCCCCGATGCTCATCTTCCGGTTGTCTATGACACGACCGTTCCACTCAGCATAGACCGCAGGAATCGGATAGTCCCAGCCGTCGAGGTTGTCGGTGGACAGCCGATAGACAGACACGCGATCGTATTGCCTCCCAAGAACGCCTTTAAGGCCGCGCAACTCGTCAGCTGACAGGTCGTAGCGCTCGCAGTCGACCAATCCACTCTCTGAGCGAATATGGTCGCTCATGCCCTGCATCTCGGAGAACGCATAGACCGGACCGCAGTACTGCGGCCACCATGTGTCGGTCAACGGTGCATCATCGACCAGAGCGTCGCGCCAGCGAGATCTTCGCTCGCTGGCTGAGTCCCGGAGACGTACCTCCCGACTATAGCGACCATCCCTAGTTTCCACGATGACTTCAAAGACACCGTCCACAAACTCGGCGTCTTTTCTGTAGGCGCTCGCGTCCTGCTTGATAAAAGGCGGGAACACAAAGGGAATCGTGTATCCAAAAAGCGCCTCGATGGAAAGCAGGAGGACAGTCTTGCCTGTTCCGTGATAGCCGGTCAATGCTGTCACTCGATCAAACCTGATGCTCTGGGCAGCGAAGACGTCAGACTTGAGCACGTCGATCGAACTTAGTCGGATGTCGGTAGTGGTGGCGAGTAACCGCAGCCAGCGCCGAGTTCGTGGATCAGTACTCAAGATATCGCGTCCCTCGATCGAAGCGTTCGGTCGTGACCAACCAATGGGTGTAGGAAGCTAAGCGTCGGGGAGGTCATCGTTGGGATCAGCTTTTACCAGCTTGCCTCCAACGCTTTTCCAAGGAGGCGGCAGATGCTTGAATGAGGCTTTTCTGCTCGCACTGACGTCGACGAACGATCCTTCATGGAAGGAGAGGGTTCCCGAGAACGTGGTAGGGCCGCTAAAGTTTGCGTTAGCGAAGTAGAGCGCACCGCTAGATCCGGCTGTCATATGATTAAACTGTGCCACCGCTCGGAACCAACTGGAATTGAACTCCATATCAAATTTCCTGGTGATCCTGTTAAAGTATGCGCCTCCTATGAAGTTCACATCCGTGAAGCCCGCATAGGAATCAAATACCGCACCACTGAACACTGCTGACTCCACAAAAATTGCACCGTCGAATCGCGCTTCCCCCCTAAAGTGGCACCAACTGAAGGATGCATCCCCGTAGAAGACGGCTCCCTTGCAATCGAGATCGACGAAAGCGCAGTTATGGAAGTCTACGTCTACCAGCGTGGCACCACTTAGAACCGCGCTAATGTCCGCCCATGCGGGATCGCCGTATTCGTCCGGCTGAGCTTCGCGCCCCCTGGATAGACGTTTTGTCCAACCGCCTGGGGAGTTGGTAACCTTCGGCCTACGCAAACGTGAAGCAAAAACGCCCTGGATTGTTAGGCGCACTTGAAGCTCTTCATATCCATCGTGCTGCTCGGTCGAATCCGTCGAGCTGATGATCGAGACCTGCCCCTTGTCGCTGAATTGCACCTCGGATTTCGGCCTCTCGAAGGGACCCGAGAAAGGCATGCGGAGATACGCCGCGAGCACCTCCACACACATCTGCCGCCCCTCTGCCCAGTCGTCAGCTAGGGCCTGGAATGCGTATACACCAGATAGGCGGACCGCCGCTTTCGCAGAGCCTAGTTGTTCAGCAGCAGCCTTGAAACGTTCGTTGTAGAGCTTTACGTCGTCACGCCGAGAATCCAACTCGGCTCTGCGATCGTCTTCCTCTTGTAACCGCTGTTTGCGATACGCGACAGCTAGGGCGACCACAGCGCCGACACCAGCTACTACCGCTAACGCCAGTTTGACGCCGTTGTAGACCTCTCCGAGAGTGGCAGTGCCCCCCTTGGGCAAATTGGGTGACCCTAGAGCTAGCCACAACAGGTAGGATGCTCCCGATGCCAGAACCAAGGCACTTAGCAGCAGCATTAGTATGTGGCGCACTAACCCGACTTTAAAGACCTTTTTACGCACCACATCACCTCTTTCCGTCCGCCGTACAAATTCGGATCAGGCGGGGACACCCGCCATCAGGCTGTCCCCTTGCTTTCGCAGATCACGCCACACCTCGGCGGCATGCCGGTCAACCGGATCGACACGCCTATGGTCCGCGAGTGGCGGGCGCGACTGCTGGCCGAGGGTGTGTCGGTAACCATGGCTGCCGAGGCATACCGGCTGCTGCGGGGTCCTGATGACCGCCGTCAAGGAGGACGAACTGATCGAGATCAACCCGTGCCGCGTCGTCGGTGCCGACCAGGAGAAGCCCGCAGAGCGGCCGGTCCTCACCGTTCCGCAGATCTTCGCGCTGGCCGAGCGGATACCGGAGCGCTTCCAAGCGCTGATCCTGGTCACCACGTTCGGATGCCTGCGGTGGGGCGAGGCGGTCGCCCTGCAACGCCGCGACATCGACCTGGCCGCCGGCACGGTGCGGGTGCGACAGGCGTTCGTCGAGCACCGGGGTACCGGCCTGATCCTCGGGCCGCCAAAGTCGCGGGCGGGCGTGCGGACCGTCGCCGTGCCCAAGGCGGCCCTGCCTGTGCTGAAACAGCACATGAGCGGCCACGTCGGCGAGGCACCCGGGGCCTTCGTGTTCACTGGCGAGAGCGGCCGGAACCTCTGGCGCGGCAACTTCAACAAGTTGGTCAAGTGGCCCGAGGCGGTCGCCGCCGTGGGTGTTCCCGGACTGCACTTCCACGACCTGCGGCACACCGGCAATACGCTCGCGTCGCGGGCACCGGGCGCGAGCCTGCGCGACATCATGGCGCGGATGGGGCACGACAGCCCGCGTGCCGCGCTGATCTACCAGCACGCCAACCGGGAGGCCGACCAGGGCATCGCCGACGCGATCGACAAGGCAGCCAAGGCGGCCCGGCGCAAGCCGAGCAAGCGCAAGGTCAAGCGGGTTGCCGAGGGCGACGGACCGGCCGCCGAGGCGAGCTAATGGCCCACTAATGGCCCACCCCTGTTTCAGCATGACCTAGAACCACGGAAGCCCTGGCGGGACGTGTGTCCTGACCAGAGCTTCTGTGTGTGGAGCGGGTGACGGGAATCGAACCCGCACTGTCAGCTTGGGAAGCTGATGTTCTGCCATTGAACTACACCCGCAAGCGGCACCACTGTACCCGAGTCGTCGAACCTGTGCACCCAGGCACCCCGACCCGCGGCTCGGCTCGGGTTGATCCACTCGGGGTCCTGGAAGTCGGGGCGTTGGAGCGGCCGGGACACCGCGTAATCACCGAAACCGAGTCGATCATGCCGGGCCGCCGGGCGTCGGGCCGCAGGGCCGCCGGGCGCCGGGCGCCGGGCGCAGGCACGTACGGGCGATGCCGGCTCCGTCAGCGCGGAGCCGGCACCGGGTGTCTCTGGGGGCCATGGTCAGGCGGCTGTGCACTGGACGTCACGGCTGCGGCGGGTCGGGCGGGTCTGCGGCACGGCGAGCGGCGCGGCAGCCACCGCCGAGGGGGCCCGCGGGTCGAGCCAGACCCGGACGGCCGGCCGGGCCGGGGCGAGGCCCGGGATGCCCGCGATGTGCTGCTCGCGGCGAGTCAGCATCGCCACGTCGACGGTGAACTCGAACAGTTGCCAGTCGACCTGTGGCTCCGCGCGGGCGCCCTGCGCCAACCGGGCGACCCGCGCCGGATCGGTCACCGGGCGGGCGCGCCCCGCCACGTACGCCTCGTCGTCGCTCTCCTCCGGGGGGAACGAGTGCAGCGCGTAGCGGCCGTCGCGTTCGAGGTCACGGCGCTTCGGGGAGTCGATGATGAAGCAGAACAGACCCTCGTCGGTGATGACCGGGGAGACCGGATGGACCCGGGGCCCGCCGTCGGCACGGACCGTGGCCAGGTAGCCGAAGCCCGGCCCGTACTGCTGGAGGAGAACGCGGATCCCGTCGGCGAGTCGGGGCTCGTCGGCGGCGAATTCGGACCAGGAAGCCATGCGAGCATTCTATCGAACAAATGTACGAGTAGCGACCTCGACGCGCTGGTCACCGGCACCGAATCCGGTGGGTTTTCGGGCCGCCGCTATGGTGGTCCGATGCTGCTCTCCGACCGCGACCTGGTCTCCGAGATCAAGGCCGGCACGCTGGGCCTGGAGCCGTTCGAGCCCACCCTGGTCCAACCCTCAAGCATCGACGTGCGGCTGGACCGGCTGTTCCGGGTCTTCAACAACCACCTTTACACACACATCGACCCGGCGATGCAGCAGGACGACCTGACGTCGGCGGTCGAGGTGCCCGACGGGGAGCCGTTCGTGCTGCACCCCGGGGAGTTCGTGCTCGCCTCGACGCTTGAGGTCATCTCGCTCGGTGACCAACTCGCCGGCCGGCTGGAGGGCAAGAGTTCACTGGGGCGGCTCGGGCTGCTCACGCACTCCACCGCCGGCTTCATCGACCCCGGCTTCTCCGGGCACGTCACGCTCGAACTCTCGAACGTGGCGAACCTGCCCATCACCCTCTGGCCGGGCATGAAGATCGGGCAGCTCTGCATCTTCCGGCTCTCCTCGCCGGCCGAGCACCCGTACGGCTCGGCGGTCTACGGCTCGCGCTACCAGGGGCAGCGGGGGCCGACGCCGAGCCGCGCCTGGCAGCACTGGCGCACCTGGCCCACCCGCTGAACCGCTGACGACGAGGGCCCGCCGCGACGAATCGCGACGGGCCCTTCGGTCAGCACGATCGATCAGCCTGGACGGCCGTAGCTGTGGACCTGACCGTCGTCGGCCCTCTTCATCTTGACCGGTTCGCCGGCCTGCGAGGCGTGCACCACCCAGCCGCCACCGACGTACATCCCGACGTGGTGGATGTCGCTGTAGTAGAAGACCAGGTCGCCGGGGCGCAGGTCGGCCTTGCTGACGTTCTTGGTGGCGCGGCTCTGGGCTGCGGCGTTGTGCGGCAGTGACACCCCGGCCTTCGCCCAGGCGGCGAGCATGAGTCCGGAGCAGTCGTACGAGTTCGGACCCTCGGCACCCCAGACGTAGGGCTTGCCGATCTGCGCGCAGGCGAACTTGACCGCGGTGCCGGCGGCGCCACCGGGATAGCTGCCGGGGCAGGGCGCGGGGCGCAACGGACCGCCGCCACCGCTGCCGTACACCTTGAGGCGCAGCTTCTGCAGCTTGTCGATCTCCTCGTTGATCTGCTTCTTCTTCGCCGCCAACTGGGCCTCGGTACGGGTCAGCTGGGCCACCATCTCGTCGAGCGGCGCCTTCTGCCCGGCCAACTCGTCGCGCAGGTCGGCCACCTCGCGGACGTCCTGCTGCTGGTTGTGCGCGAAGCGGTCGAGCAGTTCGAGCTGACCGACCACCTCACTGGGTGACCGGCTGCCCAGCACCGCGTTGACGGTCAGCACGTTCTCACCCTTGTACGCGCGCACGGCCAGGGCACTGACCTTGTCCATCGCGGCGTCGACCTGGCGCTCCAGCGGGGCGATCCGGGCGGCCAGCGCCTGGGCCTGCTTGCGCTTGGCGGCGAGGTCGGTCCGGGTGGCGTTGTGCTGTTCGATGATCGGTTCGAGTTTGTTCCAGTCGGCGTCGATCTGGCGCTCGATCTCGGCGACGGACGGGTCGGCGTGGGCCGCCGTGGCGCTGCCGGTCAGGACGACGGCGACGCCGGCCAGTGCGGCGAGCGCGGTGGTGAAGCGGGACCAGCGTGGGCGCGGCGCAATCGACATCGGGCCGGCTGTTGCCGACCGCTCGGACGACGGCCGCGGGGCATGGAGTGCCACCGGGGTTCCGTACTCCTTCTTCCTGACCGCCTACCGGGTTAGCTGACGGGTTCGGGCGGGAAGTCGGCGCCCTACCGCAGTGGCTGCGGATTCACCCCGGGGGACATGGGTCCCCGGTTCGTTCGGAAACGACTCGGCGGTGTCGGTCCGTTACCGCCCGGGCTGGACGGAGCTGCTATCGGGCCGACGAATGACCAGAGTAGAGACGCTTGTTACCGCTCCGCAACCCGTGCGGCCGTGACACTCCGTACCGATCGGAGAGGATCACCGAACCGTACGTGAAGATTTATTTCCTGGCAGGTCGACACATGGAAAGGTATTGACGCGGACTCCCGGCCGGCGCGAGGGTGGCGTCATCCACACCCGCGAAATCTAGGGGGTTCGATGCGCCATCCAACCCTGCTGCCCGGCCGGCGTGCGCTGCTCGCCGTCGCCGTGCTCGCCGCCGCGACCGCGGTCGGAGCACCCGCCCACGCCGCCGCACCCACCGTCGACCGCCAGCAGCGGTACGCCGCCGCGGCCGCCGAGTACGGCGTACCGACCGACGTGCTGCTCGGCGTCTCCTACCTGGAGTCCCGCTGGGACAGCAACGCCGGCACACCCAGCACCAGCGGCGGCTACGGCCCCATGCACCTGACCGACGCCCGACACGTGACCGCTCTGCCCGTGCGTGGTCACCACGACACCGGCACCGAGGACCCGCGCGGCGACGACTCCCGTACCACGCTGGCACCTGTACCCCGGACGGCCCAGGACCCGGCGCCACCCGCCGCCGCGTCGCAGACCGTGGATGCCGCCGCCGCGCTGACCGGCGCGACTCCCGACGCGCTGCGCACCGACGCCGACGTCAACATCCGGGGCGGGGCCGCACTCCTGGCCTCGTACCAGCGGGAGTTGGGCGCCCCGGTCGGTGCCGGCACCGACCCGGCCACCTGGTACGGCGCGGTGGCCCGCTACACCGGCGCGGACAGCGCGGACGCCGCGGCGGCCTTCGCCGACGAGGTCTTCACCACCATCGGCGCCGGCGCGTCGCGGGTGACCGACGACGGCCAGCGGATCACGCTGCCGGCCCGCGCGATCCGCCCGCAGCGCTCCTGGCTGGACCGGCTGGGTCTGCGCCGGCTCGACCGCCCGGACGGCCTGGAATGCCCCCGCACCATCTCCTGCGAGTGGATCCCGGCGCCCTACGCGGCGTTCGGCGACGGTGACTACGGCAACCACGACCTGTCCGACCGTCCCGCCCGGCAGAAGATCGAGTACATCGTCATCCACGACACCGAGGGGAGCTGGGCCACCACCCTGCGGCTCGTGCAGGATCCGACGTACGTGAGCTGGCACTACACGCTGCGCTCGGTGGACGGGCACGTCGCCCAGCACGTCCGGACCAAGGATGTCGCCTGGCACGCCGGCAACTGGTACGTCAACGCCAAGGCGGTCGGGCTGGAGCACGAGGGCTACGCCGCGCAGGGCACCTGGTACACCGAGGCGATGTACCGGACCTCGGCGAAGCTGGTCCGGCACCTCGCGCTGCGGCTGGGCGTCCCGCTGGACCGCCAGCACATCATCGGCCACGACAACGTGCCCGGCACCGTCGCCGCGAACGTCCGTGGGATGCACTGGGACACCGGTCCGTACTGGGACTGGACCCACTACTTCGAGCTGCTGCACGCGCCCCGCCTGGACACCGGCACCCCGTCCACCGGTCTGGTCCGGATCGACCCGGACTTCGCCACCAACCAGCCGGCGTTCGTCGGCTGCGTCACCGTCGGCGTCCCGTGTGCGCCACGCGGCTCCTCGGCGGTGGTGCTTCGCTCCGCGCCGGCCGCGGACGCGCCACTGGTGAACGACATCGCGCTCCGCCCCGACGGCACCCCGAACACCATGGAGGTGTCGGATCACGGCGCCCGCGCCTCCGCCGGTCAGACGTACGCGCTGGCCGGCCGGCAGGGTGACTGGACGGCGATCTGGTACCTCGGGCAACGGGCCTGGTTCCACAACCCGGCGTCCAGGCCCACCGCCAGTTGGACCGTCGGTGTGGTGGCCACCCCGAAGCCCGGCCGGGCCACCATTCCGGTGTACGGGCGGGCATACCCGGAACAGGCGGCCTATCCGGCCGGCGTGCCCTACCAGACGATCTCGCCACTGCAGTACACCCTGGCCGCCGGGCAGCGGTACGCCGTCGGCGCGGTGCTGCCGGGCGAGTACTACCGGGCCAGCACCGTCGACGGCTCCTCGCCCGGCGACTGGACGGTGATCCGGGGCAAGAACCGGTACGCGCAGATCCAGTTCGGCCATCGCATCATGTACGTCGACCTGGCCGACGTACTGCTCCTGCCGTCCCCGGTGGGCGCACCCCGCTGACAACGGCGACGGCCCCCGGTCGGTGACCGGGGGCCGTCGTGTCGAACGGTGTGGATCAGGGTCTGCGGAACCCGGCGACGGGCATGGTGTTGATGCTGGACACCTGCACCGGTTTACCGGCACGTGGTGCGTGCACCATCTGGTTGTTACCCAGATACAGCCCGACATGACTCAGGCCGGAGTAGAAGAAGACCAGGTCACCGGCACGGGCCTCGGCTCGCGCCACGGCCTTGCCCTCGTTCCACTGGTCTCCGGTGTGGTGGGTCAGGGAGATCCCGGCCGACTTGTAGGCGTACTGGGTCAGCCCCGAGCAGTCGAACGAGTTCGGGCCGACGGCGCCCCAGACGTACGGATCGCCGACCTGTTGGCAGGCGGTCTTGATCGCCTTCTGGGCGGCCACGGAAACCACACCGTTGATGGTCGGGCAGCCGGCGGTCTTGACCGTGGTCTTCGGCATCGACGCCTCAAGCTGCTTGATCTCGGCGTCGATCTGCTTCTTCTTGGCCGCCAGCTCGTTCTGCTGCTTGGTCTGGGTGACGATCAGGGCATCCAGCTTCTGCTTCTCGCCGTCGTACTTGTCCCGCACGGCGAGGACGCCCTCGACCTCCTTGCGCTCCTGCGCGGCCAAGCGGTCGAGAATGGTGAGCTGCTCGGTGAGCGTGTCCGGCTTGGCGCTGACCAACAGCGCGCCAATGTCGTGCGACGGGCCCGAGATGTAGTAGCGGGAGGCGAGATCGCCGACCCGGTTGAGCGCCAACTCGCTCTGCAACGCCAGCGGCTCGATCTTCTTCTGCAGGTTCACCGACTTCTGCCGGTTGACCTTCAGCTGCGCCCTGACCTTGTTGTACTGCTCGATAGTGGGCTCCAACTGCTCCCACTTCTTGTCGATCTGCGCCTCGATCTCGTCGACCGTCGGCGCGGCGTGCGCCGGGGCGGTAAGCAGGCCCGCGCCGACCACCGCGGCGGCGACCAGGACGAGCAGACGGTGACCAGCCCGGCGCAGACCACCCGGCCGAGCAGACGCAGACAGGTCGTGACGATGAGGGGGCATGGTTGCCACCGGCACCGACTCCTTTGCAACCGACCGCCGGGCGCCTCGCGTGAGGGAAGGGCCGAGGCAGACGACCCACAGCGGTCGGTGCCCCACATTAGGGAAGCGCGGGGCGGTAATCAAGGCGAGTGGAGTAACCGTCACTGTCGTGCAACCGCTTGCACACAAAGGGTATTGGCGGATCAACCAACGATTGCCGTCAATACATCATCAAGAGTGACCACACCGAGCGGGCGCCGGCCGTCGCTCACCAGCACCATGTGCCGCCGTTCCCGGCGCATGGCCAGCAGCAGGTCCGCCAGCGTACGCTCCGGCGGCACCACCGCCAGCGGCCGGTAGACCTGGGCCGGCACCGGCGACCGGCGACCCTGCCCGGCGTACCCCAGCACGTCCTTGACGTGCACGAAGCCGAGCACCCGACGGGTCGACCGCTGCACCACCGGGAACCGGGACCGGCCGGTCCGGGTCGCCAACACCTCCAGCGACGCCGGTGAGACGTCCTCGGCCACCGTCACCACCGTCGACCACGGCTGCAGGGCGTCCGCCGCCGTGCGGCTGTGCAGGGCCAGGGCGCCGGTGATCCGGACATGCTGCTCCTCGTCGAGCAACCCCTCGGTGCGCGCCTGCGAGACGAGCCCGGCCAACTCCTCGGCGGTGAACACCGTCTTGACCGCCTCGGACGCCTCGATCCGCCAGATCGCGAGCACCCGGCGCGCCGCCCACTTCATGGCCAGCAGCAGCGGCTTGGTGGCCACACAGAACGCCAGCATCGCCGGGCCGAGCCAGAGTGCGGAGACCTCCGGACCGGCGAGCGTGATGTTCTTCGGCACCATCTCCCCGACGACCGTGTGCAGGAAGACCACCACACCCAGGGCCAACACGAAGGCCACCGGGTGCACCGCCCGCTCGGGCAGGCCGGCCGCGTGGAACGGCGGCTCCAGCAGGTGCGCCAACGCCGGCTCGGCGATCGCGCCCAGGCCCAGCGAGCAGACCGTGATGCCGAGCTGCGCGCCAGCGATCATCAGCGGGATCTGGTTCATCGCCGAGAACGCCCACCGGGCGCGCTTCGACCCGGCGGCCAGCGGCTCGATCACCGTCCGGCGGGACGCGATGAGCGCGAACTCACTGCCCACGAAGAACCCGTTGCCGAGCAGCAGCAGGACGGTCACCAGCAGCTCAGTCATCGTCGTCCGGTTCCGCCGGGCGTACCACCCGGACCTGCTCGATCCGGTGCCGTTCCACCTCGACCACCGTGAACTCCCAGCCGTCCGCCTCGACCGTCTCGCCGGCCAGCGGGATGTGCCCGAGCTGGGCCATCAGGAAGCCGGCCAACGTCTCGTAGGGCCCCTCGGGCAGCCGGAAGCCGGTCTGCTCGGCCACCTCGTCGGAGCGGAGCACGCCGTCGACGAGCACGGTGCGCTCACCGCCCGGCACGGTCAACTCGACCGGGTCGGCGTCGTCCACACTCGCCGGGTCGAACTCGTCGGCGATCTCCCCGACCAGCTCCTCGACGAGGTCCTCGATCGTCACCACGCCGTCCGTGCCGCCGTACTCGTCGACCACGATGGCCAGGTCGGCACCGGCCGCCTTCAACGCGGCCAGCACGCCGTCCAGGTTGAGGCTCTCCGGCACGTACACCGGCTCCCGGGCCACCGAGCCGACAATCGTCGACGCCCGGTCGGCGAGCGGCACGCCCAGCGCGTCGGGCACCCCCGCCACACCCGTCACCAGGTCCAGGGTCTCCTCGTACACCGGGAACCGGGTCCGCCCGGTCTGCCGGGACTGCTCGAGCAGCTCGGCAACGGTGGCCGTGGCGCGCAGCGCGACCACGTCCACCCGGGGCGTCATCGCCTCGGCGGCCCGTTTGTCGCCGAAGCGGATGGTCCGGCGCAGCAGCATCGCGGTGTCGGTCGGCAGCGCGCCGGCCCGAGCCGAGATGGCCGCCAGCAGGCCCAGCTCCTCCGGCGAGCGGGCACTGGCCAGCTCCTCCTGCGGCTCGACACCGAGCGCCCGGACCAGCCGGTTCGCGGAGCCGTTCAACCCCCGGATCAGCCAGCCGAACGTGCGGGAGAAGGTGTGCATCGGACCGGCCGTGGCCAGCGCCGCCGGCATGGGCCGGGCCAGCGCCGCGTTCTTCGGCACCAACTCACCGAAGAGCATGGAGAGCAGCGTGGCCAGGGCCAACGCCAGGAACGGGGTGAACCGCTCGGTGCTCTCCCCGGCCACCGGCCGCAGCAGCGGGGTGAAGAGCCGCGCCAGGGCCGGCTCGGCCAGGTAACCGGTGAGCAGAGCGGTGATGGTGATGCCGAGCTGCGCGCCGGAGAGCTGGAAGGACAGGTCGCGCAGCGCCGCGCGTACCGTCAGGGCGGCCTGGTCGCCGGCGGCGGCCCGCCTGTCGATCTCCGCACGGTCGACCGTGACCAGGGCGAACTCGGCCGCCACGAAGAACGCGTTGCCCGCGGTCAGCGCAGCGAAACCGACCAGGGGCAACAGCGTCATCAAGAGCAGGCCGTCGATGTCGCCTCACCTCGGCGAGATTCTTGCACGGGCCGCCCCGCGTCCACGGGGCACGCCCCCGGGCGGGGTGGTCGGACGGAGTTAGCGTGGAAGGCATGGATGCACTGACGCTCGCCGATGAACTGGCCCTGCTGGCCCACGACGACGCGGGCACCAACCGGCTCGGCTGGCCCGGCCTGGACCACGGTCTGGCCGGCGCCCTGCTCCTCGACCTGGCCGTCGCCGGCCGGGTCGAGCTGGTCGACGACCGGCTGGTGGTCACCGACCCGGCCCCGGTGGGCCGGCCGCTGCTGGACGACGCCCTGGCGCGGATCGCCGGGGAGCGCAAGCTTCGCAAACCCCAGGACTGGGTGACCCGGCTCGCGAAGGACCTGCCGAGGCGGGTGCTGGACGGGCTGGTCGCCGCCGGTGTGCTGCGCCGCGAGTCCGACCGGGTGTTCTGGGTGGTCCCGCGTACCCGCTATCCCTCGCCGACCGGCACCGAGCCGGTGGTGGAGACCGAGGCCCGGCAGCGGATGTGGGCCGCGATCGTCGGCGACGGCCCGGTGCCGCCGCGGACCGCCGCGCTGCTCGGTCTCACCCGCGCCGTCCGGCTGCACCGCACGCTCTTCGGCGACCTGCCCCGGCAGCGGGTGGAGCGCCGGCTCGACGAGATCGGCGCGGGCGACTGGGGGTCGGCCGCCACCCGCCGGGCGATCGAGCAGACCCAGGCCGCCCTCCTGACAGCCACCACGGCCGCCACCGCCGCCGCGATCGCGGGAGCCACCGCAGCCGGGGCCTGACCACGCGACGGCGGTGGCACCCCAGGAGGTGCCACCGCCGTCCAGGATCCTTCGGGGGTACGCGCGCCTCAGCCGCCGACCGGCGCCGTCTGCTTGCCGCCCTGTGGCTGCTCCGGCTTGACCGATCGGAGCAGCACGCTCGCCACGTCGATGACCTCGACCTGCTCGCCGGCGCCCTTGCCGTTGACCCCGTCGTTGAGCATCGTCGAGCAGAACGGGCAGCCGACCGCGACGGTCTTCGTCCCGGTGGCCATGGCCTCCTCGACCCGGTCCACGTTGATCCGCTTGCCGATCTTCTCTTCCATCCACATCCGGGCGCCGCCGGCGCCGCAGCAGAAGGAACGCTCGCTGTTGCGCGGCATCTCGGTCAGCTCGCCGGCGATGGCGTCACCGAGAACCTCCCGGGGGGCCGCGAAGATCCGGTTGTGCCGGCCGAGGTAGCAGGGGTCGTGGTAGGTGACGCCGCCGTCGACCGGCTGCACCGGCGTGAGCTTGCCGGTGGCGACCAGGTGCGCGAGCAGTTGGGTGTGGTGGACCACCTCGAACTCGCCGCCGAGCTGGCCGTACTCGTTGCCCAGGGTGTTGAAGCAGTGCGGGCAGGTCGCGACGATCTTGCGCTTGGCCTTCTCGCGGCCCTCGAACGCCTCGTTCAGCGTCTCCACGTTCTGCTGGGCGAGCATCTGGAAGACGAACTCGTTGCCGATCCGCCGCGCCGGGTCGCCCGAGCAGGTTTCGCCCTCACCCAGGATCGCGAACGACACGCCCGCCTCGTTGAGCAGCGTGGCCACCGCGCGGGTGGTCTTCTTGGCCCGGTCCTCGAACGCACCGGCACAGCCGACCCAGAACAGGTACTCGAAGTCGTCCACCTCGCCGACCCGGGGCACCTCGAAGTCGAGGCCCTTCGTCCAGTCCTCGCGGGTGTTCTGCGGCGCGCCCCACGGGTTGCCCTTGTTCTCCAGGTTGCGCAGCATCACGCCGGCCTCGGAGGGGAAGCTCGACTCGATGAGCACCTGGTAGCGGCGCATGTCGACGATGTGGTCCACGTGCTCGATGTCCACCGGGCACTGCTCGACGCAGGCGCCGCAGGTGGTGCAGGACCAGAGCACGTCCGGGTCGATGACACCGCCCTCCTCGGCGGTGCCGATCAACGGCTTGTCGGCCTCGGCGAGGGCCAGCACGTCCAGGTGCGCGAGCTGCGCCTGGGTGGCCTTCTCCTCGCCGGTCAGGTCCTTGCCGCCGCCGGCCAGCAGGTAGGGCGCCTTGGCGTACGCGTGGTCGCGCAGGCTCAGGATGAGCAGCTTGGGCGACAGCGGCTTGCCGGTGTTCCAGGCCGGGCACTGCGACTGGCAGCGGCCGCACTCGGTGCAGGTGCTGAAGTCCAGTAGGCCCTTCCAGCTGAACTGCTCGACCTGGGCGACGCCGAACTGGTCCTTCTCCGGGTCGGCCTCCTCGAAGTCGAGCGGCTTGCCCTGGCTCGTCATCGGGCGCAGCGCGCCGAGGCCGGAGCCGGCCGGCCTGGCCGGCTCGCGCTTGAAGAAGATGTTGGGGAACGCCAGGAAGCGGTGCCAGGCGACACCCATCGTGACGTTCAGCGAGATGACGATCAGCCAGGTCATCGAAATGATGATCTTGATGGCCGCGGCGACGCTGACCCCGTCCGCCCAGTCGGGCAGCACCGCACCGACGGCGTGACTGACCGGGGTGGCCCAGAACGGGAACTCGAAGTGGTCCGTGGCGACCTTGAATCCCCGGATCACGAACCCGAAGATCAGGACCAGCAGCACGATCCACTCGACGAAGTAGCCCTGCCACATGGTCGAGCCGGTGAACCGGGACCGCCCGCCCGGCCGGGTCGGCCGGTTACGCAGCCGGATCGCCATCAGCACCACGATGCCGACCAGGCCCAACACCCCGATGATCTCGGTGACCAGGCCGAAGATCGTCCAGTGCCCGATGACCGGGAGGCCACCGTCGGTGGTGACCACCTCGAAGTACGCCTCGAGCACCAGCAGCGACAGCACGACGAAGCCGACCATCACGAACCAGTGCGCGGCGCCCACCACGCCCCACTTGAGCATCCGGGTGTGGCCGGCGGTCTCCACGAGCATGGTCCTGGCGCGAGCGACCTTGTCGGTGAACCGTTCCGGCGCGGGCTGCCCGAGCCGGATGACTGCCACCATCTTCAGGACCGCACGCACCGCAAGCCACACCGCCACGGCGGTGATGGCGGCCGCGAGGATCGTGGTGACGATCTGGACGCTGCCCATCGAGTTGGCCTCCCCGGTCTGCTGCCTGATGACCTCGCTTCGCTCGGTCATGCAGTGCAGCCTACGCGAAGGTTACCCAGCAGTAACGTGAGTCATCTCGCAGTAGGCCGCGCTGCCTGCGGACACCATAGGGGGCCCCACCCGATCCTGCCGGGCAGGGGCACGGTGGGGTGACGCGGAACCGCCGACGCGACGGCCCCGAAGCCGGCTCAGCGCCAGCGGGAGAGCAACCCCAGCGAGGCGACCATCGCGCCGAAGCCGACCGCGAGGTTCCAGTAACCCCACGCCGCGACCGGGTACTCCTGCTCCGACAGGTAATAGAGCACCAGCCAGCCGATTCCGACGACGATCAAGGCGACCGCGGTGGCCGGCAACCACACCGGGCTAGGCTTGCGCGTCGACGCCGCCGTCGTCGGACGGACGTCCGTCGGCGGGGTGTACACCTTCTTCTTGCGGACCTGAGACTTGGGCACGACGCTCTCCAGAGGGGTGACGACCTCGTCCGGCCTGACAACCGGGCGCGGGGGCGACGGTCCATGGCCAATAATGTTCGACAGCTAGCGTAGTCCCGATTGCCCGTCCGGACCATGAATGGGGTCAGGCCGGTGCACGGAGTGACCGAAAAAGGCGGGACTGTTCGCATCACCGGCCCAGCCGGCGCGGACCGACCCCCGACACGCGGAAGGAACGCTCGGTGGAGTACACATCCGGCGCAACCTCCTGGCAGAAGGTCCTCCGACGGGCCGCCGCCGGGCTGCTGCCCCGGCGACCGCGTCAACGCCGACCTGGCTGGTCGATCGGTGTGCCCCTGATCGCCGCCGCGGCGGGGCTGCTCTTCACCACCACCGCGACCACCGCTGGCGGCACCGCGCTGCGTGAGGACCGACGGCCGCAGCTCAACCAGCTCATCGAGGACCGACGCGAGCAGGTGGCGGCGAGCGAACGCCGGGCCGCCACACTCCGCGACGAGGTCCAACAACGGACCAACACGCTGGCCGGCTCGGACGCCCCGATCAAGGATCAGCAGGATCGCGCCCAGGGCAGCCTCCAGGCCGCCGGGTTCACCGCCCTCGGCGGGCCCGGGGTCACGGTCGAGCTGAACGACGCGCCGCAGCTCGACCAGACCCAGTCGGACGCCGACAACGACGACCTGGTGGTGCACCAGGCGGATGTGCAGGCAGTGGTCAACGCGCTCTGGGCCGGTGGAGCCGAGGCCATCTCAATCATGAACGTCCGCGTGCTCGCAACCAGCGCGGTACGCTGCGTCGGTAACACCCTGCTGCTCCATGGCCGGGTGTACTCCCCACCGTTCAAGATCGTGGCGATCGGCGACCCCGCTGCCCTTCAGCAGGCACTCGCCAGCTCTCAGGGAGTCCAGTGGTTCAAGGACGCGGTCGACGACTACCAGCTCGGCTACAAGGAGACGGCAGGCACGGTGCGAGTCCCCGCGTTCGAGGACTCGACGGCCCTACGCTCGGCCACGGTGCCTAAATGAGCACGCCGGACGAGCGTCGCGACGGGCGGCACCGTAACCAGACCGACGATCCGACCGCATTCCTGCCCAAGGTCGACCGGCCCGAGCCGGCGCCGGACCGGCCGACCACGGCCGGCAACTGGCCCGAGCCGACGCTGCCCGCCCGGCCCCGCGCCCCGCGCCCGCCGGCCACGCCCGAGCCTCCCCGCCCGACCGACCCGACCCCCGGCCCGCGAGGCGTCGACGCACCCCCGCCGTGGCCAGGCAGCGCCGTCCCCCGACCGAGCCCGCACGCAGGGTCCGACGGTCCACCGGCGCCCGGCCGACCGGCCGCGCCCACCCCGAGCCCGCTACGACCCGCTGCCCCGGTCGACACCCCGACCCCACCGGTTGCCGACTCACCGACCGCGCTCATCCCCCAGATCGCCGCCCGGCCCCCGCGCCCGACCGGCTCCCCGGTCGCTCCGTCCGCGCCCGGCCCGGATGCCTCCTCCTCCGCCGGGCCGACAGGTGTCCCGCCGACCGGGCCGACAGGTGTCCCGCCCACCGCGCCGGGCCGTGTGCCACCGACCGCGCCGGGCCGTGCTCCCGCCGCCGGGCCGGATCGTGGCGCCGCCGCCGGTCCGGATCGTGGCGCCGACCCGGCCGCCACCGCGTTGATCCCCGCCGTGCCCGGCACCCCCGCCACCCGCCCACCGACAATGGACTCGACAGCGCTGATGGGTGCCGTCCCCCGCACAGGAGGCCCTCAGGAGCCGACCGGCGGCGGCGACAACCCCGGTGAGCCGCCCCGGCCCCGGCGCGGCGAGCGGGTGGTCCAACTCCGGCCGCACCAGACCGGCGAGGGCTACAAGAGCGTCTACTCCGAGCTCACCCGCCCGTCGCTCGGCTCCCGAATCCGCACCGGCGTCCGTGTCACAGGCGAAATCCTGATCACCTTCGGCCTGGTGGTGCTGCTCTTCGCCGGCTACGAGGTGTGGGGCAAGTCGGCCATCGTCGATGCCCACCAGAACGACCTCAACAAGGCACTGACCCAGCAGTGGGGCCCGACCGACGACCCGACTGTCGCTCCGTCGGCCGGCCCGAGCGTCAAACCGTCGCCCCCGGTACGCGGCAAACCGCTCGCCGGCCTCTACATCCCGAAGATCGACAAGAACCTGGTGGTGGTCGAGGGCGTCACCCAGGAGGACATCCGCTACGCCCCGGGCCACTACCCGACGAGCGCGATGCCCGGCCAGGTGGGCAACTTCTCCGTCGCCGGGCACCGTAACCGGGCCACCTTCTGGCGGCTGGACGAGTTGGGCGAGGGCGACGCCATCGTGGTCGAGAGCAAGACCGACTGGTACGTCTACCTGGTGTCGCAGTCGCGGATCGTCCGACCCACCCAGGTCGAGGTGGTGGCACCGGTGCCCGGCGAGCCGAACAAGAAACCGACCAAGCGGATGCTCACCCTGACCACCTGCAACCCCAAGTGGGACAACTACCAGCGGCTGATCATCCACGCGGAGCTGGACCGCACCCAACCCAAGTCGGCGGGCCGCCCGGCGGAGCTGGGGGGCTGACCCGATGTACGCGTTCATCTGGCGCAAACTGCCCTTCGGCGTGGCCGGAAAGCTGATCGGCTCGGTACTGCTGGTGGCCGCCACGGTGGCCCTGCTCTGGTATGTCGCCTTCCCCTGGGCCGAACCCCTGCTGCCCTTCGACGACGTGCAGGTCGAGTCCCCCGCGGACTCGGGCGACGTCGGCCCGGCGACCGGCGACGCCCCGGCCGGCGACGAGCACGACCTGCCGTACGACACCGACCAGAACAACCCCGCGCCGCCCTCCCCGAGTAGGTGACCATGCGCATCCTGGTGATCGACAACTACGACTCGTTCGTCTTCAACCTCGTGCAATACCTCGGCCAGCTCGGCGTGACCTGCGAGGTCCGCCGCAACGACGAGATCGACGTCGCCGAGGTGGGCAGGGTGGGCGCGGCCGGCATCCTGCTCTCCCCGGGGCCGGGCAGCCCCGACCGGGCCGGCATCTGCCTGGACGTCATCCGGCAGTACGCGGGCGAGCTGCCGATCTTCGGCGTCTGCCTCGGTCACCAGGCGATCGGCGAGGCGTTCGGGGCGACCGTGACGCGCGCACCCGAGCTGCTGCACGGCAAGACCTCCGAGGTACGGCACCAGTCGGTGGGCGTACTCGCCGGCCTGCCCGACCCGTTCACCGCCACCCGGTACCACTCGCTCGCCGTGCTGCCCGACACACTCCCGGACGAGCTGGAGGTCACCGGCTGGACCGGCTCCGGCGTGGTGATGGCGATGCGGCACCGGACCCTTCCCATCGAGGGCGTCCAGTTCCACCCGGAGTCCGTGCTCACCGAGGGCGGCCACCTGATGCTCGCCAACTGGCTGGCCGGCTGCGGTCACCGGGAGGCGTTGGAGCGCGCGCCCGCACTGGCCGCCGAGGTCGACGCCCGCCGCCGGTCGGCCTTCGTCACCACCTGAGACGCCGCTCGATCACCGGGCCCACGACGCCACGCTGGCCGGATCAGCCGCGCAGCGCGTTCCGCACCGCCGGATCCGCGGGCGAGCGGACCGCCGGCGGGCGACCAAGCACCACGTCCCACGCCGCCTTGCCGCTGGCGAGGTAGTCCCGGACCGACTTCTCGGCGAGCAGCAACGGGCCGCACTCGTCGCACCGTGCGGTGACCCCGTCGACGTCGAGGCCGAGATGCCGGCACAGCGTCACCGCCCGGGACAGGTGGAAGGACTGGGTCACGACCAGGGCCCGCTCGACGCCGTACACCTCGCGCGCCCGGGCGCAACTGTCGTACGTGTCCAGGCCGAACGGGTCGGCCACCACGCGACGCGCGTCGACGCCGAGTTCGGTGAGATACGCCGTCATCACCGCGGGCTCGTCTCCCGACGTGCCACCCCCGTCGCCCGACACGAGCACGACCTTTGCCCGCCCGCTGGTCACCAACTCGGCGGCGGTCTCCAGGCGGCCGGCGAGCCGTTCACCGGGCCGTTGCCGATCGGGTGCCACGGCGGTGCCGAGGACGATCACCACGTCGGCGGCTGGCGCGTCGGCCTCGGCGTACACGTGGTCGCGGGCGGCGAGCGTCGTCCACAGCCACGGAAGACTGGCGAGCAGCAGCGCGGCGACTCCCAGGACGGCCACGCGTCGGCGGCGTCGAGGACGCGGACTCACCACCGAAGCGACGCCGGACACGTCGGCGTCACTCGTGCCGCCGCCCGGGCTGGCCGCCGGCCGGCCCGGGGCTTCGGACACGCCTAGGGCCTAGTCCTCGGGGAGCCGGCTCGGCGGGGGCGGGAACGGCAGGCCGACGCCGCCGCCGCCGCCGGGCGTGGTCGGCGTGACCGACGGCGTGCTGGTCGGCGTGCCGGACGGCGGCGGGGTGACGACCTTCTCCGGGACACCGATCTCGAGGGTCACGGTCTTGTCCTTGGCCAGTGAGGTGCCCGCGTTCGGACTCTGCTTCTGGACCCGACCGACCTGGTCCGCCGACACCTCGTCACCATCGCGGAACTCGACGTTGTAACCCGCCTCGCGAAGCTCCTGGGCGGCCTCGTCCTTCGTGGAATTGACGACATTCGGTACCTTGCCGACGTTGCCCCTGGAGACGTCGACGATCACCGTGCTGCCCTGCGGGACGGTGGTCCCCGACGGGGGAGTCAACTTGAGCACGGTGCCCTTCGTCGCCGCGTTTTCCACCTGCTTGTCCTGGACGTCCAACCCCTGGCCCTCGAGCTGGGACTTGACCAGCTCGTACTGGGAGTTGACCAGATTCGGAGGGATCTTCACGTCGGGCTTGCCGCCGCAGAGCTGGATGGTCACCGTCTCGGACTGCTTCAGCTTGGTGTTCGGCGGCGGATCCTGCTTGGCGACCGTGTTCTTCGTGCAGTTGTTGTCCAGGACCGGTTCACCCAGCTTCGGCTGGAGTTTGGCGTCCTGGATCGCGGTGAACGCGACCGCCTGGCTCTTGCCGACGAGGCTCGGCACCACCTTGTTGGCCTTCTCCTGCTGCTGGTTCCAGAGCAGGGCAGCGACAAGTGCGACAACCGCCAGCACGCCGACCGCGCTGAACGTCGCGATCAGCCAGGAGGACGCCTTGCGCTGGCGCGGATCGCCCACCCGGGCCATCTGCCCGGTCTGCGGCCCACCGGCGGGAGCCGGGTAACCGCCCCGGCCGCCGGCCGGGGCCATCGCCACCGTCTCCGCCTCGCGCAGCACCGGAGTGGCCAACACGGGCCGACCGGCGGCGGCGCGGAGCAGGTCGGCCCGCATCTCGCCGGCGCTCTGGTAGCGGTTGAGCGGGTTCTTCGACAGCGCCTTCAACACGATCGCGTCGACCGCCGGGGTGACGTCCGGGTTGATGTCGCTCGGCGTCGGCGGCGTCTCCCGTACGTGCTGGTAGGCGACGCTCACCGGGCTGTCCCCGACGAACGGCGGGTGCCCACAGACCAGCTCGAAGAGCACGCAGCCGGCGGCGTACACATCGGAGCGGGCGTCGACGGCCTCGCCGCGCGCCTGCTCCGGGGACAGGTACTGCGCCGTGCCGATCACCGCGCTGGTCTGCGTCATGGTGGTCGCGCCGCTGGCCAACGCGCGGGCGATGCCGAAGTCCATCACCTTGACCTGGCCGGTCTGGGTGAGCATCACGTTGCCGGGCTTGATGTCCCGGTGGATGATGCCGTGCCGGTGGCTGAACTCCAGCGCGGCGCACATGTCGGCGCAGATCTCCAGCGCCCGGCGCGGCTGCAGCCGGCCCTCGGCGCCGAGGACCTCCTTCAACGTCCGACCGTTGACGAACTCCATCACGATGAACGGCAGTGTCTCGCCGGTCGGCGCGGTCTCCTCGCCGGTGTCGTAGACCGCCACGATGGCCGGGTGGTTGAGCGAGGCGGCGTTCTGTGCCTCGCGGCGGAACCGCATCTGGAACGTCGCGTCCCGGGCCAGGTCGGTCCGAAGCATCTTGATCGCGACATCCCGACCGAGCCGGAGATCGCGACCGCGGTGCACCTCGGCCATGCCGCCGTAGCCGAGCAGCTCGCCGACCTGATACCTGCCACCGAGCAGGCGGGCCTGCGCTGTCATCGCGTCTGTCGTCCTTCGCTCGTCGTCGTCCCGCCGTCGCCCGGCTGGAGTCGTATCTCCCGACGGTACGACGTCTGGGTCGGATCGTCGCGTCCGTCGAGTCGCAGCGCGCCGGCCGGCGTGGTGCCCGCACTCGTGCCGACGGGTTCACCGGCCTGCGACTGCTTCAGGTTGTAGGAAATCACGCCGGAGCAGAGCAGGACCAGCACGGCCAGCAAGATGGCGAGGAGCACCAGGCCGGGCCGGGACCGCCGGGGCTCGGGGGACGGCGCCGACGGCACGGCCTGCCGGGCGTACGCCGCCGGTTGCTGCTGTCGGGGCGGTGCCGATGGCACCGCCGCGGCACCGCGCGGGTATCCGTTCGGTGCGGCCGGCGGCCGGGCGGACGGGACGGACGGCGCGACGGCGGTGGGGCGCGGCTGCTGGGCCGGCGCGACGGTTGTCGGCCGCGGCCCGGCGGCCGGGGGACGGGCAGCCGGCGGGCGGGCAGCCGGCGGGCGCATCTGGTGCGCCTGCGGCACCTGGGCCCGACCGGGCGCGGCCGGCGAGGCCGGCGCCGCGGAGACCGGCCCGGGGTTGCCACCGGCCCTGGCCTGCTGGGAGAGCGCGGCCTTGAGTTGACGGGCGACCCCGGCGAGAGCGGCGGCGCTCGGCCAGCGGGCGGCCGGGTCCTTGGCCAACGCCCGTTCCACCACCGAACGGACCTGCGGGGGGATGTCGGCGGGCAGCGGCCGGGGCGTCTCCCGCACGTGCCGCATCGCGATGTCGAGCGGGTTGTCGCCCTCGAACGGACGCCGCCCGGCAAGACACTGGTAGGCGACCACGCCGAGCGCGTACACATCCGAGGCCGGGGTGGCCACGCCGCCGGTGGCCTGCTCGGGTGAGATGTACGAGGCGGTGCCGAGCACCGAACCAGCGGCGGTGAGCTGGCCGACCAGGTCGGAGCGGGCGATGCCGAAGTCGGTGAGCACGAGCGTGCCGTTGGGCCGGACCAGCAGGTTGCCCGGCTTCACGTCGCGGTGCACGATGCCCTTCTCGTGCGCCGCGTGCAACGCGTCCGCGGCCTGCGCGACCAGTGCCATCGTCCGGGCCGGGGTGAGCCGGCCGACCCGGCTCAGCGTGGACGACAGGGCGTCGCCCTCGATGTACTCCATGACCAGGAAGGCGATCTGCTGGTCATTGCCGAAGTCGTAGACGTCCACCACGCCGGGATGGTTGATCGTGGCCATGGTGCGGGCCTCGCCACGGAACCGCTCGCCGAAGTCCGGGTCGTCGAGCAGGGCGGGGAGCAGGCTCTTGACCGCGACCGTCCGCCCGAGCACCTGGTCGGTGCCGCGCCAGACGTCGCCCATGCCGCCGCTGGCGATCCGCTCGTCGAGGCGGTAGCGGTTGCCGAGCTGGACGCCGGGGCTGAGCATGTCAGCGACCCCCGGGGTCGGCGATGGCGGCCTTGATGATCTGGCCGGCGATCCGCGCCGCCTCGCCGCTGCCGCCGGGACCGGCCTGCTCGAGCATCACGCAGACCGCGGAGATCGGGGTGCCGTTCTTGTCCAGCGCGAAGCCGATGAACCAGCCGTGGTCGGGCCGGTCCGGCGCGGACTGCGCGGTGCCGGTCTTGCCACCGACCGTGTAACCGCTGACCGCGGCCTTCCGTCCGGTGCCGTTCTGCACGACGCTGACCATCATCTCGCGCAGGTCGGCGGCGACCTGCGGCTCGACGGGCTGACGCAGCTCCCGCGGCTTCGCGGTGAAGTAGCTTGTCGTCCGGTCCGGAGCGAGCAGCTGCTGCACCAGGTACGGCCGCATCTGGCTGCCGTTGTTGGCGATCGCGCTGGCGATCATGGCGCCTTCGAGCGGAGTCATCCGGACGTTGTTCTGGCCGATCGAGGACTGGGCCAGTGCGGCCTGGTCGGTGCTGCCGTCCGGGTTCTGGATGTCCCCGGTCCGGCTGGCCGCCGTGGGCAGACCGTCCTCGCCGAGGTGACCGACGGTGAGGTCCTCCTGCTCGAAACCGAACTGCCGGGCCTTCTCCTTGATCGTGTCGGCGCCGAGCCGCACGCCGAGTTGCGCGAAGCCGGTGTTGCACGAATAGGTGACCGCGTCCAGCAGGGTGACCTTCGCCTGCGGGCAGATCGACGGATCGGCGTTGCGGATCGGGGTGCCGGAGGTGGGCGGCGTGTAGCTGGCGCTGGCCGGGATCTGGGTGCTCTTGCTGACGCCGTTCTCCAGCGCCGCCGCGGCGACCACGATCTTGAACGTGGAGCCCGGCGGCAGTGTCTCGCTGAGCGCCCGGTTCTTCAGGGGGCCAGCCGGGTCCTGATCCAGCTTGTTGAACGCCGCGGCCGCCTCCTTGTCGGTGTGGCTGGCCAGTGGGTTCGGGTCGAAGCTGGGCATGGAGACAAGCGCCTGCACCGCCCCGGTACGCGGGTCGATGGCGATGGCCGCGCCCCGCTTCGCCCCCACCTGGTTGTTGCGCAGCTGGTTGTACGCCGCGTCCTGGGCCTTCTTGGAGAGGCTGAGCAGCACGTTGCCGCCACCGCTCTCGTCGCCGGTGAACATGTCCTTGATCCGGTCGCCGATCAGCTGGTCGCTGGTGCCGGCCAGGAAGTCGTTCTCCACCTGCTCGATGCCCTTGTCGGCCAGGCTGACCGGCTTGTAGCCGAGCACGTGGGCGTACTCCGCACCGCCCGGGTAGGTGCGCTGGAACTTCAGCTTGCCGGTGGTCTCCTTGCTGGTGGCCAGGGCCGTGCCGCCAGCCTCGATGTTGCCGCGCTTGCGCTTGTAGTCGGCCACCTGGACGCGGCCGTTGTAGTCGCTGGTGCGGTACTCGTCGGCCTTCTGGAACTGCACCCAGTTGAGGTTGGCGAAGAGCAGGCCGAACAGGACCATGACGACGACGCCGACGCGGCGCAGTGGTGCGTTCACGGCTTGATCACCTCCGTGGGAGCACCGTGCAGCTGCTCCGGGGCACCACCGGTGGGTCGGGCGGCCTTGCTGGCGCTCCCGCCGACCGGCCGACGGGCGCCGTCGGAGACCCGCAACAGCACCGCGATGAGCAACCAGTTGGCCATCAACGACGAGCCACCGGCGGACAGGAACGGGGTGGTCTGACCGGTCAACGGAATGAGCTTGCTGATCCCGCCGACGATCACGAAGACCTGGAGGCCGAGAGTGAACGCCAGACCGCCGGCGAGGAGCTTGCCGAACGAGTCCCGGACCGCGAGCGCGGCCCGCAGCCCACGCTCCACGATCAACAGGTAGACGACAAGCAGGGCGGAGAGACCGAAGAGGCCGAGCTCCTCGCCCATGCCGGCGAAGATGAAGTCGTTCTGCACCTCGGGCAGGATGTCCGGCTGACCGCCGCCCGGCCCGGCGCCGAAGAGCCCACCCGTGCCCAGGGCGAGCAGGCCCTGGACGAGCTGGTAGCCCTTGTCGGTCGGGTCGGCGAACGGGTCGAGCCAGATCTCCGCTCGGACGTAGAAGTTGGCGAACGGGCCGCCGACCGTCGAGCCGAGGACGTAGGCGAGGTAGGCCCCACCGAAGAAGAGGACGAGACCGATCAGCAGCCAGCTGACCCGTTCGGTGGCGATGTAGAGCGTCACCACGAACATGCCGAAGTACAACAGCGACGTGCCGAGATCCTTCTCGAACACGAGCACCAGGAGGCTGACCAGCCAGACGCCGACCACCGGGCCGAGGTCGCGCCCGCGCGGGAAATCGATGCCGAGGAAGCGCCGGCTCGCCAGCGAGAGCACCTCGCGCTTGCGGACCAGGTAGTAGGCGAAGAAGACCAGCAGCGCCAGCTTGGCGAACTCACCCGGCTGGATGGAGAAGCTGCCGAGATCGATCCAGAGCTTCGCGCCGTTTCTCTCGGAGATGCTCGCCGGCAGCACCGCCGGGAGCATCACCAGCACGATGCCGGCCAACCCCAGGGTGTACGCGTACCGCGAGATCGACCGGTGGTCGCGCATGATGGCGAGCAGGCTGGCGGCGAGGATCACCGCACCGAGCGTCCAGGCCAACTGGCGCCCGCCCTGCCCCGCGAAGATGGCCAGACTCTCCCGCTCGGCCACCGGGGCGTCGCCCAGGTCGATCCGGCGGAGGAAGCCCACCCCGAGCCCGTTGAGCAGGGCCACCGCCGGCAACAACGCCGGATCGGCGAACGGGGCGAGGAATCGGATGACCAGGTGCAGACCGAGGAAGACCGCCCCGAGCGCGGCGGCGGGCATCCAGAAGTCCGGGGTGACGGTGTCCAGCAGGTTCGCCTCGACGGTCGCCCCGTACGCGGCCACCAACGCCATGGCGAGCAGCAGAAGGGACAGCTCGGCGTTGCGGCGCGACCGCGCCAGGCGTACGCCGGACTGCTCGCCCGCGGTGGCGGGCGAGGGTGCCGGTGTGGCCGCTACGGTCACAGGTGGAATCCTCGGGATCTCAGCCGACGCTCACTCAGGAGATCGGCAGGCGGCCGGGTCGAGCGCCGGCGTGGCCGAGTCGGAGGGCGTGTTGTCGGGCGTGGTGGACGAACCGGTCGCACCGACAGCGGCGGTGTTAGCGACTGTCGGGCTCGCGCCGACAACCCCGTTGGAGGTCGGCGACGCGATGATGCTCGGGCTGCCGTTCGGGCTCGGCGAGGAATCGGCGGGTGTCGGCGTGCCACCCGTCGGTGCGGTCGGATCGAGCGGGCAGAGCGGCTTCAGGTTGGGGTTGCTCGGGGTGTCGCTCGTCAGCTCGGCGAGCTGGCGTTCGGCGTCCGGCTCGCTCTTGGCTCGGATGCCGACCCGGACGGTGTCCTGCGCCGCGACCGTGAGGTCGTCGAGCCGGGTGCCGCTGCGGCGGTGCACGGTGGAGAGGTCCATCCCGGCGATCTCACCCTGGACGCCACGGAAGACGGCGACCTGGCCCTCCTCGGTGGCACCCACGTAGTACTGCCGCTGGGTGTACGTCCAGCCCCCGAAGGCGCCGCCACCGACGATCACCAGTAGGGCCGCCGCCATGGCGGCGGTCCGCACCGGGCGGCGCTTCGGCCGGTCCGGTTCGTCGTCCGAGGCCGCTGGCTCCTCGGGCACGGCTGGACGCGGCGCGGCGAGCGCCGAGGCACGGGCGGCCGGAGTCGAGTTGTCCGCGGAGGTCGCCATCCCCCGGTCGCGGGCGGCGGCACCGCCGACGATCGGGCTCGCCTCGACGATGTCCTGGTCCGTGGCATCGGCGATGATCACGGTGATGTTGTCCGGTCCGCCGCCGCGCAGCGCGAGCTGCACCAGCCGCTCGACGCACTGCTGCGGGTCGGTGTATTCCCGCAGGGTCTCACCGATGGTCTCGGCGCTGACCACACCCGACAGGCCGTCGCTGCAGATCAGGTACCGGTCGCCGGGCAGCACCTGGCGCACCGAGTATTCCGGGTCGATGTCCCGGCCGTCGAGGGCCCGGGTGAGTAGCGACCGCTGCGGGTGGCTACTCGCCTCCTCGGCGCTGATCCGGCCCTCGTCGACGAGCATCTGGACGTACGTGTCGTCCTTGGTGATCTGCGCGAAGTCGCCGTTGCGGAGCAGGTAGGCCCGCGAGTCGCCGATGTGGACCATCCCCAGCTTGCTGCCGGTGAAGAGGGTCGCCGTCAGCGTGGTGCCCATCCCCTCCAACTGCGGGTTGGCGTCCACCGTGTCGCGGAGTTGTTGGTTGGCGGTGCCCACGGCCGAACGCAACGCGTCGACGAGAGCGTCCCCTGGGACGTCCTCGTCGAGCGGCGCCATGGCACCGATGACGATGTTGCTGGCGACGTCACCGGCGGCCATGCCGCCCATGCCGTCGGCAACGGCGAGTAGCCGCGGCCCGGCGTAGACGGAGTCTTGATTACCGTCTCGGATCAGACCGCGGTCGCTGTGGGCCGCATAGCGCAGGGTCAGAGTCATGGCCGTAATTCGAGGGAAGTGCGGCCGATCCGGATCGGCACGCCGAGGGGGACGGGGGTTGGTCCGGTGACCTTAGCGCGATCAAGGTACGTGCCGTTAGTCGAGCCGAGGTCCTCGACGTACCACTGCCCGTCACGCGCCAAGAGCCGGGCGTGTCGCGCGGAGGCATAGTCGTCGGTGATGACCAGGGTGGAGTCCTCGGCTCGACCAATTGTGATCTGCGCGTCACCCAGAGTGATTTTGGTGCCGGCCAGCTGACCGGCTGTCACTACCAGCTGGTGCGCCGCCCTGCCCCGTTTCGCCTTCGCCGGCTTCGCCGCCTGCCCCGTCGAGGCGCCGACCGCGCGTGGCGCGGCCACCAGACGACCGGAGCGGGCGCCCGCGAAGAGATCGCGGCGAATCACGCCCACCACCGTGAAAACGAAGATCCACAGCAGGATCAGGAATCCGAACCGGGCAACGGTGATGACCAGTTCCGGCAAGGCGGATCAGCCGTCCACGCGGAAGGTCAGCGTCGTCGTCCCGAGCTGGACCATGTCACCAGGGTTGAGCGCGACAGCGGAGACCCGCTGCCCGTTGACCATGGTGCCGTTGGTCGACCCCAGATCGGTCAGCACGACCTGGCCCCCGTCGAAATCCAACCGGGCGTGTCGCCGGGAGATGCCGACGTCGGGCAGACGCAGGTTGGCCTGATCGCCGCGACCGATCACCGTCGACCCCATCTGAAGGGGGTAGGTGCGACCGTCACCGGAGACCAGCCGCACGTTGCGACCGCCACCGTGCCCGGGCGGAGGGCCGTAGCCACCACCCTGGTCGTACGCGGGGTAGGCGGGCGGGCCGGCGTCGTAGCCGGGTGCCGACACCGGGGCGACCTCGCCGCCGGTGTAGACCTCGGCCGTGACACGGAACATGCCCGTGTCCAGGCCCTCGCCTCGCTCGATCTCGACGATCACGTCGCCATAGACCGTCCAGGCCTGCTCGCCGATGAACTCCGCCTGCGACTGGGCCAACTCCTGGGCCAGCGCAGCGGCGTACGGCGCCAGCCGACTGTGGTCGAACGGCGAGAGATCGATCACGTAGCGGTTGGGCACCAACGTGCGCCCACCGGCCAGGATCGCCTTGTGCGCCTCGGCCTCCCGCTGCATGGCGTTGAGGATCTCCACGGGGTGGACCACCCCTTTGAAGACCTTGGCGAAGGCCCCTTCGACCAGGCCTTCCAGACGCTTCTCGAAGCGTTGCAGCACGCTCACCGGCTCCTCCTCGGGTCCCGAGGACATGATGGTATCCGGCCGGCGCGCGCGCAGCTCACACGCCGCTCGGCCACCTGCTCCCGACCCGTTCGGAAGGGCCGGGACTGCCGTGCTAATCTTTCGTCCGCCACGAACGGTAATCGTTCCTGGCGAGCGTCTGGGACAGCGTAGTATTCCCGAGGCCGCTGGAGACAGCGGGGCCGGGGCGGCTACAGTGTTCCGGGTCGTGCCACGGGGATGTGGCGGAATGGCAGACGCGCACGGTTCAGGTCCGTGTGCCCGAAAGGGCGTGGGGGTTCAACTCCCCCCATCCCCACCACCGACGAGGGCTCCGCTTACCGCGGGGCCCTTCCGTCATATCGGGGCGGGCCGGGCGCCAAGCTATGCTGCGATGGATTCTGTCTCCGATGGACCAGGAGTGGCGTGTGAGTGTCGCGTTGGTGACAGGGTCGGGTGGCCTGATCGGCTCCGAGGCGGTCCGGCACTTCGCCGGCCTCGGTCTGGACGTCGTCGGCATCGACAACGACATGCGCCGGTATTTCTTCGGCGAGGACGGCTCCACATCCTGGAGCCTGGAGCGGCTCGCTCGTGACCTGGGCAACTCGTACACCCATTTCGCGGTCGACATCCGGGACCGGGACGGCCTGGAGCAGGTTTTCAAGAAGTACGGCTCGGACATCGCCGTGGTGATCCACAGCGCCGCTCAGCCGAGCCACGACTGGGCGGCCAAGGAGCCGTACACGGACTTCGACGTCAACGCCGGCGGCACGCTCAACATCCTGGAGAACACCCGCCGCCACGCCATCGACGCGCCGTTCATCCACTGCTCGACGAACAAGGTCTACGGCGACCGGCCCAACAGCCTGCCCCTGGTCGAGCTGGAGACGCGGTACGAGCTGCCCGAGGACCACCGCTGGTACCAGGGCATCACCGAAGAGATGTCGATCGACCACTCGCTGCACTCGGTCTTCGGCGCCTCGAAGGTCGCGGCGGACGTGATGGTCCAGGAGTACGGGCGCTACTTCGACATGAAGACCGCCTGCTTCCGGGGCGGCACGCTCACCGGCCCGGCACACTCGGCGGCCGAGCTGCACGGGTTCCTTGCCTACCTGATGCGCTGCGTGATGGAGGGCCGGACATACAACCTGTTCGGCTACAAGGGCAAGATGGTCCGGGACGCGATCCACTCCCACGACGTGCTCACCGCGTTCGAGGCGTTCTTCCGTGCCCCGCGCTCCGCCGAGGTCTACAACCTCGGTGGCGGTCGGCACTCCAACACCTCCCACATCGAGGCGTTCCGGATCGCGGAGGAGATCACCGGCCGCGAGGCGCGGATCAACTACGTCGAGCAGAACCGCACAGGCGACCACCAGTGGTATGTCAGCAGCATGGCCCGGTTCGAGGAGCAGTACCCGGACTGGAAGATCACTTACGACGTGCCGATGATCCTGCGGGAGATCTACGAGGCCAACGTGGGTAAGTGGGTATTCAAGGCATGACCGCGCGGACCAAGCGCAACGTACTCGGCGTCCTGGTCGACGCCACCGACTACGCGACGGCGACCGATGCGGTGGTGACCGCTGCGCACGAGCGGCGTCCGCTCGCGCTCACCGCGTTGGCCGTGCACGGCGTGATGACCGGGGTGCTCGATCCGGCGCACAACGCGCGGCTCAACTCCTTCGACGTGGTCACGCCGGACGGGCAGCCGGTGCGGTGGGCGCTCAACCTGCTGCACCACGCCGGGCTCTCCGACCGGGTCTACGGGCCGACGTTGACCCTGCACGTGCTGTCGCGGTTCGCCGACGAGGGGCTGCCGGTCTACCTGTACGGCTCGACCGAGGAAACCCTCGGCCGGTTGATCCCGGCGCTGGAGCGGATGTTCCCGGCCCTGAAGATCGCCGGGGTGGAGCCGTCCAAGTTTCGGGCCGCCCAGCCGGGTGAGGACGTCGAGATCGCCGACCGCATCCGATCCAGCGGCGCCCGGCTGGTCCTGGTCGGGCTGGGCTGCCCGCGCCAGGAGGTCTTCGCGTACGCCATGCGACCGCTGCTGGACATGCCGTTGATGGCTGTCGGGGCGGCCTTCGACTACCACGCCGGGTTGCTCCGCCAGCCCCCGCGCTGGATGCAGCGCGCCGGTCTGGAGTGGTTCTGGCGTCTCGGCCTGGAGCCGAAGCGGCTCTGGCGCCGCTACGTCATCCTCAACCCGGCCTACCTGAGCCGGCTCGCCGCCCAGAAGATCGGCCTGTGGAAGGCCCGCCCGCCGGCGCCGGCCAGCGAGCGGATGACGACCTTCTCGGTCTGATCCGATCCGTACGCACGAGGCCCCACCCGGTCCACCGGATGGGGCCTCGGTCGGGTCAGACGGTCAGACGGTCAGGGTCCAGGTGTTGATGTAGCCGGTGTCGGCCGAGTAGGTGTCCCGCACCTGGAGCCGCCAGATGCCGTCGGCGGCCTCACCGGAGACGTTCACCGTGTAGGTGGCGTTCACGTTGTCGGCGCTGTCCGAGGTGCTGCTGTTCTTCAGCCGGTACGCGCTGCCGTCCGGGGCGAGCAGGTCGATGACCAGGTCACCGCGGTAGGTGTGGACGATGTTCACCGCGACGGTGGAGGCCGACGAGGCGTTGCGTCCGCAGCCGGAGATGGTGATGGAGCTGGTCACCGCCGCGCCGGCGTCCGGGATCGACACGTCGGAGCCGTTGGTGCCGGTGCAGCCGGTGGGCGGCGGCGGGGTGCTGCCGGTGCCCACGTAGAGCAGCAGGTTCGGTGAGCCCGAGCCGGGGTTGCCGACCACGTTGGCCGTCGCGTTGGCCACCAGTTGGTTGCGGACCTGCGCCGGCGTCCAGCTCGGGTTGGCGCTGGCCACCAGGGCCGCCGCTCCGACCACGTGCGGAGTGGCCATCGAGGTGCCACTGATCGTGTTTGTCGCGGTGTTGCTGTTGTACCAGGCCGAGGTGATCGACGAGCCCGGCGCGAAGAGGTCCAGGCAGGTGCCGACGTTGGAGAACGACGAGCGGGCGTCCGAGCTGGTCGTCGAGCCCACCGTGATGGCCTCCGTGGTACGTGCCGGCGAGGTGTTGCACGCGTTCGCGCCGTTGTCGTTGCCGGCCGCCAGGCCGTACGTCACTCCCGAGGCGATCGAGTTACGCACCGCGTTGTCGAGTGAGGTGTTCGCGCCGCCGCCGAGGCTCATGTTCGCCACCGCCGGCTTGATCGCGTTCGCGGTGACCCAGTCGACGCCGGCGATCACGCCGGCGTTGGTGCCGCTGCCGGAGCAGTTCAGCACCCGTACACCGACGATCTGGACGGCCTTGGCCACCCCGTAGCTGGACCCGCCGACGGTGCCGGCGACGTGGGTGCCGTGCCCGTTGCAGTCATCGGCCGACCCGCCGTCGACGGCGTCGTAGCCGGAGGTGGCCCGGCCGCCGAAGTCGTTGTGGGAGAACCGGATGCCGGTGTCGATGATGTAGGCGTGCACGTTGCTCGCCGTGTTGGGGTAGGTGTAGGAGCTGTCCAGCGGCAGGTTGCGCTGGTCGATCCGGTCCAGGCCCCAGGAGGGCGGGTTGGCCTGCGTGCCGGAGATGGACACGGTGTGGTTCTGCTCGACGTACGCCACCGCCGGGTCGGCCGCGATCCGCGCCGCCGCGCTCGCGCTCACCGTGACCTCGAAACCGCGCAGCGCCGCGCCGTAGGTGCGGGCCACCGTGCCGCCGTGGCGGCCGGAGAGCCGCTTCGCGGTGTCGCCGACCCGGTCCCGGGCCACGGCGCTGTCCTTGAGAACGACGATGTAGCTGTCCGGCACGGCGGTGGCTCCGCCGGCGGCCCTGACCACACCGACAGGTTCGGCGGCCAGGGCTGGCGTGCCGACGGCAAGCACCGTCGCCATGGCCACCCCGACCAGTACGGACCTTCGTGGAAGACCCATCTCCAACCTCCCTCTGACCGGTGGCGGAACGTGACCACCGGTCCCAACATCAATCGACTATCGCCGATCTAGCTGAGGGTAAGTCAGCGACCGGGCCATTGGACATGCCGGATCATCCATATCTCCGTGCGATGACCCCTACGGGCCGGGCGTCCGGGGTGAACGGGGGACCGGCCCGGATTCGCTCCGCCGTGATTCGGGAAAGACTCTCGAACATGGAGAGTCACCTCACCATCCTGCTTCCGATCGCCGCCGTCTGGCTGGCTGCCGGCGTCGTCGCCGACGGGCTTCCCCGGCTGCGCAACACCCGCATGCTGCGCCGGCGTACCGGATGGTTGCTGGTGCTGGCCCTCACCGGCGTGGCGCTCACCGCGGCCGTGCTCGGCGGCGGTCTGCTCAGTGCCGGCAGCGCGCCTGTCGACCACGCCGCCGCCGGGCTCACCCTGGCCGCCGGTCCAGCGCTGGTGACGACGGTCTGCTCCCTACGGCGGATCCGCCGGCTGCGGGCCGGGGCGGGCGCGTTCGCCAGCGCTCCCGGCACGCCCGCGCCACACGGGCTACGCGCCGCCGCGGCCCACCCACTCGTCGGCCTGCCGCTCCAGGTGACCGCCCTGGCCACGGTGCCGGCGGTGATCGCGGCGATCGGCACCGACCTCGGAGCCGACCCGGGGGTCACCGGACCGGCGATCACCGTGGGCGCGCTCGCGGTGATCGCCATCGGGGTCCGGCACGCGCTACGGCACAGCCGGTTCGCCGAGCGGGCACAGCCCGCCGCTCCGCGATCAGCGCGGACGGCCGGCCCCCTGCACGTATAGCAGTTCCAGGATCGCCCTGGTCGCCTCGAACCAGCGGTCCAGCCACTCCGACGACGGCAGGCTGCCCTTCGGCGGCAACTCCATCAGCAGACCGCGGAGCAGCGGATGGTCGGCCAGCGAACCGCTGGGCTCCATCGGCCAGCCGGTGGGCGGAAACGACGGCTCCACAAGTGGGTTCGGGTCCAGCGAGGGCAGTGAGAGCGCCTCGGGGGCCGACGTGTCCCGCCCGCCGATCTCCTGGTCGGTCGACACCACCTCGGTCAACACGCTGTCCCGACGCGCTCCGCGGTACTTACCACCGAACCGCTCCGGTTTGGCCGCACCGCTGGTGAGATTGTCTGACCCGATCGTCGTCATCCGTCTCGCCTACCTCGCTCGGTTGCCGGTCGGTGCGACGGGTCGTCGACCTGCGCCGTACCGACCAGTTCAACGAGACGGGCGGCCTGTGGCGACGGGAATCCCGGCGGAACCTCGCCGGCCCTTCCCGGCCCGCCCGGACCGCCCCGGACACGGCAAGGCCTCCGTCCGGATCCGGATCCGGACGGAGGCCTCAGTTGACCACTCGGTCAGACCGCGTCGAACGCACCGCCTCGGGTGCCGCCGACGAAGGCGTGCCAGTCACTCGGTGCGAAAACCAGGGCCGGGCCCGCCTTGTCCTTCGAGTCCCGCACTCCGACCGCCCCCGTCACGTACGCCACCTCCACGCAGTTGTCACAGTTCGGCCCGCTCTTCGAGCTCTTGAACCATGCTGCCTGCGTCAGGTCCACGGGGAACCTTTTGGTCGCCATTTCCACAACGGCTCCTCTGCCAGTTTTGCGATGTGTGCGACGGACTCCTCTGGACGTATGGCCGCAGCGCGGATGTGATCGAAGATGAAGCTGTACTTCTGCAGTTCGTCGCTCTTCTCGAGGAAAAGCCCACCCGTGGCGTTCTCCGCGTACACAACATCCGGATCACCGGGCTCAGGGAAGCTGAGGATCGTGAAGGTGCCGTCCATGCCGGCGTGCGCGCCCACCTCGAAGGGCAGGATCTGCAACGTCACGTTCGGCAACTCGGCCACCTCGACCAACCGCTTGAGTTGGCCACGCATCACCTCGTCCCCGCCTACCGGCCGACGTACCACCGCCTCATCGAGTACCACCCACAGATCGACCGGATCGTCCTGGGTCAATAACGACTGACGGCCCAGACGGACACGCACCCTCTGGTGGACCTGATCGGCGGTGAAGTCCGGCCGAGCCGCGCGGATCATCGCTCCGGCGTACTCCTCGGTCTCCAGAAGGCCCGGCACGACCTGCTGTTCGTACGCCCGGATCGAACTCGCCGCCGCCTCCAGCCCGACGTACGCGCCGACGAGCACCGTGCTGTACGGATGCCACCAGCCCTTCTGTCGGGCCTCGCGCGCGATCTGCACGAGCTCGTCGCTCTCGGCACCGACCACCCCGTAGATCCGCAGCATGTCCCGGACGTCGCGCGGGGTGGCGGTGGTGTGCCCGGTCTCGATCCGGGAGACCTTCGACGCCGAGCACTCCAACTGCTCGGCGACCATCTCGATGGTGATCCCGGCGGACTCACGCTGGCGGCGCAGCTCGGCACCGAGCCGCCGCCTTCTGATTGTGGGACTGCGCCGCTCACTCATCGCGCAACCCGTGAGTCGCTGATCCCCGCCGCTGGTTGCTCGACCCCACCCGGGCTACCTCCGGTCGACGCGCCACTGGCTGACACCCGCCGGGGGCGCGACCGTCGTCCGGCGAGCGTTCGCGACGAAGGGGGTGGTGCCGGTCCTCGGCCGGCCGCGACGGGCGAAACCGGCTCCCAGTGTGCCGTCCGTACGCGGAAGGCTTCAATAGGCCTTTCGCGGGACTCGCTCACGTATCGGCAAAAGTCGACGTGCAACTTGCATGAAGCACGTCCCTCATGCACTCTGTCCGTATGGCACGGGTTACTCAGCGTCTCGGCCCGCTTCCTCGCAGTGGTGACCCCACCGAGGCGAGGAAGCCCGGCACGACGCGGGCCCAGCCGGCACAACCGAGACCTGCTCCGGGGTAATGACCCCGCCGCTGCAAGCCGGCAAGCTGCGGCGGCGGGCGCGGTTCCCGGCAGCATCCGGGTGGTGGTCGGGTGGCGGCACGCCACCAGCGAGGTACGGCCCGACCATCACCATCCGCACCACCGGTTCACGAGGCACGACCCCGTCACCGGCCGAGACGTCCCCCGTTCAGGCACCGCCGGCACAGTCGCCGGCCATCCTCCCCAGGAGCCCATGTGCTTCCCCGCACCGGTGACGTACTGCTCGTGACTCGCGCGGCGAGTGTCCAGTTCCTCAGGCCCATCAAGTTCCGGGTGATCCGGGTGCTGGACTGGCCCACCTACGACGGCTGGCTCTGGCTCGACGGCTACGAGCTGAACGCCGCGGGCGACGCGGTCAACCGACGATCGATCTTCGTCCAGCGCGACGGGCTGGAGCGGCTACAGGCAGCCCCCGAGCCCCGCCCGCACACCGTACGAGCCCGGCGACCGGTCACCCGTACCCCGCTCCGGGTCGGCTGACCGACGCGATCCGCCGCCGGTGGGCGTGCCGTCGCCATAGAATTGGTACGCCCACCCCGGCACCGTTCCACCCGCGCGTCCAGGACCCTGACCCTGGGATGGTCATGGTCAATCAGCCCGCCCTGCGGCGGCACCACCGCTCCCGTATCGCCTATGTCTGTGGACTGCTCGCTCTCCTCGGAGCGATGGTCACCGTCCTGGTCCTCGCCCGCGACCCGGCGATGTCGTCCACCCGCCTGACCACACCGGTGCCCGCACCGGAGATCACCGTGGTCGACGACCACCCGCCGACGGACGACGATCCACCGGCAGCCGAGGAATCCGACTGGCTCAGCGCCGACGCCCGGGGCAACCGTGCCGGCGTCACCGAGCCGACCGGGTCGGTGACCGGCGGTGGTGCCGGCGGCGAGCAGCAGCAGCAGCTCAGCGAAGCGGCTCCGGCCGGGAACACCGCGACGGACACCCGCCGCTCCCTGTTCTGGTCCGGGATCTTCGGCCTCGCCATCTCACTGGCCGGCCTCGGCCTGGTCGGCACCCGCCGGCGATTGTGGTGACCACAGGTCAGGGCGTACCGGTCACCGTCGGGCTCGGCGCCGTCGGGCTCACGTCCGTCGAGGGCCGCGCCTGGGAGATGATCAACAGCACCTCGTCCTCGGTCGACACCGGAGTGCCAGTTCCCGGCTCGGTGCCCACCACGGTCCCGGGCGGCAGCTCCGACGGCCGGTACACCACCTCGTAGGCAAGGCCGAGCCGGCTCAGCAACCCCTCGGCGGTGGCCTGCGGCAGGCCGGCGAGCGGCGGCACCGGCACCTCGACCGGCGCGCTGCTGGGCGGCGGGCTGCTCGGTGCCTCGCTTGTCGGCGCGGCCGAGGTGGGGGGCGCGCTTGTCGGCGCGGCACTTGTGGCACTGGCCGGCGGGACGGACGGGGTGGAGTCTGGATCGTCCCGGTCGTCATCCTGCTTGGCGAGCACCAGCCAGAGCGCCCCGCCGAGCAGGCCGGCGAGCAGCAGCGCGAGAACACCCCACAGGATCGGGAGCCACCATCGGCGAGCGCTCTGCTCCTCGACGTACCACTCTCCGGCTTCGTCCGGCCGGGGCGGCCGGACCTCGGCCCGTCCGGACCACGACGGCACGGCCGACCGCTCGACGGGCAGCCGCGTCGTCTGGTCGGCGGGTGGCCGCGTCGTCTGGTCCGCGGGTGGGGTCGGAGCGGGCGGCGTGGCCGCTGGCGTCGGGGCGGGCGGCGTGCCCGGACGGCCCGGCGGGGTCGCTGCGGGACTGTCGATCGGCATGGTCTGGTCCGGTGACCCGGCGGAACGAGCCGGGCCAGTCCGGTCGATCGGCGCCGTCTCGTCCGGCCCGCTCGTGGGTCTGGTCGGTTGCGGCGGCTCCGCCCGGTCGGCGGCCGGTGGCAGTGGGCGGGTCCGGTCGTCGTGCTCGCCGGCGGGAGGCTCCTGGCGGTCGTCGCTCATCGCACGTCCTTTCCCGAACCGGACGGGCGTCATGGCCCTCGACCGTCAACCTAGTCGCCCAACCGGCCGGCGGTGGGGATCAGCGGGCCGAGCCGCGCCGGTCACGGGCACGTCGCGCCTCCTCGGCCACGACGACGATCGACTCACCAGCCACAGCTCAGGGGGAGGGCTTCACCGTCGGTTGTTCGGGTGCGCCGGCACCACACCAGATGCTGACCTCGTCGTTCCACCGGGCGGAGCCGCCCTCGACCGGCTCCTGCCGGGCGACCTTTCCACTACGGCCGCTTATGTACCGCGGGTACAGACCCTCGTCGATCAATTTGTCGACGGCTTTGGCGCAGTCCTTTCCGACCACGTCCGGCACCTCCGCCGCCGGCGCTGGCCCAGCCACCTGAAGCTCCACAGTCGTACCCCGGGACACCGCGGTTCCCACGGGCGGTGCGGCGCTCTCGACACTGCTACCGGCTCCGCCGCCGAATACCAACCGCCAACCCAGCCGTCGCTCGCGCAACATCTCCCGGGCCTGCACGAAGTCGACGCCGAGGACCGGTGGCACGGTCAGGCCGGTTCCCTTGGTCGCCGCGGCGGAGGTCCGGACGGCCGACGGCGTGGCCCGACCGGTGCTCGGCCGAGCCGCGGTGGCGCGGCTGGTCGGCGGGCCGGTCGTGGTCGCCACGGCCAGCGGATCCCCCTGGGACCCGTCCCCATCGCCGGCCAGCAGCCAGCCGCCGGTCGCGCCGATCGCGGCGAGCAGCACAACGGCCAACCCACCACCCAGCCACATGCTGGCCCGGCTCGCGCCGCCCGCGGCATCCTGCGGGCCCGTGCTCGTGTCCGTCATACCGCCCACCGCCTCATCACCGGCGACCGTACCGTCCGCCGCCCAATCCGCCGCACCGACTGTCGGTCCATACCGGCGGGTCGTTGCGACTCGCCGCGCCGACGACGGGACGTTACGCTGCCCGGCATGGCCAGACAGGGCTGGGGAGTGTCGATCGCGACCGCGATCGGAATCGCTGCCGGCGCGGGCGCCGCGCAACTGGGCTTCGGCTACGGACTCGGCGTCATCACCTGGACGGCCCACCGAAGCGGGCGCCAGCGACACGGCCTGGGCCGATGGCCTCGCCTGGGCCACCTGGCTCGCCGCCAGCTCGACCGTCCTCGGCGCGGTCTGTGCGCAGCGGCTCCAGCAACGTGGCGCGCCGACGACGGCCGAACCGCCGCTGACCGGCCCGACAGCAGCCGAGGTTTCCGACTCGGCGACCGCCATGGATCCACCTGCCGCCGACCGGCCCGGCCCGGAGCCGACGGACGGCCGATCGCCGCAGGTGACCGACGCGGCGTCCGCCGACCGAGACGGCCTGCTGCGGCGGGTGGTCCTGGCGCTCAGCGCCGGGATCGGCGGCCTGGTCACCGTGCTGCTGATCGCCGTGCCGGCGCGGGTCGCGACCGGTGCCGACACCGGGGCGCCGCAACGGACCGCCGCCGTGCAGGCGACGCTGGGCATCCTGATCGGCGTGCTCGTCGCCGGCTGGGCGCTTCGGTCCCGGGCCGCCGCGATCAACGTGACCGCGACCGCCGCCTGGCTCTGGCTGCTCGCGGTGGTCTCGGTGATCGACGGGGTACGCGTCGGACGCGGGCTGACAGGTGCCCAACTCGGCACCTGGCACTTCGATCCGGACCACCCGCGGTACTGGATCTCCGACCAGCTCTACTGGCCCGGCGCGCTGTTGGCACTCGTGCCCGCGCTGCTGATCGGCGTGCTGGCCGCCCGGCGGACGGCCCGGTCGGCCGGGCACCGCGTCGGGGCCGCGGCCTCCGGCGCTGCCGGCCCGGTGCTTGTCGCGCTCGCCTACCTGACCACCCTGCCGCACTGGTCGACGCTGGGCCCCACGCAGCTCTCCACCCAACTGATCGCCCCGTACGCGGTGATCGCGGGGATCGGCGGCTCGATGCTGGCCGCTGTCCTCGCCGATCGTGGCGAGCGGAGTCGGGCTGCCCACCGAAGCGCCTCTGCCGCAGCGCGGAAACCCGAGGCGCACCCGGCAGTTCAGGCCGACTCGACGCAGGTCACCGTCGACGGGCCGACCCCACGGACCGATCCGGCTCCGAACGCCGAGCCCGACTCCGAGCCGTCGACCTCCCGCTCGTCCATCGCCACCCCGGGTCGACGCGGCAGGACCGACGCCGCACCCCGGGCAACCACGACAGGCGCCGCACCGGCTGCGGACGCCACGCCAGGCGCGGACGCCACGCCACGTGCGGACGCCACGCCACGTGCGGACGCCACGCCACGTGCGGACGCCACGCCACGTGCGGACGCCACGCCAGGTGCGGACGCCACGCCGTGGGTGCCCGCACCGAGGGTGCCCGCACCGCGCACCGAACCATCCACCTCCGCCCTCGCAGAGGATCCGACACCAAGCGCCCGCCGCACCCGCGCATCCCGCCGATCCACCCGCCCCACCTCCGACTAACCCCCGGCCCCGCCCCCCGCGCCCCGCCCCGGCCCCCGCCTCGCCCCGCCCTCGGCCCGAGCGCGTCGATCATGAGGTTGTAGCCATCCGGCACGGCGTGTCGCGCCTATAACCTCATGATCGACGCGCTCGGTGACGCGCTCCGGGGTGGGGTTGGGTGGGTGGGGGTGGGTTAGGGGACTGGCCAGGTGTGGACGGGTTCGTTGGCTCGTTGGAGTTCCGCGTAGCGCTGGACCATGTGGTGCAGCGCGGCCGACCGGTCCATGCCGTGCCGCCGCTCCGCCGACCACACCGTCTCGGTCTGCCAGACGGCTCCGTTGCGGCCGGTACGGCAGCGTTGCTCGATGATGCCGAGCAGCCGGTCCCGTTGCGCCGGGGCGACGCCGAAGCCGTCCAGGCCGGCGGCGGCGGTGGGCAGCAGCCGCTCCAGCACCAGCTTGGTCACCGGCACGTCGCCGAGCCCGGGCCAGTGCAGCACGGCGTCGAGGCCGCGTCGGGCGGCGGCTTGGAAGTTCTCCTCGGCGGAGGAGAAGGTGAGTTGGCTCCAGATCGGGCGGTCCTCCTCGGCCAGACCCCGCGCCAGCCCGAAGTAGAAGGCCGCGTTGGCGAGCATGTCCACCACCGTCGGGCCGGCCGGCAGCACCCGGTTCTCCACTCGCAGGTGCGGACGGCCGTCCATGATGTCGTAGACCGGGCGGTTCCACCGGTAGACCGTGCCGTTGTGCAGTCTCAACTCCCCGAGCTGCGGCACACCGCCGGCATGCAGCACCTCCACCGGGTCCTCGTCCTCGCAGATCGGCAGCAGCGGCGGAAAATACCTGACGTTCTCCTCGAAGAGATCGAAGATCGAGGTGATCCACCGTTCGCCGAACCACACCCGGGGGCGTACGCCCTGGGCTTTGAGCTCGTCGGGGCGAGTGTCGGTGGCCTGCTGGAACAGGGCGATCCGGGTCTCGGCCCACAGTTGACGCCCGTACAGGAAGGGGCTGTTCGCCCCGACCGCGACCTGCACCCCGGCGATGGCCTGGGAGGCGTTCCAGTAGTCGGCGAAGCTGTCCGGTGCGACCTGAAGGTGGAACTGGAGGCTTGTGCAGGCAGCCTCGGGGGCGATCGAGTCGGTGTGTGTCCGTAACTGCTCGACGCCACGGATGTCCAGCTCGATGTCCTCGCCGCGGGCGCCGACGATCTGGTCGTTGAGCACCCGATAGCGCTCGTTCGTGGAGAGGTTGTCCTCGACCAGGTGCCCCTCGGTGAGGGTGGGCAGGATCCCGACCAGGACGATCTTCGCGTCGGACTTGGCTGCGCGTTCGTCGGCCCGGGAGAGGCTGCCGCGCAGGTCGTGTTCGTAGTCGGCGAAGCCGGTGCCCTCGATCAGTCGGGGTTCGGCGTTGAGTTCCAGGTTGAACTGTCCCAGCTCGGTCTGGAACAGCGGGTCGGCGATGTCGGCGAGGATCTCCTCGTTGCGCATCGCCGGTTCGGCCACCGAGTCGACCAGGTTGAGCTCGATCTCCAGGCCGGTCATCGGCCGGTCGGCGTCGAACCCGAAGTCGTCCAACATGAGGGCGAAGACGTCCAGGCACCGTCGCACCTTCTGCCGGTAGCGGACGCGCTCATCCCGGGTGAAGGCGCCCTGCGCGACGTCCTTGCCCATGTGTCCTCCCGACAGCCGGCGCGGTCGGGATTCTTCCTCCCGGAAAGCGCATTGTGAACCCTTCACGGTAAGAGCGCCCACCTGACCGGGCCAGAGGCCGACGTCGGTGATCCGACATCGATCGGGGCGGGCGCACTCGTGGCGCCATCTGTACCCCGTTCGACCGAGCGACCGACGCGATGGTGGGCGAGCCGCCCGTGACAAATACCACGAGGTCGGCGTCGGAGGCGGAGACGACACCGGGCCCGCGCCGACGTGCGGCGTGGGCCCGGGGTACGGGTGCTGCGGGGCAGATCAGGCCTGGCGTACGGCCTCGCCCTCGATCTCGATCTTGATCTTGCGGCTGACCAGCACGCCCCCGGTCTCCAGGGCGACGTTCCAGGTCAGGCCGAACTCCTCGCGGTCGATCTCGGTGCTCGCGGAGAAACCGAAGATGTCCTGACCGAACGGGCTGCGGCCGACACCCTCGAACTCCACCTCCAGCTCGACCGGCCGGGTGACGTCCTTGATGCTCAGCTCACCGGTGAGCACGAACTCGCTGCCACGACGGGACTTGACCCCGGTGCTGCGGAACTCGAGCGTCGGGAACTTCTCCGAGTCCAGGAACTCGGGGCTGCGCAGGTGCGCGTCCCGGTCGGTCTGGGTGGTGTCGATGCTGGCCGCCTGGATGGTCGCGACGACCGACGACTGCAGCGGGTCCTCGCCGATGGTGATGGTGGCGGTCGCCTCCTTGAACTCACCGCGCACCTTGCTCACCATCATGTGTCGTGCGACGAAGCCCACCCGCTTGTGCGCCACGTCGAGGGCGTAGGTGCCAGCCGCCGGGATGGTGAGACCGTCCCAATCGCGGGTAACCGCATCGATGCTGCTGGTCATGCTGCTGTCCTCCAGGAGATTGTTTAGTAGCCCAACGACTGCTGTAGCAAATATAGTCGCAACAACATTCCCTCTGTCAAGTACTGGTAGGATTAACGAGTGACCAACGTCTTCGACGATCCCCGGATCACCGCCGTCGGCCTGCTCTTCGAGGCACACGCCGGGCTGTCAGCCCGGTTCAACGCCCAATTCGAGGAGCACGGCCTCTCCGCGGTCGAGTTCGAGGTCATCACCCGACTGGCCCGCTCGCCGGGCAACCAACTACGAATGACCGACCTGGCCGCGCAGACCTCGTTGTCGACAAGCGGCGTGACCCGCGTGGTGGACCGGATGGAACGTGACGGGCTGCTCATCCGCCGGGCCTGCCCGAACGACAGGCGCAGCTCGTACGCCGTGGTCACCGCCGCCGGGATGCAACGTCTGAACGAGACGCTACCCGGGCACCTCCAGATGATCGAGCAGTGGTTCACCGGCCAACTCGACCCGGAGGCGCTGGCAGCCCTGCTCGACGGGCTGCGCCGGGTGCGCGACGCCGCGCATCCCTGCGCCACCGCCGGCAGCGACGACATCAGCCCCGAGCAGGAGGCCGCCGCCACCCGGCCCTGAGCCTCCGGGATCGACGGTTGCCAGCACCGGCAGAAAGACCGGCAGAACTGCGCCAGCCAAGCCGGAGAATTCCACCAAACCCGACGTTCCGCTCTCGTGGGGGTGGCAGGCTTCCCGCACCGGGGATCACCGGGGGGTGACGGCGCGGGCGAACAGCGAGGGGTAGCACCAAGGGGGCTCTTCGTCCGCGCCACTCTCACCACGCCCACGCCCACGCACGGGCACCGGCACCGGCCCTCCTACGGCGCTTCCGGTCCGCTCCGGGCGGCCGTCAGCGCGTAGAGCAGTCCCGATTCCTGCGGCAGCAGTCGAATGCCGCTCTCCTCGCAGACCCGCTCCAGCCGCTCGAGGACCGCCGGGTCCGCGGTGCTCGCGGCCAGCCCGACAAGCGCCTCCACCACGTCTCGGCGCTCCTGACCTCTGGCGTCGGCGGCGGCGGCGAACCACTCGGCGGCCAACTCGCGATCGCCCCGGTGCAGCGCCAGATTTCCCTCGATCAACGCACCGAGCCCCGCCTCCGGCCCGCCGGCCGGCAGCGCCGCGTCCTCCGAGCGTTGGCGCGGTATCACGGCCCGCCGAGCCGGCGCTCGCGGTGATTCGGCCGCCGCCGCCTCAGCGGCCCCCGCACGCAGCTCGGTGAGCACCTCGGTCGCCTCCGCGGCACGCCCGTCCTGGGCGAGCGCCAACCCGATCTTCCCAAGCACCCGGCGGCGTCGCCTCGGATCACCCAGCTCGGACAACGCCGCGAGCGTCCGCCGGCCCTGGTCGACGGCGTCCGCGTACCAGCCCTCCAGGCGGGCGACCTCGGCCCGACTGGCCCAGGCCAGCACCCGAAGGCGCTGCTCTCCGCTCTCGGCGGCGAGCCGGTCCACCGCGGCGAGCCGGCGACGGGCGGCGGCCAGGTCACCGGTCCGGATCTCGTGCCAGGCAAGACTGTTCTGGGCCACCGCCAGATCCCGGGTACGTCCGTTCCGGGCGGCCAACCGCAGCGCCGTCTCGGCCTGCTCTCGAGCCTCGTCCTGCCCACCGACGTCGATCAGCAGGGTGCCGAGGACGTTTCGTGCCTCCAGTTCCCCGGTGACATCGCCGACCTGTTGGAAGATCTCCAACGCCGTACGCGCCGTCGACAGTTCCTCGGCGCCCGCACCGTGCTCGACCGCGAGCCGGGCAATCCCCAGCGCGCCCCAGGCACGCAGGATCGGATCGGCGTCGGCGGTCCGCGGGTCCGCCAGCAGCCGCCGCAACCACTGTCGCCCGGCGACGTCGCGCCCACGGAACCGCCACCAGCGGGTCAGGCACGCGGCCAGCCGCAGCGCGGTGAGCGGGTCGTCGGTGGTCGCGTGGGCCAGCGACGAGCTGATGTCACTGCTCATCTCGTCCAGTCGGTGCACCGCGTCGGGCTGCCGGGGGCCGACCAGATCACCCGCCGTCCGCGCCACCAGGCGCGCGATCACCTCGGCGTGCCGACGCCTGATGCAGGTCAACTCACCCGCCCCGGCCGCCTGCTCGACGGCGTAGTCGCGGACCGCGTCGAGCAGCCGGAACCGGAACTGCCCGGTGCCGCGTACGCTCAGCAGCCCCAGCTCGACGAGCCGGTCCAGCAGCGGAACGGGGTCGATCGCCACCGTGCCGTCCCGGTCGGCCTTGTCGCCGAGCATCTCCTCGGCCAACTCCACCGACCAGCGGTCGCCGAACACGGCGAGCTGCCGCAGCGCTGCCCGCTCGTCGGGTGCCAGCAACCGGTAGCTGGTCGCCACCGCGTCCCGCAGGGTGACCGACACCGCCGCCGAGGCGGGGTCCGACTCGCGGGAAGGACGGGTACGCGCGTCCGGGGGGTCCCAGCCGGGCCGGGCCGCCGGATCGGCGGGAGTGGCGAGGTCGAGCACGCGGTCGCCGTACCTGTCGAGCAGTTCGGTGAGGTCGAGCAGACGGCCCCGGGCGGCCATCAGCTCGATGGCCAGCGGCAGCCCTCCCAGCCTGCGGACCAACGCGACGAGCGCGGGCAGCTCATCGGGGGTGGGCGGCTCCCGGCGGACCTGAGCCAGTCGGGAGGTGAACAACGCGACCGCCGGCCACGATTCGAGCGTGGCCGCTCCCGCGCGTTCGGCGCCCGGTGGCGGCACGTCGAGCGGCGCGACCGGCCAGACCCTCTCGCCGGGCAGTCCGACCGGGTGCCGACCGGTGACCAGCACCCGCAACGAGGGCACGGCACCGAGCAGCCGGTGCAGCGTCGTGGCGGCCGGACCCGGCGCGTGCTCCACCGCGTCCAGCACCAGCAGCGCCGGCCGTCCGGCGAGCCGGGCCACGAGTTCCGGCAGCCGGGCCGCGCTCAGTCCGGCCATCGAGGCGGCGAACACGTCCGGCCCGTCCGCGCCCTCCGCCACAAGCACTCCGGCCACACCGCCCGGGTGGGCGACGGCCACCAGGTGTGCCACCGCCGTCGCCAGCGCGGTCTTGCCGACGCCGGCCAACCCGACGAGGCTCACCAGCCGGGGCCCACGCTTTGCGGTCAGCATCTCGGCCAGCTCGGTGAGGTCGCGTTCCCGGCCGACGAGCGCGACCGGCGGCGGAAGTGTGACCGGCGGGTTGGTGGCCGCCGCGAGCGCTGTCGTCTGGTCACCGATCGCGAGCGCGGGCGGGGTGGTGCCCGGCCGGGGTGAGTCAGCGCCGGAGGGGCCGCGGGCGGCGGCCAGGAACGCCGCCCGGCTGGCGCCGGTCAGCGCCAACGCCGTGGCGAGCAACTCGACGGTGGTGCGTTGCGGCCGGACCGAACGGCCCCGCTCCAGGTCACGCACCGTCCGCACACCCACCCCGGCACGGGACGCCAGCTCGGCCTGGGTCAGGCCGGCGGCACGTCGATGCCCGCGGAGCAGCTCCGGCAGGGAGGTACGACCAGCCGGGCTCCGTGACCGATCATGATCCGGAGTCATGGCCACGAAGAGTACGGATGGACTACGACCGTCGGCAGCCGAACGTCGGGCTACCGACGCCCGTTCGCCGATAATCCGACAGCCCTACGGACAGCCCTGCCGGACCGACCGGAAGGCCCGCCGCGGCGGACCTTCAGAGACCCAGATCGCGAGCGATGATCATGCGTTGCACCTCGCTCGTGCCCTCGCCGATCTCCAGGATCTTGGAGTCCCGCCAGAAGCGGGCCACCGGGTACTCGTTCATGAATCCGTATCCGCCGTGGATCTGGGTGGCCTCCCGGGCGTTGTCCACCGCGATCGTGCTGGCGTGCAGTTTGGCGATGGCGGCCTGGCGCTTGAACGGCTCGCCAGCGAGCATCCGGGCGGCGGCGTCGTAGTAGGCAAGTCGGGCGGTGTGCGCCTTCAGCTCCATGTCGGCGATCTTGAACTGGATGGCCTGGTTGGCGCCGATCGACCGACCGAACGCGTGCCGCTCCTTCGCGTACTTGATCGACTCGTCGACGCAGCCCTGGGCGAGGCCGACCGCCAGGGCGGCGATGGCGATCCGGCCCTCGTCGAGGATCCGCAGGAACTGCGCGAATCCCCGGCCCCGCTCGCCGAGCAGGTTGGCCGCCGGCACCCGGCAGTCGTCGAACGTCAGCTCGTGCGTGTCCGAGGCGGTCCACCCCACCTTGGAGTAGCCGGGCGCCACGGTGAATCCGGGCGTGCCGGTCGGCACGATGATCGTCGACAGCTCCTTGGAGCCGTCCGGGTTCGTGCCGGTCACCGCCGTGACGGTCACCATGGCCGTGATGTCGGTCCCCGAGTTGGTGATGAACGCTTTCGACCCGTTGATCACCCACTCGTCCCCGTCGAGCACCGCCCGCGTCTGGGTGCCAGCGGCGTCCGAGCCGGTGCCCGGTTCGGTGAGACCGAACCCGGCCAGCGCCTCGCCGCTGAGCAACCTGGGCAGCCACGTCGCCTTCTGCTCCGCCGTGCCGAACCGGTAGATCGGCATCGCGCCCAGTGAGACCGCCGCCTCCAGCGTGATGGCCACGCTGGAGTCGACCCGGGCCAACTCCTCCAGGGCCAGGCAGAGCGCGAAGTAGTCGCCGCCCATGCCGCCGTGCTCCTCGTCGAAGGGCAGGCCGAACAGGCCCATCTTGCCCATCTGGCGGATCACCTCGTACGGGAAGGTGTGCTGCTCGTAGTGCTCGGCGATGACCGGGGCGACCACCTGGCGCGCGAAGTCCCGCACGCTCTCCCGCAGCGCCGCTTGATCGTCGGTGAGCCGGAAGTCCATCTCATCCTCCTGTAAGGACGGTCCGTCGGGCGCTCGTGACGCCGGGACGGGTCGCGGTGGGGCCTGGGTCGAGGATCAGACCGGGGTGACGCCGTGCCGACGGCGGGAGAAGTGCCGATCCTTCGTCCGCGCGGCCGCGAAGCGACGGACCAACTCGGTACGCAGGTCGTGCGGTTCGACGATGGCGTCCACGACCAGCTCGCTGGCCAGCCGGACGACGTCGATGTCCTGCTCGTACTCGGCCCGCTTGGCGGCCACGAAGGCGGCCCGTTCGGCCTCGTCCTCGATTGCCGCGATCTTGTTGGCGTAGACCGCGTTCACGGCGGCCTCGGCGCCCATGACCGCGATCTTCGCGCTCGGCAGCGCGATCGTGGCGTCCGGCTCGAACCCGGGGCCGGCCATCGCGTAGAGGCCGGCGCCGTACGCCTTGCGGACCACCACGCAGATCTTCGGCACCGTCGCCTCGGAGATCGCGGTGATCATCTTGGCGCCGTGCCGGATGATGCCCTGCTTCTCCACCACACTGCCGACCATGAAGCCGGGTACGTCGCTGAGGAACAGCAGCGGCACGTTGAACGCGTCGCAGAGCTGCACGAACCGGGTCGCCTTGTCGGCCGAGTCGACGAAGAGCACACCGCCCTTGAACATCGAGTTGTTGCCCAGCACGCCGACGACCTGACCGTCGAGACGACCGAAGCCGATGGTCAGCTCCTTCGCCCAGAGCGCCTGGATCTCGAAGAACGAACCCTCGTCGAGCAGGCCCTTGACGTACCGCCGCATGTCGAACGCCTGCCGTTCGCTCGCCGGCACCAGCGCGGCCAGGTCGGCCTTCGCGGGCGCGGCGACCGCCGGCGCGGCCGGCGGCGCCTGCGTCCAGTTCGCCGGCAGGTACGACAGGTAGGTCTTGACCACGTCCAGCGCGTCGGCCTCGGTCTTGCAGAGGAAGTGCCCCACGCCGGACTCGGCGGTGTGCACCTTGGCCCCGCCCATCGCCTCCAGGGTGGTCTTCTCCCCGGTGACCATCTCGACCATCCGGTCGGAGCCGAGGTACATGCTGGCGTTGCCGTCGACCAGGGCGACCACGTCGCAGAACGCCGGGATGTACGCCCCTCCGGCGGCACTCGGGCCGAACAGCGCGCACACCTGCGGGATCGAGCCGGAGGCGCGGACCTGGTTCCAGAAGATCTTGCCGGCGCCGCGGCGGCCGGGGAAGAGGTCGACCTGGTCGGTGATCCGCGCGCCGGCCGAGTCGACCAGGTAGACCATCGGCACGCCGGCGCCGTACGCGCGCTCGATGATGCGGATGATCTTCTCGACGGTGCGGGCGCCCCAACTGCCGGCCTTGACCGTGGAGTCGTTGGCCATCAGGCAGACCTGCCGACCGTCGATGGTGGCGGTGCCGGTGACCACGCCGTCGGCGGGCAGCCCGTCGGCGAGCGCGTTGGCGTAGAGGCCGTCCTCGACGAACGAGCCCTCGTCGACCAGGAGCGCGACCCGCTCGCGGGCGAAGAGCTTGCCCTTGGCGGCGTTGGCCGCGTGGTACTTGTCCGCGCCGCCGGATCGGGCCCGCTTGCGCAGCTGCTCCAGTGCCTCACCGTCGAGCGTCACGCCGACTCCCTCGCCATCCTGACCTGAACGATCGTTAGGCTAGCGCATCGGCGCGACCACCCGCGACCCATGAGCGAATCAGACCGGCGAGGCCCAACACAAGACATTGAATAACATGAATCCTTATCGCTAGGCTCCTGGCACCCCTCCTCCCGGATTGGAGTCAGCGATGACCTCACGACTCAATCGGCTCGCGGTCGCGTTCCTCGCGACGGCACTCGCAACCGTCGGCGTCACGGTCGCCAACCCCGCACCCGCGTCCGCCGCCATGACCATCTGCTACAACACCAGCCAGGCGGGCAGCTACGCCAGCGTCGCCAACCAGTCCGCCTCGATCTGGAACAACGCCACGTCGAACCTGACGCTCTCCGCGAACTGCGGCTCCAACCTGCGGATCTACCGGATCACCGGCGGCGGTTCCTACGCCGTGCGGACCAGCCTCGGCAACGGCCGGGTCTACATCGACACCCAGCAGGCGGCGCAGTACAGCGTGCTGCGGATCATGACCCACGAGATCGGGCACATCCTCGGCCTGCCGGACAACTACAACGGCAACTGCGCGATCCTGATGTCCGGCGGCAGCGCCGGCACCGGCTGCACCAACCCGTACCCGAGCACCGCCGAGGCGAACCGGGTGAGCAGTCTCTTCGCCGGCACGTTCAGCGCCACCGACCGTAACGCGAACGTCTTCCGGGACAGCTGGCCGAGCGTGGTCGCTCCGGTGAGCTGACCGACTCGGCAGGTGGAAGGGGCCGGCGCCCGCGCCGGCCCCTTCGTCGCGTCCTCAGCTCGGCAGCGGCGTCAGCCGGGTACGCGGACCGGCCCGCAGCACACCGGACGGCAGCTTCTTGCCGAGCAACTCCTCGGCCAACTCCGCCGCCTCGATGAGCGCCGGCAGATCGATGCCGGTGTCGATGCCCATGTCGTGCAGCATGTGCACGGCCTCCTCGGTGGCCAGGTTGCCGCTCGCCCCCGGCGCGTACGGGCAACCGCCCAGACCACCGACGCTGGCGTCGAACTCGGTGACCCCCAGCTCCAGCGCGGTCAACAGGTTGGCCAGCGCCGTACCCCTGGTGTTGTGGAAGTGCAGCAGCACCGGCACGTGCGCGTTGCGGTCGCGTACCGCGGTCAGCAGCTCGCGGACCCGGCGTGGGGTGCCCATTCCGGTGGTGTCGCCGAACGCGACCCGGTCCGCGCCGTCACGGACCACCCGGTCCACGATGCCGGCCACCCGCAGCGGGTCGATGTCCCCCTCGTACGGGCAGCCGAAGCTCGTCGCGACGATCACCTCGACCCGCGCGGAGGCGGCGTGCAGCAGGTCGATCAGCTCGGCGATGTCGTCGAGCGACTCGTCGGTGGACCGGTTGACGTTGCGTCGGTTGTGCGTGTCGCTGGCCGAGACCACCACCTCGATCTCGGTGAAGCCGGCCGCGAGGGCGCGCTGGGCACCCCGGGTGTTCGGCACCAGCGCCGAGTAGCGCACGCCGTCGGCCCGCACCGCCCGCTGCCACACCTCGTCGGCGTCGGCCATCTGCGGAATCGCCCTCGGGTGCACGAACGACACCGCCTCGATCCGGCGCACCCCGGTGCCGGAGAGGGCGTCGAGCAGCCGCACCTTGGCATCGGTCGGGATCGGGTCCTCGTTCTGCAACCCGTCCCGTGGCCCAACCTCACGAATGGAAACGAAACCCGGCAGGTCCGTCACGGGGTCACCTCACTCTTGATCAACGGGGTCGGGGTCAGCGCATGCGGGAGACGATGGCCGTGTCGTAGGCGCCGGAGAGGAACTCCTCGTTGTCGAGCAGCTCGGTGAAGAAGGGGAGGTTGTTCTTCGGGCCGGCGATCTGGAAGGCGGCCACCGCGACCTTCGCGCGTTCCAGCACCTCCGCCCGGGTGGCGCCGGTGATGATCAGCTTGGCCAGCAGGCTGTCGTAGAACGGGGTGACCGTGTTGCCCTCGGTGTAGCCGGAGTCCACCCGGACACCGTCACCCGCCGGCTCCACCCAGGTCCTGATCACACCGGGACCGGGCAGGAAGCGCTTCGGGTCCTCGGCGTTGACCCGCATCTCGATGGCGTGGCCCCGCGAGGTCAACGCGTCCGGGTCGAACGTCGGGGCCAGCCCGGACGCCACCCGCAACTGCTCCTCGACCAGGTCGATGCCGTACACGTACTCGGTCACCGGGTGTTCCACCTGAAGGCGTGTGTTCATCTCCAGGAAGAAGAAGTCGCCGGTGGCCGGGTCGAGCAGGCACTCCACCGTGCCGGCGTTGCGGTAGCCGACCGCCTCACCCGCGCGCACCGCCGCCGCCAGCAGGCGGGACCGCAGCTCCGGCGAGACCGCCGGGGACGGGGACTCCTCGACCAGCTTCTGGTTACGCCGCTGCACCGAGCACTCCCGCTCGCCGAGCGCCACCACCCGACCGTCGGCCAGGCCGAGGATCTGCACCTCGACGTGCCGCACCCGGGGGAAGAACCGCTCGATCAGCACCGAGCCGTCACCGAACATCCGCTCGGCGAACGCGCGCACCTTGTCGTACTCGGTGCGCAGCGCCGCCTCGTCGACGGCCACGCCCATGCCCATGCCGCCGCCACCGGCCGCGGCCTTGACCATCACCGGGTAGCCGATCTCGGCGGCGGCCGTCACCGCCGCGTCCAGGTCGGCGGCCGGGTCGGTGGTGCCGGGCGCGACCGGAACGCCGGCCGCCGCCATCAGGTTCCGAGCGTTGATCTTGTCGCCCATCGCGGTGATCGCGTCCGCGCCGGGCCCGACCCAGATCAGGCCGCTGGCCTCGACGGTACGGGCGAACTCGGCGTTCTCCGACAGGAAGCCGTACCCGGGGTGGATGGCCTGCGCGCCTGTCGACGTGGCGGCGGCGAGGATCGCCTCGGTGTTGCGGTAACTCTGCGCCGGAGCCGGCGGGCCGATCAGGACCGCCTCGTCGGCCTCGGCGACGAACGGCAGGTCGGCGTCGGCCTCCGAGTACACAGCGATCGCGCGGATGCCGAGCCGCTTGGCGGTACGGATGATCCGGCGGGCGATCTCGCCCCGATTGGCGACCAACAGTGACTCGATCATGTTTCCTCCCGGCGTCCGGATGTTGGGACGATGTCAGGGAATCACGACCGGCCGGCTTCTGACGAGTCGACTCAGGCGAGCAGCGCGGCCAGGGCCGCCCCGCGCAACAGCTCGGCGCGACGCCGCCGATCCACCTCACCGCCGAGGAACGGGGTCGAGTTCATCAGACCGAACGCGGCGTGCGCGATCACCCGTGCCTCACCGTCGGGCATGCCCGGGTGCAGTGCGGTGAGCACCGTCACCCACTCCTCGACGTAGAGCCGTTGCAGCCGGCGGATGCGCCGCCGCGGCTCCTCCGGCAGGCGGTCCAGCTCGTGCAGGTGCAGCGCGATCACCGCCGGGTTGGCCAGCGCGAACTCGACATGGAAGTCGATAAGGGACTCCAGCACCTCGCGGGGATCGTCCGGGTGCCCGACCGCGCGTTCCCGACCGCCGGCCAGCAGACCCTCACTCACCGGGATGAGCGCGGCAGCCAGCATCGCCTCCTTGCCGGCAAAGTGGTGGTAGAGCGCCGGACCGGTGACCCCAGCGGCCGCGCCGATGTCGTCCATCGACACACCGTGGTAGCCGCGGGCGGCGAACAGACCAACCGCGATCTCCAGAATCTCGTCCTTGCGGGACCTGCGCCGGCCCGTACCCGCCGCACCCCGTGCCTGCTGCTCCACCGTCACCGGGCAAGCCTAGACCGCGAACTGCCTGCGATGGAGGACAGCGGCTTGACCCTCGACCCGGTCGAACCCGCACGGTCACCGGATGACCTCCCCTCCGCTCGGCCGAGATTTCCGGCTGCTCTGGTCCGCCGCCGTCTCGTCGAGGCTCGGGGACGCGCTGCGTACGCCGGCGCTGGCCCTGCTGGCCGCGACGGTGACCCGCGACCCCCGGATCATCGCGGCGGTCGTCGTGGCTGGTCAGCTCCCGCCACTGCTCTTCGGCCTGCTCGGCGGCGTGTACGCGGACCGCTGGGACCGACGTCGGACGATGTCCCTGGTCGACGGCGTACGCGCCACCGTGGTGGCGGCGCTGGCCGTCGCGGTCGCCCTCGACCGGATCGGTGTCGCGGTGCTGCTGCTGGCCGCGTTCCTCCTCGCCGCGTTGGGCACGCTCTTCGACTCGGCGTCGTTCGCCCTGCTTCCGGCGCTGGTGCCCCCGGACGCGCTGCCCCGGGCGAACGGTCGACTGCAGGCGGGGGCCGCGGTGGCCGGCGGCTTCCTCGGCGCACCCGCCGCCGGTCTCCTCTTCGCCGTCGCCCCGGCCCTGCCGTTCGCTCTCGACGCCGTCACCTTCGCCGCCGCCGCCCTGCTCGTGCTGGCCCTGGCACCGGTTGCGACTCCGGCCCCGGTCGCGCACGGACGACGCGGGTCGGTGTGGAGCGAGATCGCCGAGGGGGTGCGGTGGCTACGCGGCCACCGGACACTGTGGCGGGTCACCCTGCTCGCCGCCGCCAGCAACCTGGCGATCAGCGGAATCATGGCGGTGCAGGTGCTCTACGCGCTCGACGTGCTGCGGGTGCCGCCCGCGGGGTACGGGCTGTTCGCCGCGGCCGCCATCGTCGGCGGTGTGGCGGGGGCGCTCGGTGCCGGCCGGCTCGCCGCCCGGGTCGGCACGCTGCCGGCGCTTCGCGCCGTGCTCGCCGTGGAGACCGTGGCACTGACCGGGTTCGCGCTCGCTCGCGATCCGGTGCCGGGTGGCCTCGCGTTGGCCGTCTTCGCCGCCGGGACCGTGGTGTGGAACAGCCTGTGCGCGTCGTACGGGCAGCGGCACGTGCCGGCCGGGCTGCTCGGCCGGGTCGGTGCGGCGCAGCGGATGGTGGGTCTGCTCACCGCACCGGTCGGGGCGGTGCTCGCCGGCCTGGCCGCCGCGGCGTACGGCACGGTGCCGGTGGCGGGCGCGGCGGCAGGCACGTTCGCGCTTGTCACAGTGGCCGCGTGGCGGACACTGCGGCCGGCCGCGACCGGCGTGCCGAACCAGAGCGTGGTTGCCTAGCCTGACGCCGGCTGCCGGTGGGACAACCCGGACAGGCGTAGCGCGACCTTCCGGCGGGCCGGCGGCAGTGCGCCGAGCAGCCGGATCAGCACGTCCCGGGCGGGTCGGTGGGCCGGGGGGACGGTCGCCAGCCGGGTCAGCCCGGCGGCGAAACTCAGCACGTCCTCGGCCATCGGCCGCTGCCCGTCGCTGTAGTCGTCGAGCAGCGACTCCGGGCCTCCGTCGAGCACGTCCGCCACGGCGGTGCCGAGGGCGACCGCGTCGCAGATGCCGAGGTTCATGCCCTGACCGCCGGCCGGGCTGTGTACGTGCCCGGCGTCCCCGGCCAGCAGCACCGACCCGGCTCGGAAGGTGTCGGCGATCAGATGGTGCACCCGGAACCGGGAGCCCCAGAGGACCTCGGTCACCCGGTCGGGTCGTCGCGCCGGACCGCGCTCGTCGAGCAGCGCCTGGAGGTACGCCGCAGCCGGATCCGGCGGAGCGCTCGCCACCGCGGCCACCAGCCGGACCACCCCGCCCGGCAGCGGGGCCCAGATCAGCGGACCGGACCGGGCGAGGAAGAGCGCCACCTCGTCGCCGGGCAGGGCGCTGTCCACCCGTACGTCGGCGAGCACGAAGGACTCCTCGTCGCGGGGGCCGGTGAAGCCGATGCCGGCTGCCTGCCGGACGGTGCTGTGCAGGCCGTCGGCACCGACCACGTACCGGGCGCGCAGCTCTGCCCCGTCGACCCGCGCGAGCACGCCGCCGCCGGTCGTACTCAGGCCGGTCAGCCGGGACGGCCGTCGGACCCGGACGCCGTGGGCTGCCAACTGTGCGGTGAGGACCGCCTCGGTGACCGACTGCGAGATCAGCAGCGCGTAGGGGAAGCGGGACGGCAACTCGTGGAACGGCACCGTCAGCAACACCCGGTCCCGGTCGCGCACGGTGAAGCGCGGCGACCGCATCCCCTGGGCGACGAGCGGCGCCGCCGCGCCGATCCGGTCCAGCACCTCCAGGGTGTACGCGTGCACGACCGCCGCGCGGGAGGTCGTCGGCGGCGCGGCCAGTTGGTCCAGCACGGTCACCTCGATCCCGCGTCGGGCGAGCGTCAGCGCGGTGGCGAGACCGGTGGGGCCGGCGCCCACCACCAGCACGTCGGTGCTCACGGGCAGCATGGCCACCTCCGGAGAAGCCATTGCCAACACTTGTTGGCAAACACGTGTTGGCAACGCTAGGGCGCTGCCGATTGTGTGTCAACAGTTGTTGGCATACGGTCGTCGCCATGACCGCGTCCGCCCAACCGACCCACAGCCGTCGCTCCGACGCCACCCGGGCGGCGATCCTGCGAGCGGCCCGGGAACGCTTCGCGGCGGACGGTTACGAGCGCGCCACGATTCGGGCCATCGCCGCCGACGCCCAGATCGACCCGTCGATGGTGATGCGCTACTACGGCAGCAAGGAGGGGCTCTTCGCGGCGGCCGCCGAGTTCGACCTCCGCCTGCCCGATCTGGCCCCGGTGCCGCCCGCCCACCTCGGCGAGGTGCTGATCCGGCACTTCCTCACCCGATGGGAGGGCGACGAGACGCTCGTGGCGCTGCTCCGGGCGGCCAGCACCAATCCGGGCGCCGCGGAGCGCATGCGCGGCATCTTCGCCGACCAGCTCACCGCCGCCGTGGCCACGTTCGGCACCGACCCGGCGACGACAGCCCGCCGTGCCGGTCTGGTGGCCAGTCAGATCCTCGGTCTGGCCTTCACCCGATACATCGTCCGCCTGCCACCGGTTGTGGATCTGCCAGCCGAGGAGCTGGTCGCCTGGATCGCGCCGACCCTGCAGCGCTACCTGACCGGGAATCCGGAAAACTGACCCAACCTTTTACCCCTCGCCGTGCGTCTGGCAGGTGACGCGTAACGCGGCGGCCGGGAGGGGGCGGATGGCACCGACGGGACACGACGGCCGGGACGGCTACCTCGCCTTCGTGGAGAACCACCAACACCGGCTGCTCCGTGCGGCCTATCTGATCTGCGGCAACCAGCACCAGGCCGAGGATCTGCTCCAGGACGCCCTGCTCAAGCTGGCGCTGCGCTGGGCGTCGGTCCGCGACGGCGACCCCTCCGCGTACGTGCGGGCCATCCTCTACCGGGACGCGGTGTCGTGGTGGCGACGGCGACGGCGGGAGTGGCTGAGCGCCACACCACCGGACCGGGCGACCCACGACCGGGACGGCGCGCTGCGGCTGACCATGCACGACGCACTGAGCCTGCTGCCGCCCCGGCAGCGGGCCGTCCTGGTGTTGCGCTACTACGAAGACCTGACCGAGGTCGCCACCGCCGAGGCGCTCGGGGTGACCGTCGGCACCGTGAAGAGCCAGTGTCACGCGGCGCTACGCCGCCTCCGCGAGGTCGCCCCTGACCTCGCCCGGGACGCCCGGCCACGGCAGGGCTCGGCCGATCTGGCCGCCGGCATGGAGGTGAACCCGTGAACGAGCAGGACCTGCGCCGGTTGCTGACCATCACCGTCGAGGACGTGCTGCCCAGCCAGCCGGCAGTGGCCAGTTGGGACCGGGCCCTGCGCAAGCGGCGTACCCGACGGGTCGTCGTCGTGGTCGCCCTGGCCGTGACACTCGTCGGCGGTGGCACGGTGGCGGTCCTGCGGCCAACCGACCCACCACCGAACCACTCGGTGGCGCCGACTCCGACCGCCGTCCCCACGCACGCCGATCCCGTGCAGCACCCGCCCGCCGAGCTGGCCTTCCCACCCGATCCGCTGGCCCGGCTCGGCGGCCCGGCGACCGTGCCGCTCTCCGAGCGACCGGTCCAGCGGGCGCTGGCGCTGTTCCAGCCGACGGACGAGGAAAATCGCGCGGACGGCCCGGTGCGGGTGCTCGGCAACGACGGCGTGGTACGCAGCCTCGACGTGGTGACGCTGCAACCCACCCGGGATGCGGGCTACAACGAGGCACTCGCCGTGAAGCCGGGCGTGCTGTCGCCGGACGGCAAGTCGGCGGCGTTCGCGCAGACCAAGGAACTGGTCGTCGTCGACCTCACCACCGCGCAGGTGCGCCGGATTCCCCTCGACGGCTATCTGGAGCTGGTCATCTGGGCGAACGACCGGGTGCTGGTCGGGGGCGACGACCGGACGTACGCGGTGGACCGGGTCACCTGGGCGGCGAGCAGGATCGACGTGTCGACCTGGGTCTTGGCCGCACCCGACCCGGAGGCCGGCCGCGAGGCGCCGCTCGTCGAGTTGATCGGCGAACGGGATGGCCTGACACTGCGCAGCCGCACCGCCCGCGAGGCAACCGTCCGTTCCGAACAGCGGATCACCGGCGACGGACTGCCCTCGCCGTATGCGATCAACGAGTTCTACGGCCAGGGCTGGCTGCACGGCGGGCGGCTGGCCAGCGCCGCGTGGATCACCAGCGACGAGATCGACGGCGCCGAGGGGGCGGCGGTGCTGGACGCGCGGACCGGTGCCGTGTCCCACCTGCTCGACCTGGGCCGGGAGCGCGGTAAGGGCTGCTGCGAGGTGCTCGGCTGGGACAACATGGGTGCGGTGCTGCTCCGGTTGGAACCGGCCGCGCTGGCCCGCTGGAACCCGGAGACCGGTGAGGTCACCGGCATCATCCGCGACCTGCGTGGCGTGATCGCAGTCGCCGGTTGAACGACCGTCCCCGCGCGAAAGGGCATCGCGCGGGGACGGTCCACACCACCGGCCGCTCCGGCGGCCGACAGGTCGGCGTCGCTCAGGCGGCGAGGCCACCGGGCTGGTCGCCCTTGACGACGGGCGCCCGGACCAGGTTGCCCCACTCGGTCCACGAGCCGTCGTAGTTGCGCACCTGCGGGTAGCCCAGCAGGTGCCGCAGCACGAACCAGGTGTGGCTGGACCGCTCGCCGATCCGGCAGTACGCGATCACGTCGTCGTCCGGGCTCAGCCCGAGCTGGTCGGCGTAGATCGCCTTCAGCTCGTCGGCGGACTTGAACGTCCCGTCCTCGTTGGCGGCCGACTTCCACGGCTTGCTGACCGCGCCCGGGATGTGACCGCCGCGCAGCGCGCCCTCCTGCGGGTAGTCCGGCATGTGCAGCGTCTCGCCCGTGTACTCACCCGGCGACCGGACGTCGACGAGCGGCCGACCGGCGGCGATGTGCGCCATGACCTGCTCACGGTAGGCCCGCAGCGGCGCGTCGTCGCGCAGCGGCACCGGGTAGTCGGCGCAGGGACGAGCCGGCTTGTCGCGGGTCACCTCGCGCCCCTCGGCGATCCACTTCTGCCGGCCGCCGTCGAGCAGCCGCACGTCGGCGTGGCCGAAGAGCGAGAAAACCCAGAGGGCGTACGCGGCCCACCAGTTGAAGTTGTCGCCGTAGAAGACGACCGTGTCACCCCGGCCGATGCCCTTCGCGGCGCACAACTCGGCGAAACGCTCGGCATCCAGATAGTCGCGGGTCACCTGGTCGTTCAGGTCCAGGTGCCAGTCGACCTTGACGGCACCGGGAATGTGACCCGATTCGTAGAGCAGCACGTCCTCGTCGGACTCGACAACCACGAGGCCCTCGTCGCCCAGGTGCTCGGCCAGCCACTCGGTGGTGACCAGCCGTTGCGGATCCGCGTACGACTGAAGGCGGGGATCAGGATCGTTCGGCACAGACATGATCCCCAAACTACGCCGTCACCCGGGCCGGTGAACGGCCATCGGGGTGCGACGCAGCGCACGCGAGACGCCCTCAGGCGCGGCGGTGCGCGATCCGGCCGGCGACCACGGTGACCAGGCAGACACCGTCGGGGTCATGAACCGCGAGGTCGGCGCGCTCGCCCAGCCGCAGCGTCGGCGACACGGCGGCGGGCAGCACCAGCAGATCTCCCCGGTCGACGGCGGCCCGCACCCCCGGGTCGGTCAGGTGCTCCGCCAGCACCGCCGTCACCCCGTTGCACAGCAGGGCATGCACCCGCTCGCGCGGGGTGGGCGCCGTCGGCAACGGACCGTCGTGCAGCAGGCCCGGCCCCAGCGTGCCGGGCCACGCGCGAACCCGCACACCCGCGTACGCCGCGCTCAGCTCGGCCAGCGGGCCGACGGCCTCGATGCGATCACCGCTGATCAGCACGGCGTGCTCCGACACCGGCTCACCGCCAGGGGTGCGCCGCAGCAGTGGCGCGGTGTGCAGCGTACGCACGTTCAGTCGACGATCGGCCCGAGCGACGGGCGCTTCGCCGTCAGCCTGTCACCTGACGACCGGCCGGTCAGCCGTCGCTTCAGCCAGGGCGCGAGGTGCTGACCGGCCCACCGCACGTCGGCGGCACGGGCAGCCAACCACGGCGACGGCGCCGGGTGCGGCGGGACCAGCAGCCACTCCTCGTCGCAGTCGACCCCGAGCGCGTTCAACACCTGCCCCGCGACGCGCCGGTGGCCGGCCAGGGAGAGGTGCAACCGGTCGGTGCTCCACAGCATCGGGTTGAGGAAGGTGTCGTCGGCGTACAGGTCGACCATGATGGCGCCGTGCCGCTCGGCGGTCTCGCCGACGGCCTGGTTGAGCAACTGCACCCGGGGGGCGACGAGGCGCTGGCCGGGCAGCCGGGCCATCACGTCGGCGAACCGGAAGAGCAGCACGTCCGCGCCGCCCGAACGCAACTGCCGGACCACCTCGTCGAAGCGGGACACCAGCGCGTCCGGGTCGAAGGTGCGGCGCAGCACGTCGTTGCCGCCGGCCGCGAAGCTGATCAGATCCGGCTTCATGGCCACCGCCGACGGCACCTGCTCGGCCACCACGCTGGGGAAGAGCCGACCCCGGATGGCCAGGTTCGCGTACCGGAAGTCGGGTCCCGCCTCGGCGGCGAGCCGGGTCGCCACCAGGTCCGCCCAGCCCCGGTAGGTGCCGTCCGGGTACGCGTCATCCATGCCTTCGGTGAAACTGTCCCCGACCGCGACAAAACTGCGCCAGCGCACCCGCGCCCCCTCACACCGCTCGTTGCCTGCGGCGACCAGTCTTTCACCGGAGGCGCGGCGGGCAGTGCCCCGATCGGGCGACGTGGCGGAGGTCATGCGGCCGGCGGATCCGTCCGGCACCGGAACAGGGATCGATCGGGTGCAACTGTCGCCAATCCGGCTTATGGCGGAGTGTCGTGGCTCGCGCCCAGGCCTCACAATGGGGGGCCGATCACCGGTCCGAGCAGCGGGGAGGGCCTAGTTGAGCCAGGCAAGCGAACCGAGCCCGCCGGGGCCGACCCCGGCGGCGACCACCTCGCCGCGCAGCGCACGGACCCGTCAGATCCGACTCGTGGGGCTCATCGTCGTGCTGGCCGTCCTGGTCGCCGCCCTGGTCCCGATCGTCCTCGCGATGGGACCGCCGACCCGCGACGAGTTGCTGGAGAAGGCCGGCCTCAAGGGAAAACAGCAACTCGTCATCGGGGTGAAGGACGACCAACCGGGCATCTCGCAGCACCTCGCGAACAACGTCTGGAAGGGCTTCGACGTCGACATCGCCTACATGATCGCGGGCTATCTCGGCTTCGACCACTCCCAGGTGCGCTTCCTGCCGATCGAGAGCGAGGACCGGGCCCGTCGACAGGCCCGGGACAACGACGGGTTCGTCACCGTCGACCTGGTCATCGCCTCGTACAGCATCAACGAGAAGCGCAAGGAGGAGGGCGCGGTCTTCTCCGCCGCGTACCTGCACACCGAGCAGTCGGCGATCACCCTGAAAAGCTTCGAGGGGCAGGTGAGCAGCCTGGAGGATCTCCGTGGGCGGACGGTCTGCTCGCTGACCACCTCGACGTCCATTCAGCGCCTCGGCGAGGCCGGCGCCACGCCGGTGGGCCGAAACCGGATCAGCGAGTGCGTCCAGGAGCTGTACGACGGCAAGGTGCAGGCCGTCACCACCGACGCGGCGATCCTCGCCGGCTTCGTCACGGCCGACCAGCCGGGCGACGACGGGCAACGCTTCCCGGTGACCCTCAAGAACCCGAAACCACTCCGGCACTGGGACATCGGCTCGTCACCGCAGGAGAAGTGGGGCATCAACGTCGGCCCCAACGAGGCCCTGCTCGACCTGGTCGACCTCGCGCTCTCCGAATCGGCCCTGGACGAGGAGAACTCGACCTGGGAGAACGCGTACAACGCCAACCTCCGGTGGCAGCAGCGATACAACCTCCCGCAGCCGGTCGCGGAACAGCAGCAACCCGAGGCGAGGAAGGTGAAGGTGCGACAGTGGCCGTGGGAGAGGATCGCGCTACCGCCCCCGGCGTACCCCGGGTCGTCACCAGTTTCGGCGAGACCCGTCGCCCGCGCCGGATGGCGGGGGCGCGCCAGGCGCAGCAGTGGCTGCTGACCCTCCTACCCGCCTTCCCCGTCCTGCTCCTGGTGCTGCGGCTGTGGCAGCTCAGCCAACAGGACATGTCCACGATGCTGCTGCTGGTGCAGTACGTGAGCCCGCTCGGTCTGCTCAGCGCCCTGCTGATCGCCCTGGTGTGGGCGTTCCCCGTCGTCGTGCTCGCCTTCGGGGTGCTCGGTCGGCTGCTGCGGCTCAGCGCTCCGGACCGGTTCGACCCGGAACGGTCACTGCTGGCCTCCGGTACGGCACGTACCCCGGGCTGGGTGATCAGCGCCGCGGTCGCGCTGGGGGCGCTCACCTGGCAGCTCCGCTTCCTGCCGTCGCTGCTGATGCTCGCCCTCTGGCTGCTCGCGCTGCGCACCCGCTATCTACACCCGGACCAGCCGACCCGGGTGCTGCTGGTGAGTGTGGCGCTGCCCCTGGCGGCGGCGATCCTGGCGTACACCGTGCTGGGGCCGGCGATCTGGACCGCGTACCAGGATCGTGAGCTGGCCACCGCTGCGCTGCTGGCGGTGCCACCCGCCGCCACCGTGTTGCTCACCGGCCCGATCCCCGGCTGGATCGCCCCGACGCTCACCCACGGCCTGGCGTTCACGGTCGCCGCCGTGCTCCCGGTGGTGATGGGCGCGGTCTTCCTCCGGGTGCCGCTGTTGCCCACCGCCGCGATCGAGGTGGTGCCGAAGGAGTCGGCCAGGACGACCCCGGCCGCGACACCCCCGACGGGTGACGGCGCGCCGACCGAGGGCAGCGGGACCGGGCCGCCACCGGTTGCCGACGCCGACCCGGAGGTGGTGCTCGGCGCGCTCATCGCGGTCACCGACACGTCGACGATCGTGCTGGACCGGGCCGCCAGCGTGCGGTTCCTGCCGAACGGTTGGGTCGAGTCGCAGGTCCTCTGCCCACAGGTGACGGAGGTGCCGTACAGCCTCGTCTCGGTGCGTGGTTGGCCGGTGGAGGAGACGGCACTGAACTGGATGATGCCCCGGCGGCCGGTGGTCGATCCGGACGTCCGCTGTGAGGGCCGGCTCCCCGGCGCGCGGTGAACCGGGCCCGAGGGCGGGCCACCCCGGGAGGTGGCCCGCCCTCGTACGTGCCGCTGCGTCAGCCCGCGGCGGCCAGGATCTGCATGTCCTTCAGGCTCGCCGGCTCGGCGGTCTCGGAGATCTTGCTGCCATTCGCGTGGACCAACAGCACCGCGTGCCCGCTGCCGTCCCGAACCCGTACGACCATCGAGCCGTCGGTCTGGAAGTAGACCTGCCGCAGCTCGCGTCCGCCGAGTGGCAGCCGGATCTCCTTCCCGGTCCGGGTGTCCAGCACCACGTTGACCCGCAGGTCGCGAGCGACGTCGCCGGCGTCCCCAGCCGCCTTCTTCCGCAGCAGGGCGATGCGGGAGCCGTCCGGGGAGAGGCTGGCGATGTCGTTGCTGCGCCAACCGTCCGGCGAGAAGCCGGGGACGACCCGCTTCGTCGTGCCGTCCGTGCCGTAGAGCGCGACGCCGGCGTCGGTGTTCAGGGCGATGGTCTGACCGTCCGCCGACCAGAGGGCATGACATGCCTCAGGTTCGGTGGTCCACCAACGCACGCCCTTCCCCGTCGAGCGCGCCTCCAGCACGCCGTACCGGCCGGGTCCACCCGCCGCGTTCGGCTTCGTCTCGCGGAACAGCAGTTGCCGCCCGTCCGGCGACCAGACCGTGGTGACGCAGTACGGGTCGACATCCGAGCGCACCTTCCGCCGGTCGGAGCCGTCGGCGTTCGCGACGAACAGGTTGTTGCTGCTGCCGTCGCTGTCCACCCAGGCCACTCGGCGGCCGTCCGACGAGACGCTCACGTTGCCCTTCCACGCGAGATCGGGCAGCGCCAGCAGTTGGGCGGGGTTGTCGCCGGGGCGCCAGGACCGCAGGTTCGCGGTCTTCGCGCCGGTCACCTCGGCGGGCCCGTAGAAGAGCCTGCCGATCGCCACCGTCGGCGCGATCGCGCTGGACCCGCCGCTGGGCGGGGCGCTGGGGCTGTTCGACGGCGACCGGGTGGGCGACGGCGACGGCGTCGCGGTCACCGACGGGGTGTCGGCGGGGAGCGGCACGGGAGACCCGTTGGGCCGGATGGCGAGCGCGGTGCCGGCCGCCGCCGCGACCAGCACCAGCGCCGCGGCCGACGTGGCCACGGCGCGCTGGATCCCGAGCCGACGGGACGTACGCAGGGTCCGGTCCCGCAGGTCGACGACCGTGACCTCATCGGCCAGGTCGGTCAGGTCGAGCCGGAGACGCTCGTCGTTCATCGGGTGCTCCCCTTCAGGACGTACAGCTCGGCGAGGTCGGGGGCGACGGCGCGTAACTTGGCGAGCGACTTGGCCGTCTGGCTCTTCACCGTGCCGACGGTGACGCCGAGCAGGTCGGCGGTCTCCGCCTCGGTGCGGTCCTCGAAGAACCGCAGCACCAGCACGGCCCGTTGCTTCGGGGAGAGCTTCGCCAGCGCCGACCGGAGGGTCAGCCGCAGACTCGTCTGTTGCGCGTGGTCCGGGGCCGAGTCGCCTCCGCGGGGCTCGGGCAGGTCGCCCGGCATCGACTCGGGTACCCGGCGGCGCCGCCACCAGGACACCTGCAGGTGGTACATGATCTTCCGGGTGTACGCCTCGGCGTTGCCGCTGTGGTGCAGCCGGTTCCAGGACCGGTGTGTCCGGGCCAGCGCCGACTGGACGAGATCCTCCGCCAGGTGCTGGTCACCGGTGAGCAGGTAGGCCGAGCGCAGCAACGCCGGCGTGCGGGTACGGACGAACGAGTCGAACTCACTCAGCAGAGGGTCCACACGGGCCGATCCTTCGGGTCGTGGTGCGTGAGGGATGTGCTGCCCCTCCAGACGTCGCCCCGGGCCACAGTGGTTGCCGGCACGCACCCGCCGTGTTCACGACGCGCCTGACGAATTGGGTCGCTCGGGCGCTCGGCACGCCTCTACGCTGCGCGCATGCTGCTACGCATGTCGACCCTGCTGCTCCGGACCCTGCGCGAGGACCCGGCCGACGCGGAGGTGCCGAGCCACCGGCTTCTCCTGCGCGCCGGTTACATCCGCCGCGCCGCACCGGGCGGCTACACCTGGCTGCCACTGGGCAAGCTGGTGCTGGACCGGATCACCGACGTGGTGCGTGGCGAGTTGTTCGCGATCGGCGACCAGGAGGTGCACTTCCCGGCGCTGCTGCCGGCCGACCCCTACCGGACGAGCGGCCGCTGGGCCGAGTACGGCGACGACATCTTCACCCTCGCCGACCGGCGCGGCGCCGAGCACCTGTTGGCGCCCACCCACGAGGAGATGGCGGCGCTGCTGGTCAAGGACGTGTTCACCTCGTACCGGGACTTCCCGGTGACGCTGTTCCAGGTGCAGACGAAGTTCCGCGACGAGGCGCGGCCCCGGGCCGGGCTGCTGCGCGGTCGGGAGTTCCTGATGAAGGACGCGTACTCCTTCGACCTGGACGACGCGGGGCTGCGGGACGCGTACGCCCGGCATCGCGCGGCGTACCAGCGGATCTTCGACCGGTTGGGCCTGGACTACACGGTGGTACACGCGATGTCCGGGGCGATGGGTGGCTCCGCGTCGGAGGAGTTCCTGGCGACGGCACCGGTCGGCGAGGACACGTTCGTGGGCTGCACCGCCTGCGACTACGCGGCGAACACCGAGGCGGTGGTCACCCGGGCGCCGGCCGCCGGCGACCCGAGCACCCAGCGGGCGGTCGAGGTGCACGACACCCCGGAAACCCCGACGATCGCGAGCCTGGTGGAGTTGGCGAACGCCCGTCGGTTGGGGGATCGGGACGGCTGGACCGCCGCCGACACCCTGAAGAACGTGGTGTTGTCGGTCCGGCAGCCGGGTGCCGACCGGGCCGAGCCGGTGGTGATCGGGCTGCCCGGGGACCGGGAGGTCGACCTGAAGCGGGTCACCGCCGCGCTGGCGCCGGCCCAGGTGGCCGTCTTCGACGAGTGGGCCGAGCATCCGGAACTGGTCCGCGGGTATCTCGGGCCGCAGGTGCTCGACAAGCTGGGCATCCGCTACCTGGTCGATCCCCGGGTGGTGCCCGGTTCCGCGTGGCTGACCGGGGCGAACGAGCCGGGCCGGCACGCGACCGACGTCGTCTCCGGGCGGGACTTCACGCCCGACGGGACGATCGAGGCGGCCGAGGTACGCCCCGGGGACAGCTGCCCCGACTGCGTCGACGGCGAGTTGACGATCCGGCGGGGCATCGAGATCGGCCACATCTTCCAGCTCGGTCGCCGGTACACCGACGCGTTCGCCGTCGACGTGCTCGGGCCGGCCGGCAAGCCGGTCCGGCCGACGATGGGCTGCTACGGCATCGGGGTGTCCCGGGCGGTCGCGGCGATCGCCGAACAGCACCACGACGACCGGGGACTGGTCTGGCCGGCGGCGATCGCGCCGTGCGACGTACACCTGGTGGTGGCGGGCAAGGGCCCGCAGCTCGACGCGGCGCTGGAGCTGGGCGGGCGCCTCGCCGCCGCCGGCCTGCGGGTGCTCGTCGACGACCGCACGCACGTCTCGGCCGGGGTCAAGTTCACCGACGCGGAGCTGATCGGCATCCCCCGGGCCGTCGTGGTCGGCCGCCGACTCGCCGAGGGGTACGTCGAGCTGCGCGAGCGGGCCGGCGACGGGCGCGTCGAGCTGCCGCTGGAAGGTCTGGTGGACCGACTTGTCCACGAGGTACGCCAGGAACGTGGGAACCTGGTGTAGCTGCTGCGTCACGGGGTAGTGCAGTCGGATCGACCGAAGACGTTTGCGGAGGCTCTCATGACCGGTTACCGGGTCAGTGACGTGATGACCAAACAGGTCGTGTACCTGCCTGCCGAAACCACACTGGACGAGGCTGCCAGGGTGATGAAGGAGGCGGACATCGGTGACGTGGTGGTCACCGACGGCGCAAGCCTCGCCGGCATGCTCACCGACCGGGACATCGTGGTGCGGGCCGTGGCGGAGAACAGTTCCCCCGCGGCCACCACCATCGGCTCGATCGTCACCCGCGAGGTGGTCATGATCGAGCAGCACTGCACGGCGGGTGAGGCGGCGGCGCTCATGCGGGACCGGGGCATCCGCCGGGTGCTGGTCTGTGACACCGACCGCAAGCTTGTCGGCATCGTCTCGCTCGGCGACCTGGCCATGCAGCTCGACCCCACGAGCGCGCTCAGCGAGATCAGCGAGCAGTCGCCGACGGTGTGACGAACGGGCCGGGCCGGCGCACGGTAAGTGCCGCCGGCCTGTTCGCGGGTGGCCGGCGGTAGCCTCGACGCATGGCTGACATGCCGGCCCGACTGGCCGAGATCGTCGACGAGTTCGCCGCCGCGCCGCGCGACCTGGTGCTGGAGATGCTCCTGGAGTACGCGGACGTCATTCCGGTGCTGCCGGAGGGCACCGTCGAACGCGAGGGCATGGAACAGGTGCCCGAGTGCCAGACGTCGTTCTTCCTGCGCGCCAAGGTGACCCCGGAGGGCACCGTGGCGACGATCTTCGACTGCCCGCCGGAGGCGCCGACCACCCGGGCGTTCGCCGGGATCCTCGCCGAGGGGCTGGCCCTGGCGAGCCCGGAGGAGGTGCTGGCCGTGCCGGACGACCTCTACCAGCGGATGGGCCTGGCGCAGGCGATCAGCCCACTGCGGATCCGCGGCGGCACGGCGATCCTGGGCCGACTCAAGCGTCAGGTGCGGGAACAACTGGCCTGACCGCGAGGTTGCCAACGATCATGGAGATCGAGATCTACGCGGACGTCATCTGCCCGTGGTGCTACATCGGCAAGCGCCGCCTGGACGAGGCGCTCGCCAGCTATCCGGGCGAGGTGACGGTCCGCTACCGGCCGTTCCAACTCGACCCGTCGCCGGTAGCCGAGCCGCTGCCCCTGGTGGAGGCGCTGGCCGGGAAGTTCGGCGGCCCGGAGCGCGCCCGGCAGATGGTCGACCACGTGACCCAGGTCGCGGCCGGTGACGGGCTGCGGCTGGACTACGACCGCGCGGTGATCGCCAACACTTTCGACGCGCACCGGCTGGTCTCCTGGGCCACCGACCAGGGCCGGGCGGCCGAGATGGTGGAGGCGCTCTACCAGGCGCACTTCCACCACGGCATCGACGTCGGGTCGCGGGAGGCGCTGGCCACCCTGGCCGGCGAGATCGGCCTGGACGCCGCCGACGCGCGTCGGTTCCTCGACTCCGACGAGCGCGTCGCCGACGTCTCCGCCCAACTGGCCGAGGCGCAGGGCCTGGGCATCAGCAGCGTGCCGACCTTCGTCCTGGCCGGAAAGTACGCGGTCTCCGGTGCGCAGGAGGTGCAGACGCTGCTCGCCGCACTCAGCGAGGTCGAGCAACGCGAGGCCGCAGCCCGCTGAGCAGCCAGCGCAGCCGGCATCGATGATCACGATGTTTCACGTGCAACAACATCGATGCCGGTGTTTGTTCAGGCTGGCCTGGCCAGCCCTTCCACCACCTGGGCTCCGGGCAACGCGCCCAGCGCCGGCCCGGGCAGCGCGATCTTGCTGTGCCGTACGCCGGACCCGATGATCACGTGCGGGGTGGCGATGACCCGGGCATCCACCAGGATCGGCCACTGCGCCGGCAGCCCGATCGGGGTGATGCCGCCGTACTCCATGCCGGTCAGCTCGACCGCGTCGGTCATCGGGGCGAAGCTCGCCTTGCGGACGTCCAACGCCCGGCGGGCCACCCCGTTCACGTCGGCCCTGGTGGTGGCCAGGACGATGCAGGCCGCGTAGCGGACCACACCCTCACGCTTGCCGGCCACCACGACACAGTTGGCCGACACGTCCAACCCCACCTCGTACGCCGCGCAGAACGCCGCGGTGTCGGCGAGCTCGGCGTCGATCGGTGCGACCAGCACGTCGTTGACGTCGACCGGCGCGTCGGCGGGCCACTGCGCAATGGCCTCCGCCACCGGCGGGGCGAGCAGGTCGAGGCGGGCGCGGGCGGGTTCGGTCTTCAGCGTTCCCATCACGGGTGCGATCCTCGCATCCGCGACGCTGAACCGCCCGACGGCTCCCGTGCCGTTTCGTGCCGCCACCGGCCCGGGCCGGACGGATCCGGTGCTCAACTGCCGGCGAGGAAAGCGTTGTCGCGCAGGAAGGAGCGGTCCCTGGCGGCAGCCAGCTCCTGCTCGCGTTGGGCCCTGGCCCGTTGCAGTTCCAGATCCTCCATCGCGTGCCGGACACCCAGCCGGATCACGCCGTAGAGGAAGACGAAACCGAAGACGTAGAGGATCACCGTGGTGACGACAGCGAACATGGCGTCACCGTAAGACGAACGTGAACCGTTGTTGCTCTCATTTCCGCCCCGTTCCCCCGTACGTGTCTGCCCCGGCTCAGCCCGAGCGGACCAGGTCCAGCACGGTCAGCAGCGCGAAGAACGCGATCACGATCTCGTTGACGATCCAGGCGTGCCCCTCGGCCCACTCCCGCATCCGGGTCAGGACCCGCGCCGCCCGGTCCCCGAGCAGCAGCAACGCCAGCAGCGGCAGGGCGAGCAGGAGCACGGTGAGCAGCACGAACGGCACGAGGTGCCACCACGGCAGGTCGTGTCGGGCCACACTCGCCCCGACGGCGGCCATGGTCAGGTCGTCGGTCGGCGTGAGCACGAAGAGCAACGCGCCCAGTCGCAGTGCCGTACGCGGGGCGGCGTGCTCGATGCTCCCCAGCCACCTCGGCGGTCCGGACCGGTTCCGCCGTACCCACACCAGCACGGCCAGGCCGACCAGCAGGGCGAGAACCACCAGGTCGATGGCGGGACCGCGATCGACCCTGCCGGCGGCGGCACTGGCGTCGGCGGCCAGCCCACCCACCCAACGGGTCAGCAGCCAGCTCACCGTCACTCCGGCCGTGACCACCAGCCCGGCCCCGGCGAGGAAGCCCAGTGACGCCGCCCGGGGCCGGTCCGACGAGGCGAGGAAGACCGCCACGACAAGTTGGGTCCCGGCGACCATCACCACGGCGAGCGGCAGGACGGTCAGGAAGTTCATCGCCCGCCATCCTCCCGGCCCGACCGGGCCGGGAGTGACCGAACCCGCGGATCACCCGCCCGGTCGCACGCTCCCAGGCACCACGACGCGACCGGCCAACAGCGCCCCGAGCAGCGCCAGGCCCGCCGTGACCGCCAGCGTCGCCGCGTAACTGGCCGGGCCGGGCGCGCTCCCCGCGGCCAGCACGGCACCTGTCAGCGCGAGCACCGTCGCCGCGAAGAGGGAGTCGCCCAGTTGCAGGGAGGAGCTGTTGCGGCCCTGCTCACCGGGGGCGGACAGCTCCAGGGTGAGCACCGACAACGACGGGTAGAGCAACCCCATGCCGAGGCCGGCAGCTGCCCATCCGAGCACGGCGACGGCCACCGGGATCTCGGGCCGCACGGCGAGCGCCACCGTGGCCGTGCCGACAGTGATGCAGCTCAACCCAAGCCGCGGCAGGCTGGCCCGAGACGCGGGCACCGGCATCCGGCCCTGCAACCAGGAGCCCACCGACCAGGCCAGCGCGCCGACGGTGAGGACCAGCCCGGCCGCGGTCGGCGAGAGGCCCCGCTCCCGGGAGAGCATCAACGGGATGACCACCTCGGCGCCCACGAAGGCCGCCGACGCCAGCCCTCGCAGCCCCACCACCGTGGGCAGCCCCCGGGCCGCCCGCAGGAACCCGGCCGGCAGCAGGCGCGGCGCACAGACCAGCAGGCCGACCACGGCCAGCGCGACAAGGGCCAGGGCGGTGACGCCGCGCTGCTGTCCCCCGATGTGCAGCAGAGCGGCGCTCACCGCGGCCCCGCACGCCCAACCGATCCGTCCCACCGCGCCGACTGGTGGCCGGGTGGCCACGCTCCGCCCCAGCGACCGCAGGCCGGGGTGGATCAGCAACACCGCCGGCACCGCCACCGCCGGCACCGCGAGGAAGACCCACCGCCAGCCCAGGTGCTCCACGATCAGGCCGGCCACCGCCGGCCCCACCAGCGACGGTACGACCCACGCCGCCGCGAACGCCGCGAAGATCCGCCGGTGCAGTTCCTGCGGGTACGCCTGCCCGACGATCACGTAGAGCGCCACCGAGAGCAGCCCGGTGCCGAACCCCTGCACCACCCGCCCGACGACCAGCACACCCATCGCGTGCGCGGTGCCGGCGATCAGCAATCCGACCACGAACCAGGCGACCCCGTGCCACATCGGACCCCGTGGGCCTCTGGCGTCACACCAGATGCCGGAGACCACCATGGCCAGCACGCCGGTGGCGAACGGGCCACCGAACGCGATCCCGTACAGCGCGACCCCGTCGAGGGCGCGGGCGACGGTCGGCATCGCCGTACCGACCGCCAGCGCCTCGAACGCGAGCAACGAGATCAACGCGACGCTGCCCACAGTCATCGCGCGCAGCCGGGGTGCGAACAGTCCCGGCGCGGCAGGTGCGGTGGTGGCGACTGTGCTCGGCATGACCCGAGCATGCGACTTCAACCTGGATTCAAGTCAATCACCGGTGACCCGGCTCTCGTCAGGCGTCCTGCAGCGCCTGCCCGACCCCGCGCACCACTCCCGACAGGTGCTGGTCGGCCAGCAGGTGACCGGCGGTGATCACCAGGGCGATCGGCCACTCGATGACCTGTAGGGCGGCGAGCACACCGAGCCCCGCGTAGTAGGCGACCTTGTCCGATGGCGGCACCGCCATCTCGCCAAGTATTGGTAACGCCACCCGCCGGTCGTACATCCGGACGTTCTCGTGCGAGCCGTTCAGATGTCGCGTCAGCGTGCTCATGCCGGCCTCCCCGTGTCCGGTGATGGTCGTCGGATTCCACGGCCCACCCCGTCCATGCGCCGGCGACGACGCAAAGTTCCACCGCCGAAGGGGCATAACGGACGGCAGGTCGGGAAGCCAGGCCGCCGGACGTGCGGCGGTGGGAGGACGAGATGGCCAAGGTCAGGACCAGCAGCAACAGGGAGTCGGACACGCGTCCGTCCAGCCGTACGCCTCGATGACGGCGGCGGGTCGCGCGGCCGGCCGCATCCTGCCGTCCTTCGGCATGCCGCATCTGGTCGGCGAGGCGTCCCGGACCGTCGGCTCGGCCGCGACCAGGCTGGCCCGGACGGCCGGGCTGACGCGGCGTCGGGTCTGGTCCCGGCCCGGCCGACACCACATCGAGGTGCACGGCGTCTGCCAGGACGGCGGGAACCAGTTGGCTCGTCAGGTGGAGGGCGCGCTGGAGCGTCTGCCCGGAGTCGCCTGGGCCCGGGTCAACGCCCCGTCCGGGCGGGTGGTGGTCGCCGTCGAGACCCCCGAGCCGGCGCTGCGCGAGCTGATCGCCACGATCAGCCGGATCGAACGGACCTGTGACCACGAACCGGATCCGGAGATCCCGCCACCGCACCCACCGGAGGAAGGGCCACGCACCCCCCGTACCCTCGGCGCGCTCGCCTCGGACGCGCTGGGCCTGACCATCTCGGCGGCCACCCGGATCCTGCCGTTCGCGCCGCTGCCCGGTGAGGTGGCGGGCCTGCTCGCCGCGGTTGATCTACAACCGAAGCTGCACGGGTTCATCGGCAAACGACTGCGCTCCGACCCCCGCGCCGACCTCCTCTTCCCGCTGGCCGAAGCGGTGGTGCAGGGACTGACCGGCCGTTGGACCGGGATCGTCCTGGACGGCGCCCAGCGGATGGTGCAGTGGGGCGAGGCGCGAGCCCAGCTCTCCGCCTGGGAGCGGGCCGAGCCACGGCTGACCGGCGACGCGGAACGAGCCACCGCCCGTTGGCCGGTCATCGAGCGTCCCCGGCCGAAGCCGGACGGCCCGGTCGAGCGGTACGTCAACCGCATGCTCGGCGCGGGCGCGGCGGCGGGTGCCGCGGCGATGCCGTTCGCCGGACCGAAAAGGGCCATCGCGGTGGGCCTGTCGACGCTGCCGAAGGCTCCCGGCAGCGGACGCGAAGGGTACGCGGCCCAACTCGGCCGGATGCTGGCCCGGCGCGGCGTGATCGCGATGGACCGCAGCGTGCTGCGGGAGCTGGACCGGATCGACACGCTCGTGCTGGACGCCGCCGTGCTCGGCTCGGACCGGGGCGTACTCGCCGATCTGGCGCCGGTGCCCGGCGCGGACGTCGACCAGGTGGCGGAGCGGGCCTTCGCGCTGTTCGACCCGGATGATCCGGCTGCCTCCCGCGCGGCGGACGGCTGGCGGCTCGGACCGCTGGACCAGCTGCCCCGCACCGACCTCGGGACCATCCCGGACGCCGAGCGGCTGCGCTCCGCCGGCGGCCACCTGCTCGGCCTCGCCCACGGCGACCGCCTCGCCGCGCTGTTGCGGGTCGAGCCGGAACCCGCGCCCGGCGTCGACGGCCTGCCGGCCGCCGCCCGGCAGGCTGGCCTGCGCCTGGTGGTGGCCGGCGGCGACGAACAGCGGTACGGCTTCGCCGATGCGATGTTGCCCGGCGGCGACCGACTGACCGAGTCGGTACGCGCGTTGCAGCGCGACGGCGCGGTGGTGATGCTGGTCTCGGCGGACCGGAAGGCGCTCGGCGCGTCCGACTGCGGTCTGGGGCTCGCCCCGCCGGAGGCGCTGCCGCCGTGGGGCGCACACCTGCTGGTGGGCGCCGACCTGCGGGTGGTGGCCCTGGTGGTCGAGGCGACCGGGGTGGCCCGACGAACGGCTCAGCAGAACATCCGGCTGGCCATGGCGGGCACCGGTCTCGGGGCGCTGGGCGCGTTCACCGCTCCGCCTACCCAACTGCCGCACAAGGCGCTCGTCGCGGTCAACGGCGCGGCCGGGTTGGCCTTCGCGAACGGGGTCTGGCAGGCCCGCCGCCTGCGCGACCAGTCGGACACTCCGGCACCCGTGACGACCGCCTGGCACCTGATGCCGGTCCGTACCGTGCTCGACCACCTGCACACCACGCCGGACGGTCTGGCCAGCACGGAAGCGCAGCGCCGGCACCACGGCACCGGCGGGAACGGCGATGCCGGACCGGCACGCGGTGGTCTGCTGCGCGCCTTCGTGGACGAGTTGTCCAACCCGTTGACCCCGGTGCTGGCCGCCGGCGCGGTGCTGTCCGCGTCGTTCGGCTCCCTCGTCGACGCCGCGCTCGTGGGCAGCGTGGTCGGTGGGTCCGCCCTGATCGGCGCGGTGCACGAACGCAACACCGAACGGTCACTCGCGGAGCTGCTGTCCCGTTCGGCGGTGACCGCACGGGTCCGCCGCGACGGCGGCGAGCAGGTTCTCGCCGCCGAGGACCTGGTCCTCGGCGACGTCATCGCCCTGGAGCCGGGTGACTCGGTGCCCGCCGACTGCCGCGTCCTCGAATCGGTGGGCCTGGAGGCCGACGAATCGTCGCTGACCGGCGAGTCACTGCCGGTCGCCAAGTCCAACCGACCTGTGGTGGCCGCCGCGATCGCCGACCGACACTCGATGCTCTACGAGGGCACCACGGTCGCCGCCGGGCACGGCACCGCAGTGGTGGTCGCGACCGGGTCGGACACCGAAGCCGGCCGCAGCCTGGCGCTCGTTCGGCAGGCACCACCGACAAGTGGGGTGGAAGCCCGGCTCGGTTCGTTGACACGTGCCGCCATCCCGTTGGCGGCCGGTTCGGCGGTGGCGGTGGCCGGCGCGGGCCTGCTTCGGGGCGTACCCCTGGCCGAAACGGCGGCGACCGCGGCGAACCTCGCCGTGGCGTCGGTGCCGGAGGGGTTGCCGTTCCTGGTCAGCGCGGCGCAGTTGGCCGCCGCCCGGCGGTTGGCCGAGCACGGCGCGTTGGTGCGCAACCCCCGCACCATCGAGGCGCTGGGTCGGGTGGACGTGCTCTGCTTCGACAAGACCGGCACCCTCACCGAAGGCCAGTTGCTGCTCGCCGGGGTCGGCGACGGCGTCGGCGACCGGTACGCCCCGGTGGACCGGCTGGACGACAGGCTCCGGTTGACGCTGGCCGCGGCGCTGCGCGCCACTCCCGCCGCGGCCAACCCGGAGGAGTTGGCGTTGCAGACCGACCGGGCGGTGCGACGGGGCGCCGGCGTGGCCGGGGTGGTGGAGCAGACCGGTGCCGCCGGGTGGCAGGCTGCCGGCGGGCTGCCGTTCGAACCGTCCCGTGGCTATCACGCGAGCATCGGTGAGACCGACGGTCGCCTGTTGTTGAGTGTCAAGGGCGCTCCGGAGACGGTGCTGCCGCGTTGTTCGGCCCGACGAACCGACGGCAGTCAGCAGCCGCTGGACGACGCCGGGCGCGCGGAGCTGGAGCGGATGCTCGCCGATCGGGCCGGGGCGGGAAACCGGATCCTGGCCGTCGCCGAGTGCCAGGTGGACGACCCGAAGGTGACCGACGCCGACGTCCGAGGGCTGACCTTCGTGGGTTTCCTGGCCCTGGCCGACGGGGTCCGGGAGAGCGCCGCCCCCGCAGTACGCCGCATCCGCCAGGCCGGCGTGCACACCATCATGATCACCGGCGATCATCCGGCCACCGCCGAGGCGATCGCGGCCACCATCAGCGAGCACGACGAGCAGCGGGTGGTCACCGCCGGTGAGCTGGACCAACTGGACGACGAGGCGCTCGCCGAGCGGTTGGCCCACACCGACGTGGTGGCCCGCTGCACCCCGGCGCACAAGGTGCGAATCATCCAGGCGTTGCAGAAGTGCGGGCGGACCGTCGCGATGACAGGTGACGGCGCCAACGACGCCCCGGCGATCCGGCTGGCCGATGTCGGCATCGCCCTCGGCCAACGGGGCACCCCGGCGGCACGGGCCGCAGCCGACCTGGTGGTGACCGACGACCGGTTGGAAACCATCATCGCCACCCTGGTCGAGGGTCGGGCGATGTGGTCGTCGGTGCGGCACGCGCTCAGCATCCTGGTCGGCGGCAACCTCGGTGAGATCGCGTTCAGCGTGCTGACCGCAGCGGCGACCGGCCGCTCCGCGCTCACCGGCCGACAACTGCTGCTGGTCAACCTGCTCACCGACCTGGCACCGGCACTTGCCATCGCGGTCCGGCCACCCGCGTCGGACCGCACCGACAACCTGCTCCGGGAGGGCCCGGACGCAGCGCTCGGCGAAACCCTCACCCGGGAGATCGGCCTCCGGGCGGCGGCGACCACGCTGGGCGCGACCGCGGGCTGGAAGTTGGCCCGGTACACCGGACGCCGTCAGCGGGCCGGAACCGTCGCACTCGTCTCCCTGGTCGGCACCCAACTCGGACAGACCATCCTGGCCGGCGGCACCAGCCCGGCCGTGCTGGCGTCCACGGCGGCGTCGCTCGGCGTGCTCGTCGTGGTGGTGCAGACGCCGGGGGTGAGCCAGTTCTTCGGTTGCACCCCGCTCGGGCCGGTCGGCTGGACCATCGGGGCCGGCTCGGCGCTCGGCGCGACCTTCGCCAACGGCGCGCTCACCAAGCTGATGGAACACGTGCCCCAGGCCCGCCCCGACCGCACGTCGACGGACGACGGGAGCGGCACCAAGGGCTGAGCCGCATGCCGACGGCTCACCGGGGTACCGGAGCCGGAGGAGGTGGGCACAGTGGTCGAACAACCTCGGGTGACGTTCATCGGTACCGCGACGACGGTGCTGCGAATCGGCGGGTTCACCCTGCTGACCGACCCGAACTTCCTGCATCGGGGGCAGCGGGCGTACCTGGGAAAGGGTCTGTGGTCGCGCCGGCGCACGGACCCGGCGCTGCGGATCGCCCAGCTCCCGGAGTTGGACGCGGTGGTCCTCTCCCACCTGCACGGCGACCACTTCGACCGGGTGGCCCGCCGCCAACTGGACCGCGACCTGCCGATCGTCACCACCCCGGCGGCGGAACGCAAACTGCGTCGGTGGGGCTTCCAGGCCGCCCAGGGTCTGCCGACCTGGTCGTCCCGGGAGCTACACCGCGACGGTGCGACACTGCGGCTGACCTCGATGCCCGGACAACACGGCCCGGGTGCCCTCGACCTGCTGATGCCCGACGTGATGGGCACGATGATCGACGTGGAACGTGCCGGCCGCCGGGAGTTCCGGCTGTACGTCACAGGTGACACCCTCAACCGGCCGATGCTCACCGCCATCCCCGAGCGCTACCCGGACATCGACGTGATGCTCATCCACCTCGGCGGCACGAAGGTCGCCGGGATCCTCCTCACCATGGATGCTCGCCAGGGTGCCGACCTGGTGGAACTGGTCCGCCCGAAGCTGACCGTGCCGATCCACTACGACGACTATCCGGTGTTCCGGTCCCCGCTCGCGCACTTCGTCGACGAGGCCCGCCGCCGTGGCTGGGTGCGGCAGGTGCGCACCATCGCCCGCGGCGAGACCGCCCCCCTGACCCCACCGGCCTGAGGTGGACGGCGACGGGCCGGCGCGGTGATCGCCGCCTACCGGCGAACCGGTGGGCGGCGATCGACGCGTCGGGATGTCACCGCCGACGATCAGCCTCACGGAGCAGCGCCTCCGACTCGGGGTCGGGCATGATCTCCCGGACCTCCTGCGCACAGCGGCAGGCGGCCGCAAGCTTGGCGGCCCACGCCAACGCGTCGTCGCGAGAGGCCACGTCGACGATCGCGAACCCGCCAATGACCTCCCTGGTCTCCGGGTACGGGCCGTCGGTGACCGTCCCGTCGGTGGCCACGATCGTCGCCTGCTGCCTCTCCAGGCCGGTGCCGAACACCCACACGCCCGCGTCCATGGCCTCCCGGACCACCGCGTGCGAAGCCTTGGCCACGTCGGCGATCTCCTCGGCGGGGATGTGGTCCATCGAGCCGTCATTGAACGAGATCAAGTACCGCGTCATCCTGGTCACTCCCATGTCCCGGCGGCCACGTCGACCACCTCTCGTCTCCTCTACGAACGACTCGTCCCGGATTCGACGCTCCACCGGAAAACTTCGCGGGATCATCGCCGGCTCGGCGCTCGCCACGTCCGTCGGATGAGCAGATCGCGCGTGAGTCCGCACGTCAAGGGACTCAGGGCCCACCAGCGCCGTGGCTAATCTGGACGGGTGAATGCGCCAAGGCTCGATCGGCAGACGCTGGAATTTGCGGTCGGGCTCTCCGAACGCGCGGGCACGCTCGCCGCCGAGAAATTCTTCGCGGCCGACTTCGCGCTGGCGATCAAGGCGGACGGCAGCGAGGTCACGGATGCTGATCTCGCCGTCGAAACGCTGATCCGTGACGAGCTGGCCGCACGCTTTCCGGCCGATGAGATCTACGGCGAGGAAACCGGTACGACCGCGGGCACCTCCGACCGACGGTGGATCATCGATCCGATCGATGGCACCAGGTACTTCGCCTATCGCATTCCCATCTTCGGCACCAACCTCGCGCTTGAGGACGAGCACGGACCAGCCCTTGCCGTGATCAATCAGCCGGTGGCCCGCCAACTGATCTACGCAGGCCGTGGCTGGGGGTGTCGTGTCCGCACCGACGGCAGGGATCTCGTACCGGTGCTGCGGGACGATCCCGACCTGGCCGCGGCACGTGTGGAACTCGTCAATCCGGATGGCTGGCCTGCCGATGTGTTACTCACGCTGCATCGCCATACCCGCATCACCGGTCACCTCGGTGGCATCGGGGGCCTGCTCACCGGCCTGGTGGACGCGTTGGTCATCGCGGGCACGGAGATGGGTTACGAGGACCTGGCACCGCTGCCGCTGATTCTTGACGAGGCCGGCGGGACAGCGACCGACCTTCACGGTGGTCCGCTACTCGCCGGCGACGGAACTGCCCTGCTCAGCACCGGACGCCACCACGACGCTCTGCTGGACCTGTTGGCGCCTGTCCTGGCCGCTGATCCCGCCGGGCGACGGCGACAGCCACAAGAGCGGCGGGTCTGCTGGTGATCATGTCGGGTCCTGGACGATGTCGCCGAACGATTCGACCAGGTGGATGAACCGCCGCAGGATCAGCCAGGGGACGTCGCCGCCACAACTGACCACCACCTCGCTCGCCGGGCGCGGGGTGAACGGCCCGCCTTCCGGCGTCGCGTCCGGGATCCGGGCGCTGAGGTACGGCCCGGTCCCCGATGCTCCGGTCAGTCCGACCAACTCGTACTCCCACGCGTAGTCGGACCCGCCCTTGCGCCACTCCCCGCCTGGCTCCATGATCGGCTCACCGGGAACGTGGAGGAGAAGCATGGGCACCTGGGATGACGGTCCGTTCGACAACGACAGCGCCGCCGACTGGTGCGGTGATCTCCACGACGCCGATCCGTCCGCGCGGGGGGCAATGGTTCGTGCTGCCCTGACAACGGCAGCGCACAACACCGACTACCTCGACTATGACGATGCCGCCTCGGCCATCGCCGCTGCGGCGATCGTCGCGTCCCAACTGCCCGGCGGGGACCCCATAACCTCGGCGTACGCGCCGGATTTCCTGCTCGCTGGCGAGTCCCTCGACCTGGACGACGACCTGCCACTGCTGGCGGTCGAGGCACTTGACCGGATCCTCGGCGACAACTCGGAGTGGCGCGGCCTGTGGGGTGACGGAGGAGTGAGTGAGTTCCCGCAGATCACCAAGCTCCGCGCGGTGCTGTCCGGGCCGCCCGAACTGTCCGGGCAGATCGCGCTGCTCTAAGGGCCGCGCGTCCGTGGTGCCGTGGTGCATCCTCAGGTATGCCCGTGATTGAAGTTGTGCTTGGAGATATCACAAGCGAGGACGTCGACGCCATCGTTACCGCCGCCAATGAGTCACTGCTGGGTGGCGGCGGTGTGGACGGGGCGATTCACCGAGCGGCCGGACCGCGACTGGCCGAGGCCGGCGCCGCGCTCGCACCCTGCGCTACCGGCGACGCGGTCGCCACACCCGCATTCGACCTCAACCCGCCAGTGCGCCATGTCATCCACACCGTCGGCCCCGTCTGGGAAGGCGGTGGCTACGGTGAGGTCGACCTCCTGATCTCGTGCTATCGGCGCAGCCTTGAGGTTGCCGACGAGGTCGAAGCGCGCAGCGTCGCCTTCCCGGCCATCGCCACCGGCGTGTACGGCTTCCCGCCCGCGCAAGCCGCGAAGATCGCGATCTCGACCATCAGAGCAACGCCCACCAAGGTCGAGCGTGTCCGCCTGGTCGCCTTCGACGAAGAGACGTACCAGCTTCTGACCGCAGCAGTCCAGGCGTGACCGAAGCCGGGGAGTCGAACCCCTGACGCCTCACCGATGGAAGCTGAGCCGCCATCGAGTGCCGAGGACGGGGCGTCATCGCTCGACGGCCAGTCGCACGCCCAGCCCGATGAATACGCCTCCCGTGGCTGTGTCGATTCGGCGGCGAACGGCCTGCCGGCGACGGAGCCACCCCCCGATCCGCCCCGCGAGCACACCCACAGTGCCGTCGACGATGAACTCCAGGACGATCAGAATGGCGCCGAGGATCGCGAACTGCACCCAGACCTGACCCAGTTGCGGGTTGATGAACTGTGGGAGGAACGCGATCGTGAAGGTGACCATCTTCGGGTTGAGCAGATTGGTCAACAGCCCACTGAGGTAGGCCCGGCGGCCCGAGATGCCCGCGCCGACGACTGGCAACTCGCCCTGCTCGCTCTTGCGGTGCCGAATCATCTGCACGCCAAGGTAGATCAGGTAGGCACCTCCGACGATCCGCACCACAGTGAAGGCGGTCGGCACCGCCGCGAAGAGAGCGGCCAGCCCAGCGGCCGCCACGACGACATGAACGGCCTCGCTCGTCGCCACCCCCGCCGTGGCGAGCAGGCCGGCGCGCGGACCGCCGCGCATCCCACACCCCAAGACGAACAACATGTCCGGCCCGGGACTGACCATCGCGATGATGGTGGTCAGGGTGAAGGCCACGAGCAGGTGCTGATCTATCGGCATGAAGAAACCGTTCCATATATCGCTACAGCCCGGCAGGTCTCGCCCGTCATCGTGACCTGGGACACAATCAGCCCGGAGGGGTGGTGTGCGACCAACGACCAGGCTGATGAGGATCTCTTCGTGGGGGCAGTCGCCAGACCGTCCAGCCTCGGTGGCACCCGGCGAGGAGAGCCGCAAAGCATCGCTGAGGAGGTTCGGAGTGGAACCCCGATTAGTCACCTGCCTCCCGCCGCCACGCACGCGCACGACGGCTGCGATCAGCCGGTGCGTTCCGCACGTCGGCGGCTACCTCAGCGGCGCCCGTGGCCGGCCCGGATTCCTCGACCTCGACGCGCCGCTGCTCGGCCATGTACTCGGCCAGATGCTGGTCGGCCTGGATTACGTCGCCGAGCATGTATCGCGCCACGGCCCGCCGGGCAGCCCGGATCTGGAGGTACTCCTGAGCATCGACCCTGCCCCTGCCATACCGTTGGAGAACCGCGATCACTTCTTCGGGCGCAACCGTGAACTCATCGAGGGAGAGCGGCGTGTACGTACGCCGTCCGTCTTTTTTGCTGGCCAACCGTCCCCTGAGCCGCACGCCGGGAGTCAGGCGAACGTCGAGGTTCGCGCTCTCCCATCTCTCCCCAATCTTCACCACGGCCAGCGATTCGACCGACTCCCAGGGCAACCGAGTCGTGGACCCACGCAGGCGAAGCGTCAGCCCTTCGTCATCCACCTCGATCAGGAAGGGCCAAAGGAGAGCAAGTAGAGCGATGAGAGAGAAAGCAACAATGACCACGCTGAAGAATTCAAATAGCGGAGCCTTGTTGTAGTAGCGGTGATTCGGATTAGCCATAACCGCCTGCGCTGCCCCCCAGACAAGCGCTCCGAACACGCCACAGACGAGAGTGTCGCGCCTCAACCTGGCGGTGTTCCGATGCAGCCGCTCGCGTCGCTTCACTCATCCATGATGCAGTTCGGGGCAAGCTTCCGCGCCATCCCGTGTGCCGTCGACTCGCCCTCTGGGGAGCGGGCCACACCCGGCCCGCCATGCCATGCGGACCTTGGGCCGGCGCGGCCCGGGCGGCTGCCGCCCCACCACTTCCCTCATCAACGGCCTGTCGTGCTGCGGCGACCCCTTGGGCTCCCACTTCCAGGCGCTGGGTTACCAGCTCAGGAAGAGTAGCTACGCCCTTGCCTGGGATAGGAAGGATCGGGCGGCCAGCTCACCGGAACGGTTACGCGCCCACACTGCCCATCGGGCGCCCGAGCCGGGGAACACGGCGGCGAACGTTTTCCAGACGTGTAGCCGGAAGCCGTCTTGCTCCCACCAGCGCTCGGTGTATCCACGCGCCTCCCGTATCAACGTCAGGCGTGCCACGTGTGCCTCGACCGCTGCCAGGCCCGGCGCGGCGTCGAGCGATACCGGAATCCATGTCGCGCAGTCTTGGTAGAGCGCCTCGGCTTCGAGCAGCGCGTCGACGTTGGGGAAGACGGGCACCAACGGCGACGAGTTGGGGCCAGTGAAGCAGTAGACCACCCTGCCGTCGCCGCGCAGCCAGACCACGTACGGGTGCGCGACGTCGTGCTCAATGAGGTCGGCCATCGCGTCCCGGTCTTCGCGGCTGTAGTCGTCTGCTGCCCACGGGACCGGTACGAACGTCACGGCCGCTCTAAAAGACCAGGCGAGGCTGGGATAACGCAGCCCTCCGTATCGAGCCGCGGTTCGCCGAAACAGGGTCAGCGTCGCCTGAACGTCCACGTCGGGCAGCCGGCTCAGCAGCGATCGCAGCTCGTCCGTCGTAGGTCCATCCGACAGGTCGATCGGCGCTCGCTCCGCAGCGTGTCGAAGGAAGTGGGCGGCTCTCGGCGACAACCCCGAAGGATCGTCCAGGACGTGGCGCATAGCCGCAATGATCGAGGACGCACGCCAAGACCCAGCCGAGGGGTGTCACGCGTATTGACATCGATTCGTCACACATCATGCGGAGCTCGACATCGCCGGCGGTCCGGTCGAAGAGGATCATCCCTGGTCTGTGCCGGATGATCTCGAACTTCGCTCCGGTGCAGCCCACAGGCCGTGTGTGGTGGAGCCCAGGGGACTCGAACCCCTAACCCCTGCCTTGCAAAGATCAAGACTGCTGTCGGTCGTCGTCGGCCACTGCTGCTGAGCTGCTCGTCGTGTCGCCTACCGTAGGCTCTGATCCGTGATCGTCGGTGGGCTTGGCTGTACGGATGGCTGTACTGCTACCACCCGGCGTCCTCGTCTCGCAGCACTTGAACAGCGGCCACGACGTCCGTAACAGTGCGATCAGGTCGGGCAAGTGCCGCCGGCCAGTCCTTCCCTCGGCTGACCCAAAGGGTGGCAAGCCCTGCCGCGCGTCCGCCTCCGACGTCAAGTAGAGGGCTGTCACCGATCGCCCAGCCCCCACCCGACAGATCTAGACCGCATCCACGGGCTGCCGCCCCGAAGATCTCGCGTGCTGGCTTCCGGATGCCCAACTCTCCGGACACTGCCCAGGCATCGACGCATTGGTCCAGCCCGGTACGCCTGATCTTCCCTAGCTGGTTGTCGGCCTGGCCGTTGGTCACGATCGCGACCCTCCAGCCGTCGTCACGAAGCAGTGCCAGCGACGCCAGCACCTCCTGGGGGCAGCTCACCAACTCCGGCATCCGGCGTCGGTACTGCCTCCATGTCTCATCAACCGAGGCTGCCAGTCCGAAACGCTCGGTCACCTCGCCGAAAAACCAGTCGCGGGGCACGGACCCGTCCTGATCCGTACTGATCAGCCAGGTCAACGCGTCATCCGGCAGTTCGCGATCGGCACAGAACTCGACCGCCCAACGCCGGAAAGCCTCCGAGCGGTCCACGAGCGTGTTGTCGAGATCGAAGAGCGCCAACCGCTGCATGGTCAACAACCGTACCGGGCGGGTAAAGCGGATCTCCTCGTCGGGCAGTCGTCAGACCGTCCAGCCTCCCCGGACGGGGACAAGGTGGAGCGCCCTACCGGACGAACGACCTTGGCCCCGTCCGGGGAGGCTGGTAGCCCTTGTGGTGCCCGACGAGGTGATCTGCGGCGGCATCTCTGAGGAGGGCCGGGGTTCGGGGCGGAGCCCCGAGGTCTTCGAGTCCTGGTCATCCCCAAGCGTGGCCGGCCGGCCCGGCCGATGCCGGCCGGAGGTCGCCAGCAGGCCGGGGCCGGGCCGGCGCGGCCCGCTTGCGGGCCGCCTTGACGCCGCAAGGCGTGCGGCCGACCCACCCGACGTTTCGGCAACCACCTCACATCAGTTCGCAGAGCAGGAAGGGACCGGAGCATGAGCGAGAAGAAGAGCGTCCGCCCGGCTGAGGCTGCGGCCCTGCTCGGCGTCTGTCGAGACACCGTGTACGTCCTGATGCGATCGGGCCGACTGCGTTCGATCAAGGCGGGTCGTGCTCGGCTGATTCCGCTGTCCGCATTGGATGAGTTCTTGGCGGCGGATGAGGAGTTCGCGGCATGACGGGCCGGCGTCGGCGTTCTCATGGTGAGGGCTCGGTGTACGAGCAGCGGCCGGGCGTGTGGGCTGCGGTGGTCGACCTCGGTTGGATCGACGGGAAGCGGAAGCGGAAGTACGTCTACGCCAAGAGCGAGGCTGAGGCGGTCCGGAAGCGGGACGAGCTGCGGCGCCAACTTCAGCTCGGCGTCGACCTCTCTGCGCAGCCTCGGATCCTCGAAGCCTGGTTGACCGAGTGGCTGCGGGACGTGAAGGCACACGACGGCACCCGGCCGTCAACTCTGGTGCGCTACCGCCTGGCCGTGAGCAAGCACCTCATGCCGGGCCTGGGCTGGGTGAAGCTCGACCGGCTAACGCCTCGCGATGTGCAGCGGTTCCTTACCGGGCTGCGGGGCAAGCTCGCACCGGCCAGCATCATCAAGGTGCACGCGGTGCTGCGTGTCGCCCTGGCCGATGCTGAGCGGATGGACTTGGTCCCGCGCAACGTCGCCAAGGCAGCCAAGCCACCGGCCCTCGGCAGAACCGAGCGGCGCGCTATGACCCCCGAGGAAGCCAAGACGCTGCTGTCGGTGCTGACCGGGGACCGGTTGGAGTCACTGTTCGTCCTGGCGCTGGCGACCGGCCTGCGGTGGGCGGATGTCGACCTGCCGGGAAGGGCGCTGTTCGTCAGACGCTCCAGCGAACGGATCACGGGTTGGTGTTCGTGCCACCGAAGACGCATCGGTCGGCCCGTCCGCTGCCGCTGTCGGCTCTGGCCGTGCGGGCGTTGGAGGCACAGCGTGTGCGCCAGGCCAAGCAACGGCTCGCGGCCGGGGAGGTGTGGTCGGATCTGGGCCTGGTCTTCGCCAGCACGATCGGCACTGCGATGGAGCCGCGGAACGTCAACCGGCGCTTCGAGCAGCTCCGCGCGGCGGCCGGGCTGGATTGGCTGCACCTGCACGACTTGCGGCACGCCTTCGCCACGTTCCTGCTCGACCAGGGCGAGGAGCTGCGGACGGTGATGGAGTTGCTTGGGCACTCCACGATCCGGATGACGGCCGACACCTACGGCCACGTTCTGCCGGCACGGGCTCGTCAGGCTGCCTCGGCCATTGACCGGATTCTCGGCCAGGAGGGGACGGCGTGACCGGCTTGGCTGTACGGATGGCTGTACTCGGACCGAGGTCAACCGGGGAAAGTGCTGGTGGAGCCCAGGGGACTCGAACCCCTAACCCCTGCCTTGCAAAGGCAGTGCTCTGCCAGTTGAGCTAGGGCCCCGTGGACGGCCGCGGCGATGATCGCTCGTCGCCGCGTCAGACGTCAGCGCAGATCGGGTGCGGTGGTCGCCTCGTGCCAGAGGGCACGCTCGTCGTTCGAGGCCTTGATCTTGTTGAAGACGACGGCGGCCACGCCGACAACGCCAGCCAGAATCAGCAGCTTCTTGAACATGGGGCGACCCCTCGTGCTCGACTAACGTCGGACGACCGTGCGGTGGGGCTAGATGGAATCGAACCATCGACCTCAGAGTTATCAGCTCTGCGCTCTAACCGACTGAGCTATAGCCCCGCGTTGCGACGAGCAAGATTAACCCATCCGCTCTGCCGACCCCAAATCGGGGTCCGAGTCTGCGAACTGAGCCGTCGCCGCCTGCCAAAACCTACCCGAGTACGGGACGCCGGAGCGACCGCATTTCGCGGTGCCCCGGCGTCCCGTTCACTCAGTCCCGCTCGGCGAGCGTCAGCTCGATCCCGCCGACGAGGTCGGCGCAGACGTTGTAGACGAACGCTCCCAGCGTGGCCAGCGCGGTGAACAGCACCACGTTTACCAGGCCGATAAGCGCCGAGCTGAGGATCACGCCCTTGGCGGTGATCTGGAAGCCGCTGGTGCTCTGCCCACCGCCGGCGTTGACCAGGTCACCCAGGCTCTCGTTGACGCTCTTGAACACACCCATCGCGTCCAGCGCCAGGTAGAGCACCGAGGTGGCGACCACCACGACGATGAAGAGCACCACCGAGACGGCGAACGCGAACTTCATCACCGACCACGGATCGATGCGCTTCAGGTTCAGCCGCGCCCGGCGCGGTCCGCGGGACGCGGCCGAGCTGACCGACGTACGCGCGGCACGTACCGCATCACCGACGCGGGCAGCCCCGACCGCCGACGGGTTGCCGATGCCCGGCGGCAGGCCACCGCCGCTGACCGGGCGGCCGGCAGCGGAGGTACGCGCCCCGTCCGACGGCGGCTGGGTCATGCCGGGTGTGATCCGCGGCTGAGTGCCGGTGGACCCGGTCGACGCCGCCTGGCCGGGCCGGACGTTGATCGGCTGGGTGGTCGCCGGCCGGGCCGAGGGTGCCGCCGCAGCACCCGAAGGTGTGGCGGCGGACGTCGGCGCCTCGGCACCGGACGCCTCGGTCCTGTCACCCTTGCCAGCGTCGTCGCTGGTTGGCTCCGGCGGGGGTGTCATGCCCGGGGCCCTGGTGAATTTCGGGGCAGGCGCGTCGGCGGGGACCGTCGCCCGGCCTACGGCCGCGCGGCCGGTCGCTGGTGTGCCGCCCTTGGCGGCCTCCTCGTCGACCGGGTTGGCCGAGGTCCCCGTGTTCCCCGACTTCGCCTGTGTCTCCGTCATTCAACTAGTCCTGTTCGTCAGGCTCGTCGGCATTGCGAGCAATCGCCACGATAGTCACGCCGTCCGGGAGGTCCATCAGCTTGACCCCCATTGTGTTCCGGTCACGCGTACGGCGTACAGGCTTCACCGGAGTCCGAATGACACCACCATTGCTGGTGATCGCGAACAACTCGTCGTCCGGATCGATCACCACCGCGCCAACCAGACCACCGCGCCGTTCGGTGATCTTTGCAGTCAACACGCCCTTACCTCCCCGGCCCTGCACCGGGTATTCCTCGATCGGGGTCCGCTTCGCGTATCCCCCGTTCGTGGCCACCAGAACGTCCAGACCCTCCCGCACGACCTCCATGGCGAGCAGGACGTCGTCGTCCGTGAAGCGCATGCCGATCACACCCGAGGTGGCCCGGCCCATCGGCCGCAACGCCTCGTCCGAGGCGTTGAACCGGATCGCCTGCGCCTTCTTCGAGACCAGCAGCAGGTCGTTCTCCGGCGCAACCAGCGCAGCACCGACCAGCTCGTCCTCATCGCGCAGGTTGATCGCGATGATGCCGCCGGAACGGTTGGAGTCGAACTCCTCGAGCCGCGTCTTCTTCACCAGGCCGTTCTTCGTGGCCAGTACCAGATAGGGGGCTACCTGGTAGTTCGGGATCTCAATGATCTGCGCTATCTGCTCGTCGGGTAGGAAGGCGAGCAGGTTGGCCACGTGTTGGCCCTTGGCTACCCTACTGGCCTCCGGCAACTCGTACGCCTTGGCCCGGTACACACGGCCCTTGTTCGTCAGGAACAAGATCCAGTCGTGGGTCGAGCAGACGAAGAAGTGGCTGACGATGTCGTCCTGCCGCAGCGTAGCGCCACTGACGCCCTTCCCCCCGCGTCGCTGCGAGCGGTAGAGATCGACCTTGGTCCGCTTGGCGTACCCGGTCCGGGTGATCGTGACGACCACATCCTCGCGGGCGATGAGGTCCTCCATCGAGACCTCGCCGTCGAACGGGATGATCTGCGTACGCCTGTCGTCGCCCCACTTGGCGACGATCTCGCCGAGCTCCTCGGAGACGATCTTCCGCTGCCGCTCCGGCTTGGCCAGGATGTCCTTGAGGTCGGCGATCTCGATCTCGAGCTTGGCCAGGTCGTCCACGATCCGCTGCCGCTCCAACGCGGCGAGGCGGCGCAGCTGCATGTCCAGGATCGCGGTCGCCTGGATCTCGTCGATCTCCAACAGCCGGATCAGGCCCTGCCGCGCGTCGTCGACGGTCGGCGAGCGCCGGATCAGCGCGATCACCTCGTCCAGCGCGTCCAGCGCCTTGCCCAGACCGCGCAGGATGTGCGCCCGCTCCTCGGCCTTGCGCAGCCGGAAAGCGGTCCGCCGACGGATCACGTCGATCTGGTGCTCGACGTAGTAGCGGATGAACTGCGCCAGGTTGAGCGTGCGCGGCACCCCGTCGACCAGGGCCAGCATGTTGGCGCCGAAGGTCTCCTGGAGCTGGGTGTGCTTGTAGAGGTTGTTCAGCACGACCTTCGCGACCGCGTCGCGCTTGAGCACCAACACGATCCGCATGCCGGTACGGCCGGAGGACTCGTCGCGGATGTCGGCGATCCCGGCGAGCTTGCCCTCCTTGATCAGCTCGGCGATCCGCTCGGCGAGGTTGTCCGGGTTGACCTGGTAGGGCAACTCGCTGACGACCAGGCAGGGCCGACCCCGCTTGTCCTCCTCGACCTCCACCACGGCGCGCATCCGGATCGAGCCCCGACCCGTGCGGTACGCGTCCTGGATCGCCGTCTGGCCGACGATGAGGCCGTAGGTCGGGAAGTCCGGACCCTTGACGATGCCGAGCAGGGCTTCGAGGGTGGTCTCCTCGTCCTCCTCGGGATTGTCGAGGCACCACTGGACCGCCGCGCCGATCTCCCGCAGGTTGTGCGGCGGGATCTTGGTGGCCATGCCGACCGCGATGCCCTCGGAGCCGTTCACCAGCAGGTTGGGGATCCGCGACGGCAGGATCGTGGGCTCCTTGGCCCGGCCGTCGTAGTTGTCCTGGAGGTCGACGGTGTCCTCGTCGATGTCCCGCAGCATCTCCATGGCCAGCGGGTCGAGCTTGCACTCGGTGTAACGCATGGCGGCGGCCGGGTCGTTACCGGGCGAGCCGAAGTTGCCGTTGCCGTCGACAAGCGGGTAGCGCAGTGACCAGGGCTGCGCCATCCGGACCAGCGCGTCGTAGATCGCCGAGTCGCCGTGCGGGTGGAACTGGCCCATCACGTCGCCGACGACGCGGGAGCACTTCACGTAGCCGCGGTCCGGACGGTAGCCGGAGTCGAACATCGCGTAGAGGATCTTGCGGTGGACCGGCTTGAGGCCGTCCCGGACGTCCGGCAGCGCACGCCCGACGATGACGCTCATCGCGTAGTCGAGGTAGGAGCGCTGCATCTCCACCTCGAGCCCGACCGGTTCGATCCGGTCGTGCGCGACCACCGCGGCGATGGCCTCGGCGGGGACCTCGGGCTCGTTCGGTGTGGACTCGGGAGAATCGGTCACTGTATACCCTTATCAGACTCAGAGTCGTTTTCGTGCTGTGGATAACCGCTGTGGATACCGGCCAAGCTGTGGATAACTCTGTGGACCGGTGGAGCGGCCGGGCAGCGCCCGGCCGCTCCACCGCAGTCCGTCAGATGTCCAGGAACCGGACGTCCTTGGCGTTGCGCTGGATGAACGACCGCCGCGCCTCGACGTCCTCACCCATCAGCACGCTGAACAACTCGTCGGCGGTCGCCGCGTCGTCGAGCGTGACCTGACGCAGGGTACGCGTGGCCGGGTTCATAGTGGTTTCCCACAGCTCGGGATAGTTCATCTCGCCGAGGCCCTTGAAGCGCTGGATGTCGTCCGGCTTCGCGTTCGGCTTCTTCTGCTGGCGCAGCGCGATCAGCCCGTCCCGCTCGCGGTCGGAGTAGGCGTACTGCGCGTCGTCGCCCTTCTTGTTCCACTTGATCTTGTAGAGCGGCGGGGCCGCCAGGTAGACGTTGCCCATCTCGACAAGCGGCCGCATGAAGCGGAACAGCAGGGTGAGCAGCAACGTCTGGATGTGCTGGCCGTCGACGTCCGCGTCGGCCATCAGCACCACCTTGTGGTACCGCAGCTTCTCCATGTCGAAGTCGTCGTGGATGCCGGTGCCGAGCGCGGTGATCAGCGCCTGGACCTCGTTGTTCTTGAGCACCCGGTCGATCCGGGCCTTCTCCACGTTGAGGATCTTGCCGCGGATCGGCAGGATCGCCTGGGTCCGTGGGTCACGGCCCTGCTTGGCCGAGCCGCCGGCCGAGTCACCCTCGACGATGAACACCTCGGACTCCCGCGGGTCGGTCGACTGGCAGTCGGCAAGCTTGCCCGGCATCGAGCCGGACTCCAGCAGCGACTTGCGCCGGGCCAGCTTGCGCGCCTGCTGCGCGGCGATGCGGGCCCGAGCCGCCTGGGAGGCCTTCGTGATGATCATCTTGGCCTCGGCCGGGTTGCGGTCGAACCAGTCGACGAGCCGGTCGTTGCAGACCCGCTGCACGAAGCTCTTCACCGGGGTGTTGCCCAGCTTGGTCTTGGTCTGGCCCTCGAACTGCGGGTTGGCCAGCTTGACCGAGATGATCGCCGCGAGACCTTCGCGGATGTCCTCGCCGGAGAGCTTCTCGTCGCCCTTGAGGAGCTTCTTGTCGGTGCCGTACCGGTTGACGACGCTCGTCAGCGCCGACCGGAAGCCCTCCTCGTGGGTGCCGCCCTCGTGGGTGTTGATCGTGTTGGCGAAGGTGTAGACCGACTCGCCGTACGACTCGTTCCACTGCATGGCGATCTCGAGGGACATGCCCTCTTCCTCGGCCTCGAACTCGACCACTGTCTTGTGGATCGGGCTCTTGGAGGCGTTGAGGTGCCGGACGAAGTCGGCGATGCCACCCTCGTAGTAGAAGGTGACCTCGCGCTGCCGGCCGTCCTCCTCCTCGGCCACCCGCTCGTCGAGCAGGTGGATGCGCAGGGCGCGGTTGAGGAAGGCCATCTCCTGCAGGCGTCGGTAGATGGTCTGGAAGTCGAAGTCGACGGTCTCGAAGACATCGGGGTCCGGCCAGAAGGAGACTGCCGAGCCGGTGCGGTCGGTGGTCTCGCCCTTCTCCAGCGGACTCGGCTTGGAGTGGGTGTAGTGCTGCCGCCACACCGAGCCGGACTTGTGGATCTCGACGAACATCTTGGTGGAGAGCGCGTTCACCACGGAGACGCCGACGCCGTGCAGACCGCCGGAGACCGCGTACGCCTTGCCGTCGAACTTGCCGCCCGCGTGCAGGATGGTCAACGCGACCTCGACACCCGGCTTCTTGAGCTTCGGGTGGAGGTCGACCGGGAAACCGCGGCCGTTGTCGGTGACCCGCACGCCGCCGTCGGCGAGCAGCACCACGTCGATGGTGTCGCAGTATCCGGCGAGGGCCTCGTCCACCGCGTTGTCGACGACCTCCCAGACGAGGTGGTGCAGACCGCGCTCGCCGGTGGACCCGATGTACATACCGGGGCGCTTGCGAACCGCCTCCAGCCCCTCGAGAACGGTGATCGACTCTGCGCCGTACTCCTGCTTGTCCTGCGCTGCCACCCTCGGCCACTTTCTCGCGTCAGCCGCGCCGGTAGGGGCGCGTCGGGCGCGGGTTCGGCGGACAGGACGCGACGTCGGCGCGTGGACCGGTGCCGGAGACCTCCGGACAGCGGGTCGAACGCGCCGGTCGCCGCGGTTGCCCGCGGATCGCGATCGGCTCGACCCGACGTGGAGAATGAACCTGGGGCCAACTGGCCCCGTCCCTCTCCCGCACCGGGTCTTCGTCTCACCGTCAATCCTACTGTGCGCGGGGGACAGAACCACCACTCGGCACCCTCAGAGAGGCTGCTGAGAAGTCCGTAGCCGGCAGAACCCCGTTGCCCGCGACTCCCCCCACACGCCAAGGTCCGATCGCACGCGCCGTCCCCGAACGGGTTGACCCGCGCTCGGGCGGGTCGGGGGTCGCGGCCGGAGCCTCAGTGCCGTACGTTTGCGGCGCTCCGGAACCAGGCTTGATCTTTACCGGCCGGAACCGGGACGATCGACCCGATCGACCCGACACGTGCTCTTTAAGAGGTGACAGATGGGGCTGGACAACGTCGCGGTGCACTGGCCGCGTACCGGCCGCTTCTACGATCCGGTCGCGCCGGCCGAGTTCGTCGACTTCGGCGAGATCGTCGACCTGCCGCGCATCTCCGCACCGACGGCGGCGCTGGCCGAGCTGATCGCGAAGACCGGCACCATCCGGGCGACCGCGTACACCGAGTTGGTGGATCTGCTGCTCGGCCTGGAAGGTGTGTTGTACGCCACAGACGCCGCCGCCGAGGACGAGGACCCGGTGATCGACCCGGACGGCTGCTCCTGGATCGCCAGCGGCATCGAGCGATTCGTGGCCGGGCACCGGGCGCACGGTGAGGCGGTCACCTTCGACTCGGTGAGCACGGTGCTGCGCTCGTTGCTCGGCGACGGCAGGCTGGCCGAGCAGCAGCTGCGGTGGCTGGAGACCCGACTCGACGCGCTGCGCGACGAGCGCGGTGACCCGCCGCAGTGGAACTTCACCTGCGCCGAGTTGGGCGTGCTCGCCGCCTTCTACAGGCGCTGCGCGGAGCGTGGTTTCGCCGTCTACGCCGACGCCTGACCCGCCGCGCCGCTGCCCGCCGCGCCGGTCTCCGCCGCGGGCTGGTCGCTGCCCGGTCGGTTGGCAGCGGCGATCACCTGGGTGAGCACCGCGTGCAGGTGTTGCAGGTCCTCGACGGGCAGCCCGAGTCGCCGCACGATCGCGGCCGGGATCAGCTCCGCCTGGCTCCGCAGCGCGGCGCCACTGGCGGTGAGGGTGACGGCGAGGCTGCGCTCGTCGCCGGGGTCGCGTTCCCGGCGTAGGTAGCCGGCCGCTTCGAGCCGCTTGAGCAGGGGTGAGAGCGTGCCCGGGTCGAGCTGCAACAGGCGGCTGAGGTCGCGACCGGACAGCGGCGCGTGCTGCCAGAGCGCCAGCATGACCAGGTACTGCGGATGGGTGAGCCCCATCGGTTCCAGGAGTGGCCGGTAGACGGCCACCACGCTGCGCGCGGCCACCGACAGGGCGAAGCAGACCTGCTGCTCCAGCGCCAACGGGTCGACGCGATCCGGTCGTTCGTTCATCGGTTGCTCTCCCCAGGCACGGTGACTACTCTACCGATCATTGGTGTACAAACCATTGGTACCCCAATCATCTGCTCGTGCGGCGGGCGGACGAACGCGAAGCGGGAAAGGGCGGCAGATGAGCGAGGACGGCGCGGTCAGCAGGGCCCCGGGCGAGGGCGGCCGACTCCTGAGCTGGGCCTTCCGGCACCTCGCCGGCCCGGCCGAGGGTGTCCAGGGTGCGGTGCAGGGCGGCTCGACCGAGGCCCGGGAGGCGTGGAAACGCGACCTGGCCGAACGCAAGCGCTACACCCGGGAACAGCGCGAACGCAGGCGAGCGGCCCGCGAGGCCCGCAACGGCTGAGGCAGCTCCTCAGCCGTACGTGTCGCGGGGGCCCCGGCCGCGTACCCGGCGTGGCCCCTTCCCCCAGGAGGGCGCGGCCGGGCCGTGGATGTGCAGCTTGCGCACCACGTTGTGGCCGACCTCGCTGGCGATCTGCTTGAGCAGCGAGCCGGCGAGCAGACGCAACTGGGTCGCCCACGCGGTCGAACGCGCCTCCACGGTCAGCTCGCCGTTCTCCAGCTTGACCGGGCGACTGTGCTGGGCGACCTCCGCGCCGACGACCCGCTCCCAGGCGCCGAACACGGTGGCCTCCGCCGCCGGCTGCTGCCAGCCCCGCGCCTTCACCAGCCGGTTGAGCACCGCGCTGAGCGGCTGCGGATCGCGGGGGTCGGGGCCGGGCCCGGAGTAGCCGCGCAACCGCCGCCCCGACCCGCCGGCCGCGTCGCCGCCCGCGCCACCGGGGGTACGCCGGGCACGGGCCGCCGCCTGCCGGCGGGACAGCGCCGCGTCGAGCACCGCCCGAGCCAGCTCCGGCCCGGCGGCCGCCGGCTCACCGCCGGTCGCTTCCGCCCCGGGGGTACGCGCGGCTGCGGCGTCACCCTTGCCGGTCTCCGGTCGTCCGGGGCGTGGCTCATCCGACACGGTGTACCGTCCCTTCGCCGACCTGGTAGCGGGTGCCGCGCAGAGCCGCTGGCACATCATCGTCCACGGCGCAGGTGACGAGCAGTTGACTCGCCCCGCCGACCAGCTCCGCCAGCCGTTCCCGGCGGCCGGTGTCCAGCTCCGCGAAGACGTCGTCGAGCACCAGGACCGGCTCGATCCCGTCGGCGCGCAGCAGGTCGTACCCGGCCAGCCGCAGCGCGAGCGCGAACGACCAGGACTCGCCGTGGCTGGCGTACCCCTTGGCGGGCAGCGGGCCGAGGGCCAGCGCCAGCTCGTCACGGTGGGGACCGACGAGTGTGGTGCCGCGTTCGATCTCGGCGGAGCGGGACGCGGCCAGTGCGGTGGTCAGCGCGTCGGCCAGCGCGGCCCGGTCGGTGGTCGGCTCGGCCAGCTCGATCGAGGGTCGGTAGGCGATGCTCGCCGCGCCCCGGCCGGCTGCCACCGCGTCGTACGCCTTGGCGACGTGCGGGGTGAGCGCGGCCACGAGTTCCAGTCGACCGGCGAGCAGCTCCGCGCCGTGCTGGGCCAGGTGGGTGTCCCAGACGGCGAGGGTGCCGAGGTCACCGCCGCGGGTCCCGCCGGTCTTGCGAGCCAGGTACGCGGTGCGCAGCAGGGCGTTGCGCTGCTTGACCACCCGCTCGTAGTCGGCCCGCACGCCCGCGTACCGGGGCTGCCGGTTGACCAGCAGGTCGTCCAGGTAGCGGCGGCGCTCGGACGGGTCGCCCCGGACCAGCTCAAGGTCTTCCGGGGCGAAGAGCACGAGTCGCAGGGCGCCGAGCACGTCCCGGGCCCGCCGCGCCGGCGAGCGGCCCAGCCGGGCCCGGTTGGCCTTGCCGGGCACGATCTCCAACTCGACGAGGAGCTCCCGACCGTCGTGCACCACCGCGCAGCGGATCACCGCGGCGGTGGCGCCCATCCGGACCAGCGGAGCGTCGGTGGCGACCCGGTGTGAGTCCAGGGTCGCCACGTAGCCCAGCGCCTCGACGAGGTTCGTCTTGCCGACGCCGTTGGGGCCGGTCAGGACGTTCGCCCCCGGCTGGAGGTCGACGGCCACCCGCTCGTACGAGCGGAAGTCGACAAGTTCCAGCCGGTGGACATACACAGGTTGTGGATACCGCTCAGCGCTTGTGGACGGCGTGGCCACCGAACTGCTGACGCAGCGCGGAGACGGCCTTCATGGTGGGCGAGTCGTCCTGCCGCGAGGTGAACCGGGCGAACAGCGACGCGGTGATGACGTTCAGCGGCACCCCCAGCCGGACCGCCTCGTCGACGGTCCACCGGCCCTCGCCGGTGTCCTCGGTGTAGCCGCTCAGGTCGGCCAGCTCCGGGTCCTCGTCGAGCGCCCGGTCCAGCAGGTCGAGCAGCCAGGAACGGACGACTGTGCCCTCCCGCCAGGACTTGATGACGCCCGGCACGTTCGTCACCAACTCCGAGGCCGCCATCAGCTCGTAGCCCTCGGCGTAGGCGTGCATCAGGCCGTACTCGATGCCGTTGTGCACCATCTTCGAGTAGTGCCCGGCGCCGACCGGCCCGGCGTGCACGAAGCCGAACTCGCCCTCCGGCTTGAGCGCGCTGAAGATCGGCATCAGACGGTCCACGTGCTCCTGGGCGCCGCCGACCATCAGCCCGTAGCCGTTCTGCCGGCCCCAGACGCCGCCGGAGACGCCGACGTCGACGTAGCCGATGCCCCGCTCGTTGAGCCGCTCGGCGCGGGGTGCGTCGTCGCTGAAGCGCGAGTTGCCGCCGTCGATGATGATGTCGCCCTCGCCGAGCACCTCGGCCAGTTCGTCGATGGTGGCATCGGTGACACCCGCGGGCACCATGACCCAGACCGCGCGGGGCGACTCAAGCTTCTCAGCCAGGCCCGCGAGGCTCGTCACGTCGCTGATCTGCGCATTGTGGTCGAAGCCGACAACGTCGTGACCAGCGGCGCGCAACCGCTCCCGCATGTTGCCGCCCATCCGGCCGAGTCCTACAAGGCCGAGCTGCATGTGTTTCTACCTCCGTGGATCTGGGTGTTGCTGGGCGCGATCAGCGCGAGACGCGGATCGGCATGATGAGGTACCGGTACCCCGGAATGACCTCTCCATCCTCGCCGGCGGGCGAGATCACCGCGGGCTTGAAGGCGTCGACGAACGAGAGCACGGCGGTCTGGGAACCGAGGTTGGCCAGGCCGTCGATGAGGTACTGCGGGTTGAAGCCGATGGTCAGCGCGTCACCGGTGAAGGTGGCCTCCATCGCCTCGCTGGCCCGCGCCTCCTCGGAACCGCCCGCCTCGACCACCAGGCCGTCGGCGCTGAAGCTCAGCAGCACCGGGGTGGTCCGCTCGGCGACGAGCGCGACCCGCTTGACCACCTCGATGAGGGTGCTCACCGAGACCCGGGCGGCGGCGTTGTGGGTGGCCGGGAAGAGCGAACGCACCGGCGGGTAGTTGGCGCCGTCGAGCAGGCGGCTGGTGGTGCGCCGGGTGCCCCCGGCCAGGCCGACCATGCCCTCGCCGGCAGCGCCCTGGGCGAGGGCGAGGGTGACCTCGCCGCCCAGCGGCCCGAGGGCCTTGGCGGTGTCGTTCAGGGTGCGGGCGGGCACCAGGGCGTTGATGCTCACCTCGGGGTCGTCCGGCTGCCACTGGATCTCGCGCAGCGCCAACCGGTAACGGTCGGTGGCGAGCATCGACAGGGTGTTGCCGGAGAGCTCGACGCGGACGCCGGTCATCATCGGCAGCGTCTCGTCCCGGCCGGCGGCGATGGCCACCTGCGACACCGCGGTGGCGAACGCGGCGGCGTCGACGGTGCCGGCGCTCTGCGGCATCTCGGGCAGCGCGGGGTAGTCCTCCACCGGCATGGTGGGCAGGGTGAACCGGGCGCTGCCACAGACCAGCTCGAGGTGGGCGCCGACCGCGGCGATGTCCACCGGCTTGGCCGGCAACGCCTTGGTGATCTCGGCGAGCAGGCGGCCGGAGACGAGGGCGGCGCCGTCGGCGTCACCATGCACCTCGACGGTCACCTGGCTGGAGACCTCGTAGTCGAACCCGGAAACCCGCAGGTTGCCGTCGGTGACCCGGAGCATCACCCCGGCGAGCACCGGTACGGATGGCCGGTTGGGCAGGCTCTTCGCGGTCCACGCCACGGCCTCGGCGAGCGCGTCGCGCTCCACTCGGAACTTCATCAATGCCTCCGCGTCGACGTCAGCGACAACTCTCTCATGCCGACCGCTGCCTACCGTCCCGCCCGACCGTGCGGGTACCCATCGCACCTTAGGGCGCGGGGGTATCGGCTGTGCGCCCGACCCCATGTTTCGTGTCGGTGCCGACCTGTCGATCGGGCAGCGTTCGGCACGATCCACAGAAAGCCCAACGGTGATGATTGGTTTTTGTTCTCTTAGAAGAGATAACTCATCGTCTTCATCGCACCTGTGCAAACTGTGGAAAACCCGGGTTTGCGCAGCTCAGACAGGTTATCTACAGGTGATTTACCTGTGGAGAACCGGGGGTACAACCGGCTTGCCTGTCCACAGCCCGATCTCGGCGCTCGGTTGTCCACCGTTGTCCACCGGTTGTCCACCGGTAATCCACCGACTTTCTCCCCAAGCCTGTGGACGACGATGAAGATCACCATTGCCGTCATCCCCAGAACCTTCAACAGCTCGTACACAGGTCGACTGTCGTCGGTGGAAAACCTGACGGTTGTCCCCAGGCGTCCACAGCTCCGTACACAGGGTTTCTCCACAGCCTGTGGGTAACCGGAGATGGACGGACCGTAGTTATCCACCGACGGTGGACAACGAGCTGTGGACAACGAGTGGGAGTCGAGGCGGTCACGGCCTCCATGCTGTGGCCTACACCATGTCGAGAGTCCAGGTGGAGGACCGAAAAAACGCCCGACCGGAGATCCGGTCGGGCGTTTCCTGGGCTGCGTGCCGCCGCCACGGCGGCGTACGCCTCAGCTGTTCTGCTTGATCCGGTTGGTCAGCTCGGCGATCTGGTTGTAGAGCGAACGACGCTCCGCCATCTGCTGACGGATCTTCCGGTCGGCGTGCATCACCGTGGTGTGGTCCCGGCCGCCGAAGGCCTGCCCGATCCGGGGCAGCGACAGCTCGGTCAACTCCCGACACAGGTACATGGCCACCTGCCGAGCGTTCACCAGCACCCGGGACCTGGACTGACCGCGCAGGTCCTCCAGGCTCACCCCGAAGTAGTCGGCGGTCGAAGCCATGATCTGGTCGGCGTTGATCTCCGGCCCGGCGCCGTCGGGCATGAAGTCCCGGAGCACCTCCTCGGCCAGGGACAGCTCGACTGTCGACCGGGTCAGGCTGGCGAACGCCGTCACCCGGATCAGGGCGCCCTCCAGTTCCCGGATCGAGTTCGACACCCGCGAGGCGATGAACTCCAACACGTCCGGCGGGGCGTACATCCGCTCCTGCGCCGCCTTCTTCTGCAGGATCGCGATCCGCGTCTCCAGGTCCGGTGGCTGGATGTCGGCCAGCAGCCCCCACTCGAACCGGGTACGCATCCGGTCCTCGAGGGTGGCGAGCTGACGCGGCGACCGGTCGGAGGTGATCACGATCTGCTTGTTGGCGTTGTGCAGGGTGTTGAAGGTGTGGAAGAACTCCTCCTGCGTACGCTCGCGGTTCTCCAGGAACTGGATGTCGTCGATCAGCAGGATGTCGACGTCGCGGTAGCGCCGCTGGAACGCGCTGGTCTTGTCGTCCCGGAGCGAGTTGATGAAGTCGTTCGTGAACTCCTCGGTCGAGACGTACCGGACCGAGCGGGCGTTGCCGAGCGTCGTGGCGTAGTGCCCGATGGCGTGTAGCAGGTGCGTCTTGCCCAGCCCGGAGTGCCCGTAGATGAAGAGCGGGTTGTACGCCTTCGCCGGTGACTCCGCCACCGCCACGCTCGCGGCGTGGGCGAACCGGTTGGACGACCCGATGACGAACGTCTCGAACATGTACTTCGGGTTGAGTCGGTTGCCGCCGGTGTCGGCGCCGGGCAGCCGGCGATCGTCGCGGCCACCGGCCCGGTGGTCGACTCCGCTGCGCCCCGGGCCGCTGTCCGTGCCGCTGTCGCGGGGCATCGAGCGGATCACGTGCTGGTCGCGTGGCGACCCCGAATCTTCCCGGTAGCGCGGCTCGTAGGGCCGGGTGTCCGGGCCGGGCGGGTCGAGGCGGGCGGCCTGCTCGTCGTAGCCGCGCCGGTCCGGCCCTGGTCGGGGCGACCGCATCGGTTCCGCGAAGGAGGCGCTGAACAGCGCCTCCTGCCCGTCCCGGCTGGCGGGGATCATCCCGGGACGATGCGCGTCGACGCTCGGCGCGAGCGGCGGACCCGCGGGTGCGGGTGGCGCGACCGGCTCGGAGGTCCGCGGCGCGTGTGACTGCTCAGGGATCATGCTGTCGGCGTGCGCTCGTGCGCCGTGGTCGTCGAAGGGTGCGGCAGCCGGACCCTCGACGTCGAACGGGCTGGTCTCCGGGGCGCTGCGGTAGACGGTGCCGGCTGGTCGGCCCGTGGCGTCCTCGGCCACCCGGACGGTGACCGCCACCTGGATCGGCCGGCCGAGCCGGCGGGTGAGCGCCTCGGTGATCGCCGGGCGTAGCCGTGACTCGATCACGTCGCGGGTGAACGCGTCCGGGACGGAGAGCAGCGCGGTGTCCTCGACGATCGCCCGCAGCCGGGTCAGTCGGAGGTAGGCGCGCTGCTGAGCAGAGATGATCTCGTCGGCAAGCTCGTCGGTCGCCGCTAACCACACTGCGGCAAGGTCGGTCGTACCGGCCACCGTCGTGCCACCCCCTCGCTTCTGCTCCCGGCCGCCGCTGTCTGCCAGCCGGCCATCCCGGGCCCGCCGCGTTCGCGGGTGGAACAACACCCCACCCGGTCGGCCGACCGGTGGTCATCCACAAGTTATCCACAGCCTGTGTACCGACCGATTGTGGCCGCTGCCGGACGCGGGTGGGACCTGCCCCCTGCCTGACCGGGCGCTGAAGCGGGTTCACCGTGCCGAACGATTCACTACCTTGTCCGGTCTTGCCTGCGCGACGACCGGCGCTTGAAGACGCTCACCGCAATCGGGCACGGTAACAGCGTTGTCCCTGCGCCATCAACCGGCGACGCGGCGACACCCTTGTCGGCATCAGCGAAAACCACCCCTCGGCCTCGGGCGCGTCCTGTTGGCCGCTCCTCGGGGTGTTTGACGGTCATTGCCCCCCTGCGTAGGCTGGAACGGTTGCTTTCTCGCCCTCTGCTAGGGTGATGGGTGCTTGCTGTCCGCGGTCGCATTCCCCCGCATCGTCGAGGTCCCGCACCGCCGGACAGCACCGATCGGAGGCCACCGTCGAGGTGGCCTGGACACCACCACACGACCCCGGCGATCCCGTCGCGCGGGGCGCGTACGAAAACGGAGAGCCTGACGTGAGCAAGCGCACCTACCAGCCGAACAACCGCCGGCGCGCGAAGACCCACGGCTTCCGGCTGCGCATGCGCACCCGTGCCGGCCGTGCCATCCTCTCGAGCCGTCGCGCCAAGGGTCGCACCACCCTGTCGGCCTGAGCCGACCGGGCCGGTCAGGGGACGTGAGCAGTCGTGCTGGCCGCCGCGCAGCGACTGCGGCGCAGCACTGACTTCGCCGCAGCGGTTCGCGGTGGCCGACGCGTCGGACGTGGCGCCGTCGTGGTCCACCTGACCGTGCCGGTGGTCGTCGACCCCAACCTTTCGACCTCGTCGGAGCCGGTGCGGGACGACAGTGCGGAGCAGTCACCCGCGCCGTCCCGCGCCGGCTTCGTCGTGTCCAAGGCCGTCGGCAACGCGGTGATCCGCAACCGGGTCAAGCGTCGGCTGCGGGCCCTGGTCCAGGATCGGTTGACCTCCCTGCCCGCCGGCAGCACCCTCGTCGTCCGGGCGCTGCCCGCAGCGGCGGAGGCGTCGTACCCTCGCCTCGCCACCGACCTGGACGCCGCCATCGCGGTCGCCCGGTCCCCTCGCGAGCGGCGGTCCCGATGACAGGTGCCGAGGAGACCAACCCACGTCCGCGGACAACCGGTGCCAAGGTGCTGATCGCGCCCATCATCGCGTACCGTCGGTGGATAAGTCCGGCGTTGCCGGCCCGCTGTCGGTTCTACCCGTCGTGCAGCGCGTACGCCCAGGAGGCGGTCGCTCGGCACGGCGCGCTCCGGGGAGCCGCGCTGGCGGTCCGGCGGCTGTTGCGCTGCCACCCCTTCCACCCTGGTGGGTATGACCCGGTGCCGGAGCCGGGCGGCCGCCGTCGTGCTGATGTGACTGGAGCCTGAGAGTGGACTTTAGCCTCGACTGGATCTACTACGCGATCTCGTGGATCCTGCTGACCTGGCACTCCGCCTGGGACGCCATCGGGGTGCCGGTTGGTGCGGTGATCGGCACCAACTTCGCCTGGATCCTGTCCATCATCTTCCTGGTGGTCACCGTCCGGGTGATCCTGTTCCCGGTCTTCGTCAAGCAGATCAAGTCCCAGCGGGCGATGCAGGCGCTCCAGCCCAAGGTCAAGGAGCTTCAGGAGAAGCACAAGGGTGACCGGGAGACGCTCCAGAAAGAAATGATGGAGCTCTACAAGAAGGAGAAGGCCAACCCGCTGATGGGTTGCCTTCCGATGTTCCTTCAGATCCCGGTCTTCCTGGGTCTCTTCCACACGTTGAAGCGACTGGACCCGGCGAACCAGGGCAAGACCCTGTACGGGTGGAGCGTCGACCAGTTCACGAGCGCCTCGCAGGCGAAGCTCTTCACCGCCCCGATCGCCGGCAAGTTCGGCTCGACGGCCGACGAGTTGTCCCGCCTCGGCGCCACCGGCAGCACCGTCAAGATCATTGCCGGCATCCTGGTCCTGATCATGATCGCGACCACCTACCTGACCAGCCGTCAGATGATCCTGAAGACCGGCTGGGCGGAGGACCCGCAGCAGCGGATGATCCAGCGGCTGATGCTCTACGGCATCCCGGCGTCGCTGCTGATCTCCGGCGCGATCTTCCCGATCGGCGTCATCATCTACTGGGTCACCAACAACCTCTTCACCCTTGGCCAGCAGCAGTGGGTGCTGCGGAAGTTCCCGCCGCCGGTGACCGCCAAGAAGGCCGTCGCCCCCGCGGCGACGCGCAACCCGGTGCAGCCCGCCAAGTCCGGTGGTCTGTTCGGTCGTGGCAAGGCGGCCCCGCCGGCGCCGGTCAAGGCGACCGCGCCCAAGGTGGCCGGGCCGAAGCCAGGGGCCAAGCCGGTGAACAACCCGAAGAAGAGCCGTCCCGCCAAGCGGCAGGGCTGACCTGTGCGGGCCGTCGCCGGGTGACCGGCGGCGGCCCGTGCCGCACCGTGCAGCCGCCGTCCGGTGGCGCCGAGCGGAACCGACCGCACATCCTGCGGCCACGGGCGACACTGCCCGTACAGACGTGCCCGCGGGCACCGGCGACCTCCCGCCGGCCCCGGGAAACCAGTCGGACCCGACGGTCCGGCCGAGCGAGTACGGAGATGAGACCGTGACCGAGACCAGCATCCCCCACGCCGAGCAGTCCCTGGACGAGGAGGAGACCGCAACGCTCGCGGTGGACGGTGACGACACCGAGACCGACGACGACAACGCTGCCGACGAGGACACCGACACCGCTGCCGGCGGCAGGGTGAAGAAGGCGGTCAGCGAGAGCGACCTGTTCCGGCAGAGCGAGATCGCGGCCGACTACGTCGAAGGGCTGCTCGACATCCTCGACTACGACGGCGACATCGACGAGTTGGTCGCCGCTGGGCGCCCGATGGTCGAGGTCGTCGGTGAGCGGTTGCAGAACCTGGTCGGCCAGCGGGGGGCCACCCTGGAGGCGCTCCAGGAGCTGACCCGCCTCGCCGTCTTCCGGCAGACCGGGACGCCGAGCCGGCTGCTGCTCGACGTCGGCGGCTACCGGGCGAACCGCCGCAAGGAACTCGCCGCGGTCGCCAAGAACGCCGTCGAGAAGGTCAAGGAGTACGGCGAGCCGGTCCGCCTGGAGGCGATGTCCGCGTTCGAGCGCAAGTGCGTGCACGACGTGGTCAACGCCATGTCCGGTGTGGCGAGCGAGTCCGAGGGCGTGGAGCCGAACCGGCGCATCGTCGTACGGCCGGCGGACTGACCGGGTGACCCACGACGACAACACGGCCGACGCCGTGACCGGCCCGGGCGGCACGCCGCTCGGGCCGTCCGCTGTCCAACCCGCTGGGGCCGGCGCCGAATCAGACCGGCTCGACTCCGCCCCGTCGCCTGCCGACGCGGCGGTGCCGCCGGAGCTGGCCCCGGCCGCACTCACCCTCTTCGGCGATCGTCTCGACCTGGCCGCCGCGTACGCCGAACTGTTGGTCACCGACGGCGTGGTCCGCGGTCTGATCGGCCCCCGAGAAGCACCTCGCATCTGGGATCGGCACCTGCTCAACTGCGCCGCGGTCGCCGAGCTGATCCCGTCCGACGCGACAGTTCTCGACGTCGGCTCCGGAGCCGGACTGCCGGGTCTGGTCCTGGCCATCGCGCGCCCGGATCTCACGGTCACCCTGATCGAGCCGCTGGCCCGACGCACGTCGTTCCTGATCGAGGTCGTCGAACGACTCGGTCTGGCCAAGTCGGTGCGGGTGTTCCGCGGTCGGGCGGACGAGGCGGCCACCGGCTCGAGCGGCCGGGAACCGATAAGCGGCGACGTGGTGACCGCCCGAGCGGTCGCGCCACTGGATCGCCTGGCGGGTTGGAGTCTCCCCCTGGCGGTCCGTGGGGGCCGGCTGCTGGCGCTGAAGGGTTCGTCCGCGTCCGCGGAGATCGAGGAGCACGCCGAGGTGGTGGCGCGACTCGGTGGCGGGGAGCCGGCGGTGCGCCTCTGTGGGACCGGGGTGATCGATCCGCCCACCACCGTCGTGGAGATCGTTCGTGAGCGGATGATCGGCCCGGCGCGGGTGGCGGCCACCAAGCGCTCCCGGAGCAGCCGCCCCCGCCGACGCTGACACCTCGTGGCACGTGGGCTTCCGGCGGGTGGGTTGCCTCGTTGTACCGGTACGGATGGACGAGGGGATGAGAACCCGACGTGGACCGGCCGCGCCCGTCCGCCGTAGGCTGACCGCGCGTCGATAGTGTGGAGCGGGCGACGGACGTCGCGGGTCTCCGACCGCTCCCGAGAGCCGTACGCTCTGGGTTGCGAGCGTGGGTGTGGCCAAGTTGACCGGGGCGCGGACCGACCATCCGAAGCGGGCAGGGATGACAGGTGCATGACGACGGCAGGTACGACGATCCACGCGTGACCGGGTCGACAGGCGATCCCGTTTCACGTGAAACCGACTACCCGAGCTGGTCGCCCGGTACGACCGGGCCAGCGACCCGACCTACGGACGGCGATCCGCCGGCGTTCGCCGGAGAACCAACGGCTCAACCGACCGGGCCCGACGTCGTGGACCCGGCGGCGGCTCGACGGGCACCGGAGGGGTCGACCCGACCCGCCAATGTCGTCGAGGTGCGGCAGACATTGGGGCGGCGTAACAGCGCGAGGGCTGTTCGCTTCGAGCCGGCGGTCCCGCACCAGCCCAGCGCGGCGGCCGTTCGGGACGCCGCGCCGGTGATCGCCGACCCACCTGTCGCTTCGACCGAGTCGTTGGCTGCCGTGGCGACCGACCCCACGTACGTTTCACGTGAAACCCCGACGCGCGAAGAGGATGACCCACCGTTGGCTATGGAGGCGATGCGCGCCGTGCAGATCCTGAATCCCAGTGGCGAGGTGACCATGCCTCGGCCCGACCGGACCCGGGTCATGTGCGTCGCCAACCAGAAGGGCGGCGTGGGCAAGACCACGACCACCGTCAACCTTGCAGTGGCGCTCGCCCTGCACGGCAACCGGGTGCTCGTGGTGGACCTCGACCCGCAGGGCAACGCCTCCACCGGGCTCAACGTCCCGCACCACACCGGAATCCCGGACGTCTACGACTGCCTGATCAACAGCGTCCCCCTGGCCGAGGTGGCCCAGGCGGTCGAGGGCATCCCCAACCTCTGGTGCGTACCCGCGACCATCGACCTGGCCGGCGCCGAGATCGAGCTGGTGTCGGTGGTGGCACGGGAGTCGCGCCTGGACCGGGCCATCGCTGCCTACCCGGGCGAGTTCGACTACGTCTTCATCGACTGCCCGCCGTCGCTCGGCCTGCTCACGGTCAACGCCCTCGTTGCCGCGCAGGAGGTGCTGATCCCGATCCAGTGCGAGTACTACGCCTTGGAAGGGCTCAACCAGCTGATCAACAACATCAACCTGGTACGCCAACACCTCAACCCGAAGCTCGACGTCTCCACAATCCTCCTGACGATGTACGACAGGCGTACCCGGTTGGCCGACGCCGTCGAGCAGGACGTCCGGAACCACTTCGGCGACAAGGTTCTCCAGGCGGTCATCCCCCGCAACGTCCGGGTCTCCGAGGCACCCAGCTACGGCCAGTCGGTGATGACCTACGATCCCGGATCGCGGGGAGCCACGAGTTACTTCGAGGCCGCCCAGGAGATTGCCGAGCGAGGCGTCAAGGAGCCGGTGGGCCGGAATGCGTAGTGCGGACGAGTCGCTGGGAGGCGAGGCATGAAGAACCGTCCTCGGGGCGGTCTGGGTAGGGGCCTGGGAGCGCTGATCCCGACCGGGCCGGTGCCGGATGCCGCCGAGACCGTAACGGCGGAGCCGGAGAACGAGTACGCGGACGACACCGGCACCCCGGCCATCCCGGCGCCGCCCGTCGGGGCGACGGTGCACGAGCCGGAGTCCACGCTCAGCCCGGTACCCGGAGCGCGATTCGCCGAGATCTCCGTCGACGCGATCCTGCCCAACCCGAAGCAGCCCCGCCAGGTGTTCGACGAAGAGGCCTTGGAGGAACTCAAGACCTCGATCCAGGAGGTCGGCTTCCTCCAGCCCATCGTCGTCCGGCAACTCGACGACGAGAAGTACGAACTGGTGATGGGCGAGCGGCGTTGGCGGGCCGCCCAGGCGGTCGGGCGGGAGAGTATCCCGGCGATCATCCGGGACACCCGTGACGACGCCATGCTCCGCGACGCTCTGCTCGAGAACATCCACCGAGCCAACCTGAACCCTCTCGAAGAGGCCGCCGCCTACCAGCAACTGCTGGAGGAGTTCGGGGCCACCCACGAAGAGTTGGCCCGCAGGATCGGCCGGAGCCGCCCGCAGATCTCCAACACGATCCGGCTGCTGAACCTGCCGGCCCAGGTGCAGCGCCGGGTCGCCGCGGGGATCCTCTCGGCGGGGCACGCGCGCGCCCTGCTGAGCCTCGACGGCACCGAGGCGCAGGAGCAGTTGGCATTGCGGATCGTGGCGGAGGGCCTGTCCGTTCGGGCGACCGAGGAGATCGTCGCCCTCACGCTCAACGATGGGCCGGCGAAGAACCAAGCCGCGAAGCGCCGGCCGAAGGCGCACGCGCCGGCCCTGACCGATCTCGCCGATCGACTGTCCGACCGGTTCGATACCCGGGTAAAGGTCGACATCGGCCGGAGCAAGGGGAAGATCACCATCGAGTTCGCGACGGTGGACGACCTGGAGCGGATCGTCGGCATCATCGGAGTGCAGCAGGAGGAAAGCGGGGACTGAGCCCGCACCCCTTCGCCCACGGCCGCGCACCCTCTCCGGGTGGCGCGGCCGTTCCGCGTCCGGCCGGCCGTGTTTCACGTGAAACGGGCGCCGTTTCACGCTCGTCCAGCTCGGATTCTCTGGTGCGTGAGTTCGTGGTCGGTGGCCGGTCGGGGCGGACCGTGACAATTTCCTGCCATCGAACGTCCGGGCTATCCCTCGGGCGTCCGGCAGTCGACGCGGTCAATCCTCCTCGACGCGGTGGGCCGACGACCGCAGCGGTGCGCAGGGCTTGTTTCACGTGAAACGGAGATCGGCCCATGTGGGCAACCCCTCGAACTCACCGGAATGACCATGAGGTCCGTTGCGGCCGCTGAGTGGCCCGCTGCCGCCTCGTCCGCCGTAGGGTGACCTCCCGTTGGCCCAGACCTCATCGAAGGCCTCTCGGCGCGAATACGACCCCCGGCGACTCCGCTGTCTCCCCTCGTCTGCCGCCTGACGTTCGGCTGCTGCCTCCCGGTCATTGGTTTCCCGGCTCGGTGCGGGTGCTTCCGGTCGCTGGCGCTCCTCTGGTCGGCGAGTCTTCCGTCGTTGGTGTCGTCGCGAGCGCGCTGCTGCAACGGACGGTTCCGCCGGGTCCAAGGCTCGGCGGGTGGTCTGAGGACGGCGAGCAGAAACTTCCGGCCGCTGGCGTCGAGGCCCAGCGGGCACTCCAGTCGTTGGTGCGTGATGGTCAGCCGCGCCTCCCGTCTCCGGTTCTGGTGCCGGCCACGCCTCCCATCCTTGGTTCGTTGCGCGGGCCGCGCCTCTCGTCTTTGTTTCGTGACGCCGGCGCGCCTCTCGTCTCTGCTTCGTGGCCGGGCCGGCCAGGCTCCCCGTTGGGGTTGGACGGTCGGCCGTGCCTCGCGTCTTGGTCCGTGAACGACCGCTCTGCCCTCCGGCCGTCGGTACGTGACGCCCTCCGGCGCGTCCCGTCGTCGTCGCTCGGTTGCTGCCTCGCGTGCCCGTCGCCCTGACACTCCGAAGGGTTCACCTTCTGCTGAGGGGTCATCGACCATCGGTCCGTCGATGAGGCCGTGTCCTGCGTGTCCGTGGGCTCTGTGCCTGCGGGCCCTGAGGTTCGGCTGCTCTGTGTCTGGCTGCTCTGTGTCCGGGTGCTCTGTGCCAGCGTGCTCGATGTCGGCGGGCCCTGTGCCTGTGTCCTGTGGTCCGCGATTGGGCGCCCTCTACGCCGAGCCGAGGCGTGATGTGTCGTCCGACGATCGGTGCAGCCCCACATCCCTTGAGGGACGCAGCACTCGCCTGCACCCTCTGGCGCTCGTCAAGCGGAGGCGCGGCGACCTTCTCAACGAGGCGTCGGCGTGGACACCCCCTGGGTTACGGCTCGGCACGAAGATCGACTTCGGGGAACGCTCGGAGCCTATCGGCGTTCGGCGGTCAGCCAGCGCCAGGTGGACCCGGCACCCGATACCCGATACCCGGCACCTGGCACCCGGCACCCGGCACCCGGCACCCGGCACCCGGCACCCGGCACCCGGCACCTGGCACCCGGCATCCGGCACCCGGCACCCGGCACCTGGCACCCGGCACCTGGCATCCGGCACCTGGCACCTGGCACCTGGCACCTGGCACCTGGCACCTGGGCCATGATCGTGCTCGAACCAGGATGTAGTGGCCTCGGTGACGGCAGAAGCCACTACATCAATGATCGAGCGCGATCTTGTGCTCCTTTAGACGCGGCCGAGACGGCCGCCCTCGGGACCTCGGCACTCCCGCCGCCCCGGAACCCCGCCGCCCCGGCACCCGCCATCCGACGACCCCGCGTTTGGGCAGCCTTCGCGGCGGCGGAGGACGGCAGATTGGCGCGGATGAGCCGGCGGTGTCGACTGGTTGTCGCCGCGCGGTTCAGCGGCCTGCGGACAACGACCGACCGGCCGAAAAGTTATCCACACCCTTTGTCCACAGGCACCCCCTGTTTCACGTGAAACAGCGCGTGAGAGCGGGTGCGAGCCTGTGGATGACGGCCTGTGTTGGCGATCTCGGCAGCCTGTGGATATCGGTTCGCCGCTCGGTGGTGACGTGGCACACCTGGCCGACCGAGGGCACTGATCCGGTCGGTCGGGAGCGGTCAAACAGGTAGGGACAGCGGTGCCAGACTCGGTTAGGGTCAGCGTCGTGCACGACACCCCTCCCTCAGTCCCGGACTTCACGCAGTGGCCGTCGTTTCCCTTCGAGGGGGACCTCCACGTGAAGCAACTCGATGATCCGGTCCCGGTCGAACCACCCCGGAAGGGCGAGGGTCTCCGGGAATGCACCGCTTGCAACGCACCCGATGAGGCCTACATCTGGGTCGGCGAGCGGTGGCGGGTCCGTGCCATGGACCGGCCCACCGGTCTGCCCATGGTGCTCATCCTGGAATCGCGAACGCACCTCGACCTTGGTGACCTGCCGAACCTGCTCGCCGCCGAGCTGGGCGTGATGACCGTGCGGCTGGAACGAGCCATCAGGTCGCTCGACGGCGTGGCGCGGGTGCACGTGAACCGGTGGGGAGACGGCTCGGCCCACCTGCACATGTGGTTCCTCGCCCGGCCGTACGGCCGTCTCCAACTGCGGGGCACCTTCCTGTCGCTGTGGGATTCGATCCTGCCGCCGATCTCCGAGGCGCAGTGGCGGGAGAATCTGGCGCTTGTCGCCGCCTGGCTCGCCGAGTTCGGCGGCCGTCCGCTGGCCGAGCCACCCCGGATTCAGTGGCAGGCGCCGTCCAGTCTGCTGGCCCAGTCCGCCGCTGCGGATGCCGCTGCCGCCGCCCAGGCAGCATCGGCGGAGGCAGCAGCCTCGGCAGCCTCGGTCATCGAGGCAGCAGAGGAAACCCCGGAACCAGCGCCGGAACCCACCGCCAGCGCCGGTCAGACCGACGGTGACGGGGCACCCGCAGCCGATCCCGTCGTCCTGGGCTCGGACACCGACTCGCCGGCGGACACCGAACCGACGGGTGAACCGGCTCTTTTGGCATCCGCCACCAACGAGCCGGCCGACGGCGCATCCACCGCCCCAGCAGCCGGCACCGCAGCAGCCGGCACCGCAGCGACCGGCACCTCAGCGACCGGCACCTCAGCTGCTGGCATCTCAGCGGCCGGAACCCGAGCAGCCGGCGCGCCCACATCCGGCACGTCAGCATCCGCCGTCGTTGGCACCGAGGAGCCAATTCCCGGCGGATCCACAGACCTCGGCGGTGCCGCGGCCCGTCGCGACCGGGCGGGCAGCACCGATGTCGAAGCCACCCCCGGCGCGGCCAACGAGACCGCCCCGGAGGCCACCCGCGACAGCGCCAACCCCGACAGCGCCACCCGCGACAGCGCCGAAGCGGACAGCGCCAACCCCGACAGCGCCAACCCCGACAGCGCCAACCCCGACAGCGCCAACCCCGACAGCGCCAACCCCGACAGCGCCAACCCCGACAGCGCCGAACCCGGCAGCGCCAACCCCGGCAGCGCCGAACCGGACGGCGGGACTGCGGTTGCCTCACCTGCCGCATCCGCGCTTCCCGACGGCCCGGGCGCATCCGACGCACGGACGGCTCCCTGAGCGCGGACCGACCATGAGGATGGCGCGGCCGTCCCGACGCGCGGCAACCGCGCACGCCTCGTGGTCGGCTCGCGCCGAGGTGATGGGAAGTTGGTCAGGGGGCGGTGACGCGGGTCGCCGCACGGGCGACCAGGGTGCCGAGGAGTCGGCCGAAGTCCAGCCCCGCTGCCTGCACGGCGAGTGGCAGTAGCGACGTCTCCGTCATGCCCGGCGAGACGTTGACCTCGAGCACGTGGGGCTGGCCGGCGGCGTCCACGATGACGTCGACCCGCGAGAGGTCCCGCAGACCGAGCGCGGTGTGCGCGGCGAGGGCCACGTCGGCGACGGTGGCGGACACCTCCGGGTCCAGCCGGGCCGGAGCGTGCCAGGTGGTCCGCCCGGCCGTGTAGCGGGCCGCGTAGTCGTACACCCCGTTGCGCGGCACGATCTCCACCGGTGGCAGCGCCTGTGGCCCGTTGCCCAGGTCGATCACGGAGACCGCCACGTCCATGCCGGGCACGTACCGCTCCACCAGGGCCGTCGAGTCGTACGCGAAGCAGCCCACCATCGCGGCGGGCAGCGCTGCGGCGTCCCGGACCACCGCGCCTCCCAGCCCCGACCCGCCCTGTGCGGGCTTCACCATCAGCGGCAGGCCCAGCCGGTCGACGATCCGATCCAGGACGGCGACCGCGCCCAGCTCGGAGAAGCGGTCGTGTGGGAGGGCCACCCAGTCCGGGGTGGGGATACCGGCCTCGCGGAGCACCGCCTTGGCCGACGGCTTGTCCCAGGCGACCCGGGAAGCTCGGGCGTCGCAGCCGACGTACGGGATGTCGCACAGGTCCAGCACACCGCGCAGCGATCCGTCTTCACCTGTGGCGCCGTGCAGTGCGATGACGACGGCGTCCGGCGGGTCGGCGGCGAGCGCCGGCAGCAGGGCCACGTCGGCGTCCCGCAGCTCGGCCTCCACGCCGACGGCGCGCAGCGCGTCGAGCACCCGGCGACCGGAGCGCAGTGACACGTCCCGTTCGTAGGAGAGCCCACCGGCGAGCACGACGACGCGCAGGTCGGCCGGAACGGCGGAATCGGTCACGAGGAGGCGCTCGGCGGCGGTCGTACCCATGCCGGCATCATGCCAAGTCGGGCCCGGGCACGTCGGAGCCGGCCTGGCCGCGTCGGCCGGCGGCGCCGCCCACGGCACCGAAGACCCGGCGCATCGCGATCTCCTGCTCCATCACACCGGCCAGCCGACGGACGCCCTCGCGGATCCGCTCCGGTGGCGGGAAGCTGAAGTTGAGTCGCATCGCGCCGGTGCCGGTGCCGTCGGCGTAGAAGCCGGTGCCGGGCACGTAGGCGACCCGGGCGGCGACCGCGCGGGGCATCATGGCCTTGGAGTCGAGGCCCTCGGGCAGGGTGGCCCACACGAAGAGACCGCCGGCCGGCGTGGTCCAGGTGGTGCCCTCGGGCATCAGGTCGGCCATCGCGTCGAGCAGCGCGTCCCGGCGTTCCCGGTAGACCTCGCGGTAGACCTTGAGTTGCTGCCGCCAGGGCATCGTGCCCAGGTAGGTGGAGACCGCGGTCTGGGCATAGACGCTGGGGCAGAGAATCTGCGCCTCGCTGGCGATGACGAGTTTGTCGCGGACCGCGTGCGGCGCCAGGATCCAACCGACCCGCAGGCCGGGTGCGAAGGTCTTGGAGAAGGTGCTGAGGTAGAAGACCCCATCGCGGCGGCGGGCCCGCAGGGGCGCCGGGGCCTCACCCTCGAACCCGAGCTGACCGTACGGGTCGTCCTCGACGACGAGCAGGCCGGCGCGCTCACAGATGTCGAGCACCCGTTCGCGGCGTTCCTCGCTGAGGGTGACGCCGGCGGGGTTCTGGTAGGTGGGGATCGTGTAGAGGAACTTCACCCGCCGGCCCGCGCGGGCCAGGTCGGCGATGGCCGTCTCCAGCGCCTCCGGGATCAGCCCGTCCGCGTCCATCGGCACGTGCACGACCTGTGCCTGGGCGGCCTGGAACACCCCGAGCGCACCGACGTACGTCGGCCCCTCGGCCAGCACCACGTCACCCGGGTCGAGGAAGAGCCGAGCCACCAGGTCCAGTGCCTGCTGCCCGCCGACGGTGACCACGACGTCCTCGGGGGAGGCGCCACACGCGGCGTCGATCCCGGAGAGCGACATCACCTCGCAGATCCGCTCGCGCAGCTCGAGGGTGCCCTGGCCGATGCCGTACTGGAGGGTGGTGACGCCGTGCTCGGAGCCGAGCCGGCCGAGCATCTCACCGACCGCGTCCAGCGGAAGTGCGGCGATGTACGGTGCGCCACCGGCGAGCGAGACGACCTCTGGACGACTTGCCACCGCGAACAGTGCTCGAATCTCGGAGGCGGTCATCCCGCGTACCCGCCGGGCATACCGGTCGGTGTAGTCGTCGAGTGTCGTGCCGGTCATGACCTCACCTCGATCGCTGCTCGGGCGGCTACCGCTCCGGGTACCCCATACACCGATAACCATGACGATGGGACACCGATTGTCGATCCTAGTCCGCCAGAACCAGGCTGCCGCCCCACAAATACGGATCGACCACATGGCGGACCCTGCGGGGCGTCCCCCGGTGAGGTGGGCATCTGCGCGTCCCCTCCCGGATCGCCGATTGGCGGCGTACGATCGCTCGTCGGAGCAGGAAGGCGGCGCTGTCGTTACGGGCCGCACCTACCACCGAGCCTATTGTGGGGATGCGCCATATGTCGCGACGTCTGGTCAGCCTGACCCTCGACACGTTGGAAGACGTTCCTCGCCCGTGCCGGCAGTGCGTCTACTGGGAGCTTGATCCGGTCTCCGCCGACCGGGCCTGCGCCGCCGGCGATCCGGGCTTGGAGAAGGAGGCGTGGGTCTCCCAGACGCTGCTGGAGTGGGGCTCCTGCGGCAAGCTCGCGTACGTCGACGGCATGCCCGCGGGTTTCGTGACGTACGCGCCGCCCGCCTACGTGCCCCGCTCGATGGCGTTCCCGACCTCGCCGGTCTCCGCGGACGCGGCACTGCTGATGACCGCAAACGTGGTCGCCGCGTTCGCCGGTGGCGGGTTGGGCCGGATGCTGGTGCAGGGCGTCGCCCGGGACCTGACCAAGCGGGGGATCAAGGCCATCGAGGCGTTCGGCGACGCCAAGTTCGGCGACGCGGACGACCCCGTGGGCGGCTGCGTGGCACCCGTCGACTTCTTCCTCTCGGTGGGGTTCAAGACCGTACGTCCGCATCCGCGCTTCCCCCGGCTGCGCCTCGAGCTGCGGACCGCGCTGAGCTGGAAGTCCGACGTCGAGTACGCGCTGGAGAAGTTGCTCGGCTCGATGAGCCCGGAGACCCTGCTCCGTCCGGTCCGCCCCGCTCCGGCCACCCGCTCCACGAACACCTGATCGCCGAACCGGCGGATCAGTCGACCACCGTGCCGGCGGTCACGACGGCACGCAGTTCGCTGACGTCCAGCGAGCCGGTGGGCACGTCCCGCTCGATCGGGTAGTACATCCGCTGCACCGCCGCCACGATCGCCTCCACGACCCGGTCACGGAAACGGGGATCGACAAGTTGGGCGCGGTCCGTGGGCGAGGTGAGGTAGCCGACCTCGACCCGGACGGCCGGCATCCGCGTCAGCCGCAGCAGGTCCCAGGTCTTGGCGTGGGTACGGCAGTCCCGGAGGCCCGTCCGGGCGACGATCTCCCGCTGCACCAGCCCGGCCAGGCGCTCACCGGTCGCCGACGTCACGCCGTTGTCGGTGCCGTAGTGGTAGGTGGCGACGCCCTCCGCATCGGGGTTGGCGTGGCCGTCCAGGTGCAACGAGATGAACACGTCGGCGCCCAGCGAGTTGGCCAGCAGGGCCCGGTCGGTGTCCGGTAGGCACCTGTCGGGCGACGGCCCGCGGGTGAGCTGCACCCGTACCCCGGTCGCGGCGAGTCGCCCTTCCAGCCGGCTGGCCAGGTCATGCACCAGGTCCGCCTCCGTCCAGCGCAGCGACCCGTCGGGCACCACCATCCCGGGATCGGTGCCCCCGTGCCCGGGGTCGACGACCACCGTCTTGCCGACCAGCGCGGGCCCGGACTGCCGGATCGCGTCGGATTCGCGCAGCCACTGGGGTCGGCCACCGACCACCTTGCGGCCGATCCGGCGCAACGCGTTCATCGTGTGCGGGCCGCAGGACCCGTCGGGGGTGAGGCCGACCTCGCGCTGGAACTGGGCCACCGCGCGGGACGTCCGGATGCCGTAGACGGCGTCCGCCCGGCCCACGTCGTACCCCATCTCCAGCAGCCGCTCCTGCAGTGACCGGACGTCCTCGCCGCTGAGCGGGTCGGGGACCGCGTGGTAGAGGGTGCGGGCGCCGAGCCGCCAACGGGCGGCATCCAGGGCGCGCCAGGTTTCCGCGCCGACCCGGCCGTCCACGCTGAGGCCCCGGGACTGCTGGAACGCGCGGACCGCCCGCTCGGTGTCGAGGTCGAACTCGTCGGTGGCCGGTCCCGCGGTGGTGAGCAGGTCGAGGCCGGTCAGGATGCTGCGGATCTCCGTGACCGCGGGGCCCCGGTCACCGGATCGGATCGGACGCACGGCACGACCCCCTCTGCACGACACTGGCTGGCCGGGCGGCCCAGGGTTGAGGCTATGCGTTCCCGGGCGGCGAGGTGGCGTGGCCGGGAAAAACGTCGAGCGGCGCGGCCGGAAAGACAGCGGCCGGAAAGACACCGAACCCCGCACCCGACGAGCGGGGCGGGGTTCGGTGGATGTTCCTGTTGGTCAGAGAGCCGATTCGATGAGTCGGACCAGCTCGCCCTTCGGCTTGGCGCCGGCGATGGACTGCACCGGCTGGCCGTTCTTGAACACGGTGAGCGTCGGCACCGACATCACCCGGTAGGCGCGTGCGGTTTCCGGGTTCTCGTCGATGTTGAGTTTGACGATGCTGACCCGGTCGCCCATCTCGCCGGCGATCTCCTCGAGCAGCGGCGACACCTTGCGGCACGGACCGCACCACTCGGCCCAGAAGTCCACCAGAACCGGCTTGTCGGCCTGCAGCACGTCAGCGACGAAGCTCTTGTCGGTGACCGCCTTGGTATTTCCCACTGTGCCCCTCCTCCGGGATGTGTTTCCTGTTTCAGCTGAGCGTCGCGATGAACCGTTCGGCGTCGAGCGCCGCGGCACAGCCTGTGCCGGCCGCGGTGATCGCCTGACGGTAGGTGTGGTCGACCACGTCACCGGCGGCGAAGACGCCGGGGACGTTGGTGCGGGTGCCGGGGGCCTGGACCTTGACGTAGCCCTCGTCGTCCATCTCGACCTGACCACGGAAGAGTTCGCTGCGGGGGTCGTGACCGATGGCCACGAACACGCCTGTCACGTCCAGCACCTTGGTGTCACCTGTGTGCACGTTGCGGACCCGTACGCCGGTGACCTTGCCGTCGTCGCCGAGGATCTCCTCGACGGTGCTGTTCCACTCGACCTTGATCTTCTCGTTGCCCAACGCCCGCTCCGCCATGATCTTGCTGGCCCGGAACGAGTCGCGGCGGTGGATGATCGTGACCGAATCCGCGAAGCGGGTGAGGAAGCTGGCCTCCTCCATCGCCGAGTCGCCGCCGCCGACGACGACGATGTGCTGGTTGCGGAAAAAGAAGCCGTCGCAGGTGGCGCAGGAGGAGACGCCGTGGCCCAGGTATTCCTGCTCGCCGGGCACGCCCAGCGGACGCCAGGCCGAACCGGTGGAGAGGATGATGGATCGGGCCCGGTACGCGGTCTCGCCGACCCAGACGGTGCTCACCGCGCCGGAACCGGCGTCGCCGGTGTCGACCAGCTCGACCCGGGTCACGTCGTCGGTGAGGAACTCGGCACCGAACCGCTCGGCCTGCTTACGCATGTTGTCCATCAGCTCGGGGCCGAGGATGCCGTCGGCGAAGCCGGGGAAGTTTTCCACCTCGGTGGTGGTCATCAGCGCGCCACCGGACTGCACGCCCTCAATGATCAGTGGCTTCAGGTTGGCGCGTGCGGCGTAGACCGCCGCGGTGTAACCGGCCGGCCCGGAGCCGATGATGATCAGGTTGCGGACCTCGTCCACTGCCGTCTCCCGAGTGTGTGTGTTCAGCGTCGGTGAGCGCACCGGTGCTGATCCGAGTTGCCGACGCCTGGGTGGGGTCGACAGCTGACTTCCAGAACGTCATCGTACGAAGCGTGGATTCCCGAGACGGGCATCTGGTGGGTCAGGTCACGTGGGTGCTCATCGTGCCGATGACCGTGGATTCACCCTACCCGCGCCGAATACCGGCTGTCCGCGCCGGACCCCGGCACTCCGCACTCCGGGCCGCTCACCCAGGCCCAGCGGGCCCCGGTCGCGTCGCTGAATCGGATGATGAGCGTCTGCTCGCCCCGGAAACGCGCGTAGTCGATCATTTCGACCGCCAGTGGAGCGGATCCGTGCTCCGCCGCGACCTCGGCCAGGCAGGTGCTCAGTGCGGCCTCGGTGGTCAGCCGGGCCAACTGGTCCGGCCCGTCGGGCGACGAGCGTCGCTCCTGCTCGGTGCCCACCCCCGGCTGCGAACCAGGCGCGGCGCCGCTCGTCTGGCCGGACGTGGTCTGCCGGTCGACGGCCGGCGCGTTGCCGAGGGTCTGCGGGGTGTAGTCCGTACCGCTGCGCAGTGTCGGGCCGGTGGTGCGGACCGCCGCGTCGCCCGCGGGCGCGACGACCGGCCGATTGATGGCGCTGGTGCCGGAGTCGTCGCTCGCGCGCATCGACAGCTGGTCGAGGCCGAGCCCGACCGCGACGACGGCGATCACGGCGGCGGCCACCGGCGTGCCACGACGGAGCCAACCGTGCCGGCGACCCGGGCCGGTGGACGCCTGGCGACCGGCACGGGCCGGTGCGGGGATGGTCGCCCACCGACGGGACCCGCCCTGCACCGGCACGACAGGCGATGTCGTGGGGCAGTCGACGTCGGCGGTGTCCTCGTCGCTGTCTGCGACCGACGGCCCCGCGTCGGCAAGCGCGGCGACGAGACGGTCGGTGATCGCCTGCGGCATCCGCGGCGACGGCTCGGCCCAGCGGCCCAGGTCCGCGCGGACCTCCGCGAGCGCGGGGGCCAGCAGCGCGTACGCCTCGGTCCAGGCCGGGTCCGTGGACACCAGCCGGGCGACCTCCTCCTGCTGCGGGGTGCCGTCCAACGCCCCGCCGAGGTAGTCAGCGAGGAGATCGTCGTCGACCTCCCGGAACCCCTCGGTCGTCACGTGTCCTCCTGGTTGGCGTCCCGCCGGTATCGCACCGACCCCGATCCGACGCCCTCGACCGGGCCTGGGTTCCCCGGCGTGACGCCCGGCACCTCCCTGGTCGGGCCGGTCGGGTCCGGGCGGGCCGACGGCGGCGAGGTGCCGGCGGGCCGAAGGTGCCCGAGCAGCACGGCCAGCCGCGCCCGCCCCCGGGCGCACCGACTCTTCACCGTCCCCTCGGCGACACCGAGGATCCGGGCCACCTCGGCGACCGGGTAGCCCTGCACGTCCACGAGCACCAGCGCGGCACGTTGCTCGAGGGGCAGCGCGGCCAACGCCTCGCGGACCACAAGCGCGGTGTCGTGGTCCGGTGCGGGCGCGACCGGCTCGATCCCCCCGATGCCCGAGCCGTCCCCCGCCCGGTTGCCGTCCGGCAGCGGCACGGTCGGGTGCGCCTGCCGGCGACGGATCCGATCCAGGCAGGCGTTTACCACGATCCGGTGCATCCAGGTGGTGACGGCGGAGTCACCGCGGAACCGGGCGGCCGCCCGGTGCGCGGAGAGCAGCGCGTCCTGGAGCGCGTCGGCGGCCTCTTCACGATCACCGAGCGTACGCAGGGCGACCGCCCAGAGCCGGTCGCGGTGCCTGTGGAACAACTCGGCGAAGGCCTGTCCGTCGCCGTCGACGTGGGCGCGCAGCAGCTCCAGATCGGTAGCGGCGGCGCGCCCGTCCATCACCACGTCCTGCGGATGCGGTGCCACGGCGGAGATGCCAGGATCACGACCCCTGGACCGTGATCTCCTGCACCCCCAGCTTGAAACCACCCTCGGCCGGCGGCAGCTCGGTGATCCAGAACAGCAGGTACCGGTATTTGGTGTCGGCGTCGAAGCCGTTGAACGTCATGGTGGTGCCGTCGTGATCCTCGAACGGCTGGCCGATCGGCGTCTTGTAGTCCGCGACCAGCTGCTTGTCGCCGCTGGGACTTGACGGCGGGTTGGTGGTGCCGGCGAGGAGTTGGGCGGACGCGCCCGTGGCCGACAGCCCTGCCTGGACCGACTTGACGCTGTGCGGCTCGCCGAGGTCGATCCAGACGCCCATGCCCTTCTTCAGGTTGCCGAAGTTGGGCCGGTCGCGGTACGTCTCGGTCTCCCAGCCCTTGTCCTCGTCACCGTCGATGACCTTCTCCGCGCCGCCGACCTCGCTGCGGTTCTTGCTGTCCGGGTCGATGATCCGAACATCCTTCACGGGCAGCTTGCGGACCGCGACGGCGGCCGGAGTGGCGTCGTTGGCCGGGGCGCTTGCCGACGGCGCGGGGCTCTGGCTGGCCTGCGGGTCCTTGTCGCCAAGCGTGCTGATGCCGATCAGCAGACCCACCAGGGCTACCGCCAGCAGGCCGGCGATGCCCACGGCGACCTTGCGACCACCGGCCGCGGCCAACGGCGACGGCTCTTCGCCGGTGTCGGCGGCGAACCGCAGCGGGCCGCTGTTTTCGAGGTAGTGCTCCTCCTCGGCCGGCACGTCGAGTCGGGCCAGCTCGGCGGCGAGCACATCGGACGACGGCGGCGCGATCTCGGCGTCGAGCAGATCCATTGTCAGGTCGTCCAGGTACGCGGGCACGCCCGCCCGGACCTGACGTGGCGCGGCGATGCCACCTCCGGCGTCGCGAACGGCGTCCGGGATGGCGGCCCGCCCGTGACCGGCGGTGGCGCCGTGCAGCGGCGCCTCGGCGTGTGGCCACGAGCCGGTGAGCGCGAAGTAGAGGATGCCGCCGACCGCCCGGATGTCGTTCTCCTGGCTGTCCGCGCCGTCGGTGCGGGCGTCGGCCAGGACCACCCGGCCCTCGTCACTGATCATGACGGTGCCGGGGTGGACGTTGCCGTGGACCATGCCTGTGGCGTGGACGGCGGCGAGCGCGCTCGCGACGGCGTTACCGATCGCGGTGGCACGGGCCGGATCCAGTGGACCGTCGGCCGCGAGGTCGCGCAGGGACTGCCCGTCGACCCACTCGCGCACCACGTACGCCCGCTCGGCCTCGTCGATCGCGTCGTAGACGCCGACCAGGTTGGGGTGGATGACCCGGCTGGCCGCGACGGCGGCCTGGAGCATCTCGGTGGCGGAGTCGCCACCCGGGTAGCGCAGCACCACCGCGACGGGACGGCGCAGGATGACGTCGACCCCGCGCCAGACCAGCCGACCCGCGCTGTCGTTGTTGATGTGCTCAACCAGTTCGTACCGCTCGGCGAGGACTTCACCGGCCGTGGGAGCACCGAAGGTCATAACCGGAGGAGCGCTTTCGTCCGCCTCCTGACCCTCGCCGACCTGGGTCACCCGTCCTCCCTCGGTGATCGTGTCGATCGATGGACCCGCACTGCTGGGCATGTGGCTTCCCGCTCTGCCGTTGAAGGAACCGGCCGACCGGTGTCGACGCGCAGCGTCGGCCCCTGCCGTACCCGTCGAGAGCGACCTTACCCGGGTTGCCCGTCTCCCCGACATGTCATCTTCCCGCCGTACCCGACGGGCTTCCGGCAGTCGAAGAACTCGTCCGGTTACGACCGTTGTCAGCCACGTTGCTGGCACATGTACTAGCTAATCTACGGCTTCACCGCAAGTGACCGACGCCGGGGCTGGGCTGGCGTGGCGCTCCCGCCACCGTGCCTGTTCCCGCCGATCGGCTTGCCACGCTCAGCCGTACGGTTGGTTATCCACAGGCCGATGCGGCAGTTGACCGGCGAATCGCGGAGTTATCCACAGCTGTGTCCCCAGCCTGGTGATCCGTGGTCACGTTCCGTGTGTGGGCAAACTTTTTGTGATCGGGTGCTGGCGGTCAGCGACCGAGGCGGCGACGGACCATGCCGACCACTTCGGTGATCTCGCCGATCCGCAGCAGCGTGGCCAGACCCAGGTAGCTCCCGCCGATCACCGCGCCACCGACGACGAGTTGGATCACTGCCTCGAACCAGCTCGGCCGGTCGTCGCCCGGCAGCAGGGCGAGCACCAGCCAGCCGATCAGCGCCGCGCCGAGCGCGGCGACCACGACCCGGCCGAGGGTGCGCATGATGGCGCCCAGCCCGATCCGGCCGACCCGAGGCCGCAGCAACCAGGCGGAGGCAACCGCCGCCGCCACGTACGAGACCGCGTTGCCGATCATCATCCCGGCCGCCGCGAAGTGCGCGGCGAACGCGGCGAAGAGCACGATCTGCACGCCCACCCGCAGCGCCACCACCGGGATGTTGATCAGGGCCGGGGTGCGGGTGTCCGGCAGCGCGTAGAAGGCGAAGGTGAAGAGCTGACTGATCGCGAACGGCACCAGGGCGAGCGCGGCGGTCAGCAGCACGGTGGACGTCGCCGTAGCGTTCTCGGCGGTGAACGCGCCGTACCGGAAGACCACGACCGAGATCGGGGTGGACAGCACGGCATAGCAGACCGCGATCGGCGCGAGCACCGCTGTCACCATCCGGACACCCCGGGAAAGGTCGGCGGTGACGTCGTGGAACCGGCCGTCGGCCGCCGCGGCGGCCATCCGGGGCATCAGCGCGGTGATGATCGAGACGGCGATGATGCCGTGCGCCATCATCAGCAGCAGGAAGACGTTGTTGTAGATCAGGATGCCGGCCTGGTCCGTGCCCGCGGCCCGGGTGAGGAGGTTGACCACCACGAAGAGGCCGAGCTGGTTGACCGCCACGTAGCAGAACATCCAGGCGCCGAGCTTGGCCAGCTCACGCAGCCCCAGCTCGCGGAAGTCGAACCGCCACTTCCAGCGGAAGCCGACCTTGCGCAACGCCGGCAGCAGGCCGGCGGTCTGCACCGCGACACCGAGCAGGGTGCCGCCGCCGACAAGCAGGATCCGGCCGAGGCCCATGTCCGACGGCTGCAGCCCCTTCGCCCCGTAGACCAGGATGTAGAGACCGAAGACGCCGATCACCACCAGGTTGTTGAGGATGGGCGCCCACATCGGCGCGGCGAAGTGGCCCCGGGTGTTCAGCACCGCCGCGATCAACGCGCTGACGCCGGTGAAGAACAGCATCGGCAGCACCAGCCACGACAGGCGTGTGATCAGTTCGGTGTAGGCCTCGTCCTTGCCGCTGGCGTAGATGGCGGTCAGCCCGGACGCCGATACCACGGCGATCAGGGCCGCCACGGCCAGTGCCAGCACCGCGAGGGAGAGCAGCCGCTGCGCGTACGCCTCGCCCCGGTCCGCGTCGCTCTTGCGCCGACGGACCAGCACCGGGATCAGCACACTTGTCAGCACGCCGCCGAGCAGGAACTCGTACACCTGGTTGGGGAGGAAGATGGCGGTCGTGTAGGCGTTGCCGATCAGGTTGCCGAGGGCGGCACCGATCATCAGGTTCCGGATGAAGCCGGTGCCCCGGCTGACCAGGCTGCCGATCGCCATGACGGCGCTGTTCGCGGCGGCGCTTGTCTCGCCGACGACCTCGGGCGGGGGCGCCGTGGCCTCCACCCCGGGCTGGTTCAGCGGCTCCGCGGAGATGAAGACCGCCCCGTCAGCCGGCGGCACGTTACCGTCCGGCGTGGCGTTGGCGCTGCGGTAGAGCCCGCCGCTCATCTCCAGCCTCCCAGGGGTACGTCGAGCCGGACACCGACCCGCACGCCACAGACCATAGTCAACCCCCACCCGTTACCCACGCCCGGCGGATCGGATCACACCCCGGCCCGATAGGCTGGCGATCCCATGTCCGAAGCCTCCGCTCCCCACGCCGCCGACCGCCGCGAACTCACCGCCGCGCAGCGCAACGCCGTCGCCGAACTGCTCCGGGTCTCCCCGGTCGCCGACGAGTTGGGCCGCCGGTTCGTCCGCGCCGGCCACGAGTTGCACCTGGTGGGCGGTTCGGTGCGGGATGCCCTGCTCGGCCGACTCGGTGACGACCTCGACTTCTGCACCGACGCGCACCCCGACGAGACGCTGCGGATCATCAAGGGTTGGGCCGAGTCGATCTGGGAGACCGGTCGCGAGTTCGGCACCATCGGCGCGCAGCGCGACGGCCTCCGGCTGGAGATCACCACCTTCCGTGCCGAGTCCTACGACCAGGTCAGCCGCAACCCGGTGGTGGTGTACGGCACAAGCCTCGACGAGGACCTCAAGCGGCGCGACTTCACGATCAACGCGATGGCGGTCAGCCTGCCGGAGCACCGGTTCACCGACCCGCACGGCGGCTTGGGCGACATCTCGGCAAAGGTGATCCGGACTCCGAGCACCCCGGGTGAGTCGTTCGGTGACGACCCGTTGCGGATGCTGCGGGCCGCCCGGTTCGCCGCCCAGTTGCGCTTCGCCGTGCACCCGGACGTGCACCGGGCCATGACCGAGATGGCCGCCGACCTGGACCGGATCACCGCCGAGCGGATCCGGGACGAGTTCACCAAGCTGCTCTGCGGCGCGGACCCGATCACCGGGCTCCGGCTGCTCGTCGACACCGGCCTGGCCGAGCGGTTCCTGCCGGAGCTGACCGGGTTGAAGCTGGAGATCGACGAGCACGCGCAGCACAAGGACGTCTACGAGCACACCCTGACGGTCGTCGAGAACGCGGTCTCCTACGAGGAGGAGGGCTGCGACTTCATCCTGCGGATGGCCGCCCTCCTGCACGACGCGGGCAAGCCGGCGACGAAGGCGGTCGGGTCCGATGGTCGGGTCAGTTTCCACCACCACGAGGTGGTCGGCGCTCGGCTGACCAAGGCCCGGATGAAGGCGATGCGTTACCCCAAGGACGTCACCGCGAAGGTGACCGCGCTTGTCGCGCTGCACCTGCGTTTCTACGGGTACGGGCGGGGCGAGTGGACCGACTCGGCGGTGCGTCGCTACGTCGCCGATGCCGGTGACCTGCTGCCCCGGCTGCACAAGCTGACCCGCTCGGACTGCACGACCCGTAACCGGCGCAAGGCCGCCCAGCTCGCGGCCGACTACGACGCGCTGGAGGAGCGGATCGCCCGGATCGAGGCCGAGGAGGACCTGGCCCGGGTCCGCCCCGACCTGGACGGCAACGCGATCATGGAGCTGCTCGGCGTACCTCCGGGGCCGGTCGTCGGCCGGGCCTGGAAGCACCTCAAGGAGCAGCGCCTGGAGCACGGCCCGCTGGACCGCGACGCCGCCGAGGCGGAACTGCTGCGCTGGGCCCGCGCCGAGGGCCTGATCACCTAAGCGCCGAACCTGATCGGCTCGGCTTTGGTGATGTCGCGGTGTCCGGGCACCTCGGATGCCCCGATTTCCAGGAACCCGAGTGGATCTGCGAAGACGCCGACGGGCGCCACCCCCGAACCGGGAGCGACGCCCGTCGCGTACGCCGTCAGCGGGTCTCGACGGCCTGCCCGTCGACGGACACGGCGCCGTTGCCGGTCGACGTCGACGCCGAGCCGAGCCGAGCCAGCAGACCGGCCAGGTCGATGCCGGTCAGGTCACTGCCGAGTTGGAGCCCCTGGGCCACGTTGCCGGCCACCGACTTCGTCAGCGACGACGCGCCGTCGGTCGAGATGACGGTCATCTTGTCGATCGCCCCGATCGGCGCGCTGGCCGCCTCCACCACCTGCGGCAGCACCTTGACCAGCAGGTCCAACACCGCCGCCTCCCCGTACGCGGCGAACGCCTCGGCCTTGCGCGCCATCGCGTCCGCCTCGGCCTCACCCCGGGCCAGGATGGCCGCGGCCTCGGCCTGACCCTCCCGCTCCACCGCCTCGGCGATCGCCGAACGGCGGCGCTGCTCGGCCTCACCCTCCTTGGCGCCCTCGATCGCGTTCGCCTCGGCGAGCGCGGCACGTCGGGCCCGCTCGCCCTCACCGGTGAGCCGCGCCTGCTCGGCGGAGGCCTGCGCGGCGGCGATCACGGACTGCCGCTGCGCGTCGGCGTGCAGCACCGCCGCGGCGCGGGACGCCTCGGCCTCCTGCTCCACCTTGTACCGGGCCGCGTCGGCGGGCTTGCGTACCTCGGTGTCCAGTTGGCGCTGCTTGAGTTCGGCGTTGCGCTCGGCGACCTTCTGCTGCTCGGAGAGGATCGCCTGGTCCCGCTCCGCCTGGGCGAGCGGCCCGGCGGCCGCGGACTTCGCCTTCGCCGCGTCGATCTCGGCCTGGATGCCGGCCTGCTTCAGGGACAGGTTCCGGTTGGCCTCCGCGATGGCCTCCTCGGCGAGCAGGCGTTCCTGCTCCGCCTGCTGCCGGGCGCGCGCCTCGGCGATGGCCGCGTCCTTGAGCACCCGGGCGGCCTCGGGCCGGCCCAGGTCCTGCAGGTAGGAGCCCTCGGCCAGGATGTCCTGAAGCTGGAAGGTGTCCAGCACCAGACCCTGGTTGGTCATCGAGTGCTCGGCCTCCTCGGCGACCGCGTTGGCGAACGCCGCCCGGTCCCGGATGACCTCCTCGACCGTGAGGCGGCCGACGATCGACCGCAGCGCGCCGGCCAGGACCTCCCGGGTGAAGTTGTCGATCTCGTCCTGCTGGTGCAGGAACCGCTGGGCGGCGGCCCGGATCGCGTCCTCGGTGCCGCCGACCTTGACGATCGCCACACCGTGCAGATCGGCGCGGATGCCCTGCTTGCTGACCGCGCCCCGGATGCCGACGTCGATGCGTCGGCTGGACAGGTCGAGCGACTGGAGCTTCTGCACCACCGGCAGCACGAAGACCGAGGCGCCCAGCACGACCTTCTGCCCGGAGTTGTCGGTCGACCGGCCGCCGTCGGCGGTCTGCGTGGTGCGGCCCTTGCGGCCGGTGACGATGAACGCCTCGTTCGGCCCGGCCACCTTGATCCGGGAGAGCACGAAGAGCACCAGGATGAGCGCGAGGACAACCGCGCCACCGATGGCGATGAGCAGGGCCATATCAGGAGTCCCGTCTACGAGGAGTGGATCAGTAGGTCTCGACGTGCACGCTTGTCTCGCTCAACGCCTGCACGACGAAGACCTGGGCGCCGAGCGGGATCGGCTGGTCCGCGCGGGCGCTGAGCTTCACCGGTTGGCCGGCGAGGCGAACGCGGACCTCGCCGTACCCGTTGGCTGGCACCGGGGTGACGACCAGGCCGAGCGCGCCGACCAGGTCGTCACGGGTGGGGGTGGGATCGGTGCGCATGTTCCGCGCCGCCCGGCTCAGTCGAGACGCCAACCACGCGGTGGGCACGGCCGCGAGCAGGCCGCCGGCCGCCGCGCCCGCGATCAGTGCGGGGGTACGCGCGCCGAGCAGCTCGTTCACGATCGCCCCGCCGAATCCGAACGCGCCGGCGAACCCCGCGACCGTCTCGGTGGAGATCGGCCCGTCCACGTCGGCGTGCCCGAAGTGCAGCAACTCGCTGCCGAGCAGGGCGAGCGCCAGAACCCCGACACCCGCCCCGCCGATGATCAGAAAGATGAGCGTTCCCGTGGCCACGACCCGCACGGTATCGACGTCGTGCAAAGGTCCATGATCGGCCGAACGGCTCAGCGTGGCGCCACGCTCACCTCCAACTCGGCCAACTGTTCGGGCAGTGGCTGGCGGATCAGCTCACGACCCGTCGGGTCGGCGAGCACGAAATCGCCCGACTCGTCCGGCGGACGATAGAGCAGCCGGTCGTCGCCGACCCAGGTGACGTCGGCGGTGGGCAGCGGGTTGACAACCCGGCCGGTGGACGTCTCCACCAGCAGCGGCTCCTGCTGGCCCTGGCGCGCAGCAGAGCGCCGCCCCGCTCCCGAACGAACACGGTGAACTCCCCGTCGATCTCCGCCACCGTCCACCTCCGTAGCTCAGACGCCCGGCGGAGGGGAAACTTTGCCTCACCGCGCGGGACAATGTCGGGATGAGGTGGACTGTGCTCGACTCGCCGATCGGCGAGTTCTCGGTCGGCACCGAGGCCGAGGGTGTTCGTGCGGCGCACTTCGGCAGGGTGGAGTCGGCGACCGACGAGCCCGTTGACGAGCCCGCCCGGTTGGCCGTGGCCGAGCTGCGGGCGTACTTCGCCGGTGAGCTGACCGCGTTCACGGTGCCGATGTCGCAGCCGGGCGGCTCGGCGTTCGAGCGGGCGGTGTGGCGGGAGATGACCCGCATTCCGTACGGCGAGACGCTCACCTACGGCGAGGTGGCGCGTCTGCTCGGCGATCCCGGGGCGGCACGAGCGGTGGGCGTGGCCTGCAACCGCAACCCGATCCCGGTGCTCGTGCCGTGCCACCGCATCGTCGGCGCGGGCGGAAAGCTCGTCGGGTTCGGCGGCGGCTTGGCTCGCAAGGTCAAGCTGTTGGAGCTGGAGGCCGGGGTCGCGCTGCGCCACGCCTGGTCCTGAGCGGGCCCCGGCGGCGCGTCACTCTCTGCCGGATGGCGAGTCCGGGCGGCCGATGGGTTCACCTTCGGAAACCATCGGCACGCTGACCTCGGGGTAGGCGGGGTCGACCCCCCACCGCCGGAAGAACGCGTTTGCCGACGGCAGGGCCAGCAGCACCAGCGCGACGGTCACCGCCAATGGCGCGCCCACGCCCAGGATGAACAGCAGGGGTTCCAACCACTCCGGCATGCGGTCCCGGGCCAGGGCGGTGATCCGGTCCAGGTTCTCGTCGGAGTACATGAACGAGAGCGGTCGCGGTGACCGGGCCACGCCGACCGTGGCGCAGCACGCGAAAAGGGGTGCCGCCACCCAGGAGGCGATCCGTGCCCCGTTCACGCCGACGGCGTTGACGGCGCTCAGCACGAGGAGGCCGATCGCCAGCACCGCGGTCAACAGGTCGGCCCCCAGTACGGCGACGCTGCCCACGGCCGCGAAGGCCACCCCGCTCTCGGGTTCGAAGGACTCGGCGGCGGTTTCGAAGAACGCCTGATGCCAGTAGGTGAGCGGCAGCACCGCCAACTCCGCGACGGCGGCCAGCGCCAGCAGCAGGCAGGAGACGGTGACGATTCGGGGTCGCGGCGGTCGGGCCGGGCCTCCCCGGTGTGTTGCCGTGCCTGTCATCTCTTGCATGATCCAAGTGTCGGACGGGGCGACGGCCGTCTGCTGTCCCGAAGTCGGTGGCAGGGATCACCAATCTGTCGCGTACCGGTGAGATGTCGAGCTGGACGCGGCGAGGGCCGGGTCCCGACGGACCCGGCCCTCGGCCGTGCTTGCCGCTCAGCGGGTCAGCGCTCGACCTCGCCGGCGATGAACTCCTCGACGGCCTGGTGGGCGTCGTGGTCGGCGTACTGCACCGGCGGGGACTTCATGAAGTACGACGAGGCCGACAGGATCGGGCCGCCGATCTTCCGGTCCAGCGCGATCTTCGCGGCGCGGACCGCGTCGATGATGACGCCGGCCGAGTTCGGCGAGTCCCACACCTCGAGCTTCAGCTCGGCGTTCAGCGGGGTGTCACCGAACGAACGGCCCTCCAGGCGGATGTACGCCCACTTGCGGTCGTCCAGCCACGGCACGTGGTCCGACGGGCCGATGTGCACGTCGCTCTTGCTCATCTCGTGCGGGATCTGCGAGGTGACCGACTGGGTCTTCGAGATCTTCTTCGAGACCAGCCGCTTGCGCTCCAGCATGTTCATGAAGTCCATGTTGCCGCCGAAGTTGAGCTGGTACGTGCGCAGCAGCTCGACGCCGCGGTCCTCGAAGAGCTTCGCCAGCGCGCGGTGCACGATGGTGGCGCCGACCTGGCTCTTGATGTCGTCGCCGACGATCGGCAGGCCCGCGTCGGTGAACTTCTGGGCCCACTCCGGGTCGGAGGCGATGAAGACCGGCAGGGCGTTGACGAACGCGCAGCCGGCGTCGATCGCGGCCTGGGCGTAGAACTTGGCGGCCTGCTCGGAGCCGACCGGGAGGTAGCAGACGACGACGTCGACCTGCGCGTCGCGCAGCGCCTGCGCCACGTCGACCGGGGTGGCGTCGGACTCCTCGACGATCTCGCGGTAGTACTGGCCCAGACCGTCGAAGGTCGGACCGCGCTGCACGCTGACGCCGGTCGGCGGCACGTCGCAGAGCTTGATGGTGTTGTTCTCGCTGGCGACGATCGCCTCCGCGAGGTCCATGCCCACCTTCTTGGCGTCCACGTCGAACGCCGCGACGAACTCCACGGTGTTGACGTGGTAGTCGCCGAAGGCGACGTGCATGAGACCCGGGACGCGGTCGTTCGGGTTGGCGTTCCGGTAGTACTCGACGCCCTGAACCAGGGACGAGGCGCAGTTACCCACACCGACGATGGCGACGCGGACGGAGCCCATAGCGTCTGCCTCCTTCTTTTCTGTCACGGCCGCTCATTCCTGGTCTCTCCAGGCGGAGGCGGGCTGTTGTCTTCTCGTCGGCCGCCGGCCGTCCCGATGTCCGGGACCGTCGGGGCTCGGCCGGAGCGCTCGTTGGCGATGAGCTCCTCCAGCCAGCGGACCTCGCGCTCACAGGCGTCAAGGCCGTGGCGCTGTAGTTCCAAGGTGTAAGCGTCGAGGCGCTCGGCTGCCCGGCCCAGCACGTCGCGAAGCCCTTCGCGACGCTCCTCGATCTTGCGGCGGCGACCCTCCAGAATGCGCAGTCGGGTCGCCTGGTCGGTACGGGCGAAGAACGCGAAGTGCACCCCGAAGCCCGTGTCGTCGTACGTCTCGGGCCCGGCCTGTGCGATCAGCTGGGCGAAGCGTTCCTTGCCGTCCGCGGTGATTTTGTAGACCACCCGACCTCGTCGGCTGGTCAGCGCGGGAACCTCCTCGGCAGTGGCGGGTGTCTCAGCAGCTTCGGTGATCCAACCCGCCGCCTGGAGCCTGCGTAGGGTCGGGTAGAGCGAGCCGTAGCTGATCGCCGCCCGGATCGCGCCGAGTTTGGCGGTCAGCTCCTTGCGCAGCTCATAGCCATGCATCGGAGACTCCTGCAGGAGGCCGAGGATGGCGAACTCGAGCACTGGCCACCCTCTCTTTTCCCCTCCGGCGTGGAGCGGTAACCGCCGCGATGTATCGGACCGATACATCGCACGTTAGCGGGTCGCGCCGGCCAGGGCAAACCCCCGATCCGAGACGTCCTCGTCACGGATCGTGAGCATGGTCGCCTGCTCGGGCCGGACCGCGTACCCTTCTCCGCATGCGTACGCAGCGCCAGGTCGTGGACTACTCGCTTCAGAAGCGAGCAGTGCTGCGTGAGCTCCTGGCCGGCCGGGTCGGCACGTACGACGTCTGCGACGCGTCGCCGTACCTGAAGAACGCCGCCCGGTTCCACGGCGAGCCGACCGACCGGCGCTGCCCGATCTGCCGCAGTGAAAACCTGACCCTCGTCCACTACATTTACGGCGACGAGCTCAAGCAGTCCGCCGGGCAGGCACGGACACTTACCGAGTTGCCCGTGTTGGCGATGACGCTGCGTGAGTTCCAGGTCTTTGTGGTGGAGGTGTGCCTCGGCTGCGACTGGAACCATCTCGTCGAGCAGTACCTGCTCGGCCGGGACGGTCTGACCGGCGACAGCGACGGCACCGGCGAGCAGAGTGTGGCGGCCGTCGACGGTGTAGGTCGGCGGAGGCGAGAGGCGCAACGGTGATCGCAGCTGGTTGGACCGGCCCCGGGGCCATCGACAGAACCCGGGACGGCCAATCGCTCGATAGTCCGATTGGCCCGATTGATACGGCATTGACTTCGGCGAGGCGGCACCCCCGTGCCGCTGTCCCGGGTGAAGCAACTCACGGCAACCCGGTGGCGGCGCAGTCGCGCCCCACCGCGACCGGCAGGGTGTGAGGAATGAACTCGTACGGCGATCCCAGTTCTGCGCGCGGACGGGCCCAGTACCCGGGCCCGGCGGGCGACTCCGGGGCGGGCGCGGACGACGCGTACCGCCGGCCCGGCGGTGACTCCCGCGGAGGTGGCTGGTCGGCTTCGGAGGGCGGAGCGGCAACACCGGGTCGCGCCTCGGTGACGCCGCCGGCCGCCGGTGGGCGGGCCACGGTCGGCGGATCGGCCTCGGTGCCACCGCGCGGTGGCGCGGCGGCCGGATCCGCCTCGGTGGGCTCGGCAGCCCCGGGCCGACCGGGACGTGCCTCCGTGCCGGTGTCGCCGGCACCCGGAGCGGCCGCCGGCCGCGCTGGCGCCGGACGGGCCGGCGCCGGACGGGCCTCGGTGCCGGTGTCCCCGGCACCCGGAGCGCCCGCGGGTCGGGCGGTGGTCGGTGCCGCCTCGGTGGGATCCGCCTCGGCGGGCCGCGCCAGCGTCGGCTCCGCGTCGGTGGGTGGCCGGGCGGCGGTCGCCCGAGCGAGTGTCTCCCCGGTCTCCGGTGGGCCAGGTGGGCCGGGTGGACCCAACGGTCCCGGTGGACCCAACGGCCCGGGCCGGGGCGGTCGTGGTGCGGGCGGCGCGGGTGCGGCGCGGTCGAAGAAGCGCAAGCGGATGAACCTGCTGATCGCCGGAGTCGCGATCTTCATCATGCTGGCCGGTGTCGGCGTGGTCGGGTTCACCTACTACTCGACGAACGTGGTCATGCCCAACGAGTTGCCGCTGCCGCTGTCCACCACCGTCTACGCCAAGGACGGCAAGACGCAGTTGGCCAAGCTGGGCAGCGAGAACCGCACCTTCGTCACCATCGACCAGATCCCGGTGCACGTGCAGCACGCGGTGGCTGCCGCCGAGGACCGCAACTTCTACCGGCACTCCGGCGTCGACTACAAGGGCATCGTCCGGGCCGGATGGAACAACATCTCCGGTGGCGACAAGCAGGGCGCCTCGACCATCACCCAGCAGTACGCCCGCAACGCGTTCGAGAATCTCCAGGACGACTCGTACGGCCGGAAGGTGAAGGAGGCCATCCTCGCCTCCAAGCTGAGCGAGCAGTACGACAAGCCGGAGATCATGCAGCACTACCTCAACGTCATCTACTTCGGACGCGGTGCCTACGGCATCGAGGCCGCGGCACAGACGTACTTCGGCAAGGCGGCGAAGGACCTGTCCGTGGGTGAGGGCGCCGTGCTCGCGGCGGTCATCAAACAGCCGCAGCCGAGCAAGACCCACCAGGGCTTCGACCCCGCGGTCAACCTGCCCGACGCCAAGTCGCGGTGGGACTACGTGATCGGCGGCATGAAGAAGGAAGGCTGGGTCGACGCCGCGGGGGAGCCCGCGTCGCCGACCGAGTACCCGAAGGTGCTGCCGCCGAAGAAGGGCGGGAACGGGTTCGGTGTCGACAGCCCACGGGGCAACGTCATCAACTACGTCCGCGAAGAGATGGACGCGATGGGCCTCTGCTCCGACAACGGCGCGGAGGGCAAGAGGAGTTGCGTGGACGCGCTGCGCGACGACGGCTACCGGATCACCACCACCATCGACCCGAAGCTGCAGACCGCCGCCGAGAACACGGCGATGCAGTCCAAGAAGGGCTCCGAGCTCAACGACCAGCCGAAGAACCTGATGGCCGCGGTGGTGTCGATCGACCCGTCGAAGGGTCGCGTGCTCGCCTACTACGGCGGTGACAGCGGCGCCGACTTCGACTACGCCGGCAAGAACACCGACAAGAACGGCGACCTGACCGGTGGCCACCAGCCGGGCTCGTCGATGAAGGTGTACACCCTGGCCGCCGCCATCGAGGCGGGCATCTCGGTCAAGTCGCACTGGGACCCGACGCCGTACAAGCCCAAGGAGTCCAGGGACACGATCGGCAACGCCGGCCGTACCAACCTCAAGTGCGGCAAGTACTGCACCCTCGAAGAGTCGACGATCCAGTCGTACAACGTGCCCTTCTACTGGGTCGCCGACACGCTCGGCGCGGACAAGGTCGTCGACATGGCCCGGAAGGCCGGCGTGACCACCATGTGGGGCGTCGACCCGCCGCAGGCCTTCGACCTGTCGAAGAAGGGGCCGAACCCGTTCGACCAGTACACCGGTTTCGGCAAGTACCCGATCACCGTGTTCGACCACGCCAACGCTTTGGCCACCTTCGCCAACGACGGCAAGTACATCAAGGCTCACTTCGTCATCAAGGTGGAGCAGCAGGACAAGGACACCGGCAAGTGGAAGGTCGTCGGCAGCGAGCGCATCAAGGTGGATCAGCGGATCCCCAAGAAGGTCACCGACGAGGTGACAGGTGTCCTGAAGCAGATCCCGCGCGTCAACAGCATCTCCCTGGAGAACGGCCGCCAGGCCGCCGCCAAGACCGGCACCTGGGAGTACGACAAGGACGACAACTCGCACGCCTGGACGGTGGGCTACACCCCGCAGAACGCCACAGCGGTGTGGGTGGGCAGCCGCGACCCGAAGCATCCGGAGATCCGGCTCGCCAGCGGCAAGGACATCGGTGGTTCGACGCTCCCCGGCCCGATCTGGGAGAAGTACATGAACACCGCGCTCAAGGGCCTGGAGGAGATCCCCCTGCCCAACGTCACCGGCGAGGGTGACGTCACGAAGGGCAACGGCAAGGAGCCGCCGCCGACCCTCCCGGGTCTGCCCGGTCTCCCGGGTCAACCGGGTGTTCCCTGCGACCCGCTGACCGACCCGTTCTGCACGGTCCCCGGCGGCAACCCGGGTGGTAACCCCGGCGGCAATCCGGGTGGTAATCCCGGTGGTAATCCCGGCGGGCCTGGTGGCCCGGGCGGCGGTGGTGGTGGTGGTGGCGGACTGCTGCCCGGCGTACCGCCCAACCGGGACTGACCCCCAGCTCCACACGACGCCGCCGCCGGCCGGACGACCTGTTCGGCCGGCGGCGGCGTTTCCGTACCCAGATCTCTCCGCGTCGGGACAGGACGGGTACCCCGGTCATACGGCAGGATGCCTTTTCATGAGCACCCAGTCGACGCCCGGCATCGACGACGCCGGAACCACCGACCACCCGTCCCGGTCCGACGGGTTCGTCCGCGGCCTCTCCGGCGCCATCGGCGGCCCACTGGGCGACCACGCGACAGCGCTGGACCGGCCAGCCGGCCAGGAGCGACGCTTCTGGACCGCCGTCCGGATCGTGCTGGCCCTGGCCTGCCTCACCCTCGCGCTGCACTGGGTGCAGAAGTCGCCCTGCCAGGACGGCGCCTGGCAGAACAACGTCCAGTACAACCGGTTCTGCTACACCGACGTCCTCGCCCTGTACTACGCCGAAGGGCTCAACGAGGGCAAGGTTCCCTACCGTGACCACCCCGTGGAGTACCCAGTACTGACCGGCTACTTCATGGGCGCGCTGGGCCTGCCGGTGCACGCCGTGGGTGACGGCGACCCGAGCATCAACCAGGGCCAGTGGTTCTACAACCTCAACGCGCTCGTGCTCGGCGCGCTCGCGGTCGCCACGGTGGCGGTGATCCTGGCGCTGCGCCGCAGACGACCCTGGGACGCCGCGTTGTTCGCACTCGCCCCGGCGCTGGTGCTCACCGCCACCGTCAACTGGGACCTGCTGGCCATCGGGCTGGCCGCCTTCGGCCTGCTGGCCTGGGCCCGAAAACGACCTGCGGTCGCCGGTGTCCTGCTCGGGCTGGCCGGCGCGGCGAAACTGTGGCCGCTGTTCGTGCTCGGGCCGATCCTCGTCCTCGGACTACGGGCCGGCCGGCTCCGTGCCGCACTCACCGCCGTCGGCACGGCGGTCGCCGCCGTGGTGCTGGTGAACCTGCCCGCCGCACGGGCCTACCCGGACAACTGGGACCGGTTCTTCGAGCTGAACACCACCCGGCCGATCGACTGGGGCACCCTCTGGTACATCGGGCGCTACCTGGACGGCAAGGTCGGCAACGACCCCGGCCAGCTCGGCCCGTTCGAGTGGCTGAACGCCAACATCCCCACCCTCAACAACATCTCGTACGCGCTGTTCGGGCTGGCCTGCCTCGGGGTGGCCGTGCTGGCGTTGCGGGCACCGCGCCGACCGCGGCTGGGCCAGCTCGCCTTCCTGGTCGTCGCGGCGTTCCTCATCTTCAGCAAGGTCTGGTCGCAGCAGTTCGTGCTGTGGCTCCTGCCGCTCGTGGTGCTGGCCCGGCCGAAGTGGGGAGCCTTCCTGGCCTGGCAGATCGCCGAGGTCTGCTACTTCGTCGCCTTCTACGGTGAGCTGCTCGGCGCGGCGACCAGCCGCCCGGTCTTCCCGGAGGGGGTGTTCGTGCTGGCCTCGACGTTGCGGCTGACCACAGTGGTGGTGCTCTGCGTGCTTGTGGTCAAGGAGATCCTGCACCCCGAGCGGGACGCCGTGCGGGCCACCTACTCGGACGACCCGGACGGCGGCGTCCTCGACGGCGCACCGGATGCGCCGTGGCTGGACCGCTGGCGCCGCCGCCCGACGACAAACGAACCCGAACCCGAGCCCGCCGCGGCCACCTGACAGTCGGGCCGAACTCGGCCCACACCACGTCAGGAGTTTCGGGGGAGCCGCCTGGAGCCGGTTGGGGCTCCCCCGAAAACCCGCCCCAAAGCGTCACAGGCGATAGACGACAGCGTCGCCGACTTCCTGCCGGGTGATGCCGAGCGACTCGACAGGCGCGTCGATGGTGATCTCCCACGGCGTGCCGGCCACCTGGCCGCGCAGCAGCACCACCGTCCGGACGCCGAGCGTGCGCAGGTAGTCGACGCTCGTCTGGTTGGGGAACGACTGACTCACCCGACGGACGTCGTCAAGCTGACGGGGCGTGAAGCCGCTGCCGCCGTTGACCACATCGGGGAACCCGCTGGTCGACCAGAGCATCACGTGCTGGTCCAGGTTCTGACTGCTGGGCAGCACCAGCAGAGGCCCCTCGGCCGCCCGCAGCGCGGCCGGCTGAGTCGGCACCACCGGGTGCGGGGTGTTGTTCAGCCCCTCGACGGTCACCAACAGCAGCGGCAGCAACGTGGCCATCCGCAGCCACGGCCCCGGCCACGACGGGATCCGCTGCGCGGTCAGCTCGCGGACCCGATCGGTGAGCGCGGTGACCGCTCCCGCCGCGAGCAGGCCCAACAACAACGTGGTCCACAACATCAACCGACCGGGGGTACGCAGAGCACTCCAGCCCGGCACGTGCTCGAAGAGCGGCACGTAGGTGAAGGTGCCGTCGAAGAACCGGGTGCCCATCGCGAAGGCCATCGTCACCAACACCCCGGTGAGCAGCAGCAGTCGGTGCCGCAGCCGCCAGACCGAGAAGAACAGCCCACCCAGGGCGAGCGCGTAGAGCACGTAGCCCGGCAACAGCGTCATCTCCGGGTGCCACGGCAGCGCCGCACGGGCGCCCTTGTGCAGCCCACCCCAGATCAACGACTCCGCGGGTGACGTCACGAAACCCGACGCCGGCGGCGAGAAGACGCTGACGTCGTCGATGGTGCGCTCGGCGTACGGGTGCAGCTCGGTGACCCGGAAGAACGGGAGCGCCAGGAGCACACCCACACCGGCGAACAACACCCCACCGAGCACGTTCGCGACGAACAACCGACGACCGAAGGGCACGGCCTGGCGGGTGCGCAGCCGCCGTACGAAGAAGAGGACGACGGCGACAAGCACCGCGCCACCCAGGAAGTACGCGAACGGCAGCCCGATGCCGAAGCCGAGGCTGAGCTGCCAGGCCGCCACCAGCCAGCCGCCGTAGACCCAACCGTCGTGCCGCCGCTCGGGGCGGTAACCGTGCCGCAGAGACCAGCCGTGCCCGCGCGCCAACATCGCAAACGCCAGCGGAATCCCGCCGTTGGAAAGCACGTGCAGGTGCCCGGCCTGGGACAGCAACCACGGCGCGTAGGTGTAGGTGACACCGGCGACGGCGGCACCGATCCGACCGGCGCCCAACTGCCGAGCCAGGGCGTACGCCCCGAACGTGGCGAGCGCGTGCGCCAGCACGAACATGATGTTGTAGCGAAGAATCGCGTCCTCGGGGCCGCTGCCGAGCATCCCGGCCGGGGCGTACCCGAGCAGTGTGTCGGAGAACGCGAAGCTCCACAGCTCGGGGAAGAACGTGTTGGACTGCCACAGGTGCGCCGGGTCGGTCAGCAGGATGTGCCCGGACCAGGCCATCTGCCAGGCCTGCAGGCTCGGGTCCCAGTAGTCCTGCGGGAGTGTGTAACGCGGGTAGCGCAACGTCGGCCAGGTCATCAGCACGGCCAGCGCCAGCGAGCCGAGGGCGGCGAGCGTCCACTCGTGGATCAGGAAGCGGCCGACGGCCCGGCTGGCCCGGCTCACGATTGACGGTTTCGGCTCCGGAGCGGAAGCGAACGCCTCCCAGCGATCCGGGTCGGCCGGCTTGGCCTCGCCATCCGGACCGTTGGCGTCGCTCGCCTTCGCGCTCTTGGCCGTGCCACCGCTCGTGGCCGCGTCGTCCTTCGAGTCGCCGTCCTTCGAGTCGCCGTCCTTGACCGGGTCACCGTCCTTGACCGGGTCGCCGACCTTGACGGCGCCGGCCTTGGCGCTGTCCCCCTTGGCCGCTTTGCCGCGCTTGGTCAGGCGGCTGATCCAGCCGCGCTTCGGTGCGTCCGTACCGGCGACGTCCTGGGCCGCGTCGATGGTCTTGCCCGTGTCGCTGGTCTTGGCCGCGTCGCTGGCTTTGGCTGTGTCGCTGGTCTTGCCCGTATCGCTGGCTTTGGCTGTGTCGCTGGTCTTGCCCGTATCGCCGGCTTTGGCTGTGTCGCTGGTCTTGGCTGTGTCGCTGGTCTTGGCTGTGTCGCTGGTCTTGGCCGTGTCGCTGGTTTTGCCTGTGTCGCTGGTCTTGGCCGTGTCGCTGGCTTTTCCCGTACCGCTGGTCTTGGCCGCGGTGTCCTTCTCGGGAGCGGGTTCGATCTCACCGGTGGCGGCGCTGGCGTTCGTGGGCCTGCCGTTCCTCGCCGCTTTGGGCTTCGCGTCGTCGGTCGGGCGCGGGGACCGCTCGGCGCTTTCCGCGGTCGTCGCGGCCGATGCCTCGGCGGATTCGGGCGCCCTGTCGGTGCCCGAGCTGTCGGCCGGCTGGGTCGGGCTGGCCGTCGTGGACGCGGTGGCGGGTTGGTTCTCGGCTTTCGCGCCGGTGGGGGCGGGCCGGGCCGCGCCGGTCCCGGGCTGTCCGGTCGTCATGCTTCCGGGCTCTCCGTCCCGAGCTGCTGACGGAGGAAGTCGATGTCGGCGGTCTGACCGGCCACACCTCCCGGTGTCTCGACGACCACCGGCGCCCCGGCCGCCCGAATCACCGCCACCACCAGTTCCGGGTCGATCGTCCCGCCGTCCAGGTTGTCGTGCCGGTCCTGGCCGGAGTTGAACGCGCCCTTGGAGTTGTTGGCGTGGATCAGGTCGATCCGTCCGGTGATCGCCTTGACCCGGTCGACGAGCCCGAGCAGCTCCTCGCCGCCCGCGTACGCGTGGCAGGTGTCCAGGCAGAAGCCGACCTCGTGGTCGCCGATGGCGTCCCAGAGTCGGGCGAGCGCGTCCAGTCGGCGGGCGCACGCGTTGTCGCCCCCGGCGGTGTTCTCGATCAGGACCGGCACGCCGAAGCCACCGGAGTCGGCCGCGTACGCGAAGGTCTTGCGCCAGTTGTCGAAGCCGACGGCCAGGTCGTCCCCGGCGTTGACGTGCCCGCCGTGGACGATCAAGCCCTTGGCGCCGATGGCCGCGGCGGCGGTGGCATGCCCGAGCAACAGCTTCCGGCTCGGAATCCGGATGCGGTTGTTGAGGGTCGCCACGTTTATGACGTACGGCGCGTGCACGTAGAGGTCGACCTCGGCCGCGCGCAGCCGCTCGGCGTCTTCCCGGGGCTTGGGCGCCTTCCACCCCTGAGGGTCGGCGAGGAAGAACTGCACGGTGTCGGCGGACCGGGCGGCCGCCTCCGCCAGCGGGTCGGTCGAGTCGACGTGGGCTCCGATACGCATGCGAGCGAGCCTACGTCGCGGGCCGGACCGCCGCCGCGACGGTCGGGGCGGTGTCGTGGGACGTTGACGTCACCGCTCGGACCGACGGTCGTTGATGGGATTGAACCGGCGACCACAGCCGGGTCAGCCGGCGGTGCGAGCGCCGCGTACGGCGACCGGGGTCGACGGCCGACAGCGAGGTTGCCTCCGCCACGCGGCCCGGCGCGGCGGGGGCGGCCCCCTCGTCGGGCGGATTCCGACCGACGAAGAATCCGGGAAATTTGTGCTTTTTGCTCCGACAAGGTACGAGAGCTGTTGTATCGTCAGATAACAACACGATAAAGCTCCGCGGGGCGTCTCCAGTCCAACCTCATCGGTGTGGTCGTTCCTCCCCAGGTCCCACCCAAGGAATGCGGACGGGACGCCCCGCGGCCTCGTTGGACGGGGGTCCACCACCGATCGGTAACGGTCGGGCGGTGGACCCCCGTCAGCGTGTCCGGGTGCTGACCCGACCGCCCCGGGCATGATCGTTCGGACCGGGTATCCTGGTCCGGTTGTCCGCGTCCGGCCGAGTTCCCTCGGCGCGTGCGGGCAGCGACACAAGACCTCCTGCCACGGAAGGACCGTGGCCGCTTAGCCCACAGGAGGTGAGCACGTCTTGCGTCACTACGAACTAATGGTCATCCTCGACTCCAGCCTCGAGGAGCGCACCGTCGCACCGTCGCTCGACACGTACCTGAACGTGATTCGGACCGCGGGTGGCTCGGTTGAGAAGACCGACGTGTGGGGCCGTCGGCGCCTCGCGTACGAGATCAACAAAAAGGCCGAGGGCATCTACGCCGTCATCGACCTGCAGGCCACGCCTGCTGCGGTGGCCGAGCTGGACCGTCAGCTGCGCCTCAACGAGTCCGTGCTGCGCACCAAGGTCATCCGACCGGAAATGCGCTAGAGCATCCAACCCCGGTTCGTCCGGATCAGCCTCCGCGACTCTGTCGTACGGCTCTGCGAGCCTGTACGACGAGACGCTGAGTGCGCGAGGAGATGGTCATGGCAGGAGACACCACCATCACGGTCATCGGCAATCTGACCGATGACCCCGAGTTGCGGTTCACCCCCTCCGGGGCTGCGGTCGCCAAGTTCCGAGTCGCTTCGACGCCCCGTTTCATGGACAAGGCGTCGAACGAATGGAAGGACGGCGAGCCGCTGTTCCTCGCATGCACCGTGTGGCGGCAGGCCGCCGAGCATGTCGCCGAGTCGCTGCAGCGTGGCGCTCGGGTGATCGTGTCGGGCCGGCTGCGTCAGCGGTCGTACGAGACCCGCGAGGGTGAGAAGCGCACTGTCATCGAGCTTGAGGTCGACGAGATCGGCCCGTCGCTGCGCTACGCCACGGCGAAGGTGCAGAAGATGTCCCGCTCCGGCGGCGGTGGCGGCGGCTTCGGTGGCGGCGGTGGCGGCGGTCAGGGTGGCGGCGGAGGCAACTTCGACGACCCCTGGGCTTCGGCTGCTCCCTCTCCCTCTCCCGCGCGTGCCGGTTCGGGCGCCAATTTTGATGAGGAGCCACCGTTCTAATGGCGCCTAGCGCTCGCGATCGCAAACCAGGAGCACGTGCAACGGCCAAGGCTGCGGCACTGCGCAAGCCCAAGAAGAAGGTGAACCCGCTCGACAAGGACGGGATCGCCTACATCGATTACAAGGACACCGCGCTGCTGCGCAAGTTCATCTCCGATCGCGGCAAGATCCGCGCTCGTCGGGTGACCGGCGTTACCTCGCAGCAGCAGCGCCAGATCGCCCGTGCGGTCAAGAACGCCCGTGAGATGGCGCTCCTGCCGTACACGGCCACCACCCGCTGAGAGGAGGCACCGATATGAAGATCATCCTGACTCAGGAAGTGTCCGGCCTCGGTGCCCCGGGCGACGTCGTCGAGGTCAAGGACGGCTACGGCCGTAACTACCTGCTGCCGCAGGGCTTCGCGATCGCCTGGACCAAGGGCGCGGAAAAGCAGGTCACCGTCATCAAGCGAGCCCGTGGGGCTCGCGAGATCCGGGACCTCGACCACGCCAACGAGGTCAAGGCCCAGCTCGAGGGTCTCAAGGTCAACCTGAAGGTCCGCGCCGGCGACGGCGGACGGCTCTTCGGCTCGGTCACTCCGGCCGAGATCGTCGACGCCGTCAAGGCGGCCAGCGGCCCGGTCCTCGACCGTCGCCGACTGGAGGTGCCCGGTCACATCAAGTCGACCGGCACCTACCCGGTGAAGATCAAGCTTCACCCCGACGTGACCGCGTCGTTCAACCTGAACGTCCTTCAGGGCTGACGTCCGCAACACCACCACGAGGGCCCGCACCGAGCGATCGGTGCGGGCCCTCGTGCGTACGCCGTCCGCCCTCGCTCCTGCCCCGCCCTCGCCCGCGGCCCGGCCCGGCGCGCGCCCCGGCCTGCCCGCGCCCCGGTCAGCCGATCGGCTGGCCGGTCACCGCGCTGATCAGCACCGTGGACAGACCGCCGCCCACCACCGCGGCGGCGAGCGCGATGGTCGCCGAACGCCAGGTCGTGCCCACCCGACGCAGCAGCGCCGCCACCACCAGACTGCTCACCAGCGCCAACCCGAAGCGTGGCGAGCCAGCCAGCAACGACTCCAACGCGCGGGACCGAGGTGAGTCGCACCCACCCCCGCTGATGTCTGTCACACAACCAGCGGGCGCCTGACTGTCCAAGGTCAACAACCACACGAAGATCAGCACCGCCGGCGTCAGATAACAGGCCGCCGTGTACAGCAGCGGCCGGAAGGGTCCACCCGGATCCGGGTCGAGCAGGTCGTCCTCCAGGCGGCGAGCCCAGGCGCCCGTGGCCGCCGACTCGACCCGCCGACGCACCGACGCCGTCCCGGTGGCCGGCCGATCCGCCCGACGCCGTGGCGTACCCACCGGCGGCACCGCGGCGCTGCGCGGCCTCGGAGCCGTGTAACCCACCACCGGCGATCGGGGCGCGGACGGCAGCGGATCCGTCCACCGGGGATCATCGCCGGCCAGCCGAGTGCCGGACCAGAACCCGTCGTCCCGGGCCGGCCAACCCTCCGCCGCGGCACCCCGGTCCGAGCGCGGCGGCAGTGTCTGGTCCCACTTGTCGTCCTCGATCGCGGACCGCTCCCACTGACCGGTGCGATCAGACCGCTCCCAGCCACCGACGCTCTCCACCGCCGACCACTGCTCGCTCAGATCCGTGCCGTCCGCACCCGGCCCCGGCGGCCACCCGTGCACCCCAGAGGCGTCCCACGGATCCACCGCGGGCGGGTACGACGGCTCGGGCTCAGCCACCCGATCCGACCCACGTGCCCACGGGTCGGCCGCCGGCCGGGACCACGACTCCTCCGCCGCACGGCGGCTGCGCCGGGTGGGACGGCTCACCTCCGGGCCCGGCACCGGCTCGCTCGGAGCGGACTCCAGATCCCCGCCCGACCAGACCACCTGCGGACGGCCAGCGGGCGCGCGACGGGGACGGCGGTCCGGGACAGCACCGGAAACCGGCTCGTCCTCCCCGGCGTCCGCGCGCCGGCGGCCGGCGTACCCCTGCTCCTGCGGACGGTCGAGCGTCCACTCCCGGGTGTGGTCCGACTCGGGAGCCGCGCCGATCGCCGTCTGCTCCCGCCAACTCGTGTCGGTGCCCCGCCGCCGGCTGCCAGACGACTCGATCGACCGCCGGCCGGCACCCGAACTCGGCCGCTCGGGTTCGCGTTCGGGCTCTTCCTCGTCGTCCGGTGCCGCGTGGCGACCGCCGCCATCAGCGTGCCGAACACCCGACTCCAGCGCCCACCGGGGCAGGTAGGCGTCGACGGGCTCGTCCTGGCCGCGGTCCAACGCGCGCCGCCGGCTGGAGGTGCGGTAGCGACCGTCCTCGTCGTACGGATCAACCGGAAGAGACGCCGCGCGCTCACCCCACGAGGCGGTCGGCTGGCGCTCGCGCGGGCTGCCATCCCCGCGTCCCCAGTCCCGGTAACTCACGGCCGGAGTGTGACCCTTCTGAACCGAAAGCGGAATCCGCTGTCCAGGTGTAGCCGTTCGCTGGAGATAGTACGGGACGATCGTGTCACAGGCCCGACCGAAATATTCTCCTCCACAGGCTGGGGAGCATGTTTTCCCAGGTCAACGACCTAAGGCCAAGAATTCCCCAATGGTTATCCACAGGCTGTGCACACCCTGCGCACATCATCTCCCCCGGCATCCACAGGTTGTCCCGAGGCTCGTCCACCGGCGTTGTTGAGTCTCTGACCTCGGGGTCCGTATGGTTGGCCCCCGACCGCCGGCGCGATGGCCCCCGATCGACCGGCCCGGTCGGACGGAATCGTCAGACCCCAGCGGTAGAGCTGGAATCAGATCCGACGCACTGGAGGGGGACCCGTGTCGGTCACCGACGACAGGCGGGCGGACTCACGGTCCGGTGGCGGCCAGCCACAGGCGCCGCGCGACGGCCAGTTCGACAAGACCCCACCCCAGGACGTCGCCGCGGAGCAGTGCGTCCTCGGCGGCATGCTGCTCTCCAAGGACGCCATCGCCGACGTCGTCGAGATCCTCAAGACCAACGACTTCTACCGGCCGGTGCACGCCACCATCTTCGACATCATCCTCGACATCTACGGCCGGGGTGAGCCGGCCGACCCGATCACCGTGGCCGCCGCCCTGACCGACTCCGGCGATCTCGCCCGCATCGGCGGCGCGCCCTACCTGCACACCCTCATCGCCAGCGTGCCCACCGCGGCGAACGCGGCCTACTACGCGCGCATCGTCAGCGAACGTGCGGTGCTGCGCCGGCTGGTCGAGGCCGGCACCAAGATCGTGCAACTGGGCTACGGCACCGCCGGTGGCGGCAGTCGCGACGTCGACGACGTCGTGGACCTCGCCCAGCAGGCCGTCTACGACGTCACCGAACGGCGGGTCAGCGAGGACTTCGCGATCCTGGCCGACATGTTGCAGCCGACACTCGACGAGATCGAGGCGGTGGGCGCGCAGGGCGGGATGATGACCGGCGTACCGACCGGCTTCAGCGACCTGGACCGACTGCTCAACGGCCTGCACGCCGGACAGTTGATTATTGTCGCTGGCCGGCCCGGTCTGGGAAAGGCGCTCGCGCTCGACACACCCCTGCCGACCCCCGATGGCTGGACCACGATGGGTGAGGTACAGGTCGGTGACCGGCTCATCGGCGCGAACGGTCGTCCCACCACTGTCACCCATGCCTTCGAGGTGCGTCACGACCGTCCTTGTTACGAGGTTGAGTTTTCCGACGGGTCCATCATCGTGGCGGACGCTGAGCATCTGTGGAAGACCACCACCCGAGCGAGCCGCAGAGCGGGCGACGACAGGCGTCGCAACCAATGGCGCCCGGAGACCGTTGAACGGCTGCGCGCCGTCGCCACGACCGCCTCGACCACTGACACCGTCACCATCAACGAGTTGGCCAGCACGACCGGCGCAGAGCTCGTACACACAGCCCAAAGGGTCGCCCGTGAGTTGCCGCGGGAGGCTTCCTCCTCGATGCGCGGCAGGCCGGGGAAACGTCCCGCGCGTGCGTATTCCACCCGTGCGCTCCTTGGAGGATTGCTCCACCGGGTTGAGCGCTGGACCGCTGACCCCGGTGACAGCATGCAGCCGGGGGTCGTGACGACCGAGCAGATTCGGGCGACGCTGCGCACGGAGACGGCAGATCGTCGCCTCAATCACGCGGTTACGAACGCGGCCCCTCTCAGCCTTCCCGATCGACTCCTCCCGATCCCGCCGTACACGCTCGGGGCGTGGTTGGGTGACGGCAGCAGCGCCGACAGCCGGATCACGACCGTTGACCCCGGTATTTTGCGGCGTATCGAAGAGGATGGCTTCGAGGTCAGGCAGTCAGGCGCTGTCTCGACCCTCTACACGATCCTGCCCAGGAAGTGCCCGGTCTGCGACAGGCGTCGAAATGGCTGCGCGGCCTGCGGGAACCGCCCTTCCTCCCTGGTACGAAGTCTGCGAGAGTCGGGAGTGCTGAACTTCAAGCACATACCCGATGCCTACCTGCGCGCGTCTGAAGGGCAGCGCCGAGCCCTGCTCGCAGGGCTGCTCGACACCGACGGGACTGTCACTGGCACGGGAAATGCGCAATTCACCACCACCTCAGCGCGACTGGCTGCCGGTGTGTATGAGCTGATCGTCAGTCTGGGATACCGCTGCTCGATCAGTCGCAGAGCGGTCGACGGGCGCAAGCCGGAGACGTCGGTCGCATACAACGTGAACTTCACGACCAGGGACCAGGTCTTCGGGCTTGCCCGAAAGCGGGAACTGCACGCGGCACGACGGCGGGGGGAGGGCACCGCCCGATCCGGAACCCGCTTCATCGTCGACGTCCGCCCGGTCCCCAGCGTGCCGGTGCGGTGCGTGACCGTTGACAACGACGATCATCTGTATCTGGCCGGTCGGGCGATGATTCCTACGCACAACAGCACGGCGAGCATGGACTTCGCCCGAAATGCTGCTATTCGCGCCAATCAGGCTGCCGCGATCTTCTCCCTGGAAATGAGCAAGGTCGAGATCGTCATGCGACTGCTCTCCGCCGAGGCGCGGGTGCCACTGCACGTGCTGCGCAGCGGGCAGCTCTCCGACGACGACTGGACCAAGCTGGCCCGGTGCATGGGTGAGATCAGCGAGGCGCCGCTCTTCGTCGACGACACACCGAGCATGAACCTGATGGAGATCCGGGCGAAGGCTCGGCGGCTCAAGCAGCGGCACGACCTCAAGATGATCGTCGTCGACTATCTCCAGCTGATGACCTCGCCGAAGCGCACCGAGAGCCGCCAGCAGGAGGTCGCCGACCTGTCCCGTGGCCTGAAGCTGCTGGCCAAGGAGGTCGAGTGTCCGGTGATCGCGGTGAGTCAGCTGAACCGTGGCCCCGAGCAACGTACCGACAAGCGACCCCAGTTGTCCGATTTGCGGGAATCGGGATCAATTGAGCAAGATGCCGATGTTGTCATACTTCTGCATCGTGACGACTACTACGACAAGGAGTCGCCGCGGGCGGGCGAAGCGGATTTCATAATTGCCAAGCATCGGAATGGACCAACCGACACCGTGACCGTCGCGGCCCAGTTACACCTGTCGCGGTTCGTGGACATGGCCATCGGATGAGAGGCACAAGTTTTCGCCTGACGCCCTCGCAAATCGAGGATGCCGTGCAGCGTGCGGAAACGGGCGAGAGCCTCACTCGCATCGCTTACTCGTACGGGGTCAGCAGGCAGGCAATCCGGGGTCTATTGCGCCGGAGGGGCGTGCCGGCACGGTCAGTTGCCAAGTTGACCGATTCGGAACGCGTCGAGGCGGTTAGGCAGTATACCGAGGGCCGCTCCCTGGCAGAGGTAGCGAAGAATTTTGGGCTCACGGAGCCGGGAATGCGGGGCTTATTGGTCCGGCGCGGCGTAGCAATCCGGCGGGTCGTTCACACGCTTCGGCACGAGGCGTTCGACCTGTTGACGCCGGAGGCCTGTTACTGGCTCGGATTCCTCTTCGCGGACGGGTGCGTGACGTACCGCGCAGGCCATCTCCCGCAGATCTCCGTTGGGCTCGCCCAGCGCGACCGCGACCACCTTGTCTTGCTCCGCGCGTTCCTGGGTTCGAGCAGCAGCATCTCAAAACCTAACCCCACGCAGGGGTCGTGCCAGTTCTCGGTGCGTTCGACCCGCTTAGCAGAGCGCATGATCGTTCTGGGGAGATACGAAGGCACGCTCGGCGAACGACTGGACGAGTCGCGCGATTTCTGGCGTGGCGTCGTCGATGGCGATGGCTCGATCGGCAGTTATCGACGGCCAGGTCCTCGACTGTCGGAATTCGCGCAATTCAGATTAGTGGGAAGTCAGCGCCTGCTGGACGCTTTCGCTGTATTTCTCAGGAGTCATGGAATCCATGGCCTTTCCGTGCGGCCGCATAAATCGATCTACACGATCGGAACAACATGCGGGCCTGCCGAGAGAATCATCGGCCTGCTCTATGCGGGGGCGCCGGTTGCCTTGGCGCGCAAGGCGGAAACCGCAGAGAAAATTTTGAGCCGCCGCCTGCCCGACTGAGGTCTTTCCGCAGCACCACGGGCAAGGCGACAAGATCGGCCACCTTCGGAGTACACGCGAAAGCCGCTCGGAGTCGAGGCAGATCACCCGAGCAGCGGGAACCAGCCCGCCGACTCGCCCAGCTCCACCCGGTCCCGATCGGTGAGCGGGACGCGCCCGGTGGCCTTCAGCAGGAAGTCCTGGTCGTCCCAGCCGGCGGGGCGCACCGTGTCGTCGCTGAGTAGGCCCTCCATCGTGGTCACCGCGACACGCGCGGCCAGCGGGCCGGGCGGCGGCGCCTCGGGCAGCTCCGGGATCAGGTCCAGGTGGTGGACGACAGCCTCGGTGGTCAGGGTGGCGAGGAAATCGGGTACGCGCAGCACGTGCCCCTGCGTGGTCACGTACCCCTCGGGGTTGGCTGACCCGGCGGCGCGGACCGCGGCCGGGGCGGTGTCCCGCCAGAGCCGAACGATCCCGGTCGGACGGTCGAACGCGGCGGCGGATCGGCGGACCCACCAGGCGTGTCTGTCGCTCTCGTCGTCGCCGGACGGGAAGTCGCGCCAGTAGCTGACGTCGTCGACGTCGGCCGGCCCGTCGACGGGGCTGGCCAGTGCGACAAGTGCGCGTTGGGCGTCGCCGAGCACGTGCAGGAGCAGGTCCGCGACCAGCCAGCCTCGGCAGCGGGTGGCTCGTTGCAGGCCGGCGTCGTCCAGGTCGCCGACCACCGCGGTGATTCCGGCGTACGCCTGAGCCAGCGCCTCGGCCGGTCGGGTCGTGGTCATGCGATGCAGCCTGGCACGGACCGCCCCGCCCGCCAACCGTCTGCCGGTGGGCGCTGCGCCCGGGTCGACGCGTGATCGACCCGGGCCGGTTGTCGGTCCCGGCTCAGCCGAACATGTCGTCGAGGAAGCCCTTGCGCTTCTTCTGCCGGTAGTGCCCGTGGTAGCCGTGGTGCTGTTGCTGCTGGTGACCGTAGGCCGGCTGCGGCGGGTAGCCGTGGACGGGCGGGGGCGGCGGCGGGACGGCACCGTATCCGGGCGGGGGCGGCGGGGGCGGATAGCCGGCCGGCTGGTGGGTGGGTTGCGGCGGCGCACCACCGGTTTGTTGGCGGCTCCAGTTGGCCTCCGCCTCGAACAGCTTCTCCAACTCGCCGCGGTCCAGGAAGATGCCGCGGCACTCGCCGCACTGGTCGATCACGACGTTGCTGCGCTCGTACTGGCGCATTTCTCCGTGACACTTGGGGCAGGTGAGACTATTCATCTCCCGACGGTACCTGGTCGACCTAAGCGGTTGCTGTGAGCGCTTCGGTGACCTCGTCGTCGGAGACCTCGTGGAAGTCGTCGTAGTAGACGCTCACCGCGCCGAAGTCAGGTGGGCGTTGGGCGCAGATGACCTGGTCCGCCTCGGCGGCGAGCAGTTCGTACGCCTCCTGTGCGCCGACCGGGACAGCGACCACGACCCGGTGTGCCCCGAGTTGGCGGACGACCTCCACGGCGACGCGGGCTGTCGCACCGGTGGCCAGGCCGTCGTCGATGATCAGCGCGGTCCGCCCGGTGAGGTCCACCTGGGCGCGACCACCTCGGTAGAGCTGTTCCCGCCGGGCCAGTTCGGCCTGCTCCCGTTGGCTGACCTCGGCGATGTCGTCGCTGCTGAGTCGGCTGGCCAACACGCCGTTGAGTACCTGGACCCCGCCCGGCCCGAGCGCGCCGAAGGCGACCTCCCGAGCCCACGGCATGCCGAGCTTGCGGACGACAAGCACGTCGAGTGGTGCGCCGAGTCGTTCGGCGACGACCCGGGCGACCGGCACGCCGCCGCGGACCAGGCCGAGGACGACCACGTCCGGGTCGCCGACGAGTGCGGTGAGCCGCTCGGAGAGCACCCGGCCGGCGTCGGCCCGGTCGCGGTACGTCGTCATGCCTTCAGGTCTACGCCCTGGCGCGCGGTTGTGCCCAGCAGTTACGCCGATGTGGTCCGAGCGGATCTGTCGGGAAGGGGGGTGGTCGGCGTGTCGACCGGGCGGTGCAGGGCGGGTGCCCAGGTGAGCAGGGCCACCGGGTAGAGCAGATAGCCGAAGCGGGTCGAGGGCATCAGGGCGATGGCGGCGAGTAGCCCGTACCCGCAGATCAGTGCCGTGGCGACGGCGGTGCGGGGCGGGCGGCGGGCGAGCCGGACGGCGATGGCCACGCCGGCGGCGACCAGCAGCGCGGCGGCGACGAGCCGGCCGGCGGGTAGCGCGGTCGCGATCAGGTAGCCGGGGAACGGGGACTGCGCGGGGCTGGTGACCAGGCCGTGGCCGAGGGGGAAGCGCAGCACGTTCTCGGTGAGCGCGTCGCGGTCGACGAGCATCGCCGGTAGCAGGGCGGCGATGGGCAGGCCGATCGCGCCGGCGGCGACCCGGGTGCCGGCGCGTCGGGTCAGGCCCCACACGATCAGGACCAGCGCCACCGGCCAGGCGAAGAGCTTCAGCGCGCCGGCCAGCCCGACCGCGAGGCCGGCTCGGCCGGGGCGGTCGGCGGCGGCGAGCGCGAGGGCCAGCAGGCAGAGCGCGAGTACGGGGAGGTCGTCGCCGCCGGTGGCGAGGGTGAGGGCGCAGATGGGCAGTACGGTGGCGGCCTGCACGCCGCGCAGCAGCGCGGCGTCTCGCCGGTGGGCATCCGGGGCGGGGAGGGCGGTGGTCGGTGTGGTGCGCAGGGCGGCCACGGCCAGGGTGAGCGCCAGCACCGTGCCGACCGCGAACCAGGCCCGGGAGTCGGTCCACCAGGTGTCGGCAAGTGCTCTGGGCAGGCCGAACATGGCCATTCCGGGCTGGTACGGGGTGTAGCCCAGCAGTTGTTCGCCGGGAGGCAGGGCAGCTATCGCGTCGGGGCCGAGGTATGGCGTGCCGTGCTCCAGGAGGCGGGTGCCGGCGTGCTCCACGACCAGCACCTCCTCCTGTGCCCGGTCGGTGCGTCCGTTGGCCCGCTCGATGCTCTGCCAGAGCAGGGGCAGCAGCGCGGTGCCGGCCCAGGTGAGGCCGGTGATCGTCCAGCGGGCTCCGAGACCGGCCAGCCGCGCGGTCGGGCGGTGTCGGCGCAGCAGGAGTTGGGTGAGCACCGCCAGCGTCGCGAGCAGGTATCCGACGGCGGCGACCGCGCCCCAGGCCCGGTGCGGCAGCAGGGTCGACGTGACCGCGGTGATCGCGGCGAAGATGGTCGAGACGGCGTAGAGGCCGAGGTCGACGGCGAGTCCGCCGGCGGCGGTGTCGAGCGTCCGCCAGTGCCGGGGACGGCGGCGGGCGGTCGGGGCGTCGGCGATCACGCGCGCCAGTCTGGCAGACCGGGGCGTACCAGCACCGGGCCGCGGGGCGGGGGCGGCCGGTGCCCGGTCAGGCGGGCAGGTGTGGGAGGCGGGCGCGGCCGGTCTGGCGGCGGTTCTGGCTCAACCGGATCACCGCGCCGGCGTCGTGCAGTGGCGCGACGAGGGCGCCGGGACGCCCGCCGGAGCCGCGCTGCATCGCCGCGAGCAGGATGCCGGCGGGCACCGGTCGCGCGAACAGGTGACCCTGGCCGGCGACGCAGCCCAACTCCCAGAGGGCGCGCCGTTGCGGCTCGCTCTCCACCCCCTCGGCCACCACGACCAGGTCGAGACTGCGACCCAGGTCGAGGGTGGAGCGGATGACAGCGGCGGCCTCCGCCGAGCTCTCCATCGTCGTCACGAAGCTTCGGTCGATCTTCAATTCGTGCACCGGGATGCGGGAGAGGAGCGACAGCGAGGAGTAGCCGGTGCCGAAGTCGTCCAACGCCAACCGGACGCCCTCGTCCCGCAGCCGGCTGAGCACTCGGTCGACCACGTCGAGTTGGCTGAGCGTGAGCGTCTCGGTCAGCTCCAGCACCAGCCGGTCCGCTGGGAGGTCGTGGGCGCGCAGGCGGGCCAGCACCGAGCCGGGGAACCGCGCGTCGAGCAGGCTGCGTGGGGACACGTTCACCGCGACCGGTACGTCGAAGCCGGCGTCACGCCAGGTGCCGGCCGCGATCAACGCCTGGTCGAGGATCGCCTCGGCGAAGGCCGGCAGCAGACCGGACCGCTCCACCGCCTCCAGGAAACGCAGCGGGTCGATCATGCCGTGGGTGGGGTGTCGCCAGCGGGCCAACGCTTCGGCACTTGTGACCTCGCCGGTGCCCAGGTCGACGATGGGTTGGAAGTTGACGATGAACTCGTGGTCGGCGACGGCGCGGGGCAGGTCGCCGCCGAGGGTGAGGCGGCCCAGGTCGGCGGTGTCTCGGGTCGCGGCGTAGGTGGAGGTCTTCTGCCCGGCACGCTTGGCCTGGTACATGGCCACGTCGGCACGGCGCAGCAGTTCGGCCATGCCGCCGCTGGACGGTGCGACGGAGATGCCGCCGCTGGCTTCGACGCTGATCCGCATGCCGTCCAGCTCGAACGGTTCGTGCAGGGCGGCGAGCAGGATCTCGGCCCGGTGCGCGGCCACCGCCGGGGCCGGCAGCCCGCGCAGGAGTACGGCGAACTCGTCGCCGCCGAGGCGGGCCACCAGGTCGCTGGCCTGCGCCGCGTCTCGTAACCGGTCGGCGACCTGCACCAGCACCTGGTCGCCGGCGGCGTGACCGAGGGTGTCGTTGACTTCCTTGAAGTGGTTGAGGTCGATCAGCACAAGTGCGGTCACCCCGTCGGCGTGCCGGGCGCTCAACTGCTCGGTGCCCTCGTCGAGGAGGTGCCGGCGGTTGGCCAGTCCGGTCAACGCGTCGTGGGCGGCGGCGTACGCGTGTTCGTTGGCGACCCGGGCCAGTTCGGCGTACGCCTGGGCGTTGCGTACGGCCGTGCAGAGCGCGGACGCGAAGGTGCGCAGGGTGTACTGCTCCCGTTCGGAGAGCTGTACCGGGCCGCGGAAGCGTAGTCGCAGCACGCCGACGTCGACGGTGCGGTCGTGCCCTTCGAGCCGGGTGGGGACGACGGTGCCGTGCACGTCGGTGGGCGTGCCGGTGAGGCCGTCGAAGGTGATGCCGCCGGTGCCGCCGCGGACGGCGCGGTCGCCGTCGCGCAGTTCGATTTCGACCTCGTCGGCGGAGAACAGTTCGGCGGCCTGGGTGACGGCGGTGGTGAGGACGGCGTCCAGGTCGACCACGTTGAGCGCGTCGGTGGTGCGGGCGAGGCGTTGCCACGCCTGCTGTTCGGTCCTGGAACGGATTCTCGTGGCGTAGGCCAGGTGCAGGCTGAGCACCAGGGGTGGGATGACTAGCAGGAGTTTGAAGTTGGCGTCGAGGATCAGCAGCGTGCAGACCGCCACGACGAACCGTACGGCGAAGCCGGCGAGTCGGAGGTCGAGGTTGGTCCGGAACTGCTTTGAGATCTTGGTGTTGGATGCCAGCGCGATGACCGGGATGGCCAGGAGGTCGTCCAGCAGTGCCGCTACCAGGTACGAGGCGGCTACCGGCACGATCAGGGCGACGGTGCTCGCCGGTGGCCAGGTCCAGGTCGTCATCGCCAGTGTGATGCCGGCGCCCCAGGCCACGATGACGTTCTTGCCCACGCTGAAGGCCATCTTGATCGGCGACAGCCGGAGCGAGGCGAAGGTGATGCCCACCGCGGTGCAGAGGACCACCGACTGGGCCGGGGCGATGGCGAGTCCGATGATGATCGCGGCCTCGGTCCAACTGATCGAGTGGGTGGTGGACCGGATCCGCACCCGTGCTTTGACCCGGGCTCCCAGGGCGATCGTGACGGTGAGTACGACGAGGACCGCGATGTCCGCCGGCGTGGCGGTCACCGCCGAGCGTGCGGCGACCGGTAGTGACGTGGCGGTGATGATGGTTGCCACAACGACGACGAGACCGACGAGCAGCCGTAGCCGCCGATCGGTCTCAATCTGTCGTTGCTGAGGAAGGGTCATGCCGCTCCCGAAGGACTGTCTCTGCCGTGCTCGTAGCCTACCGTTCGAGGCTCGTGCACGTCCCCGGTCGAGGGGTCACTCCCACTCGCTGCCGCGCATCGCGTGCCCCCTTCTCGCTGAGCCATTCGAAGACCTACCCAAAGGGGAGGTCTTCCTTGGAAACGCAGCTTAAGAGAAGGATCGGCAGGTTAGAAGAAATAAATGTCGGTATGCGCAACATTAGCCAAGTTGGCGAGTGTTTGTAACGTTCTGTCCATCGCTGCTGAACGGAGTGCGGTCGAACTCGCTCCTGCTGGATTCGTGGGACAGCTAGCAACTGCAGACGGTATCGGACGAGGTAATGGTCGCGTTATTCGCTGGCTCCGCAGATCCCTACAAGTTGCCGCATCCGGAGCGTGGACAGGCGTCAAGGCGGCATGGGCAGAGTTGACGCGCCCGTGTGTCGGGTAGGCGGAGTAAAGGTGTCAGTCTTCGCCTGGATCGACGGTGACGACGCGGAATTGGTGTCCCTGAGCCCGTGCCGATGCAACTTGCGGCCGACATCGTGCGGCTGCGTGCGGGCAATCGAGCGGCCCTCCTCGCGGTAATCCTGGGGTCACCAACAGCCATCCGCCTTCGCCCCGTGAGCAGCATGTCACCGATGGGGGTCGTAGACTTCGTTGCGTGATCGACTGAGTACCTGGGATGGCTGGAACAGGGGACCGGTGGAGATTCAGGTTCTGGGCGGCCTTTCGGTGCAACTGTCTACCCGCATGCTGCGCCTCGGTACACCCAAACAGCAGGCAATCTTCGCGATGCTCGCAGTGCAGCCCGGCCGGCTGGTGGCATTGGAAGACCTCGTCGATGAGTTATGGGGCGATTGCCCACCGCGATCGGCTGTGGCTAATGTGCGGACCTATGCGGCCAATCTGCGCCGGACTTTCGAGTCCTTCGCGGCCGGTCACGGTGCCATCGAACGCCAACGCAACGGCTATCGACTCGTTGTGGACCCGGAACGGATCGACGTCTTTTGCTTCGAGCGGGAACGTAACTCGGGTCGGGAAGCGCTGACGGCCGGTCACCTGGACCCCGCCCGCGAGCTGCTGGAGCGCGCTCTGGCTCGGTGGCGCGGTCCGATGCTCGCCGGCGTACCGCTCGGTCCCGTCCTCACCTCCCGAACCGTCGCTGTGGAGGAGGAACGGCTGGTGACCGTCGAACTTCTGGCCGACGTCCAGCTGCGGTCAGGGCGAAACGACCTGGCGATTCCACTGCTGCGCGACGTGGTGGCCCGCCACCCTCTCCGGGAGCCGGCCTACCACCTCCTCATGCGGGCCTTCCACGAGCGCGGGGACAACGCGGGGGCGCTGGCGGCGTACGACGAGATCCGAACCCGGTTGGCCACGGAGTTGGGCGTCGGTCCCGGGCACGACCTCGAAGAGTTGCGCCGCTCGATCGTCGCGGCGGTGTCGCGCTCCGGCCCGGGGCGCGCCGTTGCCCCCCGGCGGGAGAGCGGCCAGCGTCTGGACGTGGTCGTGGCGGATGCTGCGGCTGCCGGACAACCGGGCCGGATCGAACCGGTGGACCACCTGCCCCGGGCGGTCGCCGACTTCGTCGGCAGGGAGACCGTCGTGTCGCGGCTGCTGGCGGAGACCCGGCGGGTGGAGGAGCGGGTGCCAGCCGTGCACATCGTCGACGGCATGGCGGGCAGCGGCAAGACCACCCTCGCGGTGCACCTGGCCCGCCGGCTGTCCGACCGATACCCGGACGCCGCGCTGTTCGTCGACCTCGGTGGGCACGGCGAGAAGAACCGGGTGGAGCCGGCGAGCGCACTTGTCACACTGCTCCGACAGCTCGGCGTGCCGGCCGAGCGCGTCCCGGTGGAGTTCGACGACAGGGTGGAGTTGTGGCGGCAGGAACTGGCCCGCCGGAGGTCGGTGGTGGTGCTCGACAACGCGGCGAGCAGCGAGCAGATCATGCCCCTGCTGCCGGCCGAGCCGACCACCGTCGTGCTGGTGACCTCGCGGCGGCGGCTGTCCCACCCGGACGTCGGGCCCTCGCAGACGCTACCGCTGCTGAACCCGCGGGAGAGCGTGGATCTCCTGCGTCTGAGCGTCGGTCAGGACAGGGTCGAAGCCGAGCCGGAGGCGGCCGCCGAGGTGGTACGTCGGTGTGGGTACCTCCCTCTGGCGATTCGGCTGGCCGGTGCCCGACTGGCGCACCGGCGCGGCTGGCGGGTGGCGGACCTTGCCGAGCAGATGGCCGGCGACGCGCCGGTGCTGCACCAGCTCGCGCAGGAGGAGAGCAGCGTCACCGGGGCCTTCGCCGCCTCCTACCAACCTCTGCCGAGCACGGCCAAGCGGGTCTTCCGATTCCTGAGTCTGTATCCCGGTAGCCGCTTCAGCGTGCCGGTAGCCGCCGCGCTGACCGGCCTGACCGTCGCGGAAGCTCGTACGGCGCTCGACGACCTCGTCGACCGGAACCTGGTGGAGGACCTGGACTCGACGCGCTATCGACTGCACGACCTCATCCGGGAGTACGCCATCGACCTGTGTTCGCGGACCGACTCCGCGAGCGAGCGGAAGGCCGCGCTGGCGCACCTGTTCGACTTCACTCTGGCGGTGGCGTTACGGGTCGCCAAGACGCTGGAATTCGACGACCTGGGAGCCCACGTCACACATCTCCCGTTCGGGCGACCCGAGCTGATCGACGCGATCGGGGCACCCACCGCCGACTGGTTGGAGACGGAACGGACGGACCTGGTGACGATGGTGCGGGCGGCGCTCGACGAGGGCTTCCCCGAGCACTCCTGGCGGCTGGCCCGTGCGCTCTGGCGATTCTGTTACATCCGCGGATACTTCGAGGACATCATCACGACCCACCGGTACGCGCTGACCGCGGCGGAAGCATCCGGGGACGTCAGTGCGACGGCACTGATAAACAACTACCTCGCCTCCGGCTACGTCCGGATCGGCGACAACCGGGCGGGGCTGAACCATCTGACCCGCGCTGTCGCCCTCGCCGGAGAGTCGCGGGACGTGCTGAACGCTGCTCGATACCGCGCCAATCTCGCCGCCGTCTACCTGTGGAGCGGCAACCTGACCGAAGCGGTGACTGTCGGTCAGGAGTGCCTGCGTGACTACAAGGGGTACGGCAATGTCCGGGTGCCGACGGTGCTGCCGAATCTCGGCATAGCGCTGATGGCCCTGGGACGCTACGAGGAGGCGTTGCGGATACACCGCCTGTACCTGACCTGGGCCCGGACGAACTCCGACGAGTTCCACGCGCTCAGCGCGCTCAGTCGCATCGGCGCCGTACGCCTCCGAATGGGTGACCTTCAGCCGGCGATCCGCATCCTCCTGGCCTCGTTGGCCCTCCGCGATCGCACCGGCCACCGGTATACCGAGGCCGAGGTGCGTAACGACCTCGGTATCGCCTATCGGGTTCTGGGCCGTCTGGTGGAGGCCGAGCGGGAACACGAGCTGGCCCGGAAGCTGTCGATCGGTTCGGGGGAGCTCCACGTCGAGGCGGCCGCGCTGAACGAGCTTGGGCGCACCCTGTTGGCGCAGGGGCGCCGTGGCGAGGCGTTCGAGACGCACCAGCAGGCGTTGCGCCTGGCCACTCGCATCGCCTACCCGCACGAGCAGGGTCGAGCCCTGAGCGGGCTTGCCGAACACTTCGCCCGCGTCGACCCGGCCGAGGCCCGACGGCACTGGGAGCGGGCGTTGGCGATCTTCCGGCGGATGGGCGTGCCGGAGCGCTTCGAGACCGAACGCCGCCTCGCCGAGGTGGCAGCCGCAACCCCGGCCGCAGATCGCTGAACTGCCCGAACGGCCTTTATCGATTTCTTATCGGCAGGCCCGGTAACTTTCCCGCCGTAACGACGAACGGGGGAGGTTCTGCTCCTGGGCAGAACCGGGTCGTCGACACGCACCCGCTGCCAGTTCTCCCCCGAGGCCTTGGCAGCGGGTCGGCGAGGAAGGAGCGGCGTTGCGTCGCCGGGCCGCAGCACCCGTCCTGGCGGGCAGTGGCGGCGCCGCTCCTTCCAAGCGCCGTCGTACCGCACCGATAGGCTCACGGCCGTGACCGAACCCGCGCAGCTCAGCCACGTCGACCGCGCTGGCGCGGCCCGCATGGTCGACGTCTCCGACAAGGCGGTGACGGGCCGCCGGGCCGTCGCGGCCGGCCTTTTGCGGACCACACCCGAGGTCATCGACCTGCTGCACCGCGACGGGCTGCCCAAGGGCGACGCGTTGGCGGTCGGTCGGTTGGCCGGGATCATGGGCGCCAAGCGCACCCCCGACCTGATTCCGCTCTGCCACCCGATCGCCCTGCACGGCGTCACCGTCGACCTCCGACTGACGGTCGACACCGTGGAGATCACGGCCACCGCCCGCACGGCGGACCGGACGGGCGTGGAGATGGAGGCACTGACCGCGGTCGCCGTCGCCGGTCTCGCCCTGATCGACATGGTCAAGGCGGTGGACCCGGCGGCCTCGGTGGAGGCGGTCCGGGTGCTGCGCAAGGAGGGCGGCAAGACCGGCGAGTGGGTCCGGCCGGAGGACCGGCCGTGATCCGGGCCCGAGTGATCGTCGCGTCCAACCGGGCCGCGGCCGGTGTCTACGCCGATACCAGCGGTCCGCTGCTCGTGGCCGGCCTGCGCGAGTTGGGGTGCCAGGTCGACGAGCCGGTGGTGGTGCCCGACGGTGAGCCGGTCGGCGTCGCCCTGCGGGCTGCCCGCGCCGACGGTGTCGACGTGGTGCTGACCAGCGGTGGCACCGGGGTGACCCCGACGGATCGCACCCCTGACGTCACCCGGGGTCTGCTGGATTACGAGATCCCCGGCATCGCCGAGGCGATCCGCGCGCACAGCCGCGACCGGGTGCCCACCTCGGTGCTGTCCCGTGGCCTGGCCGGGGTCACCGGCCGGATGCTTGTGGTCAACCTGCCCGGCTCGACAGGTGGCGCCCGGGACGGGTTGGCGGTGCTCGGGCCGATCCTCGGGCACACCGTCGACCAGCTTCGCGGTGGGGACCACTGAAGTCCGCGAGGGGAACGCCGACGGAGTCCACGCCAGGCCCCGACGGGTGTCGGCCCGTGCCGATAGGCTCGGTCGGTGAGCACGGAAACCGCACCCACCGCGGATCGGGTCGCCGCCCCTCCACCAGCCGGGTGGGAGGAGGCGCGGTCGCGGGTCTACGCGGTCGGTCTGGCCGCCGCGCTGCCCGCCGTCGCCCGACCACTCGCCGACATCGACGGGTCGACCCTGGCCGAGCCGTTGACCACCCGCACCGACCTGCCCGCCTTCCCCACCTCCAGCGTGGACGGCTGGGCGGTGTGCGGCCCCGGCCCGTGGCGCATCGTCGGCCGGGTGTTGGCCGGCAGCACCCCCGCGCCGCTCACTGCTGACGGCACGACCGTGGAGATCGCGACCGGGGCCATGGTGCCCGAGGGCGCCACCGCCGTGCTGCGCGTCGAGGAGTCGACGATCGTCGACGGTCTGGTCAGCGGCACCCCCCGGGCGACGCCGGAGTGGCGCGAGCCCGGCGAGGAGGCGTACGCCGGTGAGGAGCTGTTGCCCGTCGGCACGCCTGTCGACCCGGCGGTGATCGGCCTGGCCGCCTCCTGTGGGCACGACACGCTGCGGGTCCGGCGGGCGCCGCGCGCCGCGCTGCTGGTCTTCGGCGACGAGTTGCTGACCGCCGGCCCGCCCGCCGCCGGTCGGGTCCGCGACGCGCTGGGCCCTGCCGTGCCGGCGTGGCTGCGGCGCTACGGCTGTCAGGTCCGCCCATCGGACGTGGTCGGCCCGGTGGCCGACACACTCCCCGCCCACGTGGCGGCCCTGCGGGCGGCGCTGGCCACCGCCGACCTGGTCTGCACCACAGGTGGCACGATGAACGGCCCGGTCGACCACCTGCACCCGACCCTGGAAGCGCTCGGCGCCGACTACGTGGTCAACACGGTGGCGGTTCGCCCGGGTTTCCCGATGCTGCTGGCCCGGCTGGCCGGACAGGACGGGCGGGTCCGGTTCGTGGCCGGGCTGCCCGGCAACCCGCAGTCCGCGATCGTCGCGCTCGTGTCGCTTGTCGCGCCGCTGCTCGCCGGCCTACAGGGCCGCTCGATGCCGGTGCTGCCGCACGCCACGTTGGCCGAGGCGGTGCCCGGTCGCGGTGACCACACCCACCTCGCCCTGGTCCGCCTGGACCGGGCCGCCGGGACCGCGTCCCCGGTGCGACACGTCGGCTCGGCGATGCTGCGCGGCCTGGCCGGCGCGGACGGGTTCGCCGTCATCCGGCCCAGCACCAGGGGCGAGCCGGGCGACCGGGTGCCGATCGTGCCGTTGCCGCTGCTGCCCGGGGAGCGTTCGTCATGACCGCACCGACCATCACCTTCGGTGAGATCACCGACCAGCCGCTCGACCTCGCCACGCACGAGGCGGCCGTCGCCGACCGCCGGGCCGGCGCCGTGGTCTCCTTCCAGGGCGTGGTCCGCGACCACGATCACGGCCGGCAGGTCACCAGCCTGGAATACGAAGGACACCCGAGTGCCGCGCAGGTGCTGCGCGAGGTGGCCGCCGAGATCGCCGCGGAGCCCGACGTCTACGCGGTGGCGGTCTCCCACCGGGTCGGCCCCCTGGCGATCGGTGACGTGGCGCTCGTCGCCGCGGTGAGCACCGCGCACCGGGCGGCAGCCTTCGCGGCCTGCGCCCGGCTCGTCGACGAGGCCAAGGCGCGCCTGCCGATCTGGAAGCGGCAGGTCTTCACCGACGGCACCGAGGAATGGGTCAACTGCCCCTGACCGCTCAGCGGCGGCCGTTGAGCGCCACTGTCCGGGCGAGTCGGTCACCGTAGAACGCCGGCTCGGCACCCGGACGCCAGGGCAGTGCGGCGACAAGCACGATGAGCGCGAGCGCGAGCGAGTTTTCCATGAGCGCCCCGAAGAGACCGTCCTGGTAGTGCGACATCTCCGGTAGCTGGTGCTCGTACGGCCAGATCGGGGAGATCAGGAAGAGCAGGTAGAGCCCGATCGCGGCACCGCCGTGCCGGAGCCCGGTCAGCGTTGGATACCAGATCGGCGGGCGGAGCCCGTTGACCCCGGGCACCCCGCCGAACACGGTCCCCTGGCCGGCGCGCGGTGGCATCGTCCGGCTCGCCTCCCGGCGGCGTACGGCGGCGTCGGCAAGCACGATGATCGCCGGGATCACCCAGACCAGGTGGTGCGTCCAGGAGATCGGGCTGATCACGTTGGCGGTGAGGCCGACGAGTGTGAACGCGGTCAACTCGTCACCGTCGGCGCGGGAGCTGGCCGCCCGGGACAGGCCCAGCGCCAGGATCAACACCGAGAAGGCGAGCCAGAGCAGCCCGGGGGTCTCGATCGAGTCGTACAGGCGGGCGAGCAGGCCGGCGAGTGACTGGTTCGGCGTCATGTCCGCCGCGCCGACGCGTTCGGTCTGCCAGAGCACGCTGCCGAAGTACGTCCGCGACTCGTCACCGACGATCCCGAAGGTCGCCACCGTCACGCCGATCGCGGTGCCGATCGCGGTGGCCGCCACCCGCCACTGACGGGTGATCAGCAGGTAGGCGATGAAGAGCGCCGGGGTGAGCTTGACCGCGGTGGCCAGGCCGATGCCGGCACCGGCCCAGGCCCCGCCGTAGAGGAAGCGCAGCAGGGGGCCGTCCGTCGCGGCGTAGTGGGTGCCCCGGCGGGAGCGCCAGCGAAGGCCGATCAGGTCAGCCATGATCAACGCGAACAGCAGGATGTTGACCTGGCCGTAGCCGAGCGTCTCCCGACCTGGCTCGATGGCGACCGCGAGAGGCACCGCCACGGCCACGGTGAACCACAGTGGCCACCCCAGCCGGTCCACGATGGGGCGGAGCAGCCCGGCAAGCACCAGCGCCAACGCGGCGATGCTGGCGACGGCGTTGACCATGCCGGCGGCGTCGATCGGAAGCTGCGCCATCGGCAGCATGACCAGCCCGCCGAACGGCGGGTAGGTGAAACCGAGGGTGGTTCCGGGCGCGATGAACTCGTAGAGCTCGTGACCGCTCGCCCACCACACCACGGCACCGTGGTAGATCTTCATGTCGAAGAAGTTGTACGGCCGCCCGAAAGTGCCGATGGCGAGCCATGCGGCGTAGGCGACGGCGACCACGATGGCGCCCCGTACGACGTTCTTGCGATCGATCCGACGTGTCACGCGGTCGATCCCGCGTGACACGCGTTGGATTGGGGCGAGGCGGTCCGCCCGACTACCGACAGCCGTCGGCATGGCGTGGCCACCCCCGTACCAAGGTCGTCCTACCCGTCCAGGTCCTGCACGGAGCCTAGAACGGCGCCTCACGTCAGTGCCTCCCGCGTTATGCGACCGTGTCCGATCCCACACATGTTTTTGACATTTCCACCGCGTTAACGCCTACCGGGTGGTTCAGGTAATTCGCGGCCTTAGCGGGGGGTGGGGGTGACGCGGAGAGGCATCGACGCAGTTCAGCCGGGCAGTCGACGTGCGGTGGACGCGGATCGGACGGCGATCCGGGCTTCTCGTCGGGCGGTACGGACGGCGCGCTGCATGGAACGTCGAGAGTGGCCGATGCGATGGCCCGTCCGCCAGCGCAGACCCGGCTTGCCGCCGGTGTCGGCAGCGGCCAACAGCAGACCGCCGAGGAGACCGAGGTTCTTCAGGGCGTGGATCTGGTTGTTGTTCTTGGCGATCGGGTCGTCGTTGTTCCAGAAGGGATGCCCGGCGATGGTCACCGGCACCAGCGTGCCGGCGAGGACCAGCGCGGCGGGTCGACTGAACCGCCCGGTAGCCAGCATCAACCCGGCACTGACCTGCACCGCCGCGTTGAGTCGGATCAACGTCTCGGTCTCGGTGGGGAAGCTCGGGTGCGCCTTCTTCAACAGCGGCGCGACCCTGTCGGTGACCGGTGCGGCGGCCTGCGCCAGCCGCGCCGGGTTGCGGAGGTTGCGATACCCGCTGACCACGAAGATGCCGCTCAACATGGCGCGGGCGAGGGAACGTACGGGCGTCATGGATCAGTCATACCCCCTCGCGGCGTTTGCTACCCCGGCAACCGTCGGATCGGATCGGTGTTCATACACGCGTGCGCCACGCCGATTCGAGCGACAGTCACGGATGGACCGACCCCGGCGGGTAACGTCGCGCGGGTGACCACGCTGCGGCTACGCCCCGAGGACCCGGCCGACGCCGGTCCGGTGCGCCGCGTGCTGGCCACCGCCTTCGCCCGCCCCGACGTGGCGACGCCGCCGGAGGTGAGCCTGGTCGACGAGTTGCGCGGCACCGCCGCCTGGCTGCCGCGGCTGGCCATGGTCGCCGAGTACGGCGGCGAGGTGGTCGGATACGCGCTGCTCACCCGGGTGCGGGTGCGGCCGGAGCGAGGCTCGGACGTGCCCGCCCTGGCGCTCGGTCCGGTGGCTGTCGCGCCGCACCGGCAGCGCGTCGGGCACGGCACGGCTGTCGTGCAGGCTGCACTTGACGCGTCCACCGAGCTGGGTGAGCGGCTGGTCGTGGTCCTCGGTGACCCGGCCTTCTATCGCCGGTTCGGCTTCAGCCCGGCGACGGAACTGGGCCTGACCAGCCCGTGGGCCGGTCTCGGTGAGCCCTGGCAGGCGTTGGTGCTGCCGCCGTCGACAAGCGAGGAAGGCCCCCCGCCACGCGGTGAGGTGCTCTTTCCGGCGCCCTGGTCGAAGGTCTGACCGCTTCGACACCGTCGGCGGTCAGGCCGGCTGGGTGCGCAGGTATCTGCCGAAGTGCGGCACCGTGAAGGCGACCGTGCCCCGCTCGCCGGAGTAGATCAGCCCCTTCTTGATCAGCGCGTCCCGCGCCGGGGAGAGGCTGGCGGGCTTGCGGCCGAGGGCTCGGGCGATCTCGGCGGTGGGCACCGCGGCGTCCATGTCGTCGCGGATCACCGCCCCGGACTCGTCCTCGACCGCGGACATCATGGCCATCGCCCGCATGTACTCACGTTCGGCGGGGGTGGCCCGCTCGAACCGGGAGCCGAAGAACCCGACCGCCAGCTCGGCCTCCGCCTCGGGTGCGGCGACGCGCACGTCCGCGGCGGTGATCGGCGAGCGCGGCGCGTGGTCCCAGGTCGCCTTGCCGTACGCCTGGACGAAGTAGGGATAACCGCCGGACTTCTCGTAGAGCAGGTCGAGTGCCTTCTGCTCGTACTCGACGTCCTCGCGCTCGGCAGGCGCGCAGAGCGCCTGGTCGGCGGCGATCCGGTCGAGCCGGTCGATGCGTTGGTAGCGGAAGAGCCGCTCGGAGTACGACTTGGCCGCGCTGAGCACCGCTGGCAGGTGCGGGAGGCCGGCGCCGACGACGATCAGCGGCGCGCCGAGTTGGGACAGCTCGTGGCAGGCCGCGCAGAGCGCCGACACGTCCTCCGGACCGAGGTCCTGCATCTCGTCGATGAAGATGGCGATGCCGGTGCCGACGTCACTGGCCACCGCCGCGGCGTCGGTGAGCAACTCGACCAGGTCGATCTCGATGTCGCCGGAGTCGGCCCGGCCACTGGCGGCCGGCACGTCGATGCCGGGTTGCCACCTGTCGCGCAGCTTCGGGGCGGCACCGGCCCGGCCGGTCGGGGTGGACCGTTGGGCGAACGCCTTGAGGACGCCGAGGAACGCGTCGATCCGGTCGGGTGCGCGGTGTCGGGGCGCCAGCTCCCGGACCGCCATGTGCAGCGCGGCGGCGACCGGGCGGCGCAACGACTGGTCTGGGCGTGCCTCGATCTTGCCGCTGCCCCAGAGATGGTTGATCGCCTGCGACCGGAGAGTGTTGAGCAGGACCGTCTTGCCGACGCCACGCAGCCCGGTGAGCATCAGGCTGCGTTCGGGTCGTCCCCGTGCGATGCGTTCGAGCACGATGTCGAAGACGTCCAGCTCCCGCCCCCGCCCGGCGAGTTCGGGCGGACGCTGGCCGGCGCCCGGCGCGTACGGGTTGCGGACCGGATCCACACATCGCAGAATATCGGGCCCTCTAGCTGCGAGGCTAGACATGGATAGATGGGGCTACCGGCGTGTCGGGGCCGTCGACGGGGTCGAGGATCGTCGACACAAAACTAGGGCTGTCTAGCGTGGACGCTAGACAGCCCTAGTTTTGGCAATTGGAGCTACTGCTTCCGCAAGCAGAGCACGTAGTCGAACAGGTCCACGTCGTTGTCGTGCACGTAGGTCGCGCTTATCGGGGGTGGCAGCGCGTCACACCGGGCCGAGTCGGTGGTCGCCGGGATCCGCAGCAACACCCGGTAGGTGTTCGGGCCGCACGGCACCTTGCGCAGCTCCGCGGCGTCCTCGGTGCCCTCGTTCACCAGGCAGTCGCCCGTGGCGAACCCGGTGTCCCGCGTCGGCGCGGCCGAACTCGGCGCGCCGCTGGGCAGGACCGGCGGAACGACCGGGGCGCTCGTCGACGGCGTACGGACGTCGTTGCCGGCGTCGACGACCCTCCAGACCGCCCAACCGGCCAGGCCCAGGCACGGGCAGAGCAGGAGCACCACCACAAGCACGATGATGAGGGCGACCTTGCGGCCGGTCCTCTTCACCGGCGCGACGGGCGGCATGCCGTAGCCGCCAGGCGGCTGCCCCCACGGCGCAGGCGGTGGACCCGGCACCGGTCCGGCCGGCGGAAACGGCCCGGGCGGCGGGTAACCCGGGCCGGAGGTCGGCGGGTAACCCGGGTCCGGGGCCGACGGGTAACCGGGGCCCGAGGCCGGTGGGTGACCCGGGTCCGGGGGCGGCGGGTAACCCGGGCCGGAGGCCGGCGGTTGCGCCCACATCGGTGCGGTTGGCGGCTCGGGTTGGGCCGGCGGCTCCGGGTGGGCCGGCGGCGGTGCCCACATCGGCACGGTTGGCGGTTCCGCGTCGGGTGGCGGCTGACCCCACTGCTGCCTGGTCGGATCCTCGGCGGGCGGGCGATGGTACGGGTCGTCCGGCTGATCGGAGCCCGCTGGTCCGTAGGTCGTCATGTCATCCCAAGGGTGGGTGGTCTCAGCGTTGCTTCAGGCAGAGGACGAAGTCGAGGGTGTCCAGCTCGCTGTCGAAGAAGTACCAGTTGGTGTAACCCGGGACCTTGTCGCACTTCGTCTCGGCGTCGCGCTCCCCGCTGGTGGCGCCGTCGATCCGGCTCAACACCTCGTACGACTTCGCGGCGCATTCGCTGATCAGCAGCTTGGGCTTGCCGTCCGCCGCGGCGTCATTGCGGACGCACTGACCAACCTTGGCGAACCGGGGATCGGCCGACGACTCCGGGGCCGGGTCGCTCGGCGGCGGCTCGGCCCCGTCGGCGTCCGCACTGGGCTCCACGGCGGCGGTCGAGGTGGTGGGTGCGGCCACCGGGGCGGGGTCGTCCTGCCCGCGAAGGAACCAGAACACACCGCCGGCGGCCGCCAGCAACAGCACCACGGCCAGCACCGCGATCAGCGGCCCCCGACCGCGCCGGCCCGGTGCCGGTGTGGGGTCCGGGCCGTACGGGTTCTCGTCGGGCCGGTACGGCTGCTGGTCGTAGCCCGTGTTCGCCCCGGTCGGCTGGTACGCGCCGCCGTAGGGCGCTGCGGGGGCACCGCCGTAGGGCGTTCCCGCACCGCCCCCGTAGGGGGCGTTCGGTGGGCCGCCATACGGCCCGGGTCGCTCCTGGGGCGCCTGCGGATACGACTGGCCGGGCGGCGGGTACGACTGGCCCGGCGGCGGGTACGACTGGCCGGGCTGCGGGTACGACTGGCCCGGTGGCGGGTACGACGGGCCCGGCGGTGGATAGGGCCCGGGTGCCGGCGGGTAGGGCTGCTGCACCGGCCGGCCGGGCGTCTCGTCGGGTCGCTGCCCGCGCCACGGTCCCGGGTTGCCGCCTCCGGGTGGTCCGTAGTTGGTCATGCCGCCCTCCTGCCCGAAGTGGTGAGTCCGGCCACCGGTACGCGACGCCGACTCCGACGTCACCGTAGCGTGGTCCACTGATGAGCTCACCTCCACCGAGCGCGGCAGCCGTCGTCGGCCGCCCCGCAAGCGCCGCGCCGACCCTGATCTGGACCGCGTTGATCGTGGTCTACCTGCTCTGGGGCTCCACCTATCTGGCCATCCGGATCGCCGTGGAGACGCTGCCGGCGTTGCTGTCGGCCGCACTGCGGTTCGCCGTCGCGGGCCTGGTCCTGGCGGTGGTGCTGCGGCTGCGCCGCGGCCCCGGCGCACTGCGGGTGGATCTGCGGCAACTCGGCTCGGCGGCGCTGGTCGGGGTGCTCCTGCTCGCCGGTGGCAACGGCCTGGTGGTGCTCGCCGAATCCGGGCCGCCCGGAGAGGCGGTGCCGTCCGGGATCGCCGCGCTGCTGGTGGCGACCGTGCCACTGCTGGTGGTGTTGTTGCGCACCGGCACGGGGGACCGGCCGCCCGTCTGGACGTTCGCCGGGGTCACCCTGGGCTTCGTCGGCCTGATCCTGCTGGTGCTGCCCGCCGGCAGCACGGACGCGGTGCCCCTGCTCGGGGCGTCGGTCGTGGTCGTGGGGGCCGTCGCCTGGTCGGTCGGGTCGTTCCTGTCCGGCCGGATCCGGATGCCCGCCGACCCGTTCGTGGCCACTGTGTACGAGATGCTGGCCGGCGCGCTGGTGCTTGCCGTCGTCGCCGCCGGTCGGGGCGAGCTGGGCGACTTTCACCCGGCGGAGGTCAGCACCCGATCCTGGCTGGCGCTGGGCTACCTCATGGTGGCCGGCTCGCTCGTGGCCTTCACCGCGTACGTCTGGCTGCTGCACAACGCGCCCATCTCGCTGGTGTCGACGTACGCCTACGTCAACCCGGCGGTCGCGGTCGCGCTCGGCGCGCTGCTGGTGGCCGAGCCGATCACCACGCAGGTGCTGCTCGGCGGTGCGGTGATCGTCGCCGGAGTCGCTCTGGTGGTGAGCACCGAACGGCCGCGCCGCAACGGCACGGCAGCCCGATCGGGGGCCGCGCCAGCGCGCGACCGGAGGTAACGTCCCGCCCATGTCGGCCGTCGCGCTGGTGCCGGTCGCGCTGCTCGGCGCGCTTGTCGGCTTCGCCGTACCCAGGCTGACCTGGCGTTACGCGGCCCCGCCAGCCGTTTCGAGGGTGCCGCGGCGTGCGGTGTGGGCGGTGGTCGCGGCGGTGGTGTTCGCCGGGCTCGCGGTCGCCCGGGGCGACGACTCCGCCCTGCCGGTCTTCCTCGCGGTGGCGGCGGTGGGGCTGGTGCTGGCGCGGGTCGACCTGGCCTGTCTGCGGCTACCCGACCCACTGGTGCTCGCCGCCGGGGTGCTGGCCCTCGGTGGTCTGACCGCCGTGGCGATGCTGTCCGGTGAGGCGGCGCGGCTGCTCGGCGCGCTGGCCGGCGCGGCTGTCGCCGGTGTGGCGCACGTGCTGCTGGCCCTGCTGCCGGGCTCCCGGCTGGGGTTCGGGGACGTGAAGCTCGCGACCGTTCTCGGCCTGCCGCTCGGATGGACGGGCCGGGACGCCCTGGTCGTCGGGCTGGTCCTGCCACATCTGCTGCACGGCGGTCTGGTGCTCGGCCTGCTCGCCACCGGGCGGGTACGCCGCGACACCCTGCTGCCACTCGGCCCAGCCCTGCTCGTCGGTGCCTGGCTAGCCCTACTGCAAGCCTGACGCGCGCCCCCACTCCTCGTCGATCTTGCACTTTCTGCGCCGACACAAGGTGCATCCCACGCCTGACGGCGACCGAGAACGCAAGATCGTGCGGCGAGTGGGTGGCCGATCAGATCAGGCGGAGTTGGCGGTCCCTGGGGCGGCGGGGCTCGGCTTCGCCGAAGCGTTCGAACAGGCCCGGGTCGATGCTGCCGAGGAACGGCGAGGGGGCGCAGTCGCGTTCCGCGCCGTGCCGGGTGCGGCGGGCGGCGTGACTGACGTACAGCCGGTCCTGGGCCCGGGTCAGGCCCACGAAGAAGAGCCGGCGCTCCTCGGCGACCGCGTCCTCGTCGGGCGTCGCGCCCGGCCAGCGCAGCGGCAGCAACCCGTCCTCCACGCCGACCAGGAAGACCACCGGGAACTCCAGGCCCTTCGCCGCGTGCAGGGTGAGCAGCGTGACCGCCTCCGCACGGGGGTCGAGCGCGTCCACCTCCGCGCCGGTGGCCAGCTGCGACAGGAACGCCTCCAGGTCGTCGCCGCAGCGCCGGGCCAACGGGGTGAGCAGGTCCACGGCGGAGCGGACGGCCTCGGGGCGTACCGTGCCGGTGCCATCCAGGGTGGGCACCGCGAACCGCTCGGCGACCACCTGGCCGGCCAACCGCACCCGGGCGGCCAGCGAGCCGGCCAACCCGTCGGCGTGCCGCAGCTCGCGGGCGATGGCCGCCACCCCGGGCCGGTCCCGCAGCCGGTCGTGTGAGCGCTTCTGCACCGGAATGTTGGCGCGGGCCAGAGCGTCGACGATCGGCGCGGCCTGCGCGTCGGTGCGGTACAGCACGGCGATGTCGGAGAACGACAGCGAGGTGGACCGGCCGTCGATCCGGCCCGAGTCCAGCGACCGGTGGGACAGTCCGCCCACCAGGTCGTCGACCGTCCGCACCACGAAGTCGGCCTCCTCGGCCACCGACGCCGCCGGGTAGCGCCCCACCAGCGGGGCCTCCGGGTCGAGTCGGGCCGGATCCAGCCGCCGGCCACGGACCAGCGAGGACGGCGCGATGGCCTGCACGGCGGCGGCCAGGATCGGCGCCGACGAGCGGTAGTTGCGGTTGAGCCGGACCAACCGGGCGTCGGTGAAGTCCTCGGAGAAACGCAGGAAGTAGCCGACGTCGGCACCCCGGAACGAATAGATCGCCTGGTCCGGGTCGCCGATCGCACAGAGGTTGCCGTCCGCGGGGCTGAGCAGCCGCAGCAGCTCGTACTGCACCTCGTCGACGTCCTGGTACTCGTCGACGAAGATCCACCGCCAGCGGTCCCGGTATCCCTCGACCAGCTTCCGGTCGGCGCGCAGCAGCTCCACCGGCAGGGTGACCAGCTCGTCCAGGTCGACCAGGTCCTGCTTGCGCAGCAGCGACACGTAGGCGGCACCGTCGTCGCCGGCCGCGGCCCGGGCCGCCGCCCGTTCGGTGTCGTCGGCGATGCGGAAGTCGGCCGGCAGGCCCGCCGCGTCGGCGTTCTCCCGCAGGATGGTCAGGCCCAAGGCGTGGAACGTGCCCACTGTGACGTCCTCGGCGACCGGGCCGAGCAGGCCGTCGAGGCGGTGTCGCAGCTCCTCGGCGGCCCGGCGGGTGAACGTGATCGCGAGGCAGTGCTCGGGGAAGACGTTCAGCTCCGCGCAGAGGTACGCGATCCGGTGCGTGAGGGTCCTGGTCTTGCCGGTGCCCGGCCCGGCCACGATCAGCAGCGGCCCGCCCGGCGCGGAGGCGGCCACCCGCTGCATCGCGTCCAGCCGGTCCAGCAGGCCGGTGCCGACCTCCTCCATGCCGGAGAGCATCGGCTCGAACGGCTCGTGCGGGGACGGCGGCGACGCGATCGGCGGCGCGGGAGCGGGGATCGGCTTCCGCTTCGGCTCCGCCTTCGCCGCCGGACGCTTGGCCATGGCCTTCGCCGCCGGCTCCGTGGGTCGGCGCTGCGCCGGCACCGGTACGTCGAACAGGGTCTCCTGGGCCGCGTCGGCGCCGCCCAGCTCCGCCGGGTCGAAGAGCGTGATCACCCCGTACTCGCCGTCGTAGCCCGGCACCCGGCGCACGTCGCCTCGTCGCAGCCGCCCGATGCCCTCGGCGAGCAGCTCGCCGCCGGCCTGCGCGATGTCGCTGAGCGGCGTCGTGGTCAGGATTTCCAGCTCCGGGCCGAGCGCGGCGAGCAGCTCGTTGAGCCGCCCCTCGACCTTCTTCGACCGGGCGCCCACCTTGTTGATCTCACCGAGGATCTCGGCCAGCGGGACCAGGTGGGTGACGTCCCGAGCCTGTGCCGGCCGGTGTCCCGCCGGCCGGTCGGCCAGCTCCTCGATCCGGCTGAGGACACCCACGGTGAGGGGCTTGCCGCACTCGGGGCAGCGCCCGCCGGCCGCCCGCGTGCGCTCCGGGGACCAGTTGACCCCGCAGAGCCGGTGCCCGTCCGCGTGGTACTTGCCCTCCTCCGGGAAGAACTCGATGGTGCCGGCCAGACCGTCACCGGTCCGCAGCGCCTCCCGGACGGCGAAGTAGTCCCGCTCGGCGGTCAGCACCGTCGCCTCCCGGCCCAGAGCGGGCGGCGAGTGCGCGTCCGAGTTGGAGACCAACTGGTAGCCGTCCAGGCTGCCGACCCGCCAGTTCATCGCCGGGTCGGAGGAGAGGCCGGTCTCCACGGCGAAGATGTGGTCGGCCAGATCGGCGTAGCAGTCCGCGATCGCGTCGAAGCCGGACTTCGAGCCCAGCGCGGAGAACCACGGTGTCCAGATGTGCGCCGGCACCAGGTAGCCGTCCGGGCTGGCCTCCAGGGTGATCTCCAGCAGGTCGCGGGAGTCCAGTCCGAGGATCGGCCGGCCGTCCGAGCCGAGGTTGCCGATCCGGCCGAGGGCGGTGTTGAACCGGGCCACCGCGTCCAGATCCGGCAGGTAGATCAGGTGATGCACCTTGCGGGTCCGGTCGTCCCGCTTGTAGATCGTGGAGATCTCCACGCTCAGCATGAACCGGACCGGGTCCGCCTCCGCCGCGCCGGCGAGCCGGGGCGGCAGCCGCCGGGCGATGTCCCGCTCCGCCTCGGCGTCGAGCCGGTACAGCCCCGGCTCCGCCGGGCGCAGGGTCTCCCGCAGGTGGTCGTACCAGGCGGGGTGGGTGAAGTCGCCGGTCCCGAGCAGACCGATGCCCTTACGACGCGCCCACCAGCCGAGGTTCGGCAGCGTGAGGTCGCGGCTGCACGCGCGCGAGTATTTCGAGTGGATGTGCAGGTCCGCGACGAATGGCGAGAGGCCACCGGAGGGTACGGCACTGAACGGGGGCACGCCGCATCCTGTCACGCCCGCCGCGCCGGCCGACGGCCGCCACGCGCGGACGTGACGTCCGCTATGCCGAGCGCAACTCCACGAGACTGATCTGCGGCTCCGCGCCGACCCGGACCGGCGGCCCCCAGAAGCCGGCGCCGTTCGTCACGTAGACCTTCGTGCCGTCGACCTCGCCGAGGCCGCTGACCACCGGCTGCGCCAGCCGGACGACCAGGTTGAACGGCACTATCTGCCCGCCGTGGGTGTGCCCGGACAGTTGCAGGTCGACGTCGTACTGGGCGGCCTCGACGGCTGCCAGCGGCTGGTGGGCGAGCAGCACCACGGGACGGCTCGGATCGCGGTCGCCGAGGGCGGCGGCGAAGTCGGGCCCGGCGGCGAGGCCGGTGCCGGCGGGATCGGCGTCCAGGTCGTTCACGCCGGCCAGGTCGAGTACGCCGCCCCGGGCCTGGATCTCCTGCCGCTGGTTCTGGAGCACCCGCAGGCCGAGCCGGTCGACCTCCTGGACCCACTCCTCCACACCGGAGTAGTACTCGTGGTTGCCCGTGACGAAGAAGCTGCCGTACCGGGAGCGCAGGTCGCGCAGCGGGGCGGCGGCCGGACCGAGCTCGGCGACCGAGCCGTCGACCAGGTCCCCGACCACCGCGACCAGGTCGGCGTCGAGCCGGTTGATCGCGGCGACGATCCGCTCGGTGTGTGCCCGGCCGCGCAGCGGGCCGAGGTGGATGTCGGAGACGGTCGCGATGCGCAGGCCGTCCATGCTGCGGGGAAGCTTGGCGAGAGGAATCTGCACCCGGTCGAGTCGTGGCGGGCCGAGGGCGGTGCGTACGCCGTACCCGGTGATGCCGATGGCGGTGAGGCCGGCGAAGATGGCCGCCCCACGGGCCAGCAGCAGCCGGCGGGCCGGGTCGTGGTCGGGGGCCGTGACGGCGTCGGTGGCCGGCGGCTCGGACGGCCCGGCGGCGCCGACGAGCACCGGCTCGGGCGCGGTGGTCGGCTCGGCGGTGGTGACGAGCACCGGCTCGGGGGCGGCGGTGGTCGGCTCGGCGGTGGCGAGCCGGCGGCGCAGCACCAGCCGGGTGACGAGCATCGGCACTTCGAGGACGGCAAGCACGACGAGCAGGTAGAACATCACGGCGAGCCACAGGTAGCCCGGCCAGGCGAGCCAGTAGAGCCCGGCCTGCGTCCCGGCGAGGGTGGCCGGCACGAGCAGCGCCAGCACCAGGGCGGCGATCCCGCCGGCCCGCCGCCAGCGGCCCGGCGTCGTGGTGTCCCGAACGAGCCGTTTCCACAGGTAGAGGTGGATGAGACCGGTGGTCAGCGCCAGGACGCCCACGAACCCCAGAACCGCCAACATGTGCGCCTCCTCAGCCGCCCGCGAACGGGGGCAGAACATCGATCGTGGCCCCGGCCGGCAGGGGTGCTTCACGATCATGACAGGTGACGCCATTTACCAGGAAACTCGCCACTCGCAGCACGGCGGCGAGGCGGTCGCCGTGTCGCCGTACCAACTCGGCGCTGAGGTCGTCGAGCGACCGGCCGGCGGGTAGGACCTCCTCGGCGTGCCCGGCAGCGGCGCGGGCACCCGCGAAGTAGCGGACGGTCAGCGGTGTCGGGGCCACGCCTCAACCCCCGATCGCGGACATCGGCCGGGTCGGCTGGAGGAAGGTCGGGTCGTCGATGCCGTGCCCGGCGCGTTTGCCCCACATCGCGGTGCGCCAGCGTCGGGCCAACTCGTCGTCGTCCGCGCCGGCGCGCAGCGCCGCGCGCAGGTCGGACTCCTCGGTGGCGAAGAGGCAGGCGCGGACCTGGCCGTCCGCGGTGAGCCGGGTGCGGTCGCAGTCTCCGCAGAACGGCCGGGTGACGCTGGCGATCACGCCAACCCGGGCGGGGCCTCCGTCGACGAGCCAGGTCTCCGCCGGCGCCGCCCCGCGCTCGGCCGGGTCGGGGCTGAGATCGAAGACGGTACGCAGGGAGGTCAGGATCTCCTCGGCGGTGACCATGGTGTCGCGGTTCCAGCCGTGCTGGGCGTCCAACGGCATCTGCTCGATGATCCGCAACTGGTAGTCGTGATCGACGGCGAAGCGGAGCAGGGCGGGCGCCTCGTCCTCGTTGACACCGCGCATCAGCACAGAATTGATCTTCACGGGATTGAGCCCGGCGGCGGCCGCCCCGGCGAGCCCGGCCAGCACCGCGTCGAGGCGGGGACGGCGGGTGAGTCGGGTGAACCGGTCCGCGTCCAGAGTGTCAAGTGAGACGTTCACCCGGTCCAGGCCGGCCGTGCGCAGCGCCGGGGCCAGCCGGTCGAGCCCGATGCCGTTTGTGGTCAGCGAGACCCGGGGTCGGGGCCGCAACGCGGCCACGGCGGTCACGATGCCCACCAGGCCGGGCCGGATCAGCGGCTCACCGCCGGTGAACCGCACCTCGGTCACACCGAGCCGCTCGACGGCCACCCGGACCAGCCGGACGATCTCCGCGTCGGTCAACAGCTCGGGGCCCGCCAACCAGGGCAGCCCTTCCGCCGGCATGCAGTAGGTGCAGCGCAGGTTGCACTTGTCGGTGAGGGACACGCGCAGGTCCCGGGCGACGCGGTCGTACCTGTCGACGAGGACGCCATCGGTCCCCGGGGTGGCGCTCACCTGTCGACCGTAGCGCGTTCGACCCGGGCCGGGACGGCGCGGGCAGCCTGGAGGACCGCGTCTCGGTAGCCGCCGCCGAAGAGCGCGGTGTGCACGAGCAGCAGATGCAGTTGGTGCAGTGGCACCCGGTCGCGCCAGCCGTCCGGCAGCGGCCACCTCTCCCGGTAGGCGGCCAGCATCCGGTCCAGGTGGGGGATCCCGCCGAAGAGGGCGAGCTGGGCCAGATCCGTTTCCCGGTGCCCGCCGTGCGCCGCCGGGTCGATCAGCCAGGCCCGGTCCGCGGCGCCCCAGAGCACGTTGCCCGGCCACAGGTCGCCGTGGATGCGCGCCGGTGGCTCGTCGCCGCCGAGCCCGTCGAGCCGACCGATCACCTGCTCGACGACCGTGGCGTCGGCGCTGGTCAGCGCGCCACCGTCGACCGAGCGTCGCAGGTAGGGGACGAGACGTCGCTCGGCGAACCACGTCGACCAGGGCCCGTCGGTGGGGGTGTTGTCCTGGGGGAGCGACCCGATGAACCCTGGCCAGGTCGCACCGAAGGCGGGTGAGCCCGCCCGGTGCAGGTCGGCCAACTCCCGGCCGAAGCGTTCCGCGGCCTCCGGCGTCGGCTCGCCGGGCTCCACCCAGTCGAGCGCCAGCAGGTCCGGCAACGCCACGATCACCTCGGGTACGGCGATCGCCCCGGCCTCCCGCAGCCAGCGCAGCCCGGCCGCCTCGGCGGCGAAGAAACCCTCCGGCGCGGGTCGGTCGGCGTCCTCGGGCCAGGATTTGGCGAAGACGGAGTGGCCGTCGTCGAGGGTGAGCCGGGCGGCGGCGCAGATGTGCCCACCGGCGACCGGCGTCTCCCGGATCCGCTGGTGGGTCCGGAAGGTCGGCAGGTGTGCCGGATGTGCGCGCAGGTACGCCAGGTCCATCAGCGCACGGTAACCGCTCCCTGTGACGCCACGGTGCCGGCCGATGACATCGGGTCTCTTTCGGCACTCGGAGAAATGGTTGAGCAGCGAAAACACGGTAAGTAACTGTGGATAAACCGCGTGTCGTCCACAGGGCCTGTTGGGCCGGGCGGACCCGCCGCAGGCTTCCGACATGGCCTCGACCGAACGCCCCCAGCTCGCCGTCCGCTCGCCCGCCGACCTGATCGCCGCTGTGCCGTACCTGCTCGGCTTCCATCCCGCCGACAGCGTGGTCGCGGTGGCGTTGCTCGGGCGGCAGATCATCTTCGCCGCCCGGGCGGACCTGCCCGATCCGTCGGCTGATCCCGTGGAGCGGGCCCGGCACCTGGCCGGGGTGATCCGCCGGCAGGGCGCGGAGGCGGCCACCGTGGTCGGCTACGGGCCACCCGATCGGGTGACGCCGGCCGTGGACGCGGTACGTGCCGCACTGCTCGCCGCCGGGCTGGAGGTGCTCGACGCGCTGCGGGTGACCGAGGGCCGGTGGTGGTCCTACCTCTGCACCGAGCCCGACTGCTGCCCACCCGAGGGCCGGCGCTACGACCCGTCCGCCAACCCGGTGACCGCCTCGGCGGTCTTCGCGGGCCAGGTCGCGCTCCCCGACCGGGCGGCCCTCGTGGCGCAGGTGGCACCCGTGGACGGGTCGGCCCGGGACGCGGTGCGAGCGGCCACCGCCCGCGCCGAGTCGCGCCTGGCCGAGTTGCTTGAGCAGGCGCCCTCGAGCGACCTGCTGGGCAACCGGACGATGTGCTCCGCCGGGGTCGTGGCGGTCCGCGAGGCCCAGCGTCGGCAGCGCCGCGGGGAGCGGCTCGACGACGACGAGGTGGCCTGGTTGAGCGTGCTGATGCTCCACCTGCCGATCCGCGATCACGCCTGGGAACGCACCGACGGTCGGGATCGGGACATCGCCATGTGGACCGACGTGCTGCGCCGGGCCGAGCCGAAGTTTGCCGCCGCGCCGGGCGCGCTGCTGGCGTTCGCGGCCTGGCGTGCGGGGCAGGGGGCGTTGGCGGCGGTCGCGCTGGAGCGCACGCTGAGCCTGCACCCTGACTACGCGCTCGCCGTGCTGCTGGACGACATGCTCCGGCGCGGTGTGCCCCCGTCCGAGCTGGACGGGTGGCCGTCGGCCGGGATGCCAGGGGTCATCCGTCCGCGCAAGCGGAGGCGACGTGGCCGCCGCTGACGAGCGACCGACTCGGCTTCCTGGAAGGCGGGGTGTCCTCGCTGCCGGGACACCCCGATATCAGCAAACCCGACCGGGGCGGTCCCGCACGTGCGACTCCGTCGAACGATGTACGCGTTTCTCCTGATCGCGGCCGACTCGGCGGGGCGTACGCCAGCCGACAATGATCGAGTGACCCCCGAACTGCTGCTCTCGTTGGCCGGGCTGGCGTTGGTGGACAGCACCAGCATCGGCACCCTCTTCATCCCGGTCTGGCTGCTGCTCGCCCCCGGGCCGGTCAACGCGCGGCGGATCCTGGGCTACCTCGCCACCATCGCGGCGTTCTATCTCGCGGTGGGGCTGCTGCTGGTGTGGGGTGGCAGCAGGTTGGGTGATGCGCTGGGCGGTGCTCTGGACAACCGGGCGGTCCTCTGGGCGCAACTCGTGCTGGGTGTCGCGATGCTGGCGCTCAGCTTCCGTTACGACGGCAAACGGCGGCCCCGCACCGGTGGTGTGTTGCGGTGGCGGGACCGGGCCACCGCCGGCGACTCCTCGGCTCGCTGGCTGGTCGGGCTGGCGTTGCTGGCCGCGCTCGCCGAGGTGGCGACGATGCTGCCGTACCTCGGCGCGGTTGGTCTGTTGGCGACCTCGGGTGTGGGCGCAGTGGCCGTGGTGGCGCTGCTTGCCGGATATTGCCTGGTCATGGTGCTGCCGGCGGTGGTGTTGCTGGCTGCGAGGGTGGCCCGCCCGGCGTTTGTCGAGCCGGTGTTGGCCCGCCTCAACGCCTGGATCGTCGCGAAGGCGGGCGGTGCGTTGGGCTGGATCCTCGGCATCGCCGGCTTCCTGATCGCCCGCGACGCCGCCGCGCGGCTGGCCCTGTTCGACCTGGTCGGTCGCTGAGCGTCAGGCCGACTGTTCCAGTGTGATCCGGTGCGGCCCGGTGTAGACGTTCATGGTCCGGCCCCGCAGGAAACCGACGAGTGTCATCCCCGCCTCGTCCGCCAGCTCGGCGGCGAGCGTGCTCGGTGCGGACACCGCGGCCAGCAGCGGTAGCCCCGCCATCCACGCCTTCTGGGTCAGCTCGAAGCTGGCCCGGCCGGAGACCAGCAGCAGGTGCCCGGCCAGTGGCAGCCGACGTTCGCGCACCGCCCAGCCGATCACCTTGTCCACCGCGTTGTGCCGGCCCACGTCCTCCCGCAGCACCACCAGCTCTCCGCCGGGGGTGAAGAGGCCCGCCGCGTGCAGCCCACCGGTCCGGTCGAAGCCACGCTGGGCGGCGCGCAGTCGGTCGGGCAGGTCGGCGAGGAGCGCGGCGGGCACGCTGAGCGGATCGTCGGCGACCGGGAACAGGGACCGGGTGCGGACCGCGTCGATGCTGGCCTTGCCGCAGACGCCGCAGGAACTTGTCGTGTAGAAGTTGCGGGACGGGTCGGTCGTCGGTTCCGGCACGCCGGGGGCGAGCGTCACGTCCACCACGTTGTACGTGTTGGGTGTCTCCGCGCCAGCGCAGAGCTGCGCGGTCAACACGTCGTCGGTCGACCGGATCAGCCCCTCGGTCAGCAGGAACCCGATGGCCAGGTCGAGGTCGTCACCGGGGGTACGCATAGTGACGGCCAGGGGCTTTCGCCGGCCCGGGCCGGCCGCGCCGACCCGGATCTCCAGCGGTTCCTCCACCGCGAGCGTGTCCGGTCGACGGATGGACCCGCGCCCGACTGTCGCCGCGTCCAGGTCGATCCGAAGTACGCCCCGCCGATCAGTAGCCCGTCCCATCCCGCCATCCTCCACCCCACCCCAACCCCCGCGCGCTGATACCCGGCGCGCCGCATCCCTGCGCGTTGATCATGGAGTTGTCCGCGCGTGTCGTCGGCGTGTCGAACGACAACCTCATGATCACCGAGGCGAGGGGTCGGGGGCCGGGGGCCGGGGGCGGGGGCGGGTCGGGGGCGGGCCGGGGGCCGGGGGCGGGGGCACGGTTACGGTGGTCGGGTGGGGACGTACGCCGCTGTGGTGCTCGCGGGTGGGGCCGCTCGACGGATGGGCGGGGTGGACAAGCCCGCGCTTTCCGTTGGCGGGCGGCCGATGCGTGACCGGGTGCTGGCCGCTGTCGGCGACGCGAGGCCGCGCGTGCTTGTCGGTGCGGCCGACTCCGTGCCGGCGGGTGTGCGGGTCGTCCGGGAGGATCCGCCGGGCGGAGGCCCGGTCGCCGCCGCCGCTGCCGGCCTGGCGTTGTTGGAGACCGACATCGTCCTGGTCGCGTTGCTCGCCGCCGACCTGCCGCTGCTCACCCGCTCCGCGATCGGCGACCTGCTGGCCCACCTCGCCGGCGAAAACGCCGACGGGGCGTGCTTCGTCGACGGGGACGGGCGGCGACAGTCGCTCTGCGGTGTCTGGCGGGTCGCGGCGCTGCGGGCCGGGCTGGACCGCCTGACCGGCGAGCGGGGCGGCAGCCTGTCCGGAGCCCCGGTCCGGGCGCTGCTGGCCGGGCTCGTCGTGCGTGAGGTGCCCTGGTCCGGCGACGGCCCGCCGCCCTGGTTCGACTGCGACACTGACGAGGACGTACGCCGGGCGGAGGAGTGGGCGCGATGACGGTGATGGACGACTGGGTGACGGCCGCGTGCGCCGAGCTGGATCTGGACCCGACCGGGGTGCCCGTGCAGGCGGTGCTTGATGTGGCCCGCGACGTCGCCCACCAGGTGCTGCGGCCGGGCGCGCCGGTCACCGCGTACCTGCTGGGGCTGGCGGTCGGCCGGGGTGCCGACCCGGCGGACGCCGCGGCCCGGCTCAGCGCCCTGGCCGGTGCCTGGCCCGTCGAGCTGGGCGCGGACCCGGCGGACCCGACGGCCCCCTGACTGCCCCTGTCCGATCCCGGTCCGGGCTGACGAGGCCCGAGGGCGGCGTGGGTAGGGTGATCGGGACGGACGGAGGCGATCATGACGGCTGACCACCCCTCGGCGCCGCTCGGTGACCTGCCCGGCGCTACGACTGAGCCGGCGGAATCGATCCTGCTCGACGAACCCAGCACGACCGACCTGCGGGCGAAGGTGACCGAGGCCTGGCAGGAGTTCGCCCGCGCGCTCGCCGTGCGGCTGCGGGAGCTTCCCGTCGGCGCGCACCTGGAGGTGACCCTGGACCCGACCGCCTCCGGCACCGGGGACGCCGTCTACTCGGTGAGCGTGGATGTGCGCGACGGCGGCGGGCTGTCCGCGCGGGCGGTCGGAAACGCCACGCTGCCGGCGGGCTACCGGCTGGACCGCAGCGCGGTGGCGGACATGGTCGCGCTCGGCTGGTCGCCGCCCGGGGTGGTCGCCGGTTCCGTTGGCTTCTTCGGGCTGGACGGCGAGACGAGCGAGTCGACACGGGTCGCGGCGTTGCTCTCCCGGACGCTGCGGGACGTCTACGGCGCCCCGCACCCGGCGTTCCTCGTCTACCTGGTGCAGGACGCCGAGGGTGAGCCGCTGGCCGTGGACCCGTTGGGCACGGCGCGCAGCGAGTTCGGCCCGGACGCCGACGTCGAGGGCGACCTGGAGGAGGCGCTGGCCGAGGCGGCCTCCGCGCAGGCCGAGCGGGACGACGTGCTCGACCTGGCTGATCGGGTCCGGACCGTGGTCTCCACGATGCTGAAGTCGGACACCGACCGGTTGCAGGTCGACTCGGACGGCGACATCAACATCCGGGCCGGCTCGGCGATGGTCTTCGTACGGGTACGCGACAATCCGCCGCTTGTGGACGTGTTCTCCCCGGTGCTTACCGAGGTGGAGCCGACCGAGCGGCTCTACGTCAAGCTCTCCGAGTTGACCAACCGGATGCCGATCGGCCGCCTCTACTGCGCCGACGACACGGTCTGGGCGTCCATCCCGGTCTTCGGTCGCAACTTCCAGGCCACCCACCTGATGCTTGCGGTGCAGGTGATGACCGGTCTCGCCGACGAGTTGGACGACCGGCTGCACGGCGAGTTCGGCGGCAAGCGGTTCTTCGGCGAGGGCGACAAGCCGGTTCGGCGCGACGACTCGGAGCACCGCACCGGCATGTATCTCTAGGCGACGTCCAGCAGAGTCTTGCCGACCGTTGCGCGCGCCTCGATGGCGGCGTGCGCGTCGGCGGCGCGTTCCAGCGGGAATCGCTGGCCGATGAGCGGGCGTAGGCGGCCGGCCGCGCCGCCGGCCAGGGCCTGCCGGGTGTACGCCAGTAGTTGTGCGGGTGACGTGTCCGGCCGTACCAGGGTGACCTGCCGTGCCGTGGCGGCCTCCGCCGACACCGGGGACCACTCCCCGCTCGCCAGGCCGAAGCTGACCATGCGACCGCCCGGGTCCAGCAGGTCGAAGGCCGCTCGGGCCACCGCGCCGCCGACCCCGTCGAACACCACGTCGACGCCGCCCAGTGGGGCCCGAACGCGGTCGGCCCAGTCTGGCTGGAGGTAGTCGACGGCCAGGTCGGCACCCAGGCCGGGTAGCAGGTCCACCTTGCGCGGCCCACCGGCGACGCCGATCACCCGTGCACCGGCCTGGGCCGCGAGCCGCACCAACAGGCTGCCCACGCCGCCCGCGGCCGCTTCCACCAGCACCCGGTCACCGGGGCGGATGCCGACCGCCTCGACAAGCATGGTGGCGGTACGCCCGTCGGCCAGCAGTGCCACCGCCTCGTCCAGGGCCAGCTCGGCGGGCACCTCGATCGGCGCGGTGGCGTCGACCGCCGCGCGTTCGGCGTATCCGCCGGAGCCGCCGGTCGCGCTGACCACCCGCCGCCCGAGCAGTGCCGGGTCGACGTCCGGGCCGAGGGCGGCGATCACCCCGCCCACGCCGTTGCCGGGGATCAGGGGCGGAGTGACCTGGAACGGCCCGGGGCGGCCGGCGCGCTGCTGCGTCTCGACGAATGTGATGTTCGCGTGCGCGACGTCGATCAGCACCTGACCGGGGCCGGGTGTCGGGTCGGTCGCGGTGCCGGGCACCAGCACCTCGGGCCCGCCGAACTCACGTAACCAGACCGCACGCATCACGTCTCCCTCGGCTGCGGTGGGCGGCGTGCCCACGCTCCGACCACTTCATCTCCTCAACCAGGGTTGAGGTCAAGCGGTGCGGGAGGACGGGCCGACGCCGGGGGACTCGACCAGGCGGGACAGCACGATGGTGCTGCGGGTGGAGGTCACGAAGGACTCCGCCCGCAACCGTTCCAGCGCTGCCTCCAGGTGGGCGATGTCGGCGGCCCGCAGGTGCACGAGCGCGTCCGCCTCCCCGGAGACGGTGTACGCCCCGACCACCTCCGGGTGCCGCCGGGCGGCCACGCCGATCTGGGCGGGGGTGGTCCGGCCGGCGCAGAACAGCTCGACGAACGCCTCGGTGGTCCAGCCGACAGCGGCGGGATCAACGACGGCCGTGAATCCCCTGATCACGCCCGTGGCGCGCAGCCGGTCGACGCGACGCTTGACGGCCGGGGCGGAGAGTGACACCCGGGTGCCGATGTCGGCGTACGACGCACGGGCGTCGGCGACGAGCAACGCAATGATCCGCTGGTCTACCGCGTCTATCTGCAACGTTCCGCCTCTGGGAAGCAACGGTTGTGGCTGTTACCAAAGTTCCACGGTACCTACTGTTGGTGACCGTGAACCAGCAGCGAGTCTCGCGAAAGCGGACATATCTCATGTGCTCGCCCGAGCACTTCGCGGTCGAGTACGCGATCAACCCGTGGATGGACGTGGCCACCCCGGTGGACCGGGACCTGGCCGTCAAACAGTGGGACCGGCTGCGCGAGACGCTTGTCGGCCTCGGCCACGAGGTGCACGTGCTCACGCCCGAGCAGGGCCTGCCGGACATGGTCTACGCCGCCAACGGCGCCTTCGTCGTGGACGGCAGCGTGTACGGCGCCCGGTTCAAGCACGAGCAGCGGGCCGCCGAGGCCGCGGTCCACCACGCCTTCTACGAGTCACAGGGTTGGCGGTTCGTGTCGCCGAGCGAGACCAACGAGGGCGAGGGTGACTTCGCGTACGTGCCGGAGGCGCACGGCGGCCTCATCCTCGCCGGGCACGGCTTCCGCACCGAGCTTCCGGCGCACGCCGAGGCGCAGGAGGCGCTGGGCCGCCCGGTGGTGTCGCTGCGGCTGGTCGACCCCCGCTTCTACCACCTGGACGTGGCGCTGGCGGCCCTCGACGACTCGAACGTCATCTACTTCCCGGGCGCGTTCTCCGCGGCGAGCCAGCGGGTGCTCACCCACCTCTTCCCGGACGCGGTGATCGCCGACGACGCCGACGCGTTGGCCTTCGGGCTGAACCTGGTCAGCGACGGCGCGAACGTGGTGCTCAACAGCGAGGCCACCCGGCTGGCCGGCAAGCTCAAGGCCGCCGGTTACACCCCGGTCCCGGTCGAGCTGGCCGAGCTGAAGAAGGGCGGCGGCAGTGTGAAGTGCTGCATCGCCGAGCTGCGGCACTGATCCGCACGTGCGTCGGGGCCGGCCTCCCAGTGGGAGACCGGCCCCGAATCGTGCCGCGGGTGGGCGTCAGCCGAGCGTGGCCAGCTCGTTGATCAGCACGTTCGACATGACCTGACCGTCACGCTGCACCTCGCGCAGATACCACTTCTGCTGGGGCGTGCGTGGCTGGTTGAACTGCCAGATGCCGCGCGGGCTGTCGATCTGGCCGATCTTGCCGAGCGCCAGGTTGACCTGCTGTGGGCTGGGCGAGCCGCCGGTCAGCTGGATCGCCTGGTCGAGCACCTGCGCCGCGTCGTACGACGCCATCGCGTACGTGGTGGGCGTGACCTGGTACTTCTTGCGGTAGGCCGAGGCGAAGACCCGGTTCGACGTGTTGTTCAGGTCGGCCGAGTAGTTGAGCGCGGTCTGGATGCCCAGCGCGTTCTCCTTGAGGTTCTCCAGCACGTTGCCCTCGGTGAGGAAACCGGGCGCGTAGACCGGCCCGCTGAACTTCTCCCGCAACTGCTTGATGAACTCGACAGCGGCCGCGCCGGCGAAGAAGCAGAAGACCGCGGTGGGCTCCTTGGCCAACGCCCTGCTGATGTCGGAGGCGAAGGTGGTCTTGCCGGGGTTGGGGTTGGCGCTGGTGTAGGTGACCGGGTCGCTGATCCGCGGGTCGGTCGCGCCGAACTCCTGCCGGAAGCCACGCACCACGTCCGGGCTGCCGACGTTCTCCGGCATGATGATCGCGACGCGACCGTTGGACGGCAGTTGGTCGCGCAGGTAGCGGCCCAGCGCCCGACCGGCCTCGTCCAGCACGTACGACGTCCGCCAGATGTAGAAGACGCTCTGCAGGCTGCTCGGCGAGGCGTTGGAGCCGATCAGCGGGACCTTGGCCTGCTCGACGGTGTCCCGGATGCCGACCATCACCGCCGAGTTGACCACCCCGGTGAGCGCCAGCACGCCCTGCTTGAGCAGCCCGTCGACGGCGGCCTTGCCGGTCTTCGGGGTGTCGCCCTCGTCGGCGGTCAGCAGCTCCACCGGGTGGCCGCCCAGCCGCTTGTCGTGCAGGTCGAGGAAGAGCTGGAAGCCGTTGGTGATGTCGTCACCGATGCTCTTGAGACCGCCGGCCTTCGGCGTGATCAGCCCGATCTTGACCGGGCCGCGGTTGACGGTCGGCTGGGCGTCGGTGTCGGAGGCGCACCCCGCGACGAACCCGGTGGTACCGAGCGCGGCCAACAGTTGGAGCGCGCGCCTGCGATTCATCTGTGACACCGAGTTCCTTCCAAGGAGCGTTGCAGGGCTGAACACCGCCCCTCCGGCGTTCTACCTGGTCCGCGACGCTGCGTCAATGGCTAGTGATCAACGTGCAGGGACCGCAACGAGGCAAGGACCTGAGGCCACGCCGTGGACTCCGGATCGATGAGCCCGAAATGCTCGCATTCGGGCAGTTCAAGAAGGGAGATATCGGATCCTGCGGCGGTCGCTTCCGCGACGAACTCCCGGCTCATCTCCACCGGAACCTGCTGATCCTCCGAGCCGTGCAAAACTACCGTCCGTGTCCGCGTGGGTACCAACAATCGTGGATCCGCCACCGCGTACCGGTCGGGCACCTCGGCCGGGCCGCCACCGAGCAACGCGGCGACCGCACCCGAGTCCAGGTCCCGCCGGTACGCCTCACCCAGGTCGGCCACCGGGGCCAGGGCCAGCACCCCACCCACCGTCGCCGCGGCGGTCGCCGCCACGTAGAGCGCCAGGTGGCCGCCTGCGGAGTGCCCGACCAGGATCGGCGCGGCCCCGGTCACCCGGCCGGGCAGGGCCTCGGCGGCCAGCGCGGGCAGCTCGGTCACCCCGTTCAGCACGTCGGTGAACGTGCCCGGCCAACCACCTCCCGGCTGCCCGGTCCGCCGGTATTCGAGCTGGGCCACCGGGTAGCCACCGGCGGCGAGTGCGGCAGCCATCGGGTCGGTGTGCCGCCGGTCGTACTCGACCCGCCAGAAACCGCCGTGCAGGACGACGACGAGCGGCCGCGCCGGGCCAGCTCCCGCCGGGCACCGCAGGTCGGCCACCTGGTCCGGGTGGTCGCCGTACGCCAGGGTGAGGTCGGGCTCCGCTGCGGGCCGGGTCAACACGGCACGCGGGTCGGCAGGCATGGGGCGACGGTAGCGCGCCCGCGCGGGTGTATCGGGCCCGGTAGCCGGTCCCGGGTGCCACGGGTGCCGTCCGCTGGGTAAAGATGGACCCCATGACCGAAGCGCGCTCAGCTGGACACGACGACGAGCCGGGCACCGACGACTCCGGCCACCCCGGCACTGTTGTGGTGGTCGGTCCGGACGGCCGGCCGATCGGGACGATGCAGACCGACGAGGGCCAGGGTGAGGACCCGACCCGCCTGGTCGAACAGCCGGCCAAGGTGATGCGGATCGGCAGCATGATCAAGCAGTTGCTGGAGGAGGTGAAAGCCGCACCTCTCGACGACGCGAGCCGCAACCGGATGCGGGAGATCCACGAGCGGTCGATCGTCGAGCTCAAGGAGGGCCTCGCCCCCGAGCTGCGCGACGAGTTGGAGCGCATCTCGCTGCCCTTCGCCGAGGACAAGGCCCCCAGCGAGGGCGAGTTGCGGATCGCGCACGCCCAGCTCGTCGGTTGGCTGGAGGGCCTGTTCCACGGCATCCAGGCGGCCCTGGTGGCCCAGCAGATGGCCGCCCGGGTCCAACTGGAGCAGATGCGCGGCGGCCGGCAGGCGCTGCCCAGCGGCCCCGGCGGAATCGTCCCCGGGGTGTCGGGCATCGGCCAGCCGGGCGGCGGCGAGGGCCACAACACCGGCCAGTACCTGTAACCGGCTCAGTCCACCCCGAAAACCTTCTCCAGGTACGCCGCCACGCCGTCCTCGGTGTTCGCCGTCGTCACCTCGTCGGCGACCGCGAGGACGGCGCGGTGCGCGTTGGCCACCGCCACGCCCCGGCCGGCCCAACTCAACATCGGCACGTCGTTCGGCATGTCACCGAAGGCCAGCACGTCCGCGGCGCGTACCCCGAGCCGGTCGCAGTACCAGGCCAGCCCGGCCGCCTTGGTCACCCCGGCCGCGGAGATCTCCACCAGACCGGAGGACGACGAGTGCGTGGCCTCCGCCAGCCCCGCCACCGCCGCGGCGATCAACTCGACGAAGGTGTCCGGGTCCTGCTCGCCGGCCCGAGCGAGCAGCTTCACCGCCGGCACCGAGAGCAACTCCTCGGGCGTCTCGATCGGTCGGATGCCCACGGGGTCGACGTCCCACCGCAGCGGGTAGTGCGCCTCGTGCCGCATCTCCCGGCTGTCCAGGATCTCCACCGCGAAGCTGATGTCGGGCACCTCGGCCCGTAGCCTCCGGGCCACCTCGGCCAGGTGGTGCGGCGCGAGCGGATCGGCCCGCAGCACCTCGTCGGAGAACGGGTCGTAGACCACCGCGCCGTTGGCGCAGACGGCCGGCAACGGCTCGGCCAGTTGGTCGTACACCATCTTGAGCCAGCGGACCGGACGGCCGGTGACCAGGACGACCGGCGTGCCTCGCGCGGAGATCCGCGCGAGCACGTCGGCGGTACGTGCGCTGACTGTGTGGTCGTCGCGGATCAGCGTGCCGTCGATGTCGGTGGCGATCAGGCGAGGCGTCTCTCCCATCACCGGGACAGTAGCCGGTCCAGATACACCGCCACACCGTCGTCGTCGTTGCGCAGGGTCACCTCGTCGGCGGCGGCACGCAGGGCGGGGTGCGCGTTGGCCACCGCCACCCGGGACCAGCCGGCCCACTCGAACATCGGCAGGTCGTTGGGCATGTCACCGAAGACCAGGACATCGGCCGGGTCCACCCCGAGGCTCTGCGCCACCACCATCAGCCCGGTGGCCTTGTCCACGCCCGGCGGGCAGATCTCGATGAAGCCGAGCCCGGCCTGGGTGAGCGTGGCGACCTGCGGCGAGATGATCCGGCGGGCCACCGCGAGCAGTTCGTCCACGTGGTGGTCGGCGGTCCGGGCGAACGCCTTGATCACGTCGCAGGAGAGGCACTCCGCGCGGCTGCGTGCCTCGAACCGGTCCTGGTAGGGCCAGCTCTCGTGGTAGTCACCCCAGAGCGGGGCGTCGTGCTCGTCGGACGCCTCGACCATCACGGTCAGTGGGCCGACCTCGGCCTCCAGGTCGGCGAGCAGCCGGGCCAGCACCTCGGCGGGCAGCCGCTCGTCGCGGAGCACCACGGGGCCGGCCGGGTCGCTCTGGTCGACCACCCGGCCACCACCGGCCAGCACCAGGAAGTCGGCGGCCCGGATGTCGTTGCGGGTCAACTCGGTCAGCCGAGGGCCGCGACCGGTCGCGCCGACCACCGGAATTCCGGCGGCCCGCACCCGGTCGAGCACCCCATGGGTGTACGCGGAGACGGTGTCATCGCTGCGGACCAGCGTCCCGTCGAGGTCGGTGGCGATCAGCTTGGGCAGTCCCGGGCGGGTCATGGTTCCTCCTTCGCCCACCGCCGTCGCGCCTGCTGTCCCCTTCTGGTGAGGGGACCCTGGCGTCACGGCGGGCAGCAACCGTACCTCGCGGAACGGGTCGCATCCATGGCTTCCAGACGAATCGGACGCGAACAAACCCCCCTCCCGCGATCTTGCACTTTCCGTCGCCGTTATGCGTGGGATGCACCTGATGTCGGGACAGAAAGTGCAAGATCGGCGCAGCGAGCGGGTGCGCGGGTGCGCGGGTCAGGGCTGGGTGTCGGGGCGGGCGAAGGGGGCGGCGGGGGTGACCGTCAGGTCGGCTGGGGCGGGTGGGCCGTCGTCGAGTGGGTCGGGGTTGCGGAGGCGGCGGCGCCAGGGTCGCGATGTTGGCGCGTCGTCGGACGGGTCACCGTCCGGTGGCCCGGCGAACGCGCCCGGTGGTGCGGTGGGCGCCAGCCGCAGGGCAGCCGCGAACAGCACACAGGCGGCGAACGCCATCACCACGCCGCGGCCGTACTCGGCCCGGAAGCCGTCCTGGGGCGAGTAGAAGAAGTTGCGCTGACCGGGGTCGTCGAGGGTGGCCGTGGCGGCGACCAGCAGCGCCAGCAGGGCGCCGGCGAGGGTGAGACCGGCGAGCCGGGCGTTCGGTCGAACGGCTGCCGTGCCCCGCAGGGCCAGCGCCACGGTGCAGACGAGACCGAGGAGCCCGACCAGGTAGCCGACCCCGAAGCCACCGACCTCGGACACCCCGGCCGGCACCTCGATCGTGGCCTCACCCTCGGGCCCGCCGTTCGGCAGGCTCATCACCAGCCACTCGCCGACGAGCGAGGCGACACCTGCCACCGCGCCCAGTCCGGCGAGCAGCAGAGGCAGCCGAGGGTCCCCGGCGAGACCGGCCAGGGACCAGCCGAAACGGCGGCGTGGAGCCGGGTCGACAGCACCCCACTCGATCACGGCCGGCCCTTCGGACCGGTCGCCCTGTCGCGGGATCGGAAGCTCGTCGGACATCGGCCATCCTTCCGCCGGTCACGGACCTGGTCGCATCATGGCACAGCCAGGCCGTGGTGACAGGGATCGCACGGCAGGCGTCCGTGCCGGTCGGTCGCTCGACGGTCACCTTTCCGCTAGCGTTCTCCTCATGCCTATCCGTACCGCTTCAGCACAATGGCAGGGCAATCTCACCGAGGGTGCCGGCACGGTCCGCACCGGTAAGGGTGGCCTGTCGGGCAACTACTCCTTCAAGTCGCGCTTCGAGGAGGGCGAGGGCACCAACCCCGAGGAGCTGATCGCCGCCGCGCACGCGGGCTGCTTCTCGATGGCGTTCTCGAAGGCGCTCGCCGACGCCGGCTCGACGGCCACCTCGGTCGAGACCACCGCCAAGGTTCACCTGGACAAGACCGACGCCGGCATGACCGTGACCCGCATCGACCTGGAGACCGTCGGCCAGGTCCCGGGGATCGACGACGCGGAGTTCCAGAAGCTCGCCGAGGCCGCCAAGGCCAACTGCCCGATCTCCCGCCTGCTCTCGCCGGGCGCCGAGATCACCCTCAGCGCGCGCCTGGCGTCCTGAGCGGTCGACCCACAACCGCTCGTTCACGGACAGAGCAGCCGCCCACCCCTGGGCGGTCGCTCTCTCCGTGAGCCTGCGGGGCGGGCCAGCGGCACGTCACGAGGGGCCCGCCGGGTCCGGCATCGGGCAGAATGGGTGGCGTGCCGGTGGAGATGACCCGTGAGCGCTTCGAGGAGCTGGTTGCCGACGCCCTCGACGAGGTGCCCGAGGAACTGCTCGGCCTGATGAGCAACGTGGTCATCCTCGTCGAGGACGATCCGCCGCAGGGCGAGGCCGACCTGCTCGGCCTCTACGAAGGCCACGCCCTCACCAGTCGCGGCTGGGACTACTCCGGCGTGTTGCCGGACCGCATCTTCATCTACCGGCGCCCGATCCTGCGGATCTGCGACAACGACGACGATGTCGTCGACGAGGTCGCGGTGACGGTCGTGCACGAGATCGCCCACCACTTCGGCATCGACGACGAACGGCTGCACGCGTTGGGCTGGGGCTGAGCCCACCGGCGGCCGCGTGGTCGCCGCTCGGCCGATGGCCCGTGGTTGCTCCGGTCGCCTACCTTCGGTGCAGCGACCGCAACCCTGTCAGGAGGCACCCTTTCATGCGCAGTGAGCTGTTCTCCGCCGAAAATCTGGAGAAGGAGTCCGCGCAGCCCGGCATGCGGCTGCAGAACTCCAAGATGCTGAAGATCGAACTCAACGGTGAGGCGATGGCCCGGGTCGGGTCGATGGTCGCCTACCAGGGAAATGTGCAGTTTCAGGCGTTGGGCTCGGGCGGGCTCGGCAAGTTTCTCAAGCAGAAGCTCACCGGCGAGGGTGTCCCCCTGATGAAGGTCTCCGGTCACGGTGACGTCTTCCTCGCCGAACTCGCCAAGGACGTGCACATCATCGACCTGGAGCCGGGCGACGCCCTCTCCATCAACGGCTCCAGCGTGCTCGCCTTCGACTCGACCCTCCAGTACGACATCAGGATGGTCGGCGGCGCCGGGATGGCCTCGTCGTCCGGCCTGTTCAACTGTGTGTTCAGCGGCTACGGACGGATCGCCATCACCACCAAGGGCACCCCCGTCGTGCTCAACGTGGATGCCCCGACCTACGTCGACCCGCAGGCCGCGGTCTGCTGGTCGGCCAACCTGCAGACCGGCTACCACCGGGCCGAGCAGTTGGGCCTCGGCACGCTGCTGGGCCGACGCACCGGCGAGTCGTTCACGATGAGCTTCGCCGGCCAGGGCTTCGTGGTGGTGCAGCCGTCCGAGGAGCCGCCGGTCCTGGGCAGCGGCCAGCAGCAGCAGGAGGGCGGCCTGCTCGGCGGTCTGCTGAGCTGACGACCTCGGTGTGGGCGCCCCCGTGTGGAGGGGCGCCCGCACCGGTCAGGTCAGCTCGCCCGTGCGCAGTCGGGCCAGCCAGGCCGCCGCGTCGACGTAGTCGGCGTCGGAGAGGCCCGCCGGCGCGGGCACCGGCCGATCGGCCGCCGCCTCGGCCCACCGGTGCCGGGGGTACGAGCCCAGGAAGCGAACCTCCGCGCAGACCCGGCGCAGCCCCTGCAACGCCTCGCCCAGTCGTACGTCGGCCACGTGCCCGGTGCAGTCCAGGAAGAAGACGTACCGGCCCAGCGCCTCCCCGGTGGGGCGGGACTCGATCCGGGTCAGGTTGACGCCCCGGACGGCCAACTCCATCAGCACCGACAGCAGCGCGCCGACCCGGTCGTGCGCGATGTAGACCGCGAGCGAGGTGAGGTCGTCGCCGGTCGACGGCGGGGGTGGCCCGGGACGGGACACCAACACGAACCGGGTCACCGCGTCGGGGTGATCGGCGATCTTGTCGGCGAGTGTGGCGAGTCGGTGCCGGCCCGCCCCGATCGGCGCGCAGATCGCCGCGTCGTACGCGCCGGCACCCGCGCCCGCGGCGGCCGCGCCGTTGGAGAGCACGTCGACCACCACGGCGTCCGGCAGGTTGTCGCGCAGCCAGCCCCGGCACTGGGTGGAGGCCTGCGGATGGGCCGCCACGGTGCGGATCGAGGTCAGTGGAGTGCCGGGCCGAGCACCGAGCACGAAATCAACAGGCAGGATCACCTCTCGGGTGATCACCAACGGCTCGCCCTCGGCCATCTCGTCAAGGGTGACGCCCACCGCGCCGCCGATCGAGTTTTCCAGGGGCACCAGCGCCGCGTCGGCGTCGCCGGTCCGGACGTTGTCCAGCGCCTCCCCGACGCTGCGGGCAGGCGTACGGGTGCCGCGTTCGGCGGCGGGGAGGGAGCGCAGGGCCTGCTCGGCGAAGGTGCCCTCCGGCCCGAGGTAGACGAAGTGTGTCGGCGGTGTTCCCGGCATGGCGATCAGCCTACGCACCCGGCCGGACGGTCGGAACGGCGTCGCAGGCGAGGGCCCGGATCCCGGCCGGGCCGGTGGCGCGTACCTCGATGGTGCACACGTCGGTGCCGGCGGTGACCAGGGTCGGTGCGTCGGCCCGACCCCGGGTGACCACCTGGAGCTCCTCGTGGCCGGTCACCGTCAGGACGGTGTACTGCCACTCGGCGGCGCAGAGCGGCCCGGTGCGGACCTGGACCCGGACGTTTGCCGGCAGCACCCCGGCCCGGCCCCGCAGCAGTTGCACCACCCGTTGACCGGTCGGGCCGTTCCGGCAGGCCGTCGCGACCAGCCCGGCGTCCGGAGTGGGCGTGACCGTGCCGAGTGGTGGTGCGCTGGCCGGCGGGCGGGTGGGTGGGGTGCTCGGGGCGGATGCCGTCGGGGCTGCGGTGCGGGTCGGTGCGGCGGTGGGCTCCGACAACTCGGGCGGGGCGCCACAGCCGGCGAGCACCGCGACGGCGAGCACCGCGAGGGCTACCGGTCGGATCCGGACCGTGGGCCGCGCCGGGGCGTGATCGGACGCCCGGCCGCGAGGCGCCGGTCGGATGTGGGACGCCGCCCGTGGTGGGGGAGACGAGGGGTGGGGTGGGGTGAACGGCACGGGCCGATCCTCGGGACATCGGAGAATTCGTCGCGGCCGGGGTTGGCCGAGCCCATCGTAGGGTCAGCGGCCGACCGGGTGAAGGTCAGCCGGTGACGCGGTGCCCGGCGCGCTGTAGCGCGGCCGTGCCCTCGGTCAGCCGGACGGCCGGCACCAGCAGATAGTCGGTGTCGAAGGTGGAGAAGGTGAGCACGCTGACCCGTGCCTCGGCGAGCGGGTCGACGAGCGCGGCCAGGCTGCCGGTGCTTGCCAGCTCCACCGGCGCGGTGACCCGTAGACAGCGCCAGACGGTCTCCACCACGGCCTGCGCCGGCACCCGGTCTGCCGGGCAGATCACCGAGATCCCGTCGGAGGTCCAGCTCACCGTCACCACGTCGGTGCCGCCCAGCCCGCTCGACAACGCGTACGGCAGGGCGGTGCCGGCAGCCAGCCGACACACAGCGTATTCCCCTGGCAGCACGGCGATATCGAGCATGAGGGCACCTTACGGCCTCCTCGCGCAAGGCTGAGCCAGCAACGCCGTGCGCGGCTACGCGGCTGGTCAGACCTCGGAGAAGAAGGTGAGCGAGCCGGCCACGGCACCGTCGGTGAGCACCGGGGTGGAGATCGCGTCGACTGTCGCGTCGGAGCTGTCCGCGGAGGCGCCCTGCACCCGGAGTAATCCGCGGGCGAGGCGACCGGAGGTGAGCGCCAGCAGGGGCGGGATCTTGTCGATCTCGGCCTCGGTCAGCTCGCCCCGGTTGGCGGTGAAGTCGAGAAGACGCAGCCCGCCGTTGAGCAGCGGTCGCCCGATCAGGCCGTCCGGCTCGCCCAGGCAGAGCAGCTCGCAGCCGGCGGTGGAGATCGCCAACACCAGGGTGTCGGCGTCGATCAGCAGGCACGGCTCGTCGGCCCGGGAGACCGTCGAGGACCATTGGCCGACGTTGCCGGACTCCGGCTCTGTCAAGGCCCGCGCCGCCGGCACGAACGCTTCTGAGAGCGAAAGTTCGACGTGGGCCACCGCGCCTCCTATGTGCACCGATCGACTGTCCACGCTAGCGGGTCGCCGACGGAATCACCGAGCGCACCGGGTCACCGAACCGCGCAGCGTGAACCGGGGCGGTCGGTGACGGCGCGGAAACCGGTGAGGTCGAAGGGGGGCCGGAGCCGCGTGGCGTCGCCGGTGACGTTACCGGCGCCGAGCCGGCTTGTCAGCGGCCGTTCGGCCCTCGTCATACCACCGGTAGTCGGCTGGTGGACGGTACGTGCCGTTCAGCCAGGTGCCGGGATGCTGTGCGACCCGGGAAAGCTTTTCGGCAGTGGCCGGGCTGATCCGGCTGCCACCGGCCACGAGGAGCCGGTCCAGCTCTCGGTGGGTGGCCATCAGACAGTCCTTCGGGAGGCCGTAGACGCTGATCACGCCGGAGCCGACGAAGGTCAGCACCGGCGTCACCGGGACGGGCAGCCCCACCGCGTCGGAGAGGGCCTTGCTGGCCCGCTTGGCGTCCCGGCGGGACTCGGCCACGTACGGCGGACGCTTGCCGTTGATCTGCACGACGTCCCCGGCGACGAGCACCCTCGCCCGGCCGTGGTCGGCGATGGTCACGGCGAAGAGACCGCTCGGCCCGATGGCGAGGAACCCGGCGCGCTCGTCCTGACCGCGGTCGAGGACGTCCGTGACGTCCGTGCGCGGCCACTCGATGACGTGCCAGGCGGGGCCCAGGTGGTCGAGTTGACCCAGCGCCCGCGCCCCGGCCGCCTCCAGGCGGCGCGCACCCCGCTCGGCACGACGGCGGCGAGCCCATTCGAGCGGTGTCGGACGGGCCGGTTCGAGAACCCCCGGCGACTCGACGCGGGGGTGTGGCACCGACACGGGCGGCAGTGCCCGAGCGGACGGTACGGCTCGTCGTGCGGGAAAGACAGTCATCGCGACCTCCGGCAAAAGGTCCCTCGAAGTTATGTCCTCACTACCCTACGTTGCCACTACCGGTGTTCGGCAAGCCGGAACGCCGGAGTGACTACGGATGAATGCCATATTCATCCACAGTTCTTTTCTCGGATGCCGCCAAACCCTGCCCTACGCTGCGGGAGTGACCCACTACGTCGACAGTGAAGTCGGCCGGCTCGGCACCGTACTGCTGCACCGGCCCGGCCCCGAACTGGCCCGGCTCACCCCTCGCAACAACGACTCGCTCCTGTTCGACGCGATCCCCTGGGTCGGACGAGCCCAGGAGGAGCACGACGCGTTCGCCGCCGCCCTGCGCGACCGTGGAGTCGAGGTGCTGTACCTGGCCACTCTGCTGACCGAGACGCTTGCCGTGGCGGACGCCCGTGCCGAGCTCACCGAAGAGGTGCTGCGCTCCCGGCGGCTCGGCGACACCCTGCGGGCCCGCGTCGCCGACCACCTCTCCTACCTCGACCCGGCCGCCCTGGCCGACGTGCTCACCGCCGGGCTGGCCCACGAGGAGCTGCGGATCAGCTCGGAGCGGCCGGGCGGACTCGTCTACACGCTGATGGACCGACACGACTTCGTCATCGACCCGTTGCCCAACCTGCTGTTCACCCGCGACTCGTCGCTGTGGATCGGCGACCGGGTCGGTGTCACGAGCCTGGCCATGCCGGCCCGAAGCCGCGAGACCACCCTGACCGACGCCATCTACCGCCACCACCCACGCTTCGCCGGCACCGAGTTCGTCTACCGCCCCGACCTGGAGCACCTGGAGGGCGGGGACGTGCTGCTGCTCGCCCCCGGAGTGCTGGCGGTCGGGGTGGGTGAACGGACCACACCCGCCGGCGCGGAACGACTCGGCCGGCAGGTCTTCGCCGCCGGCCTGGCGCACACCATCCTGGTGGTGCCGATCGCCCAGAAGCGCGCCACCATGCACCTCGACACGGTCTGCACGATGGTCGACGTGGACGCCGTGCTGATGTATCCCAACATCGCGAGCACGCTGTCCGCGTACACGGTGATCGCCGGCGCGGACGGTGCGGACCCGCGGGTGGACGGGCCCGCGCCGTTCCTGCGGGCCGCCGCCGACGCGATGGACCTCGACCTGCTGCGGGTCATCGACACCGGGCTGGACCCGGTGACCGCGGAACGCGAGCAGTGGGACGACGGCAACAACACCCTCGCCCTGGCGCCCCGGCTGTGCGTCGGCTACGAGCGCAACACCGAGACCAACGCCCAACTGGAGCGCGCCGGCATCGAGGTGATCCCGATCGCCGGCTCCGAGTTGGGCTCCGGTCGTGGCGGGCCGCGCTGCATGTCGTGCCCGATCACCCGCGACCCGTTGTGAGAGTGGGCGCCCTCTCCTCAAGAGGGCGCCCACTCGCAGCTCAGCGCAGGGTGAGTTGCCGGCCGACCAGCCCCTGGCGGGAGCGCCGGCCGGCGGCGTCGAGCGGGTCGGTGGCGGCCAGCGCCTCGGCGTACCGCTTGGCGAACTGCGCCACCGGCTCCTCCCAGTCGGCGGCCGGAGTCGCCTCCGGCAGGTCCCAGACCGGCGCCAGGCGACCGTGCGCGCGGAACATGCCGGCGAACTTGGTCTGCTCGCCGAGCGTCAACGCGCCGGCCGCGCCGAGGCGGGCCAGCGCGTCCAGGGCGGCGTCCTCGTCGTCCGGCAGCACCCACCGCACGTGTGCCTTCTCCGGCACCCGACACCAGTACGCGGCCTTCGCCGCGGTCAGCCGCACCGTCGGGTAGATGGCCGCGTTCGCCCGCTCCAGCGACGCCTGGACGGTCGGATCGTCGGCGGCCCCGGGGTCGAGCCAGAACTCGAACCCCTCGTGCATGGTGATCTCCAGCGGGCCGTCCACGAGAACGTCCTGCAGGCGGGGCCCCGGGCCGGGCAGCGGCGGCACGGTCACCTCGCCACCCGGCTCGGTGCGCAGCGCGCTGAGCAGCGCCTCGGCCAGATCCCGCGAGACGTCGCCGGACTGCTGGTGGCGTTGGAGACCGATGAGCACCCGACCGTCCGGCTTGGTGATCGCCGGGGCGGCCATCGGCAGCACCGTGGCGAGCGTCGCCGGCCGGTCACCGAACTCCTCGACCAGGGCGGGTGCCAGCCGCAGCGGCGCGGAGGCGGCGGGCACCAACTCGCGCAGCGCGATCCATTCGGCCTCGTCGACCAGCCCGTCGAACGGACGCGGCACGAAGACGTCGCGAACCTTGTCGCGGCGGGGGGCGGTGTCGGTGGCGGTGCGCTGGCTCTTTCGACGCTTACTCACGGCGTCAAAGCCTAGAGCCCCAGCGAGCCCGCCGTGGCCCGGACCCACCCACCCCGTGACATCGCTTCTTGATCATGGAGTTGTTGTCACCGCCCACGGCGTGTCGTGGCAATAACCTCATGATCAACGGGGTCAGCCGGCCGGCACCAGGTTGGGGCGGGGGGTTGGGGTTGGGGCCGGGGTTGGGTCGAACTCCGCCCAGACGCGCTGGCCCATGCCGTCCCGCTCGACACCCCAGCGGGTCGCCAGACCGGCCACGATGTGCAGCCCTCGCCCGTCCGCCGCGTCCGCGCTGGCCGTCCGGAGCTGCGGCGTGGTGCTCGCGCCGCCGTCGGTGACGCCGAGCTGGATCGAGGGGCCCAGCGCCGAGGGCCGCAACCGCCAGGCCACCCGGACCACCCCGCCGGGCAGCGGCCCGGCGTGCCGCACCGCGTTGCCCACCAGCTCCGCGAGCACCGCGATCAGGTCCGCGAGGACCATCGGGGGTACGACGCCCGCCAGTTCACCGGCGAGCCGGTGCCGGGCCAGCCGTGCCCCGGCGGGGTGATGGGGCACCACCACGCACCACGCCTGATCCCTCGCTGCCGCTGCCGCTGCCACCGTCGCCTCCACGTCGCGCCACCTCGGTCAACCGCGCGGTAGCCGCACCTCTGCGACCGTACCGCCGTCGGTCCTTGGACGTAGGGATACCCATCCATTCTGTTGTTCAACGATCCGGCGGACGAGATAGAGGCCGAGCCCCGCACCCGGGTAGCCGCGCCGGTCGCCGGACTCGCCCTGCCAGAACCTGTCGAATGCCCGCTCCACATGCTCCGGTCGGATGCCGATGCCCCGGTCGCTGACCCGGAACGCCACCAGTTGACCGTCCACCGAGGCGGCGATCTCGATCGGCGACTCCGGTGGTGAGTACTTGCCGGCGTTCGTCGTCAGCTCGGTCAGCACGGTGGCCAGGCTGGGCCGGTGGCCGAGCGCCTTGGGCAGGTCGGCCGGGAGGCGGAGCACCAACCGGCGACGCAGCTCCGTCGGCAGGTCCAGGACCGCGGAGCGCAGCGCTTCGCCCAGGTCGAACGGGGTGGGCGGATCGTCGCCCGGCCCGGCCTCGGCCGCCGAGCTGAGGAGACGGTCGACAAGTCGGGCCAGCTCGTTGGCGCGTTGCCCGATCACCCGGGCAGCCTGCCGCCGGTCGACGTCGGTCAGCGAGTCCCAGTGGTCGGTGAGGGTGTCCGCGTATCCCTTGATCACGGTGACCGGGGTACGGAGTTCGTGGCTGGTCACCGCGACGAACAGCTCCCGGTCGTGGTCGCGGCGCTGCTGGTCGGTGATGTCGCGGAAGGTGACCACCCGCAGCGTGCCCGGACCGGGCAACTCGCCGGAGGTGATCCGCAGCCAGCGGCCGTCCGGCATCCGGTGGTCCCGCACCTGACCGGAGGGCGGCAGCGGGAACGGCAGTGGTCTGCTCAGCGCCTGCTCGACCGGGCGGCCGGTGACCTCGGCGGCGGCCGGGTTCCAGAGTCGGACGTTCCCGTCCCGGTCGACGACGGCCAGCCCGTCGGCGAGGGCCGCCACCACCGGGCCGTCGCCGTGCACCGGCAGGCCGCTCTGGTCGCCGTACATGTGGGCGATGCAGGACGCGAGGTAGGCGACCACCCCCTGCCGTTCGGCGTCCGGCTCGTCGTCGCCGGGATAGAGCGCGTGCAGGCTGCCGACGGTGTGGCCGCCGATCTCGGCCCGCGAGACCGCCATCCAGCGCAGGTCACTGCCGGCCAGCTCGCCAGCCAACTTGCCGTTCAGGCTGCCCACCAGCACGTTGCGCACCCGTGGCCCGTTGAGCAGGCACACCGTGTCCGGGTCGTCGACCGCCAGGGGACGGCCGAGGGCCCATTCCGCCGCGCCGGTCGCGACGATCACCCGACCACCTGTGGGACCGAACTCGACGAACGCCATCCCGGTCGTGCCGAGGGCCGGCTGGGCCACCCGGAGCAGTTGGGTGAGGACCGGAAGACCCGCCTCCCCCGAGTTGATCATCTCGATGACGACGGTCTGACCGGTGAGGAGAGCGGGGAAATCGATACGCTCCGGCATGTGCCGAGTCTGCCCCGCCGGCCGGGTTTTGGCACCCTTACCTGGTCAGCGGGCCAGCCGGGCGAGGGCGTACCCCGGTCGGTCGGTGATGATCCCGTCCGCCCCGGCCGCCAGCACCAGCTCCAGGTCGGTCGGCTCGTTCACCGTCCAGACGTACACCTGGTTGCCGGCCGTGCGAAGCGCGGGCAGCAGTTGCGGGCGGGCCCGGACCAGGCCGATGCCCGGCCCCGCGATACGGGTGCCGAACGGCAGCCGACCCAACCTCGGCCAGCGCGGCAACACCTCCAGCAGCAGCACCGTGGGCAGCTTCGGGGCCAGTTCGTGTACCCGGCGGACCGCCAGCGGGGAGAACGACATGACGGTGACCTGCACCGGATCGTCAGGTGTCGGGTCGGCCAGCCCGTACCGACGCAGCAGGCTGACAAGTCGCCGTTCGACGGTCGAGCCGTAGCGGGACGGGTGTTTCGTCTCCACGAGCAACCGGACCGGCCGCCCGGCGGCGAGCACCGCGTCCAGCAGTCGGGCCAGGGTCAGCAGCCGGGTGTGTGAGTCGTCCGGCGGCAGGTCGCCGTTCGGCGCGCTGCCCGGATGCCACGAGCCGAAGTCCAGGGCGTCCAGTTCGGCGAGCGTACGCGCGCTGACCAGACCGCGACCGTTGCTGGTGCGGTCGAGCCGTCGGTCGTGCACGCAGACCAGGTGCCCGTCGCGGGTCAGCCGGACGTCGCACTCCAGGCCGTCGGCGCCCTCGTCGAGAGCCCGCAGGTACGCGGCGAGGGTGTGCTCGGGAAGGTCGTACGAGGCGCCGCGGTGCGCGAAGACAAGTGGACCACCCATCCCGGCCGCCTCAGATGACCTGGCCGGGCTGCCCGTTCGCGTCGACCACCGGGCGGCCGACCGCAGCCCACTGGCGCATGCCGCCGTCGGCGTTACGCACCTGCTCCCAGCCGTTGTTGACCAGGTAGGCGACGACCTGGGCGGAACGCCCCCCGGAGCGGCAGACGACCGCCACCTCCCGGTCGGTGGGCACCTCCGCGATTCGAGCCGGCAGCTCCATCATCGGCAGGTGGTGGGCATTCGGCGCGTGGCCGGCCGCCCATTCGTCGTCCTCCCGCACATCCAGCAGGTAGGTCTCGTCGGCGATCTCGGTCACGGGCACGGTGGGAACCTGGGGTCCGAACACAGGAAGCAACACTAGATCCTCGTCGACCGGTTCGGCACCGACCTGGCCGTCGGCACCATCACAACCGTGTCACCCAGCGCGGGTTGGCCTGCGCCCAGGACGGCATCTGTCGGCCGCGAACCGCCTCGAACAGCCCATTGCCCCCGTTGTCCAGCACCACGTACGAGACCTCGTCGATGGTCTGCGGGGACGACGGCACCTGGACGCCGCGCATCCCGTCGGGCGGCAGCGCGCGGAGCGCGAGGAGAAGGTCGGACAGGGGTACGCCGTTGGTGTCGACGGTCAACGAGCCGCCCACCGCCCGGAGCACCTGATCCAACTTGACCGGGTTGCTCCGCAGATCGGCCCTGCCGGCGCTGTCCAGCATCGCCCGGAGCAGTTGCTGCTGGTGGTGCTGCCTGTCGTAGTCGCCCCCGGGCAGGTCGTAGCGCTGCCGGACGTAGTCCAGGGCCTGCGCGCCGTCCATCTGTTGGCAGCCGACGGGGAAGACCCGGTTGGTGTGGATGGAGCGGACCTCGGTGTCCACGCACATCCGCACGCCGCCGAGGAGGTCGATGACCTTCCGGAAGCCGGAGAAGTCGATGAGCGCGGCACCGTCGAACCGGATTCCGGTGAGCCGGTTGAGGGTGGCGGAGAGCAGTTGGGCCCCGGCCGGTCCACCGCCGCCGTGCTCGTACGCCGCATTGATCTTGTCTGGACCGCCTCCGAAGCCGTTCGCGGGCGGGATGGCGACCAGCAGGTCACGCGGGACGGAGACCAGGTAGGCCTCCCGCTGGCCGGCGGGCACGTGCACGATGAGGATGGTGTCGGAGCGTTGGTCCGGTCCGCTGCCGCCGGGGCGGCGGTCGGAGCCGACCAGGAGATAGTTGAGCGGCCCGTCCAGGTCGGTGCGGCCCGTGCGGGCGTCGGGGTCGAGCAACTGTTCCTTGGTCACCGTGCGGTCGTACCTGTTGCTCAGCGTCTTGAGCCCGACCACGGCGAGCCCGGCCAACAGGACGAGGGCCAGGCCGATGCCGAGCATGATCCGCGACCCTCGGGCGCGGCGTGCTCGGGTGGGCGGGGCCGCGTTGTCCCGGCCCGCCACGTTCCGTCCCCACCTGGACGTGACCGCCTCCCCGCAGCCGATACGCGAAACCTGCTCACGTCAGGCTACGGGCGGTGACGGGGTGCTCGCCGGCTTTCCGGGACTTCCGGCCACCGTCGCTCACTTGCGGGTGGAGATCACCTCGGGGTGGGTGAAGACGAACTCGGCGAGCTTGTCCTGCTTGACCGCCTGGAACATGTCCTTCGTCACGTCGTTCAGTGCCTCGGTGCCGTTGCCGGCGGCGTTGTAGGTGCCGTTGTTGGTCTTGAGCATGGTCAGCTCGTTCGCGGTCACCCCGCGCATGGTGAAGATGAAGTTCTCGATCGACGCGCCGCCGGTGTCCAGCACGAACGCCTTGCCGGCCGCCTTGATCAGCTGCTGGAGCTTCGCCGGGTTGGTGAGCATCCCGCCGTCGGTCGCCTTCTTGGCCATCGCCTTGATGAGCTGCTGCTGGTTCTGCTGCCGGTCGTAGTCGCCACCGGGCAACCCGTAGCGCTGCCGGGAGTAGTCGAGCGCCGCCCAGCCCTCCATCTGCTGGCAGCCCTTCTTGTGCACCACAGCGGTGCGCGACTTGCCGGTCTTCTTGGCGTCGGCGTTCCACATCGGCTTGCCGTCGACCATCGACATGTGGTGCGACTTGACCTCGTGACTCACGCAGATCCGCACCGTGCCGAGGGTGTCGATGACGTTCTTGAAGCCGCCGAAGTTGATGATCGCCGCACCGTCGAAGCTGATGCCGGTGAGCCCCTTGATCGTCTGGGCCATCAACTGGGCGCCGCCCTCCCAGCCGCCGCCGTTGCGGGCGCCGGCCTCGAACGCGGCGTTGATCTTCTCGGTCCCACCGGCGTAACGGCTCTTCGGGAACGCCGGAATCCGCGCCTCGGTGTCCCGGGGAATGGAGATCAGGTACGCCTGGTCGTGCGTGGCCGGGATGTGCAGGATGATGATGCTGTCCGAGCGGACGTTGTCGGCGGCCCAGCGCTCCCGGGCGTCCACACCGAGCAGCAGCATGTCGATCGGGCCGTCCAGACTGGCCCCGCCCTCGGCGTCGGACTTGCTCGCGTCACCGAGCAGGTTTCGTTGCGCGATGTCACCTGTCGCCTGGCCGATCAGCACCTTGCCGCCGACGATGCCCACGCCGCTGCTGAGCATCAGCACCGCCCCGAACACCACAGTCAACCGGGCCCACAGCGGGTCCTTGCGCTTGGTCCGCTTCTTCGCCGACCCACCGCCACCCACCCGGCCGCCGCCGCCGTCGCCGCCGGGCGGGCGCCCGCCCGGCCCGCCACGCGAGGGGTGCGCCTGCGCCGGTATGGCCGCGGAGACGCGGCCGCTGGGGGCGGCGGACCCGGGGGAAGGAGGGCGGCGACTGGCCTGAACCGGCATGCGTGCTCCAGCTCGTGATCAGGAGGGGGCGGCGGCACCACTGTACGTACATCAAATCGACTTGGCGAGTTCATCCCGGGTCAATCCCGGCGCCGACTGACACGAATCGGGTCGATCGGTGCGTCTCGATGACCCGAACGGCCTGCTGACGGTCGGCCCGGCGGACTACCGGGCCGACCGGTGAGTCAGCCGCCGTCCCTGTTCTTCGGTGGGTTGGCCTTGACCCACTCCGCCATGGTGTCCGCCGTCATGGCCCGGTACATCGCGAGCGCCTTCTCCCGGTCCGACACCACCACCGACTCGCCGTTGATGGTGTCGCTGCCCGAGTTCGGGCTGGTCACAAACGTGAGGTTCTGGCCGCGCAGGTTGCGGAACTGCAGCGCCATATCAGTAACCGAGAAATCCTGGTCGACGGTTACGGCCGCGGTCACCGACTGGAGGAAGTTGTTGAGTTTGCCCGGGTTCGCCAGCGTGCCGCTGCTCGCCGCCTTGTCCATCAGCGCCCGGAGGAACTCCTGCTGGTGCCGCATCCGGGCGAAGTCCCCCTCCGGGAACTGCTTGCGCTGCCGGATCCAGTCCAGCGCCTCCGCGCCGTCCATGTGGTTGGTGCCCTTGGTGAACGTCCGGTACGGCTTGTGGATCGAGGTGATGGTCCGCTCCACCTTCAGGTCCACCCCGCCGAGGGCGTCGGTGACCTCCTTGAAACCGCCGAAGTCGATCGCCATCACGTGGTCGATCCGTACGTCGGTGAAGCACTCCACGGTGCGGACCGCCAGCGGCAGCCCGCCGAACGCGAACGCGGCGTTGATCTTCGCGCGCTGCCCGGAGTCGCAGGCCGCGCCGGCGCTCTCCGGGATCGGCACGTAGAGGTCACGCGGGATGGAGACCAGGTACGCCTCCTGGTGGTCGGCCGGGATGTGCATCACGATGACCGTGTCCGCGCGCCACTGGCTCTTGCTGTCGACGGGCGCGTCCGGGTCCCGGGAGTCGCTGCCGACAAGCAGGATGTTGAGCGCGCCGTCCACCGTCTTGGCCGGCCGGCCACCGGTGATCTCCGCGAACGGGTCGGTGCGGGCCAGGTCGCCGTTGAGGTTGCGGGCGTACAACCAGGCGCCCACGCCGCCGAGCAGCGCCAGCACCAGCACCGCGACCCCCGACACGAGGGCGATCCGACCCCACCGGGGTCGCGGCCCACGCCGCCCCGACCCGCCGAGGCCACCCGGCCCGCCGGGCCCCCGGGGCCCCGCCGGACCGCCGGGCTTGGGCTGCTCCTCGTCGTACGGCGGGTAGAAGCGCGCCTCGGTCGGACGGGCGCGCCCGGAGGCGGCCCGGTCGGGGCCGGGGACCGACGCGCGCCCGGCGCTGCGGTGCAGGTGCGGATGCGGGACGCCGGCAGACGAGGTCGCAGACATGTCACTCAGGGTACGTAGCGCAAGCCACCGCCGCCTTCAGCCGACACTCAGAGACCACCGGGCGTCGACGAACTGGTTACCCTAGCCGCGCCCGGAAGTACGCGATCGTGCGTCGCAGGCCGTCTTCGGGCGCCACCGTCGGCTCGTAGCCGAGCAGTTCGCGGGCGAGCGTGAGATCGGGCCGGCGCATCTCCGGGTCGTCCGAGCTGCGGGTGACATAGGTCACCGTCGAGGCGCTGTCGGAGAGTGACACGATCAACTCGGCGAGTTGCCGCATGGACAGCTCGTGCTCGGTGCCGCAGTTGACCGGGCCGGTCTCGGTCGAGTCGAGCAGCAGCAGGATGCCCCGCACCAGGTCCTCGACGAAGCAGATGGAGCGGGTCTGGTCACCGGTGCCGTGCACGGTGATCGGCTCGCCGCGCAGCGCCTGGGAGATGAAGGTGGGGATGGCCCGGCCGTCGTCCGGTCGCATCCGCGGGCCGTACGTGTTGAAGATCCGGACGATCGCCGCGTCCAGCCCGCGGTAGCGGTGGTACGCCATCGTCGCGGCCTCGGAGAAGCGCTTCGCCTCGTCGTAGACGCTGCGGACCCCGATCGGGTTGACGTTGCCCCAGTAGGTCTCGCGCTGCGGGTGCTCCTTCGGGTCCCCGTACGCCTCGGAGGTGGAGGCCATCAGGAACCGGGCGCCGTCGGCGACCGCGCGCTCCAGCAGGTGCAGGGTGCCCACCGAGCCGACCCGGAGGATCTCCACCGGCAGTTGGGCGAAGTCGGTGGGGCTGGCCGGCGAGGCCATGTGCAGGATCGCGTCGAACCGCTCGGCCAGCGCCGGGTGGTGGGCCGGCAGACCCTCGGAGATGTCCGCTTCGACGAGCGTGAAGGTCGGCCGGTCCAGCAGGTGGGCGACGTTTTCCTTGGAGCCGGTCACGAAGTTGTCGAGCGCCACCACCGTGCAGCCCCGGGCGATCAGCGAATCCACCAGGTGCGACGGGACGAAACCGGCGCCGCCGGTGACGAGAACGCGGTGACCGGAACCGAAGCGCTCAGCAACCTTCATGCCGGTCAGCCTACCGACAGGCGTTTGCGCGAAGAGGCCCCCTGTTGCGCACAGGGGGCCTCCTCGTGACGAGCGTTCGGATCAGTGGGCGCCGGAACCCGTGAGGGCGCGCACCTCCAGCTCCGCGTACTTGTCCTCGTCGTGCTCCTTGGAAATGACGGTGCCGATCCATCCGCACAGGAAGCCGAACGGAATGGAGAGGATGCCCGGGTTGGACAGCGGGAACCACTGCCAGTCGTGATCCGGGAACATCGACGTCGCCGCGCCGGAGACCACCGGCGAGAAGAACACCAGCAGCACGGCCGAGACCAGACCGCCGTAGATCGACCACACCGCGCCGGAGGTGTTGAACCGCCGCCAGAAGAGGCTGTAGAGGATCGCCGGCAGGTTGCCCGAGGCGGCGACCGCGAAGGCCAGCGCCACCAGGAACGCCACGTTGAGGTTCTGTGCGTAGATCGACAACAGGATGGAGATCGCGCCGATCACCAGGGCGGAGATCCGGGCGACCCGGACCTCCTGCCGCTCCGACGTCTCACCCTTCTTCAGCACGTTCGCGTAGAAGTCGTGCGCGAGGCTGGAAGAGGACGCCAGGGTCAACCCGGCCACCACCGCGAGGATGGTGGCGAAGGCGACCGCCGCGATGATCGCCAGCAGGGCCGCCCCACCCAGGTCGCCGCCGAAGAAGTCGATACCCAACGCCTCGGCCAGCTGTGGTGCGGCCGTGTTGCCGGCCTTGTCCTGGGCGGTGATCGCCTTGCTGCCCACCAACGCCGCCGCACCGAAGCCGAGGGCCAGGGTGAGCAGGTAGAAGGTGCCGATGATGCCGATCGCCCAGAGCACGCTCTTGCGGGCCGCCTTCGCGGTCGGCACCGTGTAGAAGCGGATCAGGATGTGCGGCAGACCGGCCGTGCCGAGCACCAGGGCGATACCGAGCGACAGCAGATCCACCTTGTTGTAGAAGGTCTGCGTCGAGTTGCCGGCGACCTCGACGCCGTAGCGCAGCCCGGGTTCGAGGAACGCGCTGCCCTTGCCGGACGCCTCGGCCGCCTGGCCCAGGAGTGCCGACAGGTTGAAGTTGAACTTCGCCAGCACCAGGATGGTCATCAGCAGCGCGCCGGTCATCAGCAGGAACGCCTTGACGATCTGCACGTACGTGGTGCCCTTCATGCCACCCACGGTCACGTAGATGATCATCAGGGCGCCGACCATGACGATGGTGGCCACCTTCGCGGTGCCCGCGTCCATGCCGAGGAAGGTGGTGCCCGGCTTGATGCCGAGCAGCAGCGCGACGAGCGCACCGGCACCCACCATCTGGGCGAGCAGGTAGAAGATCGACACCGTGATGGTGGAGACCGCCGCCGCCGTCCGCACCGGACGCTGACGCATCCGGAAGGCCAGCACGTCGGCCATCGTGTACCGGCCCGAGTTACGCAGCAGCTCCGCGACCAGCAGCAGGGCCACCAGCCAGGCGACCAGGAAGCCGATCGAGTAGAGGAAGCCGTCGTAGCCGTAGAGCGCGATGATGCCGGCGATGCCGAGGAACGACGCGGCCGACATGTAGTCGCCGCCGATCGCCATGCCGTTCTGGAAACCGGAGAAGGACCGGCCGCCGGCGTAGAAGTCGGTCGCCGTCTTGGTCTGCCGGCTGGCCCAGATTGTGATGCCCAGGGTCACCGCCACGAAGACCAGGAACAGCGTGATGGTCAGGTTGCGGGCGGTGTGGTTGCCCGCCTCGGCCGCGAGGACCGTCTCAACCGCGTGGACCGTCTTCACGGGTCACCTCCCCCATCTCTTCGCGGATCCGGTCGGCGATGGGGTCGATCTTCCGGTCCGCGTACCGGGAGTAGAGCCAGGCGATCAGGAACGTGGAGACGAACTGGAGCAGGCCGAAGACAAGTGCGACGTTGATGTTGCTGCCGAACAGCTTCGTGCCCATGAAGTCCCGGGCGTACGCGGAGAGAATGACGTAGAGCGCGTACCACAGGAAGAACGCGACGGTCATCGGGAAGACGAAGCCGCGCAGCGCACGCCGCAGCCCGGCGAACTCGTCCGACCGTTGTACGGCCAGGTACTTGTCCGACTGGGAAGCGGCCGGAGCGGGTGTGTCCGTGGACATCTGTGGATCACCACCTTCACAGGCGTCAGAGGAGTTTCGCGCACCGTAGGAGCGCGCTCCCCCGACAGGGAAGGCTGAGATCGACGCCGGTAGACGAGTGCGCCGAGCGGTTGGTTGCGTGCGCCAAGTGACCCAGATCACCCCGGTGACCGGTCGGGCCGGGCGAGTCGCCCGTTCAGGCTGGCAGCTCGTGGTACCGACCGCGGTAGTGCAGCAGCGGAGCCGCCTCCCCGGTCAGCTCGACCGCCTCGATGGTGGCCTCCACCAGCAGGCCCCAGCCGTACTCGCGGGTGTTGTCCAGTCGGCAGCCGGCCCAGCCGCCGGCGTCGCCCGGCACCGGCCCGTACGGCGTGTCGATCCACTCGCCGCTGGCGAAGAGCCCGCCCGGGGCGGGGAAGAGGCCGGCGAACCGGTCCGCGAGCTGCCGGTGCGGCGGGCCGAGCGGCGTGACCGCGAACCGACCCGCCTCCTCCGCCGCCGCCCAGAGGTCCGACTCGGGGTCGATCAGCCCGAGCAGCCGGTCCGGTTCCCCCTCGGCGACAAGCGTGGACGACACCGTCAGCCCGGCCGGGCCGGGCGCCGTCCAGAGCGTCACCGGCGCGGCGAGCCGGCCGCGCAGTCGGCGGACCGGCGACCGCTGCCCGCTCGGCACCGCGAACGGATCGGTGGAATGGATCTCGGCACCCGGCTCATGATTCACGTGAAACATTGTGCCGCCCCGACCCCGCGCCCAGCCCACGAAGCGCTCGTGCAGGTCGGTGGGTCGGCCACCGAGCCGGGCAAGCTGATCACCCGCCTCCGTCATCAGAGCGCCCAGGTAGATCAGCAGCGCCACGCGGTCGTGCCGGTACTCGGCCAGCAGCGTCAGCCGCGCCGGCTGGCACGGCCAGTGCGCGCCGCAGCCGCGACACCGCCAGAGCGGGCGCATCGGCAGGTGCGGCCGGCTCACCTCAGCGCTCCGCGCCGTTCGCCCGCCGGGTCCGCGTCGGCATCAGGCCATGCGGCCCGGCCCGGTCGCGGCAGGGCCACCGTCGGCCCGTTCGCCCACGCGGGAGGCCGGCCCGGCTGGCCCGCCGAGCGCTTCGATCCGGTCGCGCCCGGCACGGCCGTCGACGCCGCCACCTTCCTCTTCTGGTACGACCACCGCGCCCTGTTCCCGCTGCGGATGAACCCGGACATGGCTGATCCCCTCCCAGTCGACGAGGGCCGCCCCGATCGGGGGATGACCGGGGCGGCCTGAACGCAGGACCGGACGCCGGGACGTCGCCTCCACCGGCCGGGCCGCGTGCCTTCCACCCTGGACGGAGAGACGCGGACAGGGGAGGATGCCAGGGCTTACTACGCAGGGCGATCACGTACTTACCGGAGAGGTAAGGATGAACATCGAGATGTGGGTGCGGGCGTTGAAGGCCGCCCGGGCCGGTGCCGAGGTGTCCCAGGAAGCACTTGCGGCCCTGATCAAATGGAGTCCCTCTACGGTGGCCGCCATCGAGACCGGCCGGCGTCGGCCGACAATGGAATTCGCGGTCGCCGCCGATGAGGCCCTAGCCACCGGCGGCCTCCTCGCCGAACTGCTCAAGGCTGCGGACCAGGAACATGGCCCATCCTGGTTCGTCCCATGGCGTGGATACGAGCAGCGGGCGACGCGCCTACGTGCCTTCGAGGCATGCCTCGTGCCCGGCCTCCTTCAGACCGAGGAGTACGCCCGTGCCGTTATCTCGGCCGGGGGACTGCACCCGCCGGCTGTGGTCGACGAACTTGTTGCGGTTCGCTTGGAACGCCAACTGCTGCTCTCGCGGGATACGTCGCCGTATTGCGTTTTCCTGATCGACGAGATGGGCCTTCACCGTCCGGTGGGCGGTCCCGCCGTGCTCAACGCCCAACTCGGCCGACTACTTGAGGTGGCGGATCTCCCGTTCGCCAGATTGCACGTCATTCCGCTGAACGTCGGTGAGCACGTCGGTTTCGGTGGCGGGTTTGTGTCCGCCGATCTGCCGGACGGGGACAGGGTGCTCTACCTGGAAAATGCCGCTCGCGGACACGTCGTCGACGACCCTGAAACGCTCCGATTGATAGATCGCAAATGGGATAGTCTGCTCGGCGAAGCACTCTCGGCAAGAGCCTCAATGGATCTGATCCGGAAGTTGAAGGTGACACCATGACGATGATTGAGCCTCGCTGGCGCACGTCCACCCGATCGACTGACTCCGGCGGCAACTGCGTCGAGGTGGCGGCCAATCTGCCCGACGTGGTGTTGGTCCGGGACAGCAAGGACCGCTCCGGCCCGACTCTCACCTTCGCTCCGGCCGCCTGGCGTGGCTTCGTCGCCGACACCGCCCAGGCCCTCGGTCGGCGCGTCGGTTAACGGCGCGGCGTGACCGTGGACAGCAGTTCCGGCTGACGCCGGTCCAGCACGTCGCCGGCCAGGTACGCGCCCAGCAGCGCCGCGCCCAACCCGTACGCCGCGCCGAACGGAAGGGCCAACCAGAGCCAGGCATCGTCGAGCAGCACCGCGGCCACCACCATCGGCAACGCCGCGACCACCGAGATGGCCATGGCCAGCACGGTGAGCAGCCCCTTCGCGACACCAGCGCCGCTGTTCATCGCGAACGGGTTGCTCGTCTCCGGCAGCGAGTACGCCCCGAGCACGGAGATGAAGCTGTTCACCGCCAACCCGGCGCCGTAGGTCGCGACCAGGCTGCCGAAGGTGAGCCCGAGCCATTCCGGCCGCCCGAGCACCACCGACAGCACCACCGCGACGAACGCCTGCATCGGCAGCACGTACAGCGAGAAGGCCACCATCCGTGCGCGCAACTCCACCCGGCCGGGCACGCCGGACACCACGTTCACCGCGTACGCGCTGCCGTCGAAGCCGAACTGGTTGGCCAGGGTGACCGCGGCGAGCACGCCCACGAGGAGCATGGAGATGGTGACCAGCACAGGTGAGGTGTCGGCGGCACCTGCCGTCAACCCGGCGCCGTCCTCGAGCGCGAAGTCCCCGCCCGTCACGTTGATCACCACGGGTACGAAGATGCCGACCACCGCGATCGTGATCAGGTTGGCCCGGCGGCGGGCATCCCGCCACCAGTAGCGGGTCTCCCGGGCGACAAGCGCGCCGAACCGGTCCCGCCGCGCCCAGCCGGCCAGTCGCGGAAACAGTTGACCGACCGCGCCGCCGGTGGCCGCGCGTTGTGCCGGCGCCTTGCCGGCGTTCGCCGCACCCACCATCGCCGATTCCAGCGACCGGGACCACCAGAGCAGCAGGGCGCCGATCGCCACCACCGTGATCAGCAACTTGACCGGGGCGGCCCAGACCCGGCCCTGCGCCACGTCGATGCCGACGGTCCACGGCGCCCCGAACGGAGTCCAGCCGACGACCGTCGCCAGCCCGGTCAGCCGGTCCCAGTCCGCGTCGCGTAGCGCCGCGAGACCGAACACCTGCAACGGCCCGAGCAGCGCGGCGGTCACCGCCAGCAGCACGGCTGCCAGGTCACGCACCCGGCGTGACCGCAACATGCTGGCGAAGGCGCTTGTCACCGCCCGGCTCGCGGCCACACAGAGCAGCAGCCCACCCGCCACCCCGAGGAGAGCCACCAGGCCCGCGGACCAACCGCCCAAGGCCCAGGCGGTGAGCACCAACCCGAACGACGCGACGAGAAGCGCCAGCACCGGCACGCTGACCAGAGCGGCGGCGAGCAGGCCGGTGACAAGCGTGCGCCGGGACAGCGGCAGCAGCGCGAACCGGGCCGGATCCAGTGTCTCGTCCACGCCGAAGAAGACGAGCGGCAGCAGGAGCCAACCGAGCACCAGCAGCGCGCCGCCGGCCGCCGCGACCAGCACCGCGTACTGGCCGTTGTCGGCCAGGCCGGGCGCGGCGAAGAGGAAGAAGCCGGTGACGGCGAACCAGAGCCCGATCAGGGCGCCGCCGATGAACAGGGCGATCCGCCAGCCCTGACCTCGGAAGTTGTTGCCCATCACCCGCAGCTTGAGCCGTACGAAGTGCCGGGCCGAGACCTGCCGCACCGGCGCGGACGGCTCGGCGGTCACGCTCACTGGGAGAGCCACGACAGCTCCTCACCGGTCGCGGTGCGACCCCCGACCACCTCGACGAAGACCTGCTCCAGCGAGCGCTCCCCGCGCACCTCGGAAAGCGTCCCGACCCGCTTGATGGTGCCGCCGGCGAGGATCGCCACGTGCGAGCAGAGTCGCTCCACGACCTCCATCACGTGGCTGGAGAAGACCACGGTGCCGCCGCCGGCCGCGTACCTGGTGAGGATGTCCCGGATCAGCGCGGCGGAGACCGGGTCGACCGCCTCGAACGGCTCGTCCAACACCAGCACCCGAGGCCCGTGCAACAGTGCGCAGGCCAGACCGATCTTCTTCTTCATACCCGCCGAGTAGTCCACCACGAGCGTCCGACCGGCGTCACCGAGCGCCAACACGTCGAGCAACTCCGCGGCCCGCTGGTCGACCACCGCCGGGTCCATCCCCCGCAACAACCCGTTGTACGCCAGCAGCTCCGCCCCGGTCAGCCGATCGAACAGGCGAACACCGTCGGGCATCACGCCGAGCAGCCTCTTGGCGGCCACCGGGTCCTGCCAGACGTCGTGCCCGAGCACCCACGCCGATCCTGCGTCCGGCCGCAACAGCCCGACCGCCATCGACAGGGTGGTGGTCTTGCCGGCGCCGTTCGGGCCGAGCAGGCCGTAGAAGGAGCCGGCGGGGACGTCCAGGTCGACACCGGCCACCGCGATCGTGCCGTCGAAGCGTTTGGCCAGGCCACGCAGTGCGAGCGCGGGGTGCGCAACAGTCATGGAGCTGACGTTATCCGCCGCCCGCCAGTTGCGCCTTCCGGCGGCAGGCGGACGCGCCGTCATACCCAAGGGGGACAGCGGTCCTCACAGGCGGACGGTTTCGGGGGTGTGCAGGCGCAGCATGATGGCCGCGACGTCGGCCGGTGCCCGACGTCGGGTCGCCATCGACACCGCGACCATCACGGTGAAGGCCAGCGGCACCGTCCAGGCGGCCGGCTGGGTGGTGAGCGTGGCCGGCCAGCCGGACAGCGGTGGGCCGAGCACGGTGAGCAACACCGCCCCGATCGCCGCCCCGCCGCCCACCACCACGCCGGCGGCGGCGCCCACGTCGGTCAGCCCACGCCACCAGATGCCGAGCACCAGCAGCGGGCAGAAACTCGACGCGGCGACCGCGAAGGCCAACCCGACCACCTGTGACACGTCGAGTCCGGAGACGTGCAGCGCCAGCAGCGTCGGCACCGCTCCGGCGATCACCGTCGCCAACCGGAAGCCGCGCACCGAACCCCGGCCGAGCACATCCGTCGAGATCACCCCGGCGACGCTTGTCAGCAGCCCGGACGAGGTCGAGAGGAAGGCCGCGAACGCGCCCGCCGAGACCAGCGCGGTGAGCAGTCGCCCGGTTGCGCCGTCGCCGAGGGCCGCACCGGGCAGCAACACCACCACGGCGTCGGTCTGCCCGCTGACCAGCAACTGCGGCGTGTAGATCCGGCCGAGCACCCCGTACAGGGTGGGTAGCAGGTAGAAGGCCCCGACCAGGGCCAGCACGACAAGTGTGGTCCGGCGGGCCGCCGCGCCGTCCGGGTTGGTGTAGAAGCGGACCAGTACGTGCGGCAGGCCCATGGTGCCCAGGAACGTGGCCAGGATCAGCGAGTACGTGGCGAACAGCCCTCGGTCGTCGTTGCCCGCGGCGCTGGGCAGCAGCCAGTCGCTGGCGGCGGTGGCCACCCCGGACACGCCCGGCACCGGGTCGCCGGCCGCGAAGGTCAGCTCGTCGCCGGGGCGTACCTCGCGGATGTCGCCGTCGGGCAGGGTGAGGGTCGCGCGGTGCTCGACCACGACTGTGGTCGCGGCCCGGAACGTCGGCCCGTCGGGCGGCGTCACCGCCGGGCGGCCGTCGGCCTGCCACTGCAACGCCAGGAAGATCACCGGTACGGCGAGCGCGGTCAGCTTGAGCCAGTACTGGAACGCCTGCACGAAGGTGATGGCCCGCATCCCACCCAGCGCCACGTTCGCGGTGACCACGGCGGACACCAGCAGGGCGCCGACCGGGTACGGGGAGCCGGCGACCGTGGCCAGGGTCAGCCCCGCGCCCTGGAGCTGCGGCACCAGATAGAGCCAACCGATGAAGATCACAAATGCGGTGGCCAGGATGCGCAGCCGACGGGACCCCAGCCGCAGCTCGCAGAAGTCGGGCAGGGTGAACGCGCCGGAGCGGCGCAGCGGCGCCGCCACGAAGAGCAGCAGGGCCAGGTACCCGGCGGCGAAACCGACCGGGTACCAGAGCACGTCCACGCCGTACTTGAGGACCAGACCGGCGATGCCGAGGAAGCTCGCCGCCGACAGGTACTCGCCCCCGATGGCCGCGGCGTTCCACGTCGGGCTGATCGCCCGGGACGCCACCAGGAAGTCGGACGTGGTCCGGGCCAACCGCAGCCCGTAGAAGCCGATCCCGACGGTGACCAGGGTGACCGCGACGATGGCCGGGACCACGAACTCGTTGCCCACCTCAGCGCTCCGGCCGCTGCACCAGATCAGTGAAGTCCTGCTCGTTACGCTCGGCCAACCGCACGTACGCCCAGCCCACCCCGATCAGGAACGGGAACGAGGCCACCCCGAGCAGCAACCACGGCAGGTTGACGTCGGCGACCGTGGTCCGGCCGAGCGAGGGCGCGATGGCGAACAGCAGGGGCAGCCCACCCAACCCGATGGCCACCACGAGCGTGAGCCGCAGCGCCAGCGCGAGTTGCGCCCGGACCAGGCCGCGGACCAGCGCCTCGCCGACCTGGGTCTGCTGGGCAAGCTCGGCGCGGGTCCGCTCGGCGCGGGTGTCCTGCCGGCTGATCTCGGCCAGCACGATCCGGGCCCGCCGGGGCGGCGGCGCCTTACCGCCCGACCCCACGTCAGGGAGTTGCTTGGCCACCCCGGCAGTCTGGCCCGCCGCGCCGGATTGTCAAGCGGTGTCGCTCACCAGCGTCGCGTACCGGGGCAGTCCGTCACCGCGCTGGTCGTCGGGATCCCGGCGAGGTCCCGGCGTGCCCTCTCCCGGCCGAGGTTCGCCTCCCAGAGACCGTCCCGGGGCAGCTCGGCGGCGATCTGCCCCAGTGCGCAGACGCGCATCGGCTCGGGCAGCCGGGTCAGGGCCGGTACGGCGTCCGCCGACAGCCCGGACAGGTAGCTGACGTCCAGGCGACCGGTCTCCAGGTACCTGTCGACGTTCCGGTCGGCGATCAGCCGGTCCGGGTTGACCAGGGCCAACCCGAGCAGCGCCAGCACCGCCGTGCCGACCACGAGCCGGGGCAGCCAGGCGGCCCGCAGCCGCACCACCGCCACCCCGACCAGGACGAAGAGCAGCCCGAGCCAGAGTTCGACTGTCGTCACGAAGAGCCGGAGGCGGGTCGCGCCGTACGCGTCGGCGTAGACCTGCATCCGGTAGAGCGCGGAGGCGACGACGACCAGGCTGAGCGCGGCGAGCGTGCCGAGCAGTGCGCGAACCAGCAGCCGGTCCACGCGTGTGGTCGTCGGCGCCCGGCGGGCGGCGACCGCGATCACCAGCAGGGTGAGCGCGGTGACGGCGAGCAACTGCCAGAAGCCGCCACGGGCGTACTGGGCGTAGGTGAGCCCGCCGGTGCGCAGCACGTGATCCGCGCCGCCGAAGAACACCGTGAGCTGGACCAGCACGAACGCCGCGAACAGGGCGTCCAGCAGCACCAGCGGCAGGGTCCACTCCAGCCGGTGGGCCGGGCGGGCCGGCCCCGGCCGCAGGCCCTCCAGGTCGGGTGGACGGCTGACCAGGTACGCGGCGCCGAGCAGACCACCGCCGATCAGCCCCAGACGCAGCAGCCAGCCGACGACACCAGCCATCGAGATGTCGGGCAGGAGACCCGTGACCAGATCGGCGAAGATCGCGTCGGCGGAGGAGAAGAGCAGGCCGAACAACAGCAGCAGGCCAGCGGAGATCGCCAGGCTCTTCAGGATGCGCCCGACGCCGATCCCCGCCCCGGCCGGGCGGGTGTCGCCCAGTCCGCGTACCGCCCAGGGGAGCGCCCGTACCGTCGCGGCCGGCGGCAGCGTCGCGGCGACGAGCATCCCGAGCGGGCTTCGCCCGCCGGTCACCGCGAGTGTCCCGGTCACCGCGGCCGCGACGAGGCAGAGCGCGAAGAGCCAGCCGGCGGCCCGGACCGTGCCGACGGCGACCAACGCGATGGTCGCGACGGCCCAGGCGACCTGTGCCGCCCGCCCCGGTGCCCCCGTGGCACCGGGACGGACGGCCGCCACCGCAGGTGGCGGTGCTGGCGTGGTCGCCGTTGGCGTGGTTGGCGGTGCTGGCGCGGTCGCCGTTGGCGGTGCTGGCGCGCCTGCGGTCGCAGTTAGTGGTGTTGGCGCGGTCGCCGCCGCAGGTGGCGGTGCTGGCGCGGCCACCGTTGGCGTCGTCGGCCCGGCGGCTGCCGCGCTGGGCGCGGCCGGCGCGCTGACGCCCAGCGGCGGGGGCGATGGCCGGGAACGGACGACACCAGCGGTGACCACGGCAGCCACGCCGGCCAGCGTGGCCACCAACCAACCGAGGCCGGGACGCACCATCGTGAGCGTGGCCGCGCCGACGACCGCCGCCGCCGCCAACGCCACCAGGACCAGCGGAGGGGCGGAACCGGACGGCCCCGGCCAGCGCCGAGCGATCGCCGACGGTGGCCTGGGTACGGCCGGCGTACCCGGCCACGCGTGGGGATGACCGGCGGCCGGACCCGGTCTGACGGTCGCGAGAACCTGCGGTCCGGTCGGTCCGGTCGGTCCGGTCGGTCCGGTCGGTCCGGTCGGTCCGGTCGGTCCGGTCGGTCCGGTCGGTCCGGTCGGTCCGGTCGGCCCGGTCGGTCCGGTCGGTGCGCTCGGTCCGGTAGGTCCGGCCGCCGGAAGCGGGGTGGTGCCGGGGCTGGTCATGCGACCTCTTTCCGATGTGGCCCGTCGCTCGGGATGGTGACCTGGATGCGGCAGCCGGGCCGATCGACCCGGTGCGGTTTGACGGGGTCGAGGACAGCTATTCGGCCACCGTGCAGTTCGACGACCCAGCGGGCGATGGCCAGGCCGAGCCCCGTCCCGCCGCCGGCGGACCGATCGCCGCGGGTGAACCGTTCGAAGACCCGGGACCGCTCGCCGGGTGAGATGCCCTGACCCTCGTCGCTGACCTCGAAGCGGAGCTGGTCGGCGTGTTCCTCGGCGCTCAACCGCACCGTGCCGCCGGGTGGGCTGTGCCGTGCCGCGTTGTCGAGCAGGTTCGCGAAGACCTGGTGCAGCCGCCACGGGTCCGCGTGGACGGTCAGCGGTGCCGACAGTTCGCGAAGCTCGAAGCGCACGTCCAGCGCCGCCCCGGACGCGCTGGCGGTGGCGTGTTCCACCGCCTCGTCCAGGAAGTCGTTCACGTCGATGTGTACCCGGCGCAGCGGCACCACCCCGGCGTCGAGGCGGGACAGGTCGAGCAGGTCGGCGACGAGGTGCCCGAGCCGTTCGGTCTGGGACAGCGCCGAGCGCAGCGCCGCCGGTTCGGCATCGGCCACCCCGTCCACCATGTTCTCCAACACGCCCTGCAAGGCGGTGATCGGTGTCCGCAGCTCGTGCGAGACGTTGGCGATCAACTCACGTCGGCGCTGGTCGGCGGCGTGCAGATCCTCGGCCATCTTGTTGAACGCCTGAGCCAGCTCGCCGACCTCGTCCCGGGAGGTGGCGCGTACGCGCCGGGTGTAGTCGCCACGGGCCATCGCGCCGGCGGCCGCCGTCATCTCGCGCAGCGGCGAGGTCATCCCGTGGGCGAGCACCTGCGAGGTGACGAGCGCGATGCAGATCGCCGTGATCGACGTACCGGTGGGAAGCCAACCGATGCCGTACCAGAAGTAGCCGAAGGCCACGGCCCAGGAGGCGACGAGCAGGACGCCGAGCTTCATCTTGATCGAGCGGACCGGGTCCAGTGGACGGGGTAACGCCCGATCCAGCCAGTCCAACAGCCGGCCGGTCACGCGGACACCTCCAGGGCGTACCCGACGCCGTGGACGGTCCGGATCAGGTCGGCGCCGAGCTTGCGGCGCAGCGCCTTGATGTGGCTGTCCACCGTGCGGGTGCCACTTCCGTCGACCCATCCCCACACGTCGGCGAGCAGCCGCTCCCGGGGGAGCACCGTGCGGGGCCGCCCGGCGAGGTGGACCAGCAGGTCGAACTCCGTCGGCGTGAGGTGCACGTCGACGCCGGCCCGGCGGACCCGCCGTTCGGCCTCGTTGATCTCGATGTCGCCGAGGCGGATCGCGGGCGGCGTCGGGGCCGCGGCCCGCTCCACGCGGCGCAGCAGGACGTGCACCCGAGCGGCCAGCTCTCGCATCGAGAAGGGCTTGGTGAGGTAGTCGTCCGCGCCTACCGCGAGCCCCACCAGCAGGTCGGTCTCGTCGTCCCGGGCGGTGAGCATCAACACCGGCACCGGCCGGTCGGCCTGGATCCGGCGGCACACCTCCAGGCCGTCGAAGCCGGGCAGCATCACGTCGAGGACGACGAGATCCGGCTGGCCGGTGCGGAACTGCGCGACGGCGCTGGGCCCGTCCGCCGCGACCTGCACCGTGAAACCCTCGGCCCGCAGACGGGCGGCGATGGAATCGGCGATGGTCCGCTCGTCCTCGACGACCAGTATCCGGCGTTCCTTCATGGGTCCCGACTGTAGGGAGCGGCCGTGGAGATCAGTGGGTCGCGTTGTGAACAACCTGTGGAGAACCGCTCACGCCTGTGGATAACTCCGCCACCAAGCCCGCTGGCGAGCGGGAACCCTCTCGCCCTGCCGCTGGCCGACATCTTCTGACCGTCGCTCGGAACCTTTCCCTCCGCCCAGGAGTGGGACAGGTGAAGAGGGGTGGTGAGGGTGTCCGACGCTGATCTGATTGCCGAGCTGTACGCGGGCTGTTTCCGACGACTCGTGGTGCAGCTCTACGCGGTGACCGGCGATCTGTGCGAGGCGCAGGAGGCGGTCCAGGAGGCGTTCACCAAGGCCCTGACGGCACCTGGCCGGCTCGCCCGCCTCGACAACCCGGAGGCGTGGCTGCGCCGGGTCGCGGTGAACGTCGCGCGTAGTCGTCACCGGCGGCGGCGGGTGCTGGACGGGCTGCTGCGTCGGATCGGCCCGCCTCCGACGGTTGCCGACCGTTCGCCCGAGCACTTGGCGCTGCTCGCCGCGTTGCGCGAACTGCCCCCGGGGCAGCGGCACGCGCTGGCCCTGCACTACCTGGTCGACCTGCCGATCGACGAGGTGGCGGCGACGCTCGGCGTTTCCGCCGGCACGGTGAAGTCCCGGTTGTCCCGGGGCCGGCAGGCGCTGAAAGCGCTGCTCACCGACTCAGAGATCAGCGAGAGCACGATCATCGGGAGGATCGATGTCCACACCTGAGTTCACCGGATTCGACGTCGACACCGTCGCCGACGCGGTCCGCCAGCCACCCCTGGACGACATGCGGACGGCAGCGCGGGCCCGACGTCGGCGGCGTACCAGCGGGGTGGCGCTTGTTGTGGTTGTCGCCGTGGCCGGCGTGGCGATGCTGCCGCTGTTCGGCAACACCGGCCGGGGTGGGTGGACCGGTCCGGACCAGCCGCCGGTCACGCCGGACCGCGGTGGTCAGCTCTTCCTGACCGGGCCGGAGTCGGCAGTCGTCGCGGGGGTGTGGGACGCCGACGACGGCTGCTTCACGGTGCGGTTCCGGCACACCGACGACGGTGGGCGAAGCTGGACCGATGACGAGATGACCCGGTACCGCACCACCAACCAGTGCGGACTTGATGCAGAGGGAAATCCGCTGAGCAACCCGGAGTTCTCGGTGCTGAGCGAGCGCTCCTACCTGGTCCGGGACGGTGACCAGCTCCGGCTCTCCACCGACTACGGCCGCACCTGGCGGGACGCCGAGCAGGCAATGGTGACGGTGTCGGCCCTTCCGGCGAAGGCGCAGCCGGTCTTCTGTCAGTGGAGCCAGGGCTGCGGAGCGCTCCATGAACCGGTGGCGGTCTCGCCGACGGGAACCGTCTACCGGCTCGGAGGCAAGCCGCCGTCACCCCGTCCGCCCCAGAACATCTATCCGAGCGCGGACGGAACCATCTGGGCGACCTACTGGCCGGGTTACCGCAGCGCCTTTGTGGTGGCTCGGAGCGTGGACCGGGGAGCCACCTGGACGACCTGGCAGTCGACCCAGGGGGCGAACGTGATCGCGATAGCCGGGGTCAGCGCCCAGGAGGCGTACCTGTTGATCGCGCTGCCACCACCGGGTGGGCCCCAGCCGACGGAGGTCGAGGGCACGTCGCAGTTGCTGCGTACCACGGACGGGGGCCGGACCTGGGCGGACGTGGGCACCGACCTGCCCCCCTCACTGGAGAACCGGTGCCTGGTTATTGGCTCGGACGGCTCCCTGCTGCTCGTCGAGACGGGAAACAGGGAGCCCTCAAACAACAGGTCCACGGCCATGATCAGTTTCGATGACGGACGACACTTCAAGACCGTCCGCGAGTACGACCGACGCGACGGGCGCGTCGGTGCCGCGCCCGGATACGCCTGGCTCTACGGCCGGGACGACCTGGCGGTAGGCGGTGCGGACCACGTGCAGTTGACCCGCGACGGCACCGCCTGGACGCGCTTCCCGCTCCCGGACTGAGCGCGGGTACGCGGCGGGGCCGGTGGCGTCGTGCCACCGGCCCCGCTGTGCGGCGGAAGTTGTGCCGCCCGTCGGTCAGCCGCGGCGGCGAGTCCTGGTCTGCTCAGGGCCGGAAGCTGGCCCGGTACTCCGTTGGCGTGCGGCCGGTCAGCTCCCTGAACGCGGCGTTGAACGCCGACAGTGAGGTGTAGCCGACCAGGAACGCGATCCTGGTTACCGGGGTGTCACCCGCTGCGAGTTCCTCGATGGCACGCAACACCCGCATTCGGCGCAGGACCGCCCGCCAGGTCATGCCGGTCTCCTCCTCGAAGCGTCGTGCCAGCGATCGCGGCGCGAGACCGACGTCGACCGCCACGTCCTCGAAGCGGACCTCACCGCCGAGCCGCTGCTCGGTCAGCTCGAGGGCTCGGCGAAGTTCCGGTGATCGCCCCGCCGGCACGACGACCGGGCTCGGCTGCTCGGCGAGCCGCCAGGTCACCGCGGCGAGCGCGCCGAACAGCGTCTCCGCGTACGCCGTGAGGGGTTCGTCGGACTCGCCCCACGTGCGGCACTCGGTCAGCAGCGCGCGTGCCAGCGGGTTGAGGTCGAACACGGTCAAGGGTGCTGGCGGCGCCGGAGTGAATCGGGTGTCGAACAGGACCGACGCGGTCGTGACCGGCCGCGGGATGCTCACCCGGATCGGCCGGCCTGCCTCGATCAGGGCTGCCCGCGCCGGTGGCAACAACCACGCCTGACCCTGCGCCTCCAGCCGAAGGGTCCCGGCGGAGGCGCAGAGCAGGTAGTGGCGGTCCACACACAGGTCGCGAGCGGACTCCGGCGCGAACGTGCGGACGAAGCTGTATGTCCTGCGGGTCATCGACGGCCTCGCACACGTCATCCTAGAAGTCCGCTGGGACGCCGGTCAGGCCACCGTCTCCAGCAGGTCGGCGTGAAACCGTCGGCTCACCGGCGCTCCGATCATCATCGGTCGAATCACTTCGCCGAATCGCGTGAACGAGTCGGACCTCAGGTAGCCGGCCAACGAAGCCTCGTCGTCCCACTCGTGGACCACGGCGATTGCGGTGTCGTCCTCACGCGCGGCGTAGACCCGGAAGGCGATGTTGCCCGGCATGGCGCGTACCCGATCAAGCTCCCCGTCGAAGTGGGCGAGGGCAGCGGGCCGGTCGGTGGCAGCAGTCCTGAAGTCGATGATCGCGATGATCACGAGAACCTCCTGAACGAGGCGGCGGCGACGCCGCCGGATTGGATGCCTCGATCCTCCGGCAGAACGCGCCCGGTCCGCCGCTGTCAGCCGGACGCGTTCACGCTCCCAGCGGACACGACACTTTCCGACCGCAGAACGCGAAGCGGGGCCGGCGGCGTCGTGCCACCAGCCCCGCTTCGTCGATCCGTCAGCTGGTCGGTACGACCAGATCCACGGACATGCTGCCGCTGGCCGGGACGGTGAACCGTGCCAGCTTGCGGGTGCCGTCCGGCTGGGTCGTCAGGTAACGGCCCTCGAACTGCTTCTCACCGAGCAGGACGCTGTAGGTGAAGAAGACCTGCTGCGGCCCCTTGAGGCGGAAGGTGTACCGCCCGTCGGTCAGCGAGCCGTTGCCCGCGATGTCGCCGGTGTCGACGCTGCGAGCGATGACGAACCCACTGGTGAAGGGGGTGCCGTCGGGCGTCCGGAAGGTGCCTGTCACCTGCACGCCCTGGTCGAGCTGGACGTTGTGGGTGGTGGCCGCACCGGCGGTCACCGGCACCGGGGTGGCGGTGAACCGACTGGGCTTGTCGCCGGACCACTCGCTCGCGTACGGGTAGGCGCCGACCACCACCGGCCAGGCGTACGGGCCGAGGCGTTCGAGGGTGTAAGCGCCGTGCTCGTCGGTGGTGGTGTCCTCGTTCCCGGACGCGGGGTTGGCGGTCAGCACCGACACGGAAGCGTCCGGCACCGGCTTGCCTGTCACGTCGGTGACCGTACCCGTGACAGTGCCGGTCCGGTCCAACTTGACCTGCGGCCCGGTGACGACCTGGCCGGCCGTGGCGGTGACCACGGCGGCCTGTCGCTCGTCGCCGGTGCCGCCGTCAGCCCCCACCCATTGGCGACCGTAGGTGTCGCTGGACGGCACCGCGAAGAGCTTGTAGCTGCCGGGGGCAAGCGGACCCACCTTGATCCGGCCGTTGTGGTCGCTGCAGTCGCCGTGGTCGCTGCGCAGTGCCGCCTGCTTCGGCAGGAACGTGTCCAGGCAGATGTCCGGCACGGGCCTGCCGCTCTGCCGGTCGACGACGGTGGTGCTGATGATCGCGGCGGGCCGCAGCTTCACGGTCAGCTTGGTGTCGCGGCTCGCCTTCACCCGTACCCCGGTCACCTCGCGGGAGAAGTGCAGGGCGTCCGGTGCGTCCAGGTTGATGGTGTGGCGACCCTGCGGCAGGTCGGGGACGGTCACCGTGCCGGTGCCGTTGCTACAGATCGACTGGGCGCAGAAGTTGGCGATCGGGGCACCCGTCACCGAGTCGACCGCGGAAACGGTAACCGTGCCGAGGCCGAGCAGGCTGTCCGCGATGACCGTCTGTTGCCCGCCCCGGATCTCGACCACGTCGGCCTCGTACTGAGTCAACTTGCCGCGGTAGAACTGCTGCCGGTCACCCGCCCACATACCAACCTTGTATGAGCCTTGAAGTAGCTGCACGGCGAACTCACCGTTCGCGTCGGTCTGGGTCGTCACCGCGGCGTGCAGCTCGGTGGTGGTGACGTCGACCACGGCGTCGGCGAGCGGGGCACCCTCGGCGGTGGTGAACCGACCGCTGAGGGCGCCCGCCGGCAGCGCCGTGTCGTTGACCACTGTCGCCTCGTCCGGCTTCGCCTCGAAGACCGTGGCGCTCTCTTCGTCGGTCTTTCCGGGCACGTACTGCAGCTGGGAGGACCCCTCGATCGGCCCGAAGCTCACGACGTAGCGGCCCGGCCGTACACCGATGGTGAATCGACCCTGGTCATCAGTGAGATTTCCGGCCCTGCCGTTCGTCTCGACCTCGTGGGCCTCGACGTACAGGTTGGGCAAGGGTGCACCGGCGGTGTTGACGAGCTGACCGGTGATGGTGCCGACGGCGAAGAGTCGGTCGTCGGCCCTGGTGGTGCCACCGGCGCTGACGGTCACCGGCGTGGCGTCCCCGATCGTCGACTGCTGGCGGTAGTACTGCCCAGGCTGCTCGGGCGGGAAATAGCCCACCACGTAGGAGCCCGCGGGCAGCTCGCCGAAGGTGTAGTTGCCGTCGGCGTCGGTGCGGGCGTTCCCGAGGAAGTCGTAGGTCTCGGCCTCGTAGACCATCACCTGGACCTCGGCGGCGGCGGTGCCCGTGCTGGTGGTCACGTGTCCGCTGAGCGCGCCGGTTGCCGCGGCCTGGGCCGGGGTGGCGCCGGGCAGCACGAGTGCCGCCACGAGGGCACCGGCCAACAGGGCGCGGCGAGCTTTGGTTAGCTGCATCGATGTCCCAATGTGAGGGTGGTGGGGCGACCTGAGCAGGCTTCGCCCACACCGACCCTGCGCCCCGTACGGGAATCGGCATCAGGAGGATAGGCCACCGACGATATGGGCCGGCACGACCGGTCGGGCGGTTTCGCACGACCGGTCGTCCTCGTCAGCGGACGCTCACTCCAGGCCGATGCGCTCCGGGCGGGCCGAGGCGGAGCCGAGCCAGGTGTGCGGATTGCCGTACCAACACCAGCCCAGCTTCGGCGCCCCCTGGCTGATCCAGATCGCCGGCACCCGCCGGTCGCCGCAGCGGGAACCGACGAGCGAGAAGCACCTGTTGCTGGCCAGCGCGGCCGGGTGCAGCGTGACGAGGGCGAGACCCTCGTCGATGCTGAGCGGCAGCCGGCCCTGGGCGGTGATCCCCTCCATGGCGGTGGCCGGGGCCAGGTTGCGGTACTCCTCGCCCCGGTCGACGTCGAAGAGCAGGTACGCCGGCCCGGTCGGCACCTCCAGCTCCTTGATCGGGTCGAAGCGGGGCAGGTCGTCGTCGGCGTAGTTGCGGTCGAGGACGCCGGGCTTGCGCTTGCCGGCCAGGGTGGTGAGCGCCAGCCGCTCCACCACCCCGACCAGGTCCCGGGTGATGACCAACAGGAACGGCACCCGGGCATCGGTGGGGGCGGGCAGGCCGGCGGCACCCTCGATCGCCCTGGCTCGTAGCGGTGCGACCAGCTCGCGGAAGGCACTCTCGGGCAGCCCTGCCAGCGCGGGGTAGCCGAGGTGCACCAGGCGGTCGAGTTGACTGTCGAACTCGGTGGCGGCGTCGAACACGGCGGCTCCATTCGTCGATAAGCAACGTACCGTACTACGTACGGGAGAGCGCGCTTATTCCCGGCACGACGAGGGAAGCCTGGTCAGCGGCCCCAGTCCTGCTTCGCCGCCCGGACCAGCTTGTCCTTCAGCTCCCGGGTGTGCCGCCGGCTCACCGGCAGCTCGGTGGCGTCGATCACCACGACGTAGCCGGAGTTGACGAGCCGCAGCTCCGCGATCAACTTCAACTGCACCAGGTACGACCGGTGCACCCGGACGAAGCCGGCATCGGCCCACCGTTCGGCGAGCGTGGCCAGCGAGACCCGCACCAGGTGCGACCCGTCCGAGGTGTGCAACCGGGCGTAGTCGCCCTGCGCCTCCACCCACCGCACCGCCGAGCGGGGCAACATCCGGGTGGTGCCGGCCAACTCGATGGGGATCGTCGGATCCTCCTCCGCGCGGGCCAGCGCCGCCGGGTGCGACGGCACCACCCGCGACCCGATCACCCGCCGCAGCGACTCGGCCAGCCGGTCGGCACGCACCGGCTTGCGTACGTAGTCGGTGGCACCCAGGTCGAAGGCGTCCACCGCGCCGTCGTCGTACGCGGTGACGAAGACGATCGCCGGTGGCCGGGCGAACCGGCGCAGCACCCGGGCCAACTCCATCCCGTCCAGGCCCGGCATCCGGATGTCCAGGAAGACCACGTCCACGTCACCGTCTCGCAGGAGCCGCAGCGCCTCGGTGGCGTCCCCGGCCGTGTGCAGCCGGGCCACCCGGGGATCGGCCCGCAGGTGGTACGCCAACTCGTCGAGCGCGGGCGGCTCGTCGTCCACCGCGAGCACCCGGAGAAAGCCAGTAGTCACGAGCCTGCCCGTACGCCCGGGTGGAACTTCGGGATCCGCATGCTCACCTTCGTGCCCGAGCCCAACCCGGTCTCCACCACCAGGCCGAACCGGTCCCCGAAGACCGACCGCAGCCGCTCGTCGACGTTGGAGAGGCCGACGTGCTGACCCGGGTCGTCGCCCGGGTCGCCGGTGCCCCGGGCCAGCTCGGCGATGCCGGCGGTCAGCGTGGTCGGGTCCATTCCCACTCCGTCGTCCTCCACCGTGATGTGGCATTCGGCGCCCGCGTCCCGAGCCTCGATGCTCACCATGCCCGTGCCCGGCTTGCGGGACAACCCGTGGCGGACGGCGTTCTCCACGAGCGGCTGAAGGCAGAGGAACGGCAGCGTCACCGGCAGTACCTCCGGGGCGATCTGCAACCGCACCTGCAACCTGTCGCCGAACCGGGCCCGCTCGATCGTCAGGTACCTGTCGATCGAGCGCAGCTCCTCGGCGAGGGTGGTGAACTCCCCGTGCGCCCGGAACGAGTAGCGGGTGAACTCCGCGAATTCCAGGATCAGCTCCCGGGCCCGCTCCGGGTCGGTGCGGACGAACGAGCCGATGGCGGTCAGCGCGTTGTAGATGAAGTGCGGGCTGATCTGCGCCCGCAACGCGCGGATCTCGGCGCGGGCCAGCCGCTCCCGCGACGAGTCCAGCTCGGCAAGGGCGAGCTGGTTGCCGGCCCAGTGCGCGGTCTCCAGGGTGGCCTGCACCAACCCGGGCGGGGGCGGGCTGTCGGCGATCGCCACCAGCGCGCCGACCACCCGGCCGTCCGCTCCCTGCAACGGCGCGACCACCGCACCGCGTACCGGGCAGTCGACCCGGTCGCAGTGCAGTTCCTGCTCGCCGAGCACCGTCGACCGCCCGGTGCCCACCGTCCGCTGGGCCGCCGCGAGCAGTTGGTCACCGTGGTGCGTGCCGCGCCCGTCGAGGGCCAGCAGCTGGTCGGCGTCGGTGAGCGCCAGCCCGACCGCGCCCACCAGGGCCCGCAGATGACGTACGGCCTTCGCCGCGCCCGCCGCGCTCAGCCCCGCCCGCAGCGGCTCGGCGGCCAGGCCGGCGGTGTGCAGCACCTCGTAGGTGGCCCGCTGGGTGGCGGTGGCGATGCCACGGCGGGCCCGCAGCCGCAGCACCGCCAGCAGGGCGGCAGTAAGCGCGGTGACGAGTGAGACGACGCCGACCACGGCGGAGAGGTTGGCAGCCACGCAGGGATCCTCGCCCCTGCGGGCCGGCGCGCCAAGACCCTAGTACGCGCCCTTGCGGGCGAGCACCACCCCGACGGTGCGCCACAGGATGCTCAGGTCGTACGCCAACGACCAGTTGTCGACGTAGTAGAGGTCCAGTCGGACCGACTCGTCCCAGGACAGGTCGGAGCGGCCGGAGACCTGCCAGAGGCCCGTCATGCCGGGGCGGACCAGCAGGCGGCGGCGTACGTCACCGAGGAAGTCACCGTCGTCGGCCGGCAGCGGCCGGGGCCCGACAAGCGACATCTCACCCCAGAGCACGTTGATCAGCTGCGGCAGCTCGTCGAGCGAGGTGGCCCGGAGGAAACGACCGACCGGGAAGACCCGGGGGTCCTGCTTCATCTTGAAGAGCATGCCGTCGGTCTCGTTGCGATCGACAAGGCTGGCCAGCCGATCCTCCGCGTCGACGTACATGGTCCGGAACTTCCACACCCGGAACGTGCGCCCCTCGTGCCCCACCCGGGGCTGGCGGAAGAAGACCGGCCCGGGGTCGGAGATCCGGATCGCGATGGCGATGGCCACGAAGAGCGGGGACAGCAGCAGCAGACCGAGACCGGCGGCGACCCGGTCCATCAGGTTCTTGGCCAGCAGCGCCGGCCCGGAGAGGGTCGGCTCCTCCACGTGCAGCAGCGGCAGACCCTCGATCGGGCGGATGTGCACCCGGGGGCCGGCGATGTCGGTCAACTGCGGGGCGACCACCAGGTCGACGCCGGAGCCCTCCAACTGCCAGGCCAGTCGGCGCAGCTCACCCGGCTCCGCGCTGGCCGACCCGCAGACGGCGATGGTGTCCCCGCCGACCTCACGGACCAGGGCCAGGACGTCCCGGCCGGCGTACACCGGAACCGGGGTCGGCATGCCCCGGGCCGCCGCGTACCCGTCGGTGATGTGGATGGCGACGGGCATCAGCCCGGCGGCCGGGCTGCGGGTGACCGCCGCGTAGACCTCCAGGCACTCGGGCAGGGTGCCGACCAGCACCATCCGGTGCGCGGCCTGGCCGGCCCGCCGCCGGATGTAGTGCAGCGCCCAGCGGGCCACGAACCGGCCCCAGAGGATCAGCAGCAGCGCCCCGAGCAGGGCCGTGCCGACCGTCCAGCGGGACAACTCGGTCTTGGTGGCGAAGGCGAGGAACGAGACACTCGCGGCGACCGTCACCCCGGCCCGGATCACCCGCTTGAACTCGTCCGGACCCAGCCCCAGGTAGCGCCGGTCGTACCCCCTGTTGCTCCAGAGGATGACCACCCAGCCGAGCGGCAGCAGCAGGTAGGAGACGGTGTGGAACCAGGTCGGGTCCTGCTGGGTGCCGGAGAACCCGGAGGCGGCCTGGTCGAACAGTTGGATCGCGATCCAACTGGCGAACGCCGCCGCGCCGAAGTCGAGCAACAGCAGGGTGGCGATGTACGGGCGGTGCCAGCGGGAGACCCGGCGACGCGACCTCGTCCACGCCGACCGAGGAACGCCGTTGTGAGACGGCGGCGTCGGCGGCTGGATCTCGAAGCTGTCGACGTGCCGCACGAGTCTGCTCCGGCCTTCGTTGGATACCGGGCGCTGGAGGCTTGCCGTCACCTCACCCATGTCCTCCCGCATGACACGGGCCGCTCACTCGGCGTGAGGGCCCGGGTCGCCCACCGTCCCAGTCTCCCACGCGGGCTCCGACCGGTCGCCGCCCCGAACGAGATTGGCGACCGATGGTGCCGGTGCGATCTGGCCGGCTCCGCACCATTTCAGAAGCCGGGGACCGGGCCACTATACCGATGGATGCGCGCATGGCCAGAACGGCGGACCGGAGGTTCCGCTCACTGTGGGCGATTCCGCTGCGTAGTCGTGGAGTGGGATTACTCACCGTACAAGGCGGGACAACCGACGGTCAGCGAGCGGTTTGCCGCCGGTCTGGCACGTCGCGCAGTACTGGAGGCTGGAGTCGGCGAACGACACCTCACGCACGGAATCCCCGCACACGGGGCAGGGCAGCCCGGTCCGGGCGTGCACCTTCAACCCGGAGCGCTTCTCGCCCTTCAGCTCGGCGGCCCGCTGACCGAGGGACCGTTCGACCGCGTCGCCGAGGACCTGTCGGGTGGCCGCGTGCAGGGTGGCGATCTGGGCGTCGGTGAGCCGATCGGTGATCGCGAACGGCGACAGCTTCGCGGCGTGCAGGATCTCGTCGGAGTACGCGTTGCCCACCCCGGACAGCACCGACTGGTCGGTCAGCACCCCCTTGACCTGCCCCCGCCGGCTGCGCAGTCGCTCGGCGAAGGTGGGCAGATCGGCGGCGAGCGCGTCCGGGCCCAGCTTGACCACCCCGGGCACCGCCGCCAGGTCGGTGACCAGGTACGCGGCCAGCTTCTTCTGGGTGCCGGCCTCGGTGAGGTCGAAGCCGGAGCCGTCGTCCAGGCGTACGCGCAGCGCGATCGGACCCTTGCCGGGGCGCAGCGGCGTGGTGGCCGGGAACGCCTCCCGGTAGTGCAGCCAGCCCGCCCGGGCCAGGTGCACCACCAGGTGCAGGTCGCCCTCGAAGAGCACGTCGAGGAACTTGCCGTGCCGGCTGGCGTCGACCACCGCCCGGCCGGCCACGGCTGTCGGTGCCGGTTCGTACGTCTTCAGGGCGCTGATCGCGGCGATCTCCAGCCGATCGACGCGCCGGCCCACCGCGCGCTGTCGCAGATAACCCGCGAGCGCCTCAACCTCCGGTAGTTCGGGCACCAGTCAACGGTAGCCTTCTTTCCCGTGAGAATCGTGGTGGCGCACAACCGGTACCGGGAAGCCCAACCGTCCGGCGAGAACACCATCGTCGACTCGGAGATCGCTCAGCTCACCGCCGCCGGCGTCGAGGTGCTGCCCTTCATCCGCAGCTCGGACGAGATCCCGTCGATGTCGAAGGCGGCGAAGGCGCTGCTGCCGATCTCGCCGATCTGGGCGCCGCGTGCCCAGCACGACCTGAGCCGGCTGCTCACCGAGCACCGGCCGGACGTCCTGCACCTGCACAACCCGTACCCCCTGATCTCGCCCTGGGTGGTGCGGACCGCGCACCGCCACGGCGTGCCGGTGGTGCAGACGGTGCACAACTACCGGCAGGTCTGCTCGTCGGGGATCTACTTCCGCGACGGCGTGATCTGTCAGGACTGCAAGGGCCGGGTGTTGGGTGTGCCGGCGATCAAGCATCGCTGCTACCGCGACTCGGCGGCGCAGAGCGCGTTGATGGCGACCACCCTGGCCGTGCACCGGGGGACGTGGCGGTCGGTGGATCGGTACATCGCGCTCACCTCGGCGATCGCCGACCACCTCCGCGACTACGGCATTCCGGACGAACGCATCGTGGTGAAGCCGAACTCCGTCCCGGACCCCGGTACGCCGGCACCGCTCGGCGACGGTTTCCTCTTCCTCGGTCGGCTCTCCCCGGAGAAGGGGCTGGGTCTGCTGCTGGAGTCCTGGCGACGGCACCCCGACGGCGCGCTCGGCCCGCTGCGGATCGCCGGCGACGGCGAACTGCGCCCGCTGGTGGAGGCGGCAGCCGCCGAGCGGACGGACGTGACCTTCCTCGGGCCGCTGGACCGGGCCGGCGTACGCGCCGCCCTGGACGCAAGCGCGGTGGTACTCGCCACCTCCACCTGGCACGACGTGCTGCCGACGGTGATCATCGAGGCGCTGGCCAGCGGTCGCCCGGTGCTCGGCACGGCGCTCGGCGGCATTCCGTACCTGGTCGGCGCGGACGCTCCGCACGAGCCCGCCGGCACCGGCCCGGCCGAGGTCGCCTCCGCAGTCGTCGGCGGCGGGTCGCCCATGCCGGCCGGCATCGACGTGGGCGAGGCCGGCTGGGTCGTCGCACCGGAGCCGCCCGCCCTGGCCGCCGCCCTGCCGGTCGCCCGCGCCGGCGCGGCCGGACTGGCCGTGGCCGCCCGCGCCCGCTACGAGCGCACCTTCCACCCCGACGTGGTCACCAAGCAGCTCATCGACATCTACGCCGGGGTAGCCCGAACCCCCAACCGAGTCTGACCCCGTCCCGCCGCGCAGCCCGACGCGCGGGCGCCCCTCGCCGCCACCGCCCCTGCCTGGGCATGATCACGCTCGAACCAGGATGTAGTCCCATCCGGCTGCTCGGAGGCCACTAGATCCTGGATCGAGCGCGATCTTGGCGGCGGGTACTGCGCTGCCGCGCCGCCGCGGGCGGGCTGGCGCCCCCCGCTCGCAAGATCCGCGCAACGTCAGGGTTGTTGGGGTCTCCCGCCGGCCGGAGGCAGCAACTTCGGGGAAGTTGGGCAGATCTTGCGTGGGCGGCCGGATCTTGCGGGGCGGGGGTGGGGTCAGCGGAGGGAGGCGCGGGCGGAGAAGGCGATGCTGGCCAGCAGGAAGCCGCCGTTGACGATCGTGAACGCGACAAGCACCCAGAGGACCAGCGCGGGCGCCACGGCCAGCACCAGGGCGGCCACGAAGACCACCGCGCCGTAGTCGCGGACCAGCTTGACGAGGCGTACCGGCAGTGAGGTCGAGGTGACCATGCTGGCGGCGTTCGGGCCGGCCTGCATGACCGAGGTGACCAGATTGACCATCCAGGTCCCCGCGAACGTCGCCACCAGCCAGGTCGGGGTGGACGGTTCCTGCGCCACGGCGGTGGCGGCCAGCGCGGCGACCAGGGCGATCTGCGCGGCCACGTCGCAGAGCACGTCGACCCGGGCCCCGGCCGCGCTGCCCTGGCCGGTCACCCGGGCGAGCTGCCCGTCGGCGCAGTCCAGGGAGTACGCGACCTGCCAGCCGACGAGGGCGAGCAGGCCGACTACCCAGGCCGGTACGTCCCCGTCCGCGACCGGGCCGGCGAGCGCCACCACGGTGACCGAGGTGGCCAGTCCGAGCACCAGGTTGGTGATGGTCAGCGCCGTGGGACGCAGGCCGAGGCGCTGGGCGACGAGCGCGAAGACGGCGCCCAGCCACTGGCTGATCGACTCGCTGAACAGGCCGCCGCCCCGGTTCACCCGGTGGAAGTCGGCGACGGTGGGACGGGGGTCAGCCAAGCTGGTCGCGGATTGCACCGGCGTAGTCTGCCAGCCGCTCCCGCGTCTCGGTAGGAGACAGCGCCAGGTGCTCGAGGATGGTGTAGCGGTCCGGTCGGGTACGCGGCGCGAACTGCACCGCCTCCACGAACTGGTCGTCGGTGAGGCCCACCTCGGCGGGGAGCCGGGGCAGCCCGTGCCGGGCCAGGCAGGCCGACATCTCCCCGAAGCGGCGCAGGTCCCCGCGCAGCCAGGTGCAGAACAGCGCGCCGAGCCCGGCCAGCTCGCCGTGTGAGGCGGTGCCGGGGAAGAGCGCGTCGATGGCGTGCATGATCTCGTGGCAGCCGCCGCTGCACGGGCGGCTGGTGCCCTCGATGGCCATCGCCAGGCCGCTGGAGATCAACGCCTCGGCCAGCACTGTGACGAAGGCGTCGTCGGCCATGTCGCCCGGGTGGTTGAGCACCGCTTCGGCGCCCGCCCGGGACAGCGAGGCGGCGAGCCCGTCGAACGGTTCGACGCGTACCCGGCGGGCCAGCTCCCAGTCGGCGAGCGCGCTGATGTTGCTGATCACGTCGCCGATGCCGGCCCGGTTGTGCCGGTCCGGGCCGCTCTCCACGAAGTCCAGGTCGACGATCACCGCGATCGGGATGTGCACACCGTAGGAGCCCTTGAGCCCGTCGGTGATGAGGCTGGCCACCGGGGAGGCGATCCCGTCGTTGGCGAGGCTCGTCGCCACCGACACCATCGGCAGCCCTCGGCGGGTCGCCGCGTACTTGGCCACGTCGATGGTCTTGCCGCCACCGATCCCGACGACCGCGTCGTACGACCGGGCGCGCAGCTTGCCGCCCAGGTCGTCGGCGGCGTCCAGGGTCCCCCCGGAGACGGTGAACACGTCGGCCGTCCGCAGTGACGGTCGGATCAGCTCCGCGATCTGGGTGCCCTGACCGGGGCCGACCACCACCGCGACGTCACCGCCGGCGGAGATCCGCCCGTCGGCCAGGATCGCCGCCAGGTCGGCCACCGCCCCCCGTCGCACGTCGATGTGCAGCGGGGTGAGGACGCTCCGAGCTAGTAGCGGCACGCGATCTCCCGCGCGCGGGCCAGGTCGGCGTGGTTGTCGACCTCGACCCACGGGACGTCACCGATCGGCGCCGCCCGCACCTCCCCGCCCCGGTCGGAGAACTCCTGGTAGCCGTCCTCGTAGTAGAGGTTCGGGTCCCGCCGCCAGGTCGCCTCCAGCGCGTCGGCGAGGGCGTCGGCGACCTGCGGCTCGATGAGCGTCGCGCCGATGTACTCCCCGTACGCCTCGCCCGGGTCCATCAGCTTGGTGATCCGGGTGAGCTGGCCGGCGGCGTCGAAGGTGGTCTTCATCTCCTCCTCGGCCAGCGGCTTGAGCGTGTCCACGGCGAGCAGGATGCCCGGCCCGCGCTCGGTGAGCAGCGTCTTCTCGATGCTCACCGGGTGCACGGTGTCCCCGTTGACGAGCAGCACCCCCCGGGCGAAGTGCTCCCGGGCCAGCCAGAGCGAGTAGGCGTTGTTCCACTCCTCGGCCTTGTCGTTGTGCACCAGGGTGAGCGTGACCCCGTACCGCTTCTCCAGGTCGGCCTGCCGCTCGCGGACCGCGTCCGCCGCGTAGCCGACCACGATCACGATGTCGGTGAGCCCGACCTCGGCGAGGTTGCCCAGCGCGATGTCCAGGATCGTGGTCTCGCCGTCCACCGGCACCAACGCCTTGGGCAGGGTGTCGGTGTACGGGCGCAGCCGTCGTCCCGCTCCGGCCGCGAGCACCATTCCGATCATCGCGACATCCTCCCTCGTCCTGCTCCCCGTCACCGGTGGAGGATAGCCCCGGCTGACCCCGCCGCTCCGGCCAACCGGGTCAGCCGGGCAGCGCGGCCAGGTCGGCGAGCATGGTCAGCCGCTCGTCGGCGCCGAGCACCGAGTACGGGCCGGCGGCCCGTCGGTCGGTCTCCAGCTCGATGGCGAGCCGTTCGGGACCGGCCGGCAGGGTGGCGATGCTGGACGCGGTGTGCCCGGCGGCGGCCCAGGCCTCGGCGTGCGCGTCGGCGCGGTGGTAGCGCAGCGTGCCGAGCCGGTTGAGCAGCAGCACGCCCGACGGGGTGCCGTCCGGCTCGTGGGGCGGGGCCATCGCGGCGAAGGCCGAGCCGCCCCGGTCACCCTCCTCGTCGGCGAGCACCAGGGCGTACGACAGCAGCCGGCCGAGCATCGCGACCAGCCGGGACACCCGTTCGTCGTGCCCGGCCCACAGCTCCTCGGTGACCTCGGCGTGCACCTGGTACAGCTCGGCGAGGAAGGCCGCGCCCCGCTCGGTGGCGGAGAGCGCGCCGTCCGGGCGGCGGTGGAGCATGCCGTGCGCCACCTGCTTGTCGACCGTCCGGCGGACGACGAGCGGATCTCCGTACCTGGTGATGGCCGCGAATCCCGGGGCGTCGACGGTGCCGCCCGGCGCGGCCAGGCGGGTGCGCAGGTCCACCAGGAAGCCGTTCGCGGTCGGCCCGCCGTACCGTTGGCTCAGCTCGGCGCCTCCGCCGTCGCGGCCGGCCAGCATGCCGGCGCGGAAGACCCGGTCCACGGCCGGGGCGAGCAGCCCGGCGACGCGGTGCGGCGCCAGTTCGACGGTGTTCACAGACCGATCGACCGCAGGAGCGCGAAGCCCTCCTCCGCGATCCGCCGGATCAGCCCGTCGTTGACGTCGCGGTGCTCGTCGAGGACGTCCACCTCGTGCTCGGCCAGCCAGCGGAACTCGGTGTGCTTGCCGGCCTCCAGCGTCGGGCGGTCCAGGTCACCGTCGACCCGGACCAGGAAGTCGTACTCGATCCGGGCCAGGCCGTCGTCGCCCACGTAGCTGTACTCGCCGACCGGGCCGAGGACGTGGGAGAGGAACCAGCCGGTCTCCTCGGCGATCTCCCGGCGGAGCGCCTCGTCGATCTCCTCGCCCGGTTCGAGGTGGCCGCCGACGATGTCCCAGCAGTCGGGGAAGAGGCGTCGCTGCGGTGAGCGGCGCTGGAAGAAGATGCGGCCGTCGTGGTCGACGATCAGCGCGCCGGCGCAGCGCAGGGGCTCGGTGGACACGGTCCGACAGTAGCGAGCGGCCGCTGGTACGGCGATGTTCGGTCTTGTCCCGGAAACATCCACGGACGACCATGTCCGTACCGGAGGCCACCGTCCCAAGGGAGTGATGTGTGATGCAGGTACGGGATGCCATGTCCAGCCAGGTTCTCGTCGTGGGTCCGGAGCACACGCTCCGCCAGGCGGCCCGGATGATGTCGGCCCGTGGTGTCGGGTCGGCCGTCGTGATCGACCCGGATTCCGAGGGGGTCGGGATCATGACCGAACGCGATGTGTTGAAGGCGATCGGCGCCGGCCTGGACTGCGACGTGGAACGCACCGGCGCCCACCTGACCTGGGACGTGGTCTACGCGGGGCCGGAATGGACGGTGGCCGAGGCGGCCGCCGCCATGGCCCGTGGTGGATTCCGGCACCTGGTGGTGCTGGACGGCCGCGAGGTCGCCGGGGTGATCTCCGTCCGGGACATCATGCGGGTCTGGGCGGAGAGCCAGGTGGCCGCCACGACCTGAGCCGGGCAGGTGTGCCGGGCCGGATAGACGGGTAAGGATCCCGTGCGGGCGCGGAGGTGCCGTGGTCCGCGAGGGAGGGCCCGATGCGTGACGCGGAGCGCCTGGTCGAGCAGCAGTACGCCATGCTCCTGCGTCGGGACGTGGCCCGTCTACCGGACCTCTACGCCCCGGAGGCGTTCTACGCCATGCCGGGTGTGACGGTCCGCCCGATCGAGCTGCCCGCGCTGCTGCGCACCTGGACCGGTGCCTTCGGTGACCTGCGGGTGGACCCGCTCGGCGCGGTCCGTACGGGTGGTGGGGCGGCCGTCGAGCTGCGCCTGACCGGCACCCACACCGGCACGCTGCACTCGCCGTACGGCACCGTCGCGCCCACCGGTCGGCTGGTGAGCTGGGAGGTGGCCGACGTGGTCCGGGCGCGTCACGGGCGGATCACCGCCTGGCGTTCCTACTTCGACTGGAGCCAGCTCCTCGACGCGCTCGGCGTGCAGTTTGAGGGACTTTCCCGGGTGGCGCACCACGACGCGCTCGCACTTCCGGTCTGATCTGTCGCCGACCGGTGGAGTCGGGTCACCCGTCCCGGTGGCTCAGGATGCGGACATCGCCGTGCCGTCCGCGCGTCCCCCGCCGCCGCCCGTACGCTCAACATCCATGACCGCCGAGCAGTTGATCTCCTTTGCCCGTGGGGCTCCCTCGCTGGACATCGTCGATGTCGAGGGGCTCAAGGCCGCCGCCGTCCGCGCCTTCGACGCCGACCCCGCGGGGGTCACGGCGTATGGCACCTCCGTCGGTTACCTTCCGCTGCGGAAGTGGATCGCCGACAAGCACGGCGTCCAGGCCGACCAGGTGCTGGTCACCAACGGGTCGCTTCAGGCCGACGCGTTCCTCTTCGACCACCTGGTCCGCCCCGGCGACGCGGTGGTGGTGGAACGCCCGACGTACGACCGCACGCTGCTCAATCTTCAGCGGATGGGCAGTGAGCTGCACGGCATCTCGGTCCAGCCGGATGGGCTCGACACCGCCGAGCTGCGCAAGCTGCTGGAGTCCGGGGTCCGGCCCCGGCTCGCGCACGTCATTCCGAACTACCAGAACCCGGCCGGCATGACCCTCTCGCTGGAGAAGCGTCGGGAGTTGCTCGACCTGGCCGCCGAGTACGAGTTCACGATCTTCGAGGACGACCCGTACGCGGACGTCCGGTTCCGGGGCGAGGCGTTGCCGTCGATGCTCTCGCTGGACACCCGCAACGTGGTGGTGCACGCGTCGAGCTTCACCAAGACGGTGTGCCCGGGTGTGCGGGTCGGTTACCTGGTCGGTCCGGCGGACCTGATCGCCGACATCGCCAAGAACGCGACGAGCCTCTACATCTCGCCGGGCATGGTGTCGCAGGCGATCGTGCACCAGTTCTGCGTCTCCGGTGACATCGACCGCTCCATCGAGACGGTCCGTGCGGCGCTGGGCGAGCGGGCCGGGGTGCTCGCCGAGTCGTTGCGCCGGCACCTGCCGCAGGCGCGCTTCGTGGAGCCCGACGGCGGCTATTTCCTCTGGGTGGAGTTCCCGGAGGACGTGCTTGTCGATCGGCTCGCCCCGGCGGCGGCCGAGCGCGGGGTGGCCGTGGTCAAGGGCAGCGACTTCGTGTTGGAGGGTGGGCGGCACGCTCTCCGGTTGGCCTTCTCGGCGGTGACCGCCGACAAGATCGATGAGGGTGTCCGCCGGCTCGCCGAGGCCGTCGAGGCGGTCCGTAGCTGAGCTGTCGGGTTCCCGACAGAACGACGACGCCGGTCGCCCCGGGACTCCCGCCCGGGGCGGCCGACGGCCCACAATGCTGCGAGCGTCACCCAGTAGCTGTTACGGAGGTCACTCGTGGCCTTCGACCCGGCGGCGAGCTGGGTGCCGCAGCAGCACAACCTCCCGCCCCCACAGGCGCCGGGTGGGCCGTGTCGTCCCCGCACACCCCCCGATGCGGCCCGGCCCGCCCGGCGCCGCCCCCACGCGACGGCCGTCACAGGTGTGCCGCGCCGCGGTCGGCGTAGCCTGCAAGCCGCAGCCGAGCGTGGGAGGTGACGCGATGACGGATCGGACAGAGCGGGACCGGACGGCAGCGCCGACCACAGGTCGGGTGCTGCGGCCTCGGGCGTGGCCCTCCCCGGTCCGGGCGATGACCCGGATCCTCAACGCCGACGGCTCGCCGCCCGCGCCGGCGCCCACCGGCACCGGCCGCAGTGCCGTTGTCGACTGCGCGCTCTACGTCGACGGCAAGCGGCAACCCGGCGACTGGACGTACGCGGACGCGCTGACCGCGGCCCGCCGCGAGGACCACGGCTTCGTGTGGATCGGTCTGCACCAGCCCGAGTTGGCCGAGATGACCGCCATCGCGGAGACCTACGGTCTGCACGAGCTGGCCGTCGAGGACGCGGTGAAGGCCGAGCAGCGCCCGAAGCTGGAGCGGTTCGGCGACGTCGTCTTCCTGGTGCTGCGTACCGCCCGGTACTGCGAGCACGCCGAGCTGACCGAGAACTCCGAGGTCGTGGAGACCGGGCAGGTGATGCTCTTCATCGGCCCGAACTTCGTGATCAGCGTCCGGCACGGGGACGCCTGCCGGCTGGCGCCGATCCGCGCCGACCTGGAGACCAAGCAGGATCTGCTGCTGCAGGGCCCGTGGGCGGTGGCGTACGGGGTGACCGACCGGGTGGTCGACCTCTATCTGGAGGTGGCCGAGCAGATCGAGGACGACCTCGACGTGCTGGAGGCGGAGGTCTTCGACCGGCAGGGCCACGGGCGGATCCAGCGGATCTATCAGATGAAGCGGGAGTTGGTGGAGTTCAAGCGGGCGGTGGTGCCGCTGCAACGGCCGCTGATGACGCTTACCTCCCAGGTCAACCGGGACGTGCCCAAGGAGATCCGCAAGTACTTCCGGGACGTGCAGGACCACCTGAGCCGCACCGTGGAGCAGGTGAACTCCTACGACGACCTGCTGAACTCGATCCTCCAGGCGCGGCTGGCCCAGGTCACCGTGGACCAGAACAACGACATGCGCAAGATCGCCGCCTGGGCCGCGATCGCCGCGGTCTGGACCTCCATCGCCGGCGTCGAGGGCATGAACTTCGACAACATGCCCGAGCTGAAGATGACGTACGGCTATCCGGTGGCCCTGGCCCTCATGCTCGGCGTGTCGCTGGCCCTCTACCGGTGGTTCCGCCGCAACGGCTGGCTCTGACCGCGCGGCGGCCCGCCGCGAGGCGCGCGGCAGGCCGATCCACGCCGAAGCGCCGGCGAACGGGGGCAGCCCGCTCGCCGGCGCCGGACGCGCTGTCGTGGGGTCAGCGGCGGCCGTTGGTGCGGGCGGTGTCCTTGCCCAGCGCCTTGGTGAGGTCGTCGGTCGGCCGACCGGAGACGTCCGTGGCGCCCTCGGCGACCGACGGGACCTTGTCCGTCGGCCGGACGCTCGTCTGCTTGGCCGGGCCGGTGGTGCTCGCGCTGGGGCCGCTGGCCACCGCCGAGCTGCCGGCGCCGGTCATCCCGGCCGCGCCGGTCATGGCCGCCCCGTCGGTCCCCTTGGGGGTGGACGGCGTGCGCACCTCGATCGAGTCGACCTCGTCGCGCATCGGTTCGAGGTTGCGGGTCGGGTCGTACTCGGCCCACTCCTGCTGCTCCCGGCGGCGGCGCATCGCCACCGCGCCGGCCAGGCCGGCGACGACACCCGCGGCCAACAGGCCGGTCATCATCGAGCCGCGACGGCGCGGCTGCTTCTTCTTACCGGTGATCCGCATGGTCTTCGACTTGGCCTTCCTGGTCAGCGGCCCTGCCTGCGCGGCGCCGTCACGCGCCGCCGCGGCCAGCGGTGCCAGCGTGGTGAGTGTCGTCCCCCAGCCGGTCGACGCCTGGTCGCGAACCCTCGCCGCAGCCGGCCCGACGTAGCCCCGGGCCACCTGGACCCGCGGACCGACTGTCGCGCCGGCACCCTTCGCGGCGTGGTTGGCTGCCTGCATCAGGTGGCTGATGCTCTGGTTCAGTTCGGCCTTCGCCAACTGCCCCTGGGACTTACGCCGCCCGAATCCAAACACGGTCCTACCTCCTGGGAGTTGTTCCTTCGTCATCCTCCACCAACGGATGCCTCCGCGATGCCAGATCGGGCACATGGGAGGATCCGCATGGAACTGACCAACAAGTGAGGAGTACCCGTGGCCGAGGCTGTCTACGCCACCCTGCACACCAACGCTGGCCCGATCCGGCTGGAGCTCTTCCCCAACCACGCGCCGAAGACCGTCCGCAACTTCGTCGACCTGGCCGAGGGCAACCGTGAGTACACCGACCCGCGCACCGGTCAGCCGGGCAGTGGGCCGTACTACGACGGCACCATCTCGCACCGGGTGATCAGCGGTTTCATGGTCCAGATGGGCGACCCGACCGGGACCGGTCGGGGCGGACCGGGCTACAAGTTCGCCGACGAGTTCCACCCGGAGCTGCGCTTCGACCGGCCCTACCTGCTGGCGATGGCGAACGCCGGACCGGGCACCAACGGTTCGCAGTTCTTCATCACCGTGTCCCCGACGCCGCACCTGAACAACCGGCACACGATCTTCGGCCAGGTCGCCGACGAGCAGTCGGTGAAGGTCGTCGATTCGATCGCCAGCACCCCGACCGGCCCGAGCGATCGTCCGCTCCAGGACGTCGTCATCGAGCGGGTCGAGATCGAGCGGTCTGCTTCCTGACCGACCGGCGAGGTACCTTTGCTCGCATGATTGAGCGCTCCGGAGCACAGCCGACGCCGGTGGACTGTGCGATGGCGGACGGAGGGTCGGCCCGGTGAGCGAGTCTCCGCCGACCACCCCGGTCTGCTACCGGCACCCCGGCCGGGAGACCTACGTCAGGTGCACCCGCTGTGACCGGCCGATCTGCCCGGACTGCATGCGGGAGGCGTCCGTCGGGCACCAGTGCCCGGAGTGCGTCGACCAGGGGCGCCGCAGTGTCCGGCCGGCGCGTACCGCCTTCGGTGGCGGTACGGCCGGCCGGCACGGCTACGTCACCAAGGGGCTCATCGCCCTGAACGTGCTGTTCTTCCTGCTCTCCGTCGCCTCCTCCGGAAGCCTCAGGGCGGTGGCGGGCGGCTCTGGCTTCGGTGGGCTGATGGGCGACGGCACGCCGCTCACCGCCTGGGGTTCGGTGTACGGCCTCTCGCTGCCCGGCTATCTCCCGGACGGCATCGCCGACGGCGACTACTACCGTCTGCTGACCGCGATGTTCCTGCACTACGGCGTGCTCCATCTGCTCGTCAACATGTGGTCGCTGTGGGTGCTCGGCCGGTCGTTGGAGGCCAACCTCGGGCCGCTGCGCTTCGGCGCCCTCTATCTGTTGGCGGGTCTCGGCGGCAACGTCGCGGCCTACGCGTTCAGCGAGCAGGACGCGGCCACGGCCGGCGCGTCGGTGGCGATCTTCGGGCTCTTCGCCGCGCTGATCATCATCGAGCGCAGGCTGGGCCGGGACATCTCCCAGATCATTCCGATCCTGGTGGTCAACGTGGTGTTCACGCTCACCGTGCGGGGCATCTCGATCCCCGGGCACTTCGGTGGCCTGGTGGTCGGTGCGTTGATGGCGCTGGTGCTCGCGTACGCGCCACGTGGTCGACGCACGTTGGTGCAGGTCGTGGGCGGGGCGATCATCCTGCTGGTCCTGCTCGCTCTGGTCCTCGTCCGCACCGCCGTCCTGCTCGGCTGACCCGTCAGGGGTTCGGGCGGGCGGCCTCCAGTTCGGCGGCCACCTCCTCCGGGGTCGTTCCCAGGTCGTACCGGCCGAAGAGGTGCAGCGAGTCGCCCGCGTCGATCTCCAACGTCTCGCTGGCCAGCCCCATCCGGGCGCGACGGTCCACGGCGATCGCCGCGACCGTCGACCAGGGCAGCAACCGGCGGCCCGCGAACCCGTGGATGACGGTGAGCCCCGCCGCGTCCACCGCCAACCGGACCGGCGCGACCAGGTCGCGTACCGCCCAGCCGACCACGATGGCGGCGGCCAGGACGGCCACCACCAGCCGGACCGGGTCGCCGTCGGCGAAGAGCAGCCCGAGCGCGACAAGCAGGGCCGCGCCGACAAGCTTCACCGCGGGCAGGGTCGCCGGCACCCGCCACTGCCGCACCGGGGGATTCTCGTCCACCCGCCCAGCATGCCAGCGGCGGCCGAAAGCCGGGAGTACGGCATCTCGACGGCTGGTCGACTGACCGGTCCACGGACGACGTAGGATCGGGACAGCCCACGTTACCGGGGAGTAAACATGAGTGACGCGGTCATCGTCGGCGCGGTGCGGACCCCGGTCGGACGGCGGCGGGGCAGCCTCGCCGGCGTCCACCCGGTCGACCTCTCCGCGCACGTGCTGCGCGCCCTCGCCGAGCGCACCGGGATCGACCCCGTCCAGGTCGACGACGTCTTCTGGGGCTGCGTGTCCCAGGTCGGCGAGCAGTCCTGGAACATCGCCCGCAACGCCGTACTCGCCGCCGGCTGGCCCGAGACGGTGCCCGGCACCACCCTGGACCGGCAGTGCGGCTCCAGCCAGCAGGCCCTGCACTTCGCCGCCGCGACGGTGCTCTCCGGCCAGGCCGACCTGGTGGTCGCCGGCGGCGTCGAGTCGATGACCCGGGTGCCGATGGGTTCCAGCGTGGCCGGCGGCATGCCGTTCAGTGACCAGCTACGCGCCCGGTACCGGGGTGTCGAGGGCTTCGCCGACGACGCGCCGCTGCCGTTCAACCAGGGGGTCGGGGCCGAGCTGATCGCCCGACGGTGGCGCCTCTCGCGTACCCAACTGGACGAGTTCGCGCTGGCCAGCCACGAGAAGGCGGCCGCCGCGCAGGACGCTGGCGCGTTCGACCCGGAGTTGACCCTGGTGCCGCTCGCCGACGGTGGCAAGTTCGGCGTCGACGAGGGCATCCGCCGGGAGACCTCCCTGGAGAAGCTGGGTGAGCTGGCCACCCCGTTCCGCGCCGACGGCGTCGTGACCGCCGGTTCCGCGTCCCAGATCTCCGACGGCGCCGCGGCCCTCGCGGTGACCACCTCCGAGTGGGCCAGCCGACACGGCCTGCGCCCGCTGGCCCGGATCCACACCGCCGTGGTCGCCGCCGACGACCCGGTCGCCATGCTCACCGCCCCCATCCCGGCCACCGCGAAGGCGCTGCGCCGCGCGGGGCTGGGCATCGAGGAGATCGGGGTGTACGAGGTGAACGAGGCGTTCGCGTCGGTGCCGCTGGCGTGGCTGGCCGAGACCGAGGCGGACCCGGAGCGGCTCAACCCGCGCGGTGGGGCGATCGCCCTCGGTCACCCGCTCGGCGGTTCCGGTGCCCGGATCATGACCACAATGCTCCAGCACATGCGGGACAACGGGATTCGGTACGGCCTGCAGACCATGTGCGAGGGCGGCGGCATGGCCAACGCGACGATCGTCGAGTTGGTCTGACTTCCCCGAGGCCGCAAACGCGCTCGCGTCGGCGTGGGCGGGCCGCCTAGGGTGCCCAGCGTGACGACGAACGCTGACCCGCACGCCGCGCCCTGGTCCACGGAGCGGTGGCAGGCAGGGGCCCGGTCCTGGGTCGACGCGCAGTTGAGCCGTGTCGGCCGGCGGGTGACCGGGCCGGTGGAGCCTCGGGTGCGCCCGTGGTCGTTGGTCTGGCGGGTGCCGACCGACGACGGCCCGGTCTGGTTCAAGGCCAACAACCGGGGCACCGTGCACGAGGCGGTGCTGATCGCGACGCTCGCCGGGCTGACTCCGGAACGGGTGCTGACCCCGATCGCGGTGGACGCGGCGCAGGGCTGGTCGCTGTTGCCCGACGGCGGCGAGTCGTTGCGCGACGTGCTGGCACGTGACCCCGATCTGGCCCACTGGGAGCGGGCCCTGCCCGGGTACGCGGCGCTCCAACTGGCCACCGCGCCGCGCGCCGACGAGTTGGTCGCCCTGGGTGTGCCGGACCATCGCCCCGACGTGCTGGCCAGGCTGCTCGCCGAGCTGCTCGACGATCGCGGGTCGCTGCTGATCGGTGCCGAGGGTGGTCTCGGCCCGGACCTGCACGAGCGGCTGTGGGCGGAGCTGCCGTCGTACGCCGAGCGGTGCCGGCGGCTCGCCGACCTCGGCATCCCGGCCACCGTGCAACACGACGACCTGCACGACGGCAACGTCTTCGCGGGCCCGGACGGCTACCGCTACTTCGACTGGGGCGACGCCTCGGTGGCGCACCCGTTCGGCACGTTGCTGGTGACCCTGCGTTCCATCCGGTTCGCCACGGAGTTGGCGGCCGACGACGCCCGGTTGGCTCGGTTGCGGGACGCCTACCTGGAGGCGTGGACCGACAGGTACGACCGCGGGACCCTGGTCGAGGCCGTCGACCTCGCGATCAACCTGGGCGCGGTGAGCCGGTCGCTGTCCTGGCGTCGCGCCCTGGACACCGTCGACGCGTCCCGCGCCGAGTACGCCGACGCGGTCCCCGGTTGGTTGGCTGAGCTGTTCTCCGCCAGTCCGCTTCAGCCCGATCACTGACCATGATCCGTCCACGTCGGAAATCGGACAGCCAGTGCGACCTGCGGCATGGAACTTCCAAAAAGCCATCGTGACCCACGTCACCTCGCCAGGGTGGTCGTTGGGCAGGTCATGGACGTCTTCTCCCGAACGTTCCTTCCGGCCGCCGCCGAGGCTGGCCTGGCCGTGCAGACCGTGAGCCGGCACATGCCGGTCTTCCGGCGCTGTGTCGGCTCCGGTGACGCCACCATCCTGGTCACCCGCTGCAGCCGCCCCGACCGCCCGGTCACCGGCGACTACCTGCTCCTTCTCACCCATCGTCGGCTCGTGGTGACCCAGCAGACCCGGCTGCTGCACCGACTGCGCCTGCACCTCAACACCGAGCTACGCGAGCTGAGCAACGTCACCTGGAGCCCCGACCCCCGACTGCACTCGGTCGAGATGGCGGCCACCGCGATCGACGGGATCCGTGAGCGGTTCCTGATCCGCACCAGCCACCCGAAGCAGGTCTGGCAGCTCGACGCGCTGCTCAACCAGGCGTTCCGGACCCGCCTGCGGCCGCCCGGCGCGCGGGTCGTCGCCAGCATCGGCGACGCGCCGGCCGTCGCACGGCCCGGGTTGTTCGCTCCGTCCTGGTGAGCTGACACCCGACCGGCCCTTGCCGCACCTTTACCGAACTCGAACACACACCGATCGCCCCGAGCGTTCGCCGTCGGCAATCATGGGCCGGTGACCGTCGAACCGCCGCACCGCGGGCTCGTCCTCGTGGTCGAGGACGAACCGGCCATCGCCGACCTGGTCCGGCTCTACCTCGCCCGGGACGGCTTCGGCGTCCACCTGGAACGCGACGGCGAGGCCGGCCTGCACGCGGCTCGCCGGTTACGCCCGGTGGCCTGCGTCCTGGACATCGCGTTGCCGGGCCTCCCCGGCACCGAGATCTGCCGCCGGCTACGCGAGGCCGGCGACTGGACCCCGGTCATCTTCCTCACCGCCCGCGACGACGAGGTGGATCGGATCGTCGGCCTGGAGCTGGGTGCCGACGACTACGTCACCAAGCCGTTCAGCCCTCGGGAGTTGGTCGCCCGGGTACGCGCGGTGCTGCGCCGGGCCGCCGGCGGCCCGGCGGGCGCGGACCGGCCGCGCGTCGTCGGCCCGGTGACGCTCGACCCGGGCCGCCGCACGGTCACCGTCGCGGGCGCTGCGGTGCAGCTCACCTCCACCGAGTTCGACCTGCTGGCCCACCTGATGGCCCGGCCTGGCCGGGTCTTCACCCGGGAGGAGTTGCTGGCCGGGGTCTGGGGTTACGCGGCGCACGCCGGCACCCGCACGGTCGACGTGCACGTCGCCCAGGTACGGGCGAAACTCGGCCCGTCCAGCGTCATCCGGACCCACCGTGGCGTCGGGTACGCGGTCGATGCCTGACCAGCCCGCGCCCGTCGAGTCGCCGACCATGACCCTGCCGGTGGTCGGCGCCGGCCCGCCCGCCGCACCCCGACGAGGCCGGTTCGGCCGCACCCTGACCGCCCGCGCGGTGCTCGTCACCTGCGCGGTCGCGCTGGTGTCGGTGCTGGTCACCGCGATCGTCGCGGTGCCGTTGGCGATTCGCGGCGCGGAGCGACGCGATCAGGACGCACTCGCCGCGCAGGCCCGGCTCGCCGCCGAGGTGCTGCGGACCCGCCTGGACCGGGGGCGTGCCGCCGACGAGGAGCGGCTCGTCCAGCAACTGCGCGACCAGGGCATCGACGCGTACCTGATCCGGCGCGGGGCGGCCGACCGGCCGGGCCTGCCGCCTCGGGTGGTGCAGCGGATCGGCCAGGGCCGCAACGTGTCGGTGCGGCGCGTCGTCAACGGCGAGCGTGCCCTTGTCGAAGGCCGGGCGCTGCCCAACGGCAACGGGGTGGTGCTCTCCCGTGGCGCGTCCAACGGGCTGTGGGCAAAGGTGCTGCTCAGCCTCTGGATGCCGCTGCTGGCCGGGTTGGCCGCCGGTGTGGTGGCCGGGCTGCTGCTGGCCCGCCGGCTGGCCCGGCCGATCCGCGTCGCGGCCACCGCCGCCGCCCGGCTCCGCGCCGGCGACCGCGCGGTCCGGATACCCGTCGAGTCACCTGACGAGGTCGCCGACCTGGCCGAGGCGTTGAACGGTCTGGCCGGCGCGCTCGCCACGAGTGAGGGGCGGCAGCGGGAGTTCCTGCTGTCCGTCTCCCACGAGCTGCGCACCCCGCTGACCGCGATCCGGGGGTACGCCGAGGCGCTCGCCGACGGGGTCCTCGGCGCGGACGACACCGTCGACACCGGTCGGACGATGCTGACCGAGGCCCAACACCTGGACCGGCTGATCGGCGACCTGCTGGCGCTGGCCCGGTTGGAGGCCGCCGACTTCCCGCTCGAACCGGTGCCGGTGGACCTGACCGGGTTGGCCGTGGGCGCGGAGCCGACCTGGGCCGCCCGGTGCGCGGCGGTGGGCGTCCCGTTCCGGTTGGAGACGCCCGGTCGGCCGGTGCCCGCGTACACCGATCCGGGGCGGATCCGGCAGGTGCTGGACGGGTTGCTGGAGAACGCGCTGCGGGTCGTACCCCCGGGGTCGCCCGTGGTGCTCGCGGTCCGGCCGGCCGGCGCGGACCCGGCCTCCGGCGGTGAGCTGGAGGTCCGCGACGGCGGGCCCGGCTTCACCGACGACGACCTGGCGGTGGCGTTCGAACGCGGTGCGCTGCACGAGCGTTACCGGGGGGTGCGCAAGGTGGGCAGTGGGCTGGGGTTGGCGCTGGCCGCCGGCCTGGTCCGTCGGCTGGGCGGGGAGATCGCCGCGGGGCACGCGCCGGAGGGCGGCGCGGCCTTCACGGTCCGGCTGCCCGCTGATCCTTACCTGACTCGAACATCGGCCTGACGCTCCGCTCGTCCTCGGCCGGAATGCTGGGGACTCCACGGACGAAGGGAACGTCATGCCACGTTGGGGATTCGCCACCGGCGCCACGGCACTGCTCGCGGCGGTCACGCTCGGCGTCACCGGCTGCGGTGCGGCCGAGGTGGCCAGCCAGCCCGCCCAGGAGGCCGCCGTCGAGGTCGCCGCCGCGCTGGGCGTGGAGGGTCAGGCGCTCACCGCCATGGGCTTCGACGCGGACGACCTGGACGTGCGGACCATCGCCGCGCCGGCCACCCCGACGCCCGGTGCCTCGCCCACCGCAAAGGACAAGGCCCGGGAGAAGCGGGGCGAGGAGCTGCGCAAGCGCCACCAGGCCCGCGTGCAGTTGCGCAAGAACACCCTGCACGGCGAGGCCGTGGTGAAGAACAAGGACGGCGGTACGCGGACCGTCGCCGTGCAGCGCGGCGAGGTGACCGCGATCGACGGTGACTCGATGACCGTCAAGTCCACCGACGGCTTCACCCTGACCTGGACCTTCGGCGACGACCTGCGAGTCGTCGAGCGCCGCGCCACGGTGCAGCCGAGCGAGGTGAAGGTCGGCACGACTGTCGGTGTCGCCGGCGCGAAGGACGGCGACAAGAGCGTGGCCCGGCTGATCCTCGTCCCCCGCGCCAAGTGAACGAGGGGTCCCCGATCGACTCGGGGACCCCTCCATCCGTCAGTAGACGCGGGAGCCGATGAAGTCGTCGTGACCGTAGCCGACCGGGTTGGCGGCGGTACGGGCCTCGAACGACCACTGCTGCCGGGTGCTGCTGGAACAACTCGCCAACCGCAGGCGGGAGCTGCCCAGCAACGGGTTGTCGAACGCCACGCAGAGGTTGCTCGCCGCCGCCGGCCTGAGCTGGTTGCCGGCGAAGACGAACTGCTGCGCGGCGGTGCCGTTGCAGTCGTAGATGTTGACCGCCGTGCCCGAGGTCATCGAGCTGTTGGCGACGTCCAGGCAGCGGTCGTGGGACAGCTCCGAGTGCAGTGACTGTCGAGTCGAGTCGTACCAGAAGCCCTGGTTACGCCCACCGTGGCAGGCGTGTGGCTGTTGCACCGTGCCGTTGCGGGAGTCGTATCCCCTGCCGTCGACGCAGGTGCCGGTGGCCAGGTTGCGCAGTTGCCTGAAGTCCAGCAGCCCGGGGTGGAGGACGGCGCTGCCGGTGCTGGCCGGGTCGACGCAACTGGCCCGCTCCTGCCCGGAGTTCCAGAACTGGGTGATGCACTGGGCGAACATGCCGTGTCCCCGGGCGTTGGGGTGGAACGACTGCCGGGCGGCGTTCTCGTTCCAGATCCCGACCTCGATGAAGAGGCCACGGACCGAGGTGTTGTCGGTGCACACCTCGTGGCCGTGGAAGAGCCGGCTGGCGTCCAGGTATCGGGTGCCGGTGGTCGCGGCGGCCGACCGCAGCGCCGACTCGAACATCGGCACGGCCTTGTTCCGGGCGAACGCCGCGTCGGCCAGGTAGAGCAGGCAGCCACCGGAGTACCAGCCGGGGAAGTTCGGGTTGTCCTCCACGTCCGGGCTGCCCGGGCTCGGGTACGACATGAGCACCAGCTCGTAGTCCGAGCGCAGGTAGCCGGCGTCGGTCATGGTCTGCCGGATGTCGGTGAGCGCCTCGGTCACGGCCTGCCGGCTGCCGTCGGTGCGGATCGTCCACTGGTCGGTGTAGGTGGGGTAGCAGGGCCCCTGGAAGAGGACCCGACGGACGGCGCAGTCGGTGGCGACCGGGCCGAACTGGATGGTGCCGTCGCCGTTCGCGCCGACCACCACCCAGATCAGCTTCACGTGTGTGTTGCGCGCCTTGATGCCCAGGTAGTCGCCCTGGTTGAGCTCGTTGTGCTGGGTCGGTCCGCCGGCGACGAGGTTCCACGGGGTGGCGCCGGAACAGGCCAGGTTGTACTGCGCGTCCGACGGGATGCCGGTCCGGAAGACCGCCTGGTCGTACGAGCGGTCGCACCAGTTGCCGTCCTGGTGGGTGCCGGGGACGTAGTTGCCGACTCCCTCGCCGGAGATCTCGCTGTCGCCCATGGTGATCAGGGCGGTGCGGCGTTGCTCGATCGGACGGATCGCGGGGCTGCCGTAGAGGGCGGTGGCTTCGGCGGCCCGGACGGCTTCGAGGTTGGCGGGGAGCGGCTGGACGGCCGGCCGGTCGGCGGCGGTGGCGGGGATGGCCGGTCCGGCGAGCATCGGTAGGACGAGAGCAGCGACGGCGACGACGACGGTGCTGACCCGTCGTCGGGTCGCGCGTTCGGGCCTGGCGGGGATTGCAGGCATCGACGCACTCCTTTCGGCTCAGTCGCGGGACGTCGACCGAGTTACCAGACGGTAACGTGCGAATCAATGGATGTGAATGCGCCTCGGATCCTTGCGCGCGAGCTGCAGAACCGCCCGGATCGGACGATCCGGGCGCGGGTCAGCGGCCGGGTGGCAGCGCGTAACCGACGTAGCCGCGAAACTCCAACCGCCAACCGGCCGGAACCAGCTTGGCGCAGGCCGGCCGACTGCCGGTGCAGACGATCGCGTCCACCGAGGTGGGGTCGGCCGGCGGCCGTTTCGGCAGGACCGACTGCAACGACACCAACTCCGGCGAGCGGCCGTCCGGCTGGCGCAGCGCCAACCACCACGGGTACTCCCAGTTGTCGTTCTGCTCCACCAGCCCGATCCGCCGGGCATCGCTGTCCCGGACCGCCGCCGCGGCCCAGCGGAACTCGTCGGCCCACTGCGGGCGGCGCAGGAACCGGGTGTCCCAGTCCGAGGTGGTGAAGACCGAGCCGGCGCCGACGAGCCGGCGCGGGAAGCCGTACGACAGTGCCAGCGCCCCGGCCAGCGCGGACGTGGCCAACACGACGACCACCGACAGGGTGGCCACCGAACGCCGTCGACCGCCGGCCGTGCCCGTTGTGCGGCCGGCCCGGCGGCGCAGGAGCGCGTCCACCCACAGCCCGGCGAGCGGCACGGCGAGCACGAGCGCGTACAGCAGCAGTCGGTTGCCCCACGGCTGCCACTTGAGCATCGAGGTGTGCAGCAGAACGGTGGCCAGCACCACCACCGCGTACGCGCGCAGCGGCCCGACCTGCCCGCCGTCGATCCGGCGCGGCCGGGCCAGCGCGACCACCGCGCCGATCAACGCCAACGCCCCGGCGATCGGGAACGCCACCCGGTCCTCGTCCGGGTACCAGGCGGGTTCCGGGAAGTTCTCCCGGCCGAAGGTGGTCGCCCGGTCCTGGGGATCGACGCCGATCGCCTCCGCACCGCCGATGATCGCCTCCCCGCCGAGCTGACGCAGCGGCGCCAGCGGCGTGTCGAAGGCGGTGTGCCCGATCCGCAGCGCGTTGATCAGGATCGACGGCGGATCGTGCCGTTCCATCGGAATCGACTCCCGCAACCGGGGCGGGCCCAGCGGATGCCCGAACTCGGCCGTCACCCGAGCCAGGAACGGGCCGACCAGCACGGCCGCCACCAGCATGATCAACACCGAACCGGAGAGGACGCGCGCCACGCCAGCGACCGGGCGAGCCGTCGACCCCCCGGCGTCGGATGCCCGGGCGGCCAGGGCCAGCCGGAGCTGTGCCAACCCCCAGAGCACCAGCAACGGACCCACGGCGATCAGGCCATTTGTCTTCGTCACCGCCGTCAGCCCGGTGGCCGCGCCCAACCCGAGCAGGGTGCCCCAGTCGGTCCGCCGACGCAGCCCGTCCAGCACCAGGGTCGCCGCGCAGACCACCCATGCCGCACAGACCAGGTCGGTCTGCGTGCTCGTCGCCTGGAGCACCACCATCGGCGTGGTCGCCAGCACGAACACGGTGATCAACTGAGCCCGCCGGCCGCCGCCGAGCTGTGCCGTGATCCGTGCGGCCACCAGCAGGCAGAGCACCCCGGCGGCCCACTGCACCAGGTTGTGCAGGTGGTCCCCGCCGGTCAGCAGGCGCAGGTGCAGCAGCAGGTACTCGGCTCCGGGCGGGATGGTCACCTGCCGGTGGATGGCGGTCGGCCAGAAGTCCAGGTCGCCCTGGGCGACCCAGTGCTCCACCTTCGGCAGGTGGTAGGTCTGCGAGTCGAAGTTGTTCGGCTCGGCCAGCAGCGCGACAAGCAGCTCCACCAGGACCAGGCCGCCGACAGTGCCGGCGAGCAGGCGCTCGCCCCGACCCGCCGTCCGCCAGGTGTCGACGGCCCGGGCGAGCAGGCCACCGCGTACCGGACCGGCAGGGACCGGACGGCGGTCGGGCTCGGCCCGGCCGCCGTCGGCGCTCGGCGCGGGCAACTCCCCGCCGGCGCCGGTGGAGACCGCCGCGCCGACCGGTACCGGCCGGGGTGCCGCGGCGGGCTGTCGCGCGGGAACGGCGTCCCGACGCCGGCGCAGCCACGCCGCCGTCGCGCAGGCGAGCAGGAAGAGCAGCCAGGCGGTGACGAACGCTGGTCGGGTCAGCGCGTGCGCCGCGCCGAGCACCTCGACGACGAGCACCGCGTACGCCCCGCTGACCAGCGCGGCACGTACCACGGCGAGCCGCGACGGCGCCCCCCCGGCGGCCCTGCGCGGCCTCGTCGCCACGGTGAGCAGGAGCACCGCGGCGGCGGGTATCACCGCGAACAGGGAGCCGGCAGCCGACATGGCCGGAAGTAAACACCATCGACCTGAGGCCGCCACGTCGACTGCCCGTCGGTGCTGGCATACGTTGTGCTGACCGGCCAGGCTAGGCTATGCCCGACGTGTCGTCGCCACCGTGGAGAATTCCCGTGAAGCTTTCGATCCTCATGCCGGTCTTCAACGAGGAAGAACGCATCGCGGACGCCCTCAAGCAGGCATTGGCAGTGGACTATCCGTGCGAGATCGAGCTGCTCGTCGTCGACGACGGGAGCCGGGACGGCACCGGTGAGGTCCTCGGTCGCGCCGACGACGCGCGCCTGCGGGTCATCACCCACCAGCGCAACGCCGGCAAGGGTGCCGCCATCAAGACGGCCGTCGACTGCGCGTCGGGCGACTACATGGTCATCCTCGACGCCGACCTGGAGTACGACCCGCAGGACATCCCCAAGCTGCTCGACCCGGTGCTCGACGGGCGGGCCGAAGTCGTCTACGGCAACCGCACCTTCGGTAGCCACAGCGCCTACAGCTTCTGGTACGTGATGGGCAACAAGGGCGTCACGATGGCGGCCAACGTGCTGTTCAACTCGTACATCGGCGACCTGGAGACCTGCTTCAAGTTGATGCCGGTGGCGCTCTACCGGTCGCTGGCCGTGCGCTCGCGCGGCTTCGGCATGGAGGCCGAGGTGACCGGCAAGCTGCTGCGCCGTCGCATCCGGCCGTACGAGGTGCCGATCAGCTACCGGGCGCGTGGCCGCGAAGAGGGCAAGAAGATCACCTGGAAGGACGGCGTCGAGGCGATCTGGATCCTCGGTCGCGAGCGCGCACGCCGCCGTCCCGCCACGTCAGCCGCGCGTTGATCCCAGGAACGCGCTGATCGACCGCCGCAGACCGGCGGTGTCCAGGCCGTGCCACCGGGTGTGGTCGGCCGGGCTGCCGTACCGGCGCAGGTCGGTCTGACCCACCCCGAGCGCGAGCAGTCGATGTGGCACGTCCGCCATCGCCCGGCTGACGACCGCGCTCGACGTGCCCGCCAGGTACGGCTCGACGAGCACCACCTCGGTCCCGGCGAGCGCCCGTAGCCCCTGGCTGTCGAACGGCCGGGGCGTGTGGGTGTACGCGACGGTCACGTCCATCGCCTCGGTCGCCGCCAACGTGGCGTCGAGCGTCGGCCCGACGGCCACCACGAGCGGCGCGTCCGCCCCGCCCTGCCGCAGCACCCGCAGCCGGTCCGCGTCCGGGTACGCCTCGGCGTTGCGCTGCTCACTGAGCCGCAGGTAGACCGGGTCGTCACCGGTCGCGGCGTGCCGGAGCAGCGGCGCCACCTCGTCCGGGTGGCCGGGCACCCGTACCGTCCAGCCGTTGCCGAGCGAGTCGAAGAGCGCCACGTCCCCGGGCGACTGGTGCGTCCGGCCCTCCGCCGACCCGTCGTAGGACGCGCCGATGCTGACCAGGACCGCGCCCACGCCCTGGTGGTCCAGATCCAGCTTGATCTGCTCGTACGCCCGGTCCACCAGGAACGTCGCGTACGAGTGCACGATCGGGCGGAGCCCGGTCAGGGCGAGCCCGCCGGCCACACCGATCATCAGTTGCTCGCGGATGCCGACGTTGAGCACCCGGTCCGGGTGCCGTCGACCGGCCGGGGCGAACTGGCTGGCCGAGATGTCGGCCACGACGAGCGCGGTACGCGGATCCTCGTCGAGAAGCGCGGCGGTGGTGTCGATGAACGCGGTACGCATGGCTGTCATCCCCTGCTCTCGACGCGGGCGACCACCAGGTGTGGCTGCCGTGGGCGGTGCCCGGTCAGCGCCCCGTACAGGGCGGTGTGGTCCCGGCCGTCGACGGTGTCGGCGGTCCAGCCGTTGACAGTGAATCGGCTGGCGATGCCACCGGACCAGCCGTGGGTGGCCGACGAGTTGTCGACGACGATCGCGGTGAGGCTCTCCAGGCCGGTTGCCCCCGCGTACGCGATCGCCTCGTGGTTGGATCCCTCGTCCAGTTCGGCGTCGCCGAGCAGCACGTACACCCGGGGGGTGAGCAGCCCCTGGGCCCGCAGGCCGAGGGCGGTGCCGACGGCCAGCCCGAGGCCGTGGCCGAGTGAGCCGGAGCCGATCTCGACCCCGGGCACCAGCGACCGGTCCGGGTGGTGGCCGAGCCGGCTGTGCGGCCCGGCCAGGTCGTCGAGCCAGTTGTCCGGGATGAAACCGTGCGCGGCGAGCACCGCGTAGTAGGCGGCCGGCCCGTGCCCCTTGGACAGCAGGAACCGGTCCCGTTCCGGGTCGTCGACGGTGTCGGGGGTGACCCGCAGCACCCGGTCGTAGAGCACCTGGAGCACGTCGATGGTGGAGTGCGCGCTGGGCGCGTGCTTCTCGTCGCCGGTCAGTCGTCGGATCAGCCCGGGGAGCCGGGACCCGGTGTCGGTTTTCAGTGCTGTGGTCATGCCACTACTGTGTGACTTGAAGTGCACTTCAACTCAAGGACCTGGTGATGCAGGATCTACTGACGATCGGCGAGCTGTCCGCCCGCTCCGGCGTGGCACCGTCGGCGCTTCGCTACTACGAGCGACTAGGGCTGATCCGCGCCGACCGTACCGGCGGCAACCAGCGCCGGTACGCCCGCGCCGAGCTGCGCCGGGTCGCCTTCATCCGGATCTCCCAGCAGGTCGGCGTCTCGCTCGACGAGATCCGGGCGGCGTTGGAGTCGCTCCCCGAGGCCCGCACGCCCAGCCCGCAGGACTGGGCGCGACTCTCCGCGAGCTGGCGGGGCCGGTTGGACGAGAAGATCCGCCTGCTCACCAACCTCCGCGACGACCTGGACGGCTGCATCGGCTGTGGTTGCCTGTCCCTGCAACGCTGCACGCTCAACAACCCGGGTGACGCGCTGGCCGGCGAGGGGCCGGGCGCCCGCCTGATGCTGCCCCGCCCAACTGACGACACGCTCGTCTGACGGCCTCATCCGCGTGTGAGCAGCACCTTGCCGAAGTGGTCGTTCGACTCGACGAGCCGGTGCGCCGTCGCTGCCTCGCTCATCGGCACCCGCCGGTCCACGATCGGTCGGACCGTGCCGGCCTCGATCAACGGCCACACCTCGTCCCGTACGCCCTGGACGATCTCCGCCTTCTCGGCGAGCGGCCGAGAGCGCAGCGACGTCGCGGCGACACTCGCCCGCTTGGCCACCAGTGCACCGAGATCCAACTCGCCCTTGCGCCCACCCTGCATCCCGATCACCACGAGCCGGCCGCCGGTGGCCAGCGCGGAGACGTTCCGGCCCAGGTAGGACGCGCCCATGATGTCCAGGATGACGTCCGCGCCCCGACCGTCGGTGGCCTGCCGGACCTCCTCGACGAAGTCCTGCTCCCGGTAGTCGATCGTGTGGGACGCGCCCAGCTCACGCAGCCGGGCGTGCTTGGCCTCGCGAGCGGTGGTCAGCACCGTCGCGCCGAGGGCCGCACCGAGCTGGACCGCGAAGGTGCCGATCCCGCTGCCCCCGCCGTGCACCAGCAACGTGTCACCCGCGCCGAGTCGCCCCACCTGGATCAGGTTCGACCAGACCGTGCAGGCCACCTCCGGCAGCGCCCCGGCGTCCACCGGGTCGCAGGCCGGCACCGGCAGCAACTGCCCGGCCGGGACCGCGACCCGCTCGGCGTACCCCCCACCGGCCAGCAGCGCGCACACCTGCTGCCCGACCGCCCACCCGGCGACCTCCGACCCGACCTCCGTGATCACCCCGGAGCATTCCAACCCGGGGTACGGGGACGCGCCCGGCGGCGGCGGGTAGTGCCCCTGCCGTTGCAGCAGGTCAGCGCGGTTGACCCCGCTGGCCCGCACATCCACGATGACCTCGTCGGGGCCCGGCTCGGGGTCGGGCACCTCGGCCCAGACCAGCGCGTCGGGTCCACCGGGTTCGGGAATGGTGATGGCTCGCATGGGCCCAGTCTTCCCGATCTCGTCAGGTGTCGCAGGCGCAACCGCGAGCCCACAGTGGACAGCCGGGACGGCCTGGTCACCGCGATGGGGGAGGGACGCCGGGCCGACTGGCGGGAGCCGTGGCAGACTGTGCGTGGCCGTACGCCCGCGGGTGGCGGCCCAGGAGGGTTCGCCTAGTGGCCGATGGCGCTGGTCTTGAAAACCGGTAAGGCAGCGATGTCTTCGTGGGTTCGAATCCCACACCCTCCGCCCACCTGACAGTAAACGCCCACTGGCCAGCGCGAATGCTGGCCGGGGGGGCTTCCGTGAATGGCGAGGCAGTCTCACTTCGTCCCGTTCGGGGTCGCCGCGTCTCACTCGTCGCGGCAAATGGGCGGCAAAGTTCGTCGGCCGCTCCGGCGCTCTCGTGCTGGCCAGGAGTGGCTAGCGCCGGGCCGATGGCGGTCAGTGGTGGAGTCGGCAGAGAGGCTCAAGTGAGACCTCACCAATTATGCGAGCTGCCACCCGCTCTCGCGGCACCGTTGGTTATCGCGGCTCGTCAGCGTCTGAGGTAGAGCAAATTTGTTCTGCCGCCGTTTCATCTTCGGCCCGACGAGGTTGCGGAATTGCTATTACGGTGTAGAGGTCTCGAGTGTCTTCGTGCTTTGGTCCGCGTTTCCAGCCGGGAGGCAAGTGCTCATCACCGGAGGTGCCAGGTGCGAGAATAGCGCCTGCGAGATCGGCATCCTTATGAAAGGTGGAGGTGATGAAGAGATTCCCGCCACCTAAGCGCGTATTCAGAAATGTTGCATGACCACTGAAGTGGCAACCTTCAAAGTTTGCGTTACGCACGAAGTTCGAACTGTTGAATGTGACGTCGGCTTCGAACTGGGTTTCAACGAAGGTCGGCAAGTGGTAAAAAACGTTACGAAATGACGCGTAGTGGGAGAAGGTAGTGCCGGAGAAATCGCATACATCGCTGAGTGTGCCGAAAGTAGACTCATCGAATGTGGCTGTTCCACCGAACTTGGCTCGATCAAAGCTAATCGAAGTGGCCGCCGTCTTCGCAAAATCGGCAATCCCCTCGAACACTGCCTGAGAGAATCCGGCACGGTTGCCGAAGGTAGCGGAAGCGAAGGTGACGGGCCCGAACGTTGCACCATCGAAGATAGCGCCGAATGTAAAGTTGCAGTCCTCGAAGCTGCTGGAGCCCTCGAAGGTTGCTCCGGAGAAGTCCGCGTATCCGATGCACGCTCGCGTAAAAGTGAAATCGACTAGTCTTGCTCCCACTAGGCTAATAGCAACGTCCATGCCGCCCCAGAAGGCCGACTGGTGCCTGCGGCTCGCAAACTCCTTGAAGAGGTGTCGGTGCAAAATCCGCTGAACGGTAGAACGAACTTCTAGTTCCTCTCGAGCTGCAGCATGCTTGGCGGATTCATCATCAGTAGGTTCGGGGGACACTCTTACAAGTTGCGGGGAAGTGAAAGGCATTCTCAGGTAGGCGCACATCAAATCGATCACGGTTTGCCGGTGTCCTGAATTGTCCTGGGCTAGACGTTCCAGCGCATATAGGCTCGCTAGCCGTACCGCCGCCTTGTCTGACCCGAGTTGTTCGGCCGCCTTGACATACAGCTCCGTGATGCGGCGTTCAGTCGCGTCATGCTCGGTTGCGAGCTGGGTTTGCTCTGCGAGCCATTGCCGCCGAGCGGTAAGGAGCAGCAGTACCGCCCCGGCGGCTCCGGCACCTACGGTGAGTCCTGTTCGGATCGTCTCAACACGCAGCTTGGCTGCCTCAAGTGGGTCGGCATCTGAAGGTGGCCGTACCTCTTCCAGTAGCAGGCTGACCGCGAAGTAGGTGACCGCCCCGACAGCTAGCGTGGCAAGAGGGATCAACCAGACCGGCATGGCACGCCACGACTTACCTGCTCCGCTGTCTCGTTTAGCCATCGACTCATGATGCGCCGAATGTGACCCAAGCTCGCCGCGACGCAGCGTTTTGTCGTTCATCCGACGGCCAGTCGCCCCGAACGTAAGGCTTGCGGCAACGCGCCGGGGGGTGCGCTGGCACTTGGACGCCTGGCCGCTCATCAAGCAGGAAGCTCACGACGCCCCGGCTTGCGACAACCCGACGGCGGTAAATGGCCGGCGATCACCAGTAGTTCAACGGTATTGGCCCTGGTCGGAAGGGGGGTAGAACTAGGTCTTGAAACCGGTAACGCAGCGATGTCTTCGTGGGTTCGAATCCCGCACCCTCCGCTCACCAGGACGCCGCGCTTACCCACTCGGCTTCCCGGAAGGGGCGTCCCAAGCTCAGGAATGCCCCCGATATCACTGGGCCCGAGTGGATCATCTGCGTCGAGGAGCGCAGCGAGTAGGCATCGACGGGTGCCTCATCGCGGCGTACGGTCGGGGTACACGATGTACCCGATACGGCGAGGTGCCTCATGGCGGATCAGCAACTCACCCCCGGCCAGCGCGTCGAGCGGCTTCGTCGAGCCGCCGGCCTCTCCCGCGAACAGCTCGCCGGCCTTGCCGGACTGTCGCCGACCACGATCAAGTTCGTGGAGAACGGGCGTCGGAGCCTGACCTTGCGAGCCGCTCAGCAGGTCGCTCCGCACCTCGGCGTACGTGACCTTGGAGATCTGTTCGGGCCGCAGGTGACCTTGTCCCTGGATGGAAGACCCAGTCACCCCGCGATCGGTGATGTCCGTCGGGCGTTGACCGCCTGGCACATCTCCGTCTCTGGCGAGCCGGAGTCCCCCGACTATCTGCGCGGCGCTGTGGACTCCGCGTGGCAGACCTGGCACACCTCTCGGCATCAGCGCACCGAGGTGAGCGTCATCCTTCCCGGGCTACTCGACGCCACTCAGCGAGCTGCCCGGCTGCACACCGGCGACGACAGGCGGGTCAGCCTGGCCCTGCTGGCCCAGGCACATCACCTCGCGCAGGCCTACCTTGCTTGGCACGGTGACCGCGAGCTGTGTTGGCTGACTGTCGACCGCGGTATGGCGGCGGCCCTCGATGCTGACGACCCCCTCGCCATTGCCCAGTCCACCTGGTACGCGGCGCACCTGTTGCGCGCTGTCGGCCGGGGTGACGAGGCGTTGGAGCGTTTGCGGGAGGCGCGCGATCTGATCGAGCCGCGAGTCGCCGATGGTGGGAGCGAGTGGGCCGAGATGCTTGCCGACCTGCATCTCTGTACCGCGTTGACGCGGGCTCGTACCGGTGACCAGGGTGCCTGGTCCGACTGGGATGCCGCTCGTCGGGTGGTCGAGCAGGCCCTGCCGGCCGGCTTCGTCGGCCTTCGCACCCGGGTGTCGCGGCCATTGGTCGACGTGTACGCGGTGATGTGCGCGGTCGACCTGGGCGATCCTGACGAGGCGCAACGGCGGGCGCACTCGCTCGACCCGGCATCGATCCCGTCGACTGAACGGCGAGGCCGGCACTACGTGGAGTTGGCGCGCTCTGCCGACCTGGAAGGGGCACAGGAGGCGACGCTTCACCTGTTGGGCCTTGCGGAGGCCACCTCCCCTGAGACGGTCCGTTACTCACCGGCGGCTCAGGAGTTGGCAGGCCGATTGGCTAGGGAGGCGCCGGCGGCCATCCGCGCCGAGGCGATCCAGTTGGAGAGCAGGATCGCCGTACCGGAGCTGTAGGGGTACCTCCTGTCGCCGGGTACGCCGCGTACCCTTTGCGCCCTCCGTCGCTGCATACCGTGTTCTCGCGATTGCAGTGGGTTTGCGGCGTCACCCCCGATTTGAGGGCGATGTCCGCCGCCCCTGAGACGGGAGGGCACCGCAATGATGTGGCCGTTCAACCTGCTCCGTCGGCAAGCTAGGCGACTAGCGGCTTCTGTACCCCTCGGTGCTACCGGCCCGGCGATCCAACGCGCGGAGCAGGAAGCTGCCCGGGAACGCTTGTTGGCTCAAGCACGGCGTCACTCCGCCGGCAATCGCGACGGCGGTGCGGGCCGATGATGGGCGAGGTCCCCACCACGGTCAGAGCGGCCACGGATGCCCGATCGGTACAGGGGCAACGGGCCGCCGCCGTCTTGGCGAGCCGCCTCGCCGACCAACACATCCCGCGTCGACCCGAGTGGACCTGCCGTACCTGCGAGCAGGACACCCCGTGGCCCTGCGCCCCAGCCCGAGTACGGCTGTCCGAGGCGTACGGCGGTGATCGGGTCGGTCTGTCGATGTACCTGGGCAGTTTGCACGTGGTGGCGGTGACTGAAATGCCCGCCATCCCGGCGGCTGAACTGTTCGAGCGCTTTGTTCGGTGGGCGCGTTGAGCGGCCTGGTCACTCCGGCGGGTCAGTGGGCCGCTGCTCCCGGCGGATCGTCTCTTCGGCCAGTCGCTCGACCGCGCGTCGGCGTTCCCGGGCGAGCGACTGCTCGTCGGGCCTGCGGAGCGCGCTGATGACGGCGACCAGGAAGTCACGCCATATGCTCACGAATTTCCCCCGTGGACGTTGCGGCGGTGAGCATATCCGCGCGGCGACTCCGGACAGTGCCTAACCGGTCGTCGGCGGCCCCGGAACGGGGTAAGAAGGGGCTGATATCTCCGCACACCGGAAGGACGCGTTCTGATGACCCTGGAACGACCGATCGCCCCGGACCCGTACGAGCTGCTGCCGACGCTGCCCGCGTTCACGCTGACGAGTGACGACGTGCAGAACGGCGAGCCGATGGACTCCCGGCACGCGCACGGCAGCACCGGTGGTGACAACGTCTCGCCGCAGCTCAGCTGGTCGGATTTCCCCGCCGAGACCAAGAGCTTCGCGGTGACCTGCTACGACCCGGACGCGCCGACCGGCAGCGGCTTCTGGCACTGGGTGCTCGTCAACGTGCCGGTCGGCGTCACCCAACTGCCCAGCGGCGCGGGCGGCGCGGCGGGCACCGACCTCGGCGGGGCGTTCTCGGTCCGCAACGACTACGGCGAGCAGGGCTACGGCGGTGCGGCTCCGCCCGCCGGTGACCGCCCGCACCGGTACGTCTTCGCGGTGCACGCGGTAGACGTCGACCGCCTGGACCTGACCCCGGATGCGAGCCCCGCCTACGTCGGCTTCAACCTGACGTTCCACACCCTGGCCCGAGCGGTGATCCGCCCGACCCACCAGATCAAGGAGTGACCCGTACCCCGCGATCTTGCACTTTCTGTTCCGACATTCTCCACCTAAGGGGCGTCTGGACGACAGAAAGTGCAAGATCGCGGGGGCGGCATGCGGGGCGTGGGCAAGGTCAGGACGGGACTCGGGCCACCGCGAAGACCGACTGGCCGAACGGGGGGCGGACGAGCTGCTCGGCGGCCTTGGTGGCGGGCAGCACGAGGGTGTCGTACACCTTGACCATCGGGCCCTCCTTCGGCATCAGCCGGAAGACCTTCGTGGCCATGAAGTAGCCGATCAGCCCCAGCGCGTTGGCGTAGTGCATCTTCTCGATGGTCAGGCCGGCCTCGGTCATCGCCGCGCCGAGCGTCTTCTTCGTGTAGCGGCGGACGTGCCCGGTGGCGATGTCGGCCGGGCCCATCGCGAACTGGAACGCCGGCACGATGATGATCACCGCGCCGCCGGGTCGGACCAGGTCGCGCATGCTGCTCAGCGCGCCCACGTGGTCCTCGATGTGCTCCAGGACGTTGTACGAGACCGCGGCGCTGTAGTCGCCCCGGTCGTTGTGCGGCAGCAGCATCTGCCGGACGTCGATGTTCGGCCGGTCGGCGAGGCGCTCCTTGAGCTGCACCAGCCGGTCCGGGTCGGCCTCGGTCGCGGTGAACCTGGGCAGCAGCTCGGACCACTCCAGCGCGTAGTCACCGAGGCCGCTGCCGATCTCGATCGGGTCGTCGCCGAGGTACGGCACGGCCAGCTCGATGAACCAGCGACGGTGGTTGACAGCGGTCGCCAGACCTTCCAACACCTCGGACTGAACGCGCTGATCCCCAGTGATTTCTGCCATGCGTCGATTCCTCACGATATGAACTCGACCCGTGCCTGGACCGACAGAGTGAATCATCCGCTGGGACGGCAGAAGAATCGGGGCATCGGGGGTGGCCGAATTATGGTCGGGGGTGGGTTCGTGATCGGCGGTCGGCGAACCCGGCACATAGTACGGCAGTACCCCGAAACATGTCACGGCAGCGCGATGCCCTGACTACCCTGTGAATTGTCATGACTACTCCTGAGCCGGACGCGCCCAGCGACAGCGACGGTCCGGCCGTCGCACCGTCGGCGCAGGGGGAGTCGGGTCGCGCTCGGCCTTCCCGCAGGGGGAAGGTGGCCGATCTGGTCGCCGTGCTGAGCTTCGTGGTTCTCGGCCTGTGGGTGACCGCTCGGCTCTGGTTGGAGCCGGGCAGCGGCGTGCGGGACAACCAGTCTGATCAGTCGCAATTCGAATGGATGATGGCGCACGGTGCGCGAGTCGTCACGCAGTTTGCGTATCCGTTCCATTCCAATCAGATGAACGTCCCGGACGGCGTGAATCTGATGGCCAATACGTCCGTATTATCCATTTCGCTGCCACTGACGCCTGTCACCCTGCTCCTGGGGCCGAGAGTGGCATTCCTGGTCTTCCTCACCATCGGCATGATCGCCACCGCCACCGCCTGGTATTTCCTGCTCTCCCGGGTCCTGATCGGCAGCCGCGGGCCGGCGTGGCTCGGCGCCGGCTTCTGCGCGTTCGCGCCGGCCATGGTGTCGCACGCCAACGGGCACCCGAACATCGTGTCGCAGTTCGTCGTCCCGTTGATCATCTGGCGGACCCTGCGACTCGGCGAACCGGGCCGCTGGCTGCGCAACGGGGTCCTTCTCGCGCTCGTGATCGTCTGGCAGGCCTTCCTCAACCTGGAGATCCTGCTGATGACCGCGATCGGGCTCGGCCTGGTCATCGGCGTCCTCGCCGTCGGCCGTGCCGAGCTACGGTCCCGGGCCCGGTCCTTCCTCGCCGGCCTCGCGGTCGCCGCCGGACTCGCCGCGCTGCTGCTGGCGTACCCCCTGTACGTGCAGTTCTTCGGACCGGACGCGTACTCCGGGCTGTCCCGGCTGATTCGCGGCTACTCCAGTGACCTGGCGTCGTTCGTCGCGTACTCCCGGGAGGCGCTCGCCGGCAGCCCACGCACCGCCGCCGGCCTGGCCAAGAACCCGACCGAGGAGAACAGTTTCTTCGGCTGGGCGTTGGTGGTGCTGGTGATCGCCCTGGTCTGGTGGTTGCGGCGCTCGATAGTGGTGCTCGCGCTGGCCGCGCTCGGGCTGCTCTTCGCGGTGCTCTCGCTGGGCCGGGAGGTCCGCTTCGACAACCGGGGTACGGGGGTGCCGGGCCCGTGGGCGGCGCTGGAGAACCTGCCGATCCTGCACTCGGTGGTGCCGACCCGGTGGGCGTTGGCGATCACGCCGATCATCGGGCTGCTCCTCGCCTACGGCGCCGAACGGGCCCGCGAACTGGCCGGCTCGCATCCGGCCGCCAGGGGACAGGTCCGCTTCGTCACCGCGACCGTGCTCACGATGGCCCTGTTGCCGATCGTCCCCACTCCGCTGCCCGTGGCCCACCTCGACCCGGTCCCCACGTTCGTGACAAGTGGGGCCTGGCGGGCGTACGTGACGGGTGGGCGCAGCGTGGTGACTCTGCCGCTGCCGGACAGCACCTACGCGGAGCCGCTGCGGTGGGCGGCGGAGACCCGGCTGGACATGCCGCTGGCCCGGGGCTACTTCCTCGGTCCGGACACCCGTCCGAGCGCCGATCCCCCGCGTGTCGCGTTGTTCGGTGCGCCACCCCGCCCGACCAGCAGCTTCTTCGCCACCATCAGGCGTACCGGGGCGGTGCCGCCGATCACCCCGCAGGCGCGGGTCCGAGCGGTCGACGACCTGCGCTTCTGGCGGGCCGGGGTGGTCATTCTCGGGCCGCACGAGCACGAGACCGCGCTGCGTCGGGGGATGACCGAGCTGACCGGGATCCAGCCGGTCCGCACCGGTGACGTGTGGGTGTGGGACGTCCGGTCGTTCACCGACTGAGCCGACGAGGGGCTAACGGACGCAGCAGCCCTGGCAGACCTTGGGCCGGGGCAGGGTGAAGGCGAGGCAGCAGGTGCGCCGCTGCACGCTCGGCTCACCTGTCGGCCCCGGCACCAGCTCGATCAGGTCGGCCAGGTCGAGCGCGCCGAGCAGGGTGTCGATGCTCTGCACCGTCGAGCCGGGCAGGCCGTCGGCGGCCCGCAGGATGCCGTGCGCAATGCCGGAGGCGACCGAGCCGAGCAGCGTCCGGGTGCCCACCCGGACCTCCGACTGGATCGCCGTGATGAGCGGTGCGAGGTGCGCGTCGAGCAGTGCGGCGCGCAGCGCGGCCAGCAGCTCCGCCTCGTCGGCGACGACCCGCACCTCCGGCAGGCCGGCGAGCGCCAACGGGTCGTTCGGCAGCACCGCGACTGTGGTCCCCCGACGCAGGCCCATGGTGAGCAACTGCCGGTGGTCCTCGAAGTGGATCAGCACGTCGGCCGGGTCGACGAGCGGCACCCGGCGGGCCGAGGCCCAGCCGAGCACGACCGGCAGCGACGTCCAGTAGCTGTACGACTTCCAGGCCAGCGCCGCGCACGCGTGCGGCGTGCCACCCCAGCGGGTGGCGGCACCGTGCAGCAACTCCGGCAGCCGGCTGCCGTCGATCAGGGTGGTGGCGGGCGCCCAACCGAACTCGTCGTCGACAACCAGGCCCCGGGCGAGCCCGGGTACGTCGTCGGTGCCGAACATGGCCCGCAGCGCCGCGGTGACGGGGGCGAGCGGCGTGGCGACGGCGTCCCGCCTCGGCATCACCGCTGTCACCTGAGTCATCCCCCGTCTGCGTGACCGGGAGTGCCCCGGTGGACGACATGTGCCGTCCTGAGCTAAGGCTAGCCTAACCAGGCCGTCGACCGTAAGGGAAGCCTCACCTTGGTCATATTCCGGCGAATGTCACACCCGTCCGACGGGAGTGGTGCGTCGCTTACTACCCGGAGTAGCCCCTGGGAAACGCTGCCGCACCATCGACGACTGTCGGTGGATTGTCAAGCGGTGTGTCGAAAACATGCCAGTTGCGTGTGTGCTCGCGCACAGAACGTGAAACTTAATGCCCCGGCCACGAGGAAGCTAATGACGACCTCACCCCTCGAACGGGCTGCCGACTCCTTCGCGGCCGAACTCGCCCGGCAACGGACCGGGCGCGGGCTCTCCAAGAAACAACTGGCCATCCTGATGGGGTTCGACCCGTCCTACGTGAGCCATGTCGAGGGACGCCGGCACCGCCCCACCGAGGACTTCGCCCGCCGGGCCGAGGCGGTCCTGGAAGCCAACGGCGCGATCTGGCAGCGCTTCCGGGAGTACGACGACCTGCGGCACGCCCGCACGGGTCAGCCGCACCGCGAGTCGCACCTGCCCGGACAGTGGCTTCCGCCCGGCACCGGCCTCGTCGTGGAACGGGAACTCGCCACCCTCACCCACACCGACGGCGGTTACCGGTGCATGATCCGCCGGGAGCTGTACAACGCCGGGACCGAGCCGGTCACCCGTTACCTGATCCGGGTCGCCGTCGACCGCTACCCGAACGATCCCGGCCGCTCCAACCGGCACCACCGCGAGCACCAACTCACGTTCGCCGAGCTGCAACTACAGGCCCGCCGAGACGACGGCGGCGGCGAACCGGAGCCGATGCACTGGCGAGCCAAACACGACCGGGACGCGTTCAAGGAGATCTGGCTGCTCTTCGAGAACGGGGAACGGCGCTTTCCGCTCTACCCGGGCGACCGAGCCACCATCGAGTACGCGTACAGCGTCGGGCACGAGAAGTGGGGTCCCTGGTTCCAGCGGGCCGTCCGACTACCCACCCGGCAACTCGCCGTACGCCTGGATCTGCCCGCGGCGCTCGACCCGCAGGTCTGGGGCGAGGAAACCTCGCTCTCCACGGAGGAGGGCCCGCTGCGGACGGCACCGCAGCGGCACGACGAGGGCGACCGGGCGATCTACGAGTGGCAGACCGACGACCCACCCCTGAACGCCCGCTACCGGATGCAGTGGCGCTTCCGCGCCCGCCCGGAAACCGAACCCGACAGTGGCCCGAGCGGTGTCCGGGTGCGACCCAGCGACCGGATGCGCGGCCTCGGCATCGTGCAGCGCGGCGACGACCTGCTCCGCCAGCGCGCCCGCCCGTTCGACCTGCCGGGGGAGGAGCACGTCGCACGGGACGTCATCGACCGGCTCACCACGGCCCTGGCCCGACTCGACGAGCTGCACCCGTTCAGCAAGGGGGTGGGCGTCGCCGCCCCGCAGTTCGGCATCGGCCGGGCGGCGGCCGTGGTGCGGCCCCCCGACCGGTTGGCCGAGCCGGTCGTGCTGCTCAACCCACGGGTTGTCGACGCCGCCCCGGACACCGACGAGCAGTACGAGGGCTGCCTGTCCTTCTTCGACCACCGAGGTCTGGTGCCCCGGCCGCTGCGGCTGGACGTGGAGCATGCCCAGTGGGACGGCAGCCGGATCATCACCTCGTTCGAGTTCGGCATGGCTCGGCTTGTCGCACACGAGATCGACCACCTGGAGGGCCAGCTCTACGTCGATCGGATGGCGCCCGGCGTGCCGCTGGTGCCGGTCGAGGAATATCGGGAGACCGGGCACCCCTGGCGCTACTGACGGACGAGGGGGACCGGGGCGCGTGCCCCAGGGGGCGGGGGCACGCGCCCCGGTGTGGGGGGAGGAACGTCTAGAGGTCGCCGAAGGTGTCGTAGCGGATGTGCGGCGGCGGCACCTCGTCGGCGGCGAGCACCCGCAGCGTGGACCGGACCATCCGGGCCGAGCCGGAGACGTAGCAGTCGTGCGCGGTCCACGGGCCGTACCGGGCCACCACCTCGGGAATGTCGCCCAGCTCACCGTCGAAGTCCGGGTCGTCGCTGCACGCCGCGGTGACCGACAACCACGGGTGTGCGGCGACCAACTCCTGCAACCCGTCCAGGCCGTAGAGGTCCGCTGCCTGGCGAGCACCGTAGAAGACGTGCACCCACCGGGTGCGGTTGAAGGTGGCGAGATCCTCCACCAGCGCCTTGATCGGTGCCAGGCCGACACCGCCGGCCACGCAGAGGATGTCCCGTTCCGAGGAGCGGTCCAGGGTCATCGACCCCATCGGCGCCGCCAGGCGGAGTAGCTCACCCGGCCGCACCCGACGCACCAAGGCACCGGACACCCAACCGGCCCCCGGCGACCGGACGTGGAACTCCAACACGTTGTCGTCGTTCGGGGCGTTCGCCACCGAGTAGTTCCGCCACTCCCGGGGGTGGTGGCGCGGCACCTCCAGGCTGACGTACTGCCCAGCCTGCCAACGCAGTGGATGCTGCAACGCCTGGCAGGTCAACACGGCGGTGTCCGGGCCGTAACGCTTGTGGGTCAGCACCTCGGCGTGCCAGAACGGCGGGCCGTCGTCATCGGCCGCGCCGGCCACCATCAGGGCGGCGACCGCGTCGTACGCCTCCCGCCACGCCTGGTCGTACTCCAGGTTCCACCCGTCGCCGGCGATGCGGCGCAGCGCGTCCAGCAGCGCGGTGCCCATCGTCGCGTAGTGCCGATCGTCGACGTGGTACTTCCGGTGGTCGCGACCCAGCGCCCGGAGGAACTCGGCGAAGGTCTCCGGGTCGTCGACCGTGTGGATCGCCCTGACGATCGCTTCCAGCAGCCGGTCGCCCTGGCCGGTCATCTGCACCGGAAAGAGGTGCCGCAGGGCGGGGTCGAGCAGGAACACCCGGGCGTAGAAGTGGTCGGTCAGTCGGGCCCGATCGTCCTCGACCAAGGTCCAGCTCTCCTTCAGCAACCGTGCGAGGTTGTCCACGAGGCGCTCCTCCTCCAGTCGACAGCGGATCGGGCGCCCATAGAATCTCCACGGAGAGTGTCGACTGGTCGCACAGAATGTGCGATCGGCTCATGCTGGTCGGTCGGCCGTGCCGCCGGTGCCACTCGTCGGGCAGAGTGGTGCGGTGACAGTTGAGCTGACCCGCCCGGTGTCCCGCCGCCTGCTGGGCACCGAAACACTGCTGGTCCTCGGCCTGTCCCTCGGCCAGTCGGCGGTCTACGCGGTGGTCTCGATCATCGCGAAGCTGACCGCCGAGGGTCCGCTCTCCAAACAGACCGCCTCGCTGAACACGTCGGCGTCGACCCGGCCCTGGCTGGACCTCACCTACCAGCTCCTCGGCATCGTGTTCGCGCTGCTGCCGGTGCTGCTGGCCGTACACCTGCTCAGCCGTGACCCCGGCGACCCGGCGCGGACCCTCGGCGTGGACGCCCGGCGGCCCGGCCAGGACCTGGCCCGCGGCGCCGGCCTGGCCGCGCTGATCGGCCTGCCCGGGCTGGCTCTGTTCTTCGTCGCGGCCCAGCTCGGCCTCAACGCCACGCTGGTGCCGGCCGCGCTGCCGCAGGTCTGGTGGGCGGTCCCCGTGCTGATCCTCGCCGCCGTGCAGAACGCCGTGCTGGAAGAGGTGATCGTGGTCGGCTACCTGGTCACCCGGCTGCGCCAGCTCCAGTGGCGGCTCGCCGCGATCATCGCGGCCAGTGCGCTGCTGCGCGGCTCGTACCACCTCTACCAGGGCTTCGGCGCGTTCGTCGGCAACGCGGTGATGGGCGTGATCTTCAGCCTCTTCTACCTGCGCACCCGGCGAGTGCTGCCGCTGATCATCGCGCACACCCTGCTCGACGTGGTCGCCTTCGTCGGCTACGCGTCGTTGCCCCGGGAGTGGTTCGACTGGCTCTGACGGATCAACGCCGGTAGACGGCCACCGTCCGAGCGGCGAGCCGGTCGGCCGCCGCCGCGTCACCCAGCGCCGCCGCGAGGACCGCCGCACCCGGCAGCAGCCGAGCCACCAGCCGCAACGCCACCCAACCGCCGGCCTGCACGACGAGCGGCGCGGCCAACCGCCACGCCGCCTCCGCGGCCCGCGGCCACGCCCCCTCGACCGGGTCGCCAGCCGTCTGCGCCGCGGTCAGAGCCTCCCGCGCGCTCGCCGCGTCCGGGTGCACCTGGGTCAGCACCAGCAACTCGACGGCCCGGTCGGGATGCGCCGGATCCCTGCCGTACACCGCCGCCAGGTGCAACACCAGGTTCGCCTGCGTCCACAACACCGAGGCCAGCTCGGCGAGCGGCGCGAAGAAGCCAGCAAGCGCCGCGGTCGCCCCACCCACGCCCGCCGCCCGCACGTACCGCCGGGTCACCATCCGGGCCAGGCCGTCCGCCGGAGCGTCCGGATACCTGTCCCGCAGCCGCGCGGCCCACTCGGCCGCGCCGGGCCCGAGCGACCGCACCGCGGCAAGCGCCAACAGCTCCGGCGCGAAGCCCGGGTGATCGAGCACGCGCGCGGCGACCGCCCGCAGCTCCGATTCCGGGGTACGCCCCGGCACCGGGTCACCGACCAGCACTGGGGCCGCCGTGGGTTGCGGTGCCAGGGTGGGTTCGGTGGGTGTGGCGTTGTGGGGCGGGGTCGCCGTGAGTTGTGGTGCCGGGGTGGGTTCGGTGGGTGTGGCGCTCCGGCGCGGGGTCGTCGCGCGCTTGGCCGCCGAGGCAGTGCGTCTGGCCGGGGTGGCGGATTGTGTGGTTGGGCTGGTCGCGCTCGTGGTCGGGGCGGCGCTCTCGGTCGGGGCGGCGCTCGTGGTCGGGCTGGCTGCCTTCTCGGCGGGGGCGGCCTTCCTGGTCGGGGTGGCCTTGCTGGTCGGGGTGGCCTTGCTGGTCGGGGTGGCCTTGCTGGTCGGCGCGGTCGCCGCGCTGGCCGGGGTTGGCGCCTGGCCGGTCGGCCTGTCCGTCGTGTCGGTCGCAGCTGGCGCAGCCGGGGCGGTGGCGGTCGACTTCGTGGCCTTCCGGGCGGTGGCCTTACGCGGGGTGGCGCGAGCCGACGGCGTGCGTGCCGATGCTGCGGCGGATGGCTGCCGGCCGCCTGCGGGCGGATCGGCCTGGTCGGCGGCGGCTGAAACGGCCCGGTCGGCGGCGGGCAGCGTCTCCTCGGGCGGACCGGGCTGGTCGGCGGCGGGTGGGGTCTCGTCGGCCGGGCCGGTCCGGTCGGCGGCGGGTGCGGGCGCCTGCGGCGGACCGGGCTGGTCAGCGGCGGGTGGGGTCTCGTCGGCCGGGCCGGTCCGCTCGGCGGTGGGTGCGGGCTCCTGCGGCGGGCCGGCCTGGTCGGCGGCGGGTGTGGCCTTCTTTGGTCGGCCGGTCTGCTTGGTGGCGGGCCGGGCCGTCTCGGATGGGCCGGTCTGGTCGGTCCCGAGTGCGGCGTCCTCGGGTGGGGCGCTCGGTGCGGAAGACGGTCGGCGAGGCTGCCGAGGCAGCGGGCGGTCCGGTTCCGGAGGCTGGAAGAGCACCGCCGGGGCGGCCTTGGCCCGTCGAGGGCGCGGGCTCGCCGGAGCGGCCGCCGGCGGTGGCACCGTCTCCCCGGGCTGCTCCGCGGCGGTCGGAGGCGTGAAGGTGGGCCGCGGGGAGCGCCGGCGCGCTCGTTCAGCAGGCTCTCGACGGGTCGACTCGCTGGGCGGCTGCTCCTGCATATCGATGGAGCGTAGTCCCGATCACGCCGTCGCACAGCGCCGAAACACGGGGGCGGGACGACCCTGGTCGGCGTACCCCGGAAGTCGTTTTGCTCCGGGTGGGTGGCGACCTGTATCCTCGGGCGCGGTGGTCTGCGGATCACCGGGGAGACTTCGCCTAGTCTGGTCTATGGCGCCGCACTGCTAATGCGGTTGGGGTCTTAAAGCCCCTCCCGGGTTCGAATCCCGGAGTCTCCGCGCGAAAGCCGGGTGTGTAGACTGGCTGAGCACGAGCGCCCGTAGCTCAATGGATAGAGCATCTGACTACGGATCAGAAGGTTAGGGGTTCGAGTCCCTTCGGGCGCACAAGATCAAGAGAGCCTGACCTGCGGAAACGCGGGTCAGGCTCTCTTGCTTACTGTCCCTTGTGGAGGCTTGGCTGCTCGGTGGCTGCTCGTCCGACGAGGCGAGGCGCAGACGGTGATGAGCGCGGCGCTGGCGGCCGCGGCGGTCGGTACCGCCTTCCTGCTTTTGGCGGTCACCGGCGGCAGCGGGCTAGGGCTTGGCGACGTCCGGCTGGCCGCGTTGCTCGCCGCGGCGCTGGCACCCTTCGGTTGACGCGCGGTGTTCGTGGGGGCGGTGATGCCCTACAGGCTCGCCGCTCCCGAGGCGCTGACCCGCCTCGCGCTCCGAGGCGATCCTGACATCGCCTTCGGTCCCTATCTGCTCGCTGACGCCCTCGTCTCGGTCGCCCTCCTCGGCCCGTGACCGCATGCCGCGTCGCCGTCAGCACGTGGAAGTATCTGCCCGCCCGCAGCCAGCGACACCCTGCCTGATGCCGGCATACGGGCCAACCTGCCCAACTGGGGACGCCCGAACGTGCACAGGCCCAGAACGACGCCCAACGATTGAATCCGGAGATCCGCGATCCTGCCGTCGATCTGGCTATCAACTTCAGCGACGTTCGGCTGTCCGAGCCGAGCCAAGATCGTGACAACTGAGGGTGACTGTTTGGCGCCTGAGTCGCAGCGCGCATCGTGGCATGAGAGCGCACTCGATCTTGGTTCCGTGAATGGGTGAGGGGGCGATGCTCAGAGATCGCGCCGATGGCGGAGCCGGTCGAATGCTTTCGGGAAGGGCGCCATGTCGAGCGCGTGGGCGATTGTCATCGCGCACTCGTCGGCGCTGTTATTCGTGGTGTCCCACGACGATGGTGAATTCTCCGATCTCGTAGACCGACGGCTGGGAGCGGGCGAGCCCGATAGGCCGATCGCCGCGGGTCGACTGACAAGCAGGTCGAGGATTTGGAGCTGCAGGGGTGTCCGCTCCCACCGGGCCGTTCTCGTCACCAGTCCGCCGCGCCGAAACCCACCCACGATCACCGACGTGCGGAATATAGGAGCTAGCACTACCACGCTTCGGGATGCCTGCGGGATCGAGTCGGGACAGCGCTTCTTCGTACGCTTCATCGACCAAATAATCTCCGAGGGAGTGCAAGATGAAGAAGACACGGACTGTTCGGATCGCGGCTGCGGCGACCCTGGTCAGCGCCACCCTGGTCGGTGCGCTGATTACCGTCAGCGCGGGACCGTCGGCGTACGCCGGGCAGCACGGAGCCGGTGGTCCGGTGTCCACAGCGGATCACCTGCGAGCAGCCGTCGGCGACTTGCACACCCTCGGCATCACCGGTGTGCAGGGCCTCACCCGAGTCGGAAACCAGACGACCACGGCGCGTTCCGGCGTAGCGAACATGGACACCACATCGCCGGTTCCCGCGAACGGCTACTTCCGGATGGGCAGCAACACCAAGACGTTTGTCGCGGTGACCCTGCTGCAGTTGGTCGGCGAGAAGCGGCTGTCGCTGGAGGACCCGGTGCAGCGCTGGCTGCCCGGCGTGGTGTCCGGCAACGGCAACGACGGCAGCAAGATCACCGTACGGCAGCTGCTGCAGCACACCAGCGGCCTCCCGGAATACCTCGATGACGTCCCGCTCACGCAGTCCGCGAAGGATTTCCGCGCGCATCGCTTCGATCACTACGATGCGAAGGATCTGGTGGCGCTGGCGATGAAGCACCCCCCGCTCTTTGCGCCTGGCACGTCGTGGAGCTACTCCAACACCAACTACGCACTCGCCGGAATGATCATCAGCAAGATCACCGGGCATTCCTGGGCCGAGGAAGTACGCACCCGCATCCTGGCCCCCCTGAACATGCACCAAACCTACTTCCCAGGCAACAACCCGACGATTCGCGACCCGCACGCCGAGGGATATAACCAGTTTGAAGCAGACGGTCCTCTGGTGAACACGACCAAGTTCAACCCGACCGCGGCCGACGCGGCCGGCGCGCTGGTGAGTACACCGAGCGACCTGGCGCGCTTCTGGCAGGCGCTGCAGGGCGGCCGGCTGCTCGCGCCGGCCCAGATGGCACAGATGCACCAGACAGTCCCCGCGCCGGATATCGCGGCCGTTCTCCCGGGTGCGCAGTACGGCTTGGGAATCATGCGGATCGACGACAGTTGCGGCGTGTACTGGGCACACCCCGGCGACACCCCCGGATCGGCCACCTTCAACGGGGCCAGCCCCGACGGAAAACGGGTCACCGTACTTTCGCTCACCACCCAGCTCGCGAACCCGCTGCCCGTGTACTCGCGCGCCAATCAGCTGATGGACGAAACCCTCTGCCCCTGAGCCTCGACCGGACGTGGCGGCGTCTCGACGAACTGGTTCGACGCCTCGAGACGGGGAACGTGGTTTCAAAACTCGAGCAAATATCCGCTGGTTCGAGATTTGGTTCTTGGATCCACAGGGCCAAGAAAATTGGCCCTGTGGATCCAATTCGAGGTCCCCCAATAGATGCCCGGTACTGGAACAAGTACTTTCCCACCTTGGAATAGATCGGCTCTAGCGGTCACCGCCGGGCCGTACCAGCCCTGACTCGTACGCGAGGACCACCGCCTGGACCCGGTCGCGGAGCCCCAGCTTCGCCAGGATCCGGCCCATGTGGGTCTTCACGGTCGCCTCGGCGACCTGCAGCCGGCCACCGATCTCGAGATTCGACAGCCCTTGCGCCACGAGCAGCAGCACCTCCCGCTCCCGGTCGGTCAGGGCCGGCAGGGCCGCCACCGCGGGTCCCTCCGCGACGAGCCGGCCGGCGAAGCGATCCAGCAGGCGCCGGGTCACCCGGGGCGCCACGACCGCGTCGCCGCTGGCCACCACCCGGATCGCGGTCAGCAGCTCCTCCGGGAGCACACTCTTGAGTAGGAAGCCGCTCGCCCCCGCCTGCAGCGCCGCGAACGCGTCCTCGTCGGTGTCGAAGGTGGTCAGCACGAGCACCCGGGGCAGCGGGCCGGTGGCGCAGATGCGTCTGGTCGCGGTGACCCCGTCGAGAACGGGCATCCGCAGATCCATCACCACGACATCAGCCGGGGTCGTCCGCAGCAGTCGCAGCGCCTCGGCGCCGTCGCCCGCCTCACCGACCACGGTCATGTCCCGCTGATAGTCCAGGACCATCCGGAAACCGGCCCGGACCAGGTGCTGGTCATCGACGAGCACGACCCGGATCACACCGCCAACGCCCGGGCGCCGGCCAGCGGGATGCCGGCGTGGACCCGCCACCCGCCGTCCGGGTCGGGCCCGGCTGCGAAGGTGCCGCCATACAGGGCCACCCGCTCGCGCATGCCGATCAGCCCGTGCCCGCCGGGAATCGCCGGCTCTGCGCAGGCACCGAGATCTGTCACCTCGATGTCGATGACGCCCGGTCGGTAGCTGAGGGTCACCGTGGCGGCCGGGTCCGGGCCGGCGTGCTTCAGCGTGTTGGTCAGCGACTCCTGCACGATCCGGCAGACCGCCAGCGCCACGCCACCGGGCACCTCGGGCGGGGCGCCGTGCACGATCAGGTCAGCCGTCAGACCGGCGTCGCGGGCGCGTTGCACCACGGCTTCCACCTGGTCCAGCCCGCCCGGGATGCGGTCGGACGGGCCGTCGCCGTCCCCCCGGAGCAACACGACGAGCTGCCGGATCTCCCCGAGGGCGTCGCTGCCGGTCGCGCCGATGGTCCGCAACGCCTCCCGGGCCCGCTGCTGATCGTGGTCGAACGCGTACGCGGCACCGTTGGCTTGCAGGATGATCACCGACAGGGAGTGCGCGACGATGTCGTGCAGCTCCCGGGCGATCCGCGCCCGTTCTTCGACGACGGCGATCCGCGCCACGTGCTCGTGTTCCCGCTCGGCACTGAGCCGGCGCTCCGCCACCGCCTCGCGCAGCTGGCCGCCGTACCGCACGGTCAGGCCCACGGCCCAGATCACGGCCGCGTAGCCGGTCCCGAACCAGAAATTCCAGGCGATGTCGCGGACGGTGAGTGCCGCCCATCCCGTGCCGGGGCCGTTCTGCAGCGGCAGCACCACGGCGCCGACCACCCACGCGCCGAGACCGCCGGCCACCGCGCGCCGCATCGTCGCGGTGTGGACGATGGTCGCGTACATGGCGGCGGCGATCGTGACCAGCAGCATGCCGTCGTGCAACTTGGTGCCGTTGACCTCGATCGTCGCCGTCACCGTGGTGAGCACCGCCACGACGGCGAGGACGGTGATCGGCCACCGCCGCCGCCACATCAACACCAGCCCGGCCAGCACCCCGAAGATCAGGCCGCCCAGCCGGAACTGGTGCCACCACCACGTGGACAGGGCAGCCACCGAGCAGGACACCAGCAGGTCGGCCGGCAATCCCCGGACGCGTGACGACATGCCGGTCAGCGTATGGGCTTCACTCATTGCGCAGCTCCGGGGCTCGCAGCAGGCGGAACAGCAGCGGCAGGCCGGCGGCCGTGACGGCCAGGACCATCGCGGCGACGGTGGCGGTCATGGTGGCGATCGCCGGCCAGTCGAAGGTGATCGGGGCCTGGGTGACCGCGAGCAGGACGGCCGACAGGCTGCTGCCGATCAGGACCGCCAGGAGCAGCCCGACCGCGGCCGGAACAGCGACCTGGTAGAGCACGGACGCGGACATCGTGCGCCGCCGTGTGCCGAAGGCGGCGAGCACGGCCAGCAGCCGGCGGCGCTCGCGTAATTGCTCGGTGACGTTGACGAGCATGCTCGCGCCGATGAACAGCAGGAGCAGCACCGCGCAGCCCTGGGCCACCTGCCGCCCACCGGCGAACTGGTCACCGATCCGCCGATCGGCGAACAGCTGCGGGGGCGCGGCCGGGTCGAGCCGGGTCATGGTGGTGCGGACCCGCTCGATGGCGTCGGGATCGGCCCGGTCCAGCCGCATCAGGTAGGCGTCGGTCTCCAGGCCGCGCAGGTCGGGCCGGACCCCGAGCGCCGCCGGGGTGGCCAGGAACGACATCGGGGCGGACTCGCCGGAGTACAACGTCACAGTGTGCAGGTCGGTGGGCACCTTCCAGCGGGACACCGGCGCCTTGTCGTCGACGCCGTGGAAGGCGGCGACGGTCCCGGACGGCAGCGTGGGGCTCTCCCAGCCGGGCATGACGGCCCGGAAGCTGTCGCCCTCGGTGCACGACGGCAGCGGTGCGAACTGTCGGAGCGCGTCGCAGTCGCCCACCCGTACGCTCACGCCGATCTCGTTCTGAGGGGTGGCGCGCAGGTAGCCGTAGCCGGCGGTGCGCACCTCCTCGACGCCCTCGGTTCCGGTTAGGGCGGCGCCCCAGCCCTTGCCGTCGGCGCCGTTGGTGTAGACGGCGGCCTGGAAGCGGTCGGCCGGCGGCTGGGTCCCGCTGGTGGACGCTATCGAGGTGGCGAGCAGCCCTTGGACGGCGATGAGGCCGGCAACAGACACCGCGATCCCGGAGACGGAACGGACGGCGGCGTCGCTGTCGAGTTGCAGGCGCCGAATGCCGAGCTGCCAGGCGACGCTGCCCCCGCCGAGGTGCCGGACCACCGCCTGCACGAGCCAGGGCAGCAGCACGACGACCCCGGCCAGCAGCAGGATCGCCCCGGCGGCGAGCTGGCCCCGGGTGCCGTCGCCGACGTCGCCGGTCAGCCCGCCGAGCAGGGGGTAGAGCAGGGCCACGCCGATGCCCGGGGGGATCAGCCGCCACCAGAGCCGGCGGCGGCGTACGCCGCTCCGCCGCACCACGCCGAGCGGCTCGATGACGACCCGGCGCAGCGCGGACAGGGTCGCCAGGACCGCGCCGGTCGGCACCGCCAGCAGGATCAGGGCGAGCAGGGCCGGCACCGGGCGCAGGTCCGCCGCGTACGGGCTGAAGTCGGCCGGCAGCAGACCGCCCACCGTGCCGCGGAGGACGAGGAAGACCAGGCCGCCGACGCCGAGTCCCAGCAGCGCGCCGATCAGGGCGTCGCCTGCCGCGATGCGGTGCGTCATCCGGCTGTCGGCGCCGACGAGTCGGATGGCGGCGAGTTGCCGTTCCCGGCTCGCGCTGCCGAACCGGACGGCCGTGGTCACGAAGACCAGCACCGGCAGCACCATGATGGCTGTCCCGATGACAGCGAGGATCACGATCGTCGCGTCGGTGGTGGGGGTGCCTCCCCCACCGAACGAGACTGCCCGCGCCGCTCCGTCCTTTGTGGTGAGCGTTTCCGAGCCCAGGTAGAAGTACACCTCGTCGGGCCCCGAGAGCCCCGGCGGCGTTATCACTCCGGCCACCCGGGCGGACCACCGCTCGCGCAGCACCTCACCGCCCGGGCCGTCGAGAAGGACGGCCAGCGCCGGTGAGACGAACATTTCCCCGGCCGCCGGCAGCCGGGTGATCCCCGGGGGCGCCGGGGCGCGATCGCCCTCCGGGCGCAGGATCCGGCCCCGGATGACTTCGTCGTGGAACTGGGTCTGGGTGGTCTGGGACAGCAGGGTGCCCGGACCGGCCTGCTCGGCGGAGGCGCCCAGCGCGCGATCGGCGCGTCGCTGCTCGCGGGCCGAGACGGCGGTCGGCGTGGCGGCCAGCACCAGCAGCATCCCCACGCCGAGGCCCACCCCGGCCGTGATCAGGGTGAGCCGCAGCCAGCCGGAACGCCCGCCGGACACGCTCAGCCGCACCCCCAGGACGAGATCGTCCAGCCAGGCGAGCCGGCCCCGGGCGGCGATGCCATTCATCTGGCGACCGCCGGGGCGACGGCGGCGCCATCGGCGAACGCCACCTCGCGGTCGGCGCAGGCGGCGATGAACGCCTCGTGGGTGACGAGCACGACCGCACTACCGCGCTGTTTCGCGGCGGCGACGAGCAGGCGCATCACCTGCTCACCGTTGCGGGAGTCGAGCGAGCCGGTGGGCTCGTCGGCGAAGATCATCCGAGGGGTGTTGATCAGCGCGCGGGCCACCGCGACCTGCTGCCCCTGCCCCCCGGACACCTGCCCGGGGCGTTTGCCCGCCACCTCGGTCACCTCTAGGTCGGCGAGCAGTTCGGCGGCCAGCCGTTCCGCCTGCTTACGCCGCCTGCCGGCGAGCCGCAGCGGCAAGGCCACGTTCTCCAGGCAGGTGAGTTCGGGCACCAGTTGGCCGAACTGGAAGACGAACCCGAACGCGCCGCGCCGCAGCGCACTGCGCTCGCGGTCGGACAGTGCGGTCAGGTCATGGCCCTCGAAGGTCACCCGGCCGGAATCGGGGGCGAGAATGCCGGAGAGACAGTGCAGCAGCGTGGACTTGCCGGAACCGGACGGCCCGGTCAGTGCCAGCACCTCACCCGCGAAGACCTTCAGCGAAGCGCCGTTCAGAGCCTGGGTGATGCCGAACGACTTGCTCACGTCGTCCGCGACCAGCAGCGGTGGCGATGGCACGGGGAAACTCCCGGTTGGGTCGGAGACCGAAGACATCCACGACGCTAGGGATCGAACGAGGCGAGGACGTCCACCCTGATGCCGGATCTGCTCGTACGACTTGAGTCGTACGCGGAAGCGGTGCCGGCGGAGTTGAGGGGGTACCGGGCCCGGTCTACGACTGCCGGACGAGGAGATCCGCTCTCACCCACCGGCTATGAACGCTGTTCACCATCACCGAGGTTCAGCATGAACGGCGACCCCGGATGATCCGGCTGCCATCCACGCTCAAGCGCTTGCCGTATGGCGCTGGCGACCGCCGAAGGCAGCACCGGAGCTGCCGTCGCGTTCACCCAGTTGTCCGGACGAGGGGAAGCCAACTCGACGATAAGGGTGGCGCAGCCAGGTGGGTCCGTCCGCTCGACGGCAAAGCTCAGCGGCGACCAGGTCAAGCCTTGGCAGTACGTCGGCTTCCTACGGATCAACCAGCGATAGCCCTTGTCATCGACAACGATCCGCCTACTGCCTCGCTTGTTGATTGCCACAGTTCCTCCCGCCACACAGGGAAGCATTCCGCAACCGTACAGCCATTCGTGCAGCCAAGCCGGTCGACGGCGGTAGGGCGAAGGCGGCGTCAGCCGACAGAAGTCCTGATCTTGGCAAGGCAGGGGCGGGACCCATTCGTTCTAGGCCAGGCAGTGCGCCCACACCACGACCCTCGACGGCCCGTGGCCGCTGTCGCGGATGGTGAGAATCCCGAGTTCCACCCGCTGCCCAAACGAGCCGGGGGCCAGGCAGGTGGGACGGGTGCCGCCGTAGGTCTCGCCTGCGGCGTCGGTCCAAGGAATGTCCGCTACCAGCGGTAGACCCTCGCCGTCGCGATCCCCACCGTCGGCGGTAAAGCCGATCGCCGTACCGTCGGAGTTCACCGCGGTCACCGTTCCCTGGACGATGGCTGGCTTGCCATTGTCGGCAGTCATGCCCCAGGTCGCCGCCCCGCCCAGTAATACGCCGGCGACCACCATGAGGAGTAGCGCCCAGACCGGAACCCGCAGAGAGCGGGACAGTCCCGGCGACAAGTGACCTGTGGCAGGTGTCGTCATTGCCGCAGTTTAGTGATCCAGCCCCGTCCGTTGTGGACGCTCGGCTTTGGTGGGGTAGAGGCCAAGGACTCAGCCTTCCAGGTAGGCGAGGACCGCCAGGACGCGGCGGTTGTCGTCCTCGGAGGGCTTGAGACCGAGCTTGGTGAAGATGCTGTTGCTGTGGTTGCTGACGGTTTTCTCGGTGACGAACATCCGGGCGGCGATCGCAGCGTTCGAGCGGCCCTGGGCCATCAGGGTGAGGACCTCGTGCTCGCGTGGGGTCAGCTCCAGGAGCTTAGGGTCGCTGGAGCGGTGGGTGAGTAACGCACTCACCACGTCGGGGTCCATAACGGTGCTGCCGGTAGCGACCTGCCGGACACTGGCGACGAATTGCTCGACGTCCGTAACCCGGTCCTTCAACAGGTAGCCCACCGCGCCCGCGCGATCTGACATCAGCTCCCTGGCGTAGATCTGCTCGACATACTGCGACAGCACCATGATGGGCAGCCCTGGAATCTGGCGGCGGGCCTCGATCGCGGAACGCAGCCCCTCGTCGGTGAAGGTCGGCGGCAATCGCACGTCGACGATGGCGACGTCGGGGCGGTGCGTCGTCAGCGACCGGATCAGCGCGGGGCCGTTGTCGACGGCTTCCACGACCTCGAATGAATTGGCCCGCAGGATCCTGATCAGGCCCTCGCGGAGCAGGGCGAGGTCCTCGGCTATCACGATACGCACGGCAGTGACATCCTCACCTCGGTAGGTCCGCCCGGCGGGCTGTCAACGGTCAGCGTGCCGTCGAAGGCCGACAGGCGACGGACGATGCCGCGCAGGCCCGTGCCGGAATCGATCGAAGCACCCCCACGGCCGTCGTCGGACACCAGCATCGTCAGTTCCCCGGCAGCGCCGCCCCGGTGGGGTGCGAACTCCACGGTGATCCGGATCCGCTGGGCCTGGGCGTGCTTGATGGCGTTCGACAATGCCTCGGCGACGGCGAAGTAGGCCGCGGACTCGATCGGGGCCGGCAGCCGTCCGGGTAGGCGGGTCACCACCGTGGTCGGGATCGGATTGGCCAGGGCCAAGGCCTTGAGTGCGCCGTCCAGGCCACGGTCGGCCAGTACCGGCGGATGGATGCCTCGTACCAGGTCGCGCAGCTCGGTGAGGGCGCTGGAGGTCGACTCGCGGGCCTCGGCCAGCAACTGCTGGACGGCCTGCGGATCGTTGGGCAGTAACTGTTCGGCCAATCCCAGGCTCATACCCAGCGACACCAGCCGGGCCTGCGCGCCGTCGTGCAGGTCGCGTTCGATTCGGCGCAGTTCACCGGCCTGGGTGTCGACGGTCTCAGCTCGGGAGGTCGCCAACTGTTGGACGCGGGCCCGCAGGCGCGCCTGTTCGGTGGGGCCGAGCAGAGCGCGGATCACCCGAGCGTTGAGGTTCGCGAGGCGCACCGCGGTGACGTACCAGAGCAGAAGGAAAACCGGACCGAGCGGTACCAGCCCGAACGACTGCGCGACGCTGTGCAGCCGGAAGCCCTCCCCCAGCGGAGTGCGGAATACCTGAGAAGGCGTCAGCTGATAGATGAGCGGATAGCTCAGGTATACGACTCCGAGTAGGAAGAACAGCAGCGACAGTCCGCAACTCAACCAAATGGTGATCGAGTTGACCGCCAACCAGATCCAGTCCCGCCACGTCGCCGGGTCGCGCAGGATCGTCCAGAGCCGCACCGGCCACCCGGCGTCCGGCGTCGGCTGATAGGGCCGGGCGGGCACCGGTTCGCCGAGCCGGTCGGCGGCCCACTGGCGATGCAGATCGGCAAACCAGCGCACCAGTACGGTCGCGAGCAGGGTCAGTGGGATTCCGACGCCAAGCGCGGCGACCGATATCGAGGTGATCCAGAGTGTGGCCAGCACGGCACCTAGGGCCGCGCCCGACAGCAGCACCAGCGACCAGCCCAGCAGGCTCATCCGCTGGGCCAGCGCGGAGCGCGGATTCGTACCGCTGCTCGTGACGCGACCCGGCCCGGAGCCCTCCCGCGAGGGCGAGGAACCGCCGGACGTGGCGGTTCCGCTGTTATCGGTCATCTCACTCCATCATCGCGCATCGTGCCGTCTCCGCGGACTTGTTGACCGAGAACGCCGGGGCAGCGCCGGTCAACCAGGCTCGCCGGTCCCGTCAGCCGTCGGCCCGATGGCCCTTACTCGACGGTGGTGGTCATCTGTTCGATTTCCTTGAGCACCAAGGCGGGCTTGTCCTGGGGAACGTCGTGCGAGCTTCCCTCGGCGATGACGAGTGCGCGGTCGGGCCCCGCTTTGGTGAACGCCGCCGCCGCGTCGCGCCAGGCCTGCGCGTCCTGCGGAGATCCATCGAAGGGCGTCTTGTCCGACACGATGTAGATGACGGGAACGCCGTCGGGCCAGGAGACCTTGTGGTACGCCTGGTGCGTGGGACCGAAGTTGTCGGCCGTGGCGATGAGCTGGCGGTTCGCCTTCGTCGACGGCGCCTTCTTGAGCTCTTCGATCTGCGGTGTGGTTAGCGCGACGAGGCGTTGGGTCTGGGTGTCGGTGAAGAATTGCGGCACGTTGGCATCGACGAGCACCGCCCCGGAGACAACGCCGGGGTTCGCGAGGGCGAAGTAGTGGGCCACCTCTCCTGCCTGCGAGTGGCCCGCGAGGACCACGTTCTGGGTGACGCCGAGTTCACGCAGACCGGCCTGCAGGTCGGAGGCGGCGGCCTTGGGGTCCCATGGGCCCTTCACCTCCTCGCTGGCGCCCAGACCGGCCCGGTCGTAGGTGATGATCTGCGATCCGGTGGCCTGCGACAGCTGCGGCACCAGGGCATCCCAGTACGAGGAGTCCTCGCCACCGCCGGCGTCCAGCACGATGGTGGGAGAACTTCCGGGCGTGACGTGGAAGGCAAGCTGATGCCCGTTGTTGGCGATCATGTGCAAGCCCGCTGCGGGGGCCGCACCTGCCGCGCCGGCCGCACTTGTCGAGGTCGAGGGAACCGCCGCTACCGAACTGGCCGCGGGCGCGGCCTTCGGCGCCGCTGAGTCAGCACACCCGGCGACTGCCGCTGTCACGGCGACGGGAAGGACGAGGGCCAGGACGGCCCGCTGGAACCGGAAGATCTTCTGCGTGGTCATGGAAATGAGCTTCCACGGTTTCTAGATCTTGCTCGATCCTGCTGCCGCCCAGTCGGGTTGGGAGTTACCCCTACCCTCGCAGCGCCCGGCTGAGCCGCACCTGCCGAACGCCTGACGCTCGGGCGGCGGCGGACCCCGGTCGCACCGGGACCCGCCGCCACCGCTCTGTCCTAGGGCGTGTCCTATCGCGTGCCGATGGTGACGGCGCGCCCGCCGGGCCGGTACAGCAGCAGATGGTCCGCGCTGCCGGTCTGCCCGAAGTCATAGGCGACGATCCGGTCCTGGGCGTTGCGCAGGTCGAACCAGCCGACGCTGCCGACGCCCTGGTGGGAGACGTGGACCGCCGAGTACGTGTCGTTGGGGTCGTGCCGCACCACGTCCAGGTAGCCGGTGCCGGGCCGGTAGACGGCGAGGTGGTCGGCCATGCCGGCGTGGGCGTAGTCGAAGGCGACGATGCGGTCCCGCGGGTCGGCGAGGTCGTAGCCGCCGATGCCGCTGGACGACATGAGGTGCGGCCAGAAGGTGTTGCCGGCCGCGTGCCCGACGATGGTGACGAGCCCGGCGCCGGGGCGGTACAGCAGCAGGGCGTCCTGCTTGCCGGTGTGCGCGTAGTCGTAGGCGATGACCTGGTCGTTCGGGCTGGTCAGGGCAAAGCCGTCGATGCCCTGATGCGACCCGACGACAGTCGTGAACGGCCCCGCGGCGCTGTGCTGCAGGATGAACAGCGCGTTGTCGCCGGGCCGGTACGCCACGAGGTGGTCGAGCTTGCCGCTGTGCTCGTAGTCGTAGGCCACGAGCCGGTCCTTCGGCGACGCCAGGTCGTAGCCGCCGATGCCGCTGGTCGAGGTGTACACCGGCCAGAAGCTGCCGTCCGACGCGTGGCCGACGACGTGCACAACGCCCGTCCCCGGCCGGTACAGCACCAGGTAGTCCTGCCGGCCGGTGTGCGCGAAGTCGTAGCTGATGATCTGGTCGTTGGTGCTGCTCAGATTGAAGCCGCCGATCCCGTTCGTGGACCTGAACACCGTCTCGAAGCTGGGCCGCTCGGTGCCGACCGTCGCCTTTCGCCGCAGCACGTAGACGATCCCGGTGCCCGGCCGGTAGACCAGCAGGTGATCGAGCTTGCCGGTGTGCTCGTAGTCGAACGGCACCACCCGGTCTCGGGGATCGGCCAGGTCGTACCCGCCGATCCCGCCCTGCGACTTGAACGGCACCCGCAGGTCGGGGTTGGTGAACGCCAGGCTCAGGTCGTTGTAGAGCGTCACGTCCTTCTTGACGAAGCCCTTCTCGGTGACGACGCCGTAAGGGTTGTTTTCGGAGTCGCGGTACGAGAACAGGACGAGTGGGCCGGTGTAGTCCTGGGCCTGCCACATCCGGACGCCCTTGACCAACTGGTCCCGTTTCTCCGACCACCACGAGGCGGGATTGGGGTAGATCAGCCCGTAGCCCCACTCGGTGCCCCAGATCTTCTTGTCCGCGTCGCCCCTCCGCACCATCACGTCGCGGACCGCGGCGAGCTCACCACAGATCTGCCCGGGCGTGTCATCGGCCGGCGGTCCGAACAGGTTCTCCCAGGGCGCGCCACATTTCGACGTGTCCGGGGCGTCGTGCATGTCGGAGTACGGATGATGGGCGACCGCATCGAACGTGTCCTTGTAACCGTGGGCGTACCCCCAGTCCAGCCACGCCGACGGCGACCTCGCCGCGTCGCCGTGAATCGCGCCGAGCCCCGCCGACCCGCCGGCCAGCACATAACACTGGCCGCACGTGGCGCGGATCTCCGTGGACGCCATCTCGACCAGCTCCCAGTACCGGGCCAGCGTCGCGGTCGCGTCGGCGGCCGGGTCGTAGATTCCGTCCCCCGGCCGGATGACGCCGTCGTCCCCGTACACGCCGTCGTACTTGCCGAAGCCGTCGATGTTCGGCTCGTTCCACACCTCGAAGGCGTCGACGATGGGCGGGGTGCCGGGCGGCGAGCCCGGCGGCGGCCCGTAGTGCTGCACCGTCTGCTCCACGAGCGTCTTCCAGCCCTCGCTGTCCATCGGCAGCCAGGTCTCCGGCGGGTCCTGGTTCGGTTTCTCCGTCCAGCCGTGGCCGCCGTTGAGCCAGCTGGGCGAGCCGAACAGGGTCACGAGCGGTCGCATACCTTTGCGGTGCGCCTCCATCACCACCTCGTCGAGGTGGTCGAATTTCATGGTGATGGCACCCGTGACATCGTCTTTCGACGCGAACGTGTGAAAGTCGGTCCATGCCCTGATGATCGGCGTGCGGCCCGGGACGAACCCCTGCATGCGGTCCAGATGGTCGCCGATCCCGCCAGGGGTTTTGAAGTCCCAGCCGACCTCGGAGAAGCCGACGTCACGGTTGCTGTAGGGGTAGCGCGACTGCACCGGATCAGCGGACGCCGGGGCGGCGTCGCCGCCGGCGGCGACGAAGACCGAGGCCGCCAGTGCCATGAGGGCCGCCGCCGACAGGGAGACCAAGCGTTGTGCTCGGATCATGGGTGACCGTTCCCGCCTTCCGCTCAGAGCGCGCCGTGAAACGGTCGCTCATACACCCGGACCCGGGGCGGACAGGCTTGTCGCCGTGCGACGTACCCGCAGCGCCCCGTCCTGACATCCGCGTGTCAGCCGCCGCGCGAGGAATGTAGCTGATCTTCGATTCGTCAATCAAGAGCGTAAGGTGAACAGCTCACTACCGCCCGTACGGTGAGCGCCGGTCGGCCCCGGACCAGCGGAGCCCCTCGGCGCGCGCGGATCATGGGCTGAGTTTCGCTAGCCTCTGCAGGTGATCTCCTATCGCGCCACCGCCCCCGCGGACCTCGACCGCGTGACCCCGTGGATCGTGACCGAGCCCGTGGGGTGGATCCCCGCCGACCGTTACCTGGCCGAACTGGCCGAGGACATGTACCGGCCGGAATGGACGTGGATCGCCGAGCACGACGGCCAAGTCGTGGGACGGGCCTTGTGGTGGGGGCCGAAGGGCAGCCCGCATCCGGTCGCGCTCGACTGCCTCGACGTGGATCCAGCCGTGGGCGACCGTGCCGCCGTCGCCGCCGAGCTGATCAGGGCCGCGCTGGCCGGATTCCCGGAGCCGGTGGAGTACCTGATCGAGGTCACCGGTGGTTGGCGTGACGATCCGGCCACGTTGGCGGCCGTGGAGTGGCGGCGGGCGGCGGCGCATGCGGCGGGCCTCACCCGCGAGGTGGAGCGGCTGCAGTTCGAGTGGGCACCCGCCGACGGGGTGCCCCCCGCGGCCGGCAGGCTGCGGTTCACCGAGGCCTCCGACGAGGAGTTCCTCGCGGTGTTCAGGAGAATCGCCGAGGGCAGCCTGGATGCCCAGACCCGTGCGAGCCTGGCCGCCAAGGGCGTGGACGCGACCGCGCGCGAAGAGATGGGCTTTTATCTTGGGGCGCCGGGCAAGCGGGAGTGGTGGCGGATCGCCTACACGCGCGAGGGCGAGGTGGCGGGCATGGCGATTCCCTCCGCGACCCCGTACAGCGTGAACGTCGGCTATCTCGGGGTGGTGCCGGAGTTTCGCGGGCGCGGCTACGTGGACGAGGTGCTCGCCGAGATCACCCGCCTTCACGCGACCAACGGGGAGTCGCGCATCACCGCCACCACCGACATGGGCAACGCGCCCATGGCGGCCGCTTTCCGTCGCGCCGGGTATCGCAACACGGGGATCCGGATCAACCTTTCCAACGACGTCCAGCCCTAGGGCGGTGCCGACATCGCGACGCACGAGCTCGGACCGCCTCGCCGACGTTATGGATCGCAGGAGATAGCGACGCGATAGACACCGTCTACGTCGACCTGGTAGACAGTGTCTATGCCGGAGTCGGACGGGGGTCTTCGCGCTCGCCTGGTCGAGGTTGGTGTCGACCTCGTGACGCGAGAGGGCACACCAGCCCTCTCGTTGCGCGAGATCGCCCGTCGAGCGGGGGTGTCGCATGGCGCGCCCCGTCGTTACTTCCCCAGCCACCACGCCCTGCTCGCCGCCATCGCGCGGGAGGGCTATCTGCGCCTCGGTCGGCAGGTCACCGACGTGGTCGGCGACGACGACGGGGACCCGTACGGGCAGCTACTCGCACTGGGCCGGATGTACCTGGAGTTCGCCCAGGCCAACCGCGGCATGTTCGAACTGATGTTCCGCCACGACCTGTTGCGGGGCAACGGCATGGGCCTGCGGGAGGCCAGCGGCCCCCTGTTCGGAGTTCTGGTCGACCTGGTCACCAGAGCCTCACCCACACCGCCCGGCGGCCCGGCGCCTTCCGTCGTCGCCGGCGCACTGTGGGCCAACCTGCACGGCATCGCCCAGCTCTGGCTGTGGGGCAGCCTGCAGACGGTGATGGAAACCGACGACGCCGAATCGCTGCTGCACGCCGCGCTGGACGCGCATCTCCGGCCGACACGCAGCCTCTGATCAGCCACCTCACGGAGCGGCCCAGATGCAGATCGCCATCCTTCTCTTCGAACGGTTCACCGCACTCGACGCCGTCGGGCCCTACGACGTTCTGTCCCACCTGCCCGGCGCCGAGACCGTCTTCGTCGCGCAGCACTCGGGTCCGGTCGTCAACGAGGTGGGCACCCTGCGTCTCACCGCCACCGCCACCCTCGCCGACGTACCGAGACCAGACGTCATCGTGGTGCCGGGCGGGCCGGGCTGGCACGCCCAGATGATCGATGGCCCGGTACGGCAGTGGCTACGCACCGCGGACGAGCACAGCACCTGGACCGCCTCGGTGTGCACCGGATCGCTCCTGCTCGCCGGGGCTGGCCTGCTCACCGGCCGTCGAGCGACCACCCACTGGCTGGCGCATGACCAACTGGCGCCGCTGGGCGTCGTCCCGGTCGCCGAACGCGTCGTCACCGACGGCAAGTACCTGACCGCCGCCGGGGTTTCCGCCGGCCTGGACATGGCATTCACCCTCGCCGGACGCATCGCCGGCGACACCGTCGCCCAGACCATCCAGCTCGCCCATGAATACGATCCCCAACCGCCCTACCGTGCCGGTTCTCCGGACCAGGCCCCGCGTGGCATCGTCGACGCGCTGCGCGCCCGCCGCAACGCCATCCTCTACTGACAGCGAAGGGGACACATGCTGCTGCAAGCGACCGTGCGGCTGGTGATCGCACCGCTCGCCCGGCTGCTCTACCGGCCCGTCATCGAGGGGAGCGAGAACGTCCCGCGGCGCGACGCCGTGATCCTGGCCGCCAACCACCTGTCCTTCATCGACAGCATCGTGATCCCACTGGTGACGCCGCGACCTGTCGCATTCCTCGCCAAGGCCGAGTACTTCCGACAGCCCGGAATCAAGGGATGGCTCACGCGTACCTGCCTGACCGGCATCAACGCCATCCCGGTGCAACGAGGCGGCCACCGGGCAGCCCAGACATCGCTACAGGTCGCCCTCGACGTCCTCGCAGACGGACGAGCCTTCGGCATCCATCCGGAAGGCAGCCGGTCACGCGACGGGCGGATCTACCGCGGCCGTACCGGCGTCGCCTGGCTCGCGCTCGCCTCCGGCGCTCCGGTCATCCCCGTTGCCGTCCTCGGCACCGACCGGATCCAGCCCGTCGGTGCCCGACTCCCCCGAGTCGGCCGGATAACCGTGCGCTTCGGCGCGCCGCTGTACTTCGCGCAGCCTCCGACCGGCAGTAACGGCCAGACCCGACGCGCTGTCACCGACGAAATCATGGCCGCAATCCAGGATCTGTCCGGTCAGGAGCCGGCCAACCGCTACAACGAACTGTCGACAGGTGCCTAGCGACTGACGATGGCCCTCAAGCCGGCCAGGCTGCGCCGGTAGGAGCGGCGCCCGTCGGTCACTCAGCGCCTGCTATCCGGCGCTGCTCCTCGGCAACCATTGCCATGAAGCTGATCAGCACGGGCAACGGCAGCTCGCCGACGTCCAGGAGCACGCGCGGGTCCGCGGACGCCTCGTCGGTGAACAACACCGTCATGAGGGCCGGTCCGAGCCCGTCGCTGGCGAGCTCGGCCAGCTCGATTGCCTGGGCGTCATGCATGGCGTCGACGTAGGCCATGACCTCGAACCGTCGCTGACCATGATTCAGCTCGATGCTCACCCACGAATCATCTCCCGCGTGCCTCCGTGAGCCGACCCCAGCTTGGCCCGGTAGGCCGGAAGTGCCGAGACCATCGCCGTGAACTCAGATCATGCCTTTTCGAGCACGACCAGGTGGTACTCCAGCCAGCGCCGTGACAATCCAACCTGCAACGCGGATCCGCCGATCATGTTGGCCCAGAAGGGCATCTCCACAACACGTTCGCGTAGCCGTGGAACGACGGCCGTGGCGCCCACCGCCAGCTTGATCAACCGGTCGCGCGGCCGGCCGAGGCGCAGATATGCGGTGAGATCCAGGTCCTCGACCAGGCGCAAGCCGGCGCGCTCGGACATGGCGACCAACTCGCCCACCGTGTGCAAACTTCCGACCCGCCACCCGGCGCGGAACTGGTCGAGGCAGCGCTCACGAGCGGCGAGCCCGCGATCCTTGTCGGTCATCCAGTCGTCGCACAGGATCAGGCGGCCTCCGGGGCGCAGCCGATCCGCCAGGGACGGGAGCAGGTTCTCCAGTGATGGCGAGTGAACGACAGCCTCCACGGCGACCATGGCGTCGTAGTGCGGGCGGGCGGGTAGTTCCGCGAAATCGGCACAGATCACGTCACAGCGGTCGGTTAGTCCTTCGCGGGCGAACCGTTTCGCCGCGATGTCGGCCTGCACTCGGCTGATCGTCACCCCGGAGATGAGCCCGTCCACCTCGCGAGCCAGTCGAACCATCGTCCCACCGACGCCACAGCCGAGGTCGAGGACCCTTGCCCCGTCCGCGGGGACGTGCCCGCGCACACGTTCGATCATCAGGCGATTGACAGTGTCCATAGCCTCTGCGGTGTTCGCGACATCCGGGGTCCACACGCCACGGTGGATAGCGTCACTGCCGGGGCTCTCGGCGACCAGAAGGAACCGCCGCGTGTTGTCGTCGTAGTAGTCGGCGACGCGATCAACGTGGCCAGATGGGGCGCGCTCAGGTGTCGAGCTCATCGACGGAAGTTATCACGGTGGCGTTCTGGCCCGGGGCGTCGTGCGATGGCGCCGGACCGCGTGCGACGGACTGGCGCACCTGTGCGCGGAGTGTCAGCGTGCCCGGCTGACGGACACGACCCGCGGGTCCGCGGAGTAGCGGCGAACGACGTCGTCGGCGTCGCCAGCGGTGGCACCGGGATCCAACAGCACCTCCAGGCACGACGGTTGCAACTCCTCCAACCCGAAGCCCTCGACCACCTGATGCGGGTCGAAGCGGTGGTTCTCGCGTATCAGCTCAGCAGCGGACTCCCCCTGCCGTACGCAGACCACCACTTCGGGTTGAGGGCCACCCCAGGCCAGTGCGGGAGCCGCCACACCGATGGTGAGCACCACTGCCGAACCCACGCCGATCACTGTCGTCCGGCCAAGCCCCGGCCGGCTGGCCGGCGAGATCACCGCCACCAGGGCGGACAGCGCGTACACCCAGAGAGCCCGCTTGTCCGCCGAGTCATGGAGGGCCAACGCGACGACGCCGGCCCCGACGGCATGGGTGACCAGGCTGATCCTCCGGAACCCCGGTGAGTCGACGAGCGCCGCCGGTATCGCGGTAAGCGCACCGAGCACCAGGAAGAGCACGACCAGCCCGTACGCACTCCATTCGTGGCGCGCGTCCAGGGCGAGCAGCACGAGGGCAACCACGAATCCGCAGACGACAAGCGGCGGACGGAGGAGCGCCAGGAGGCGTACGACCATTGGAAGACCGTACGCGAAGTGACCGACGTGATTAAAGGTTCTCCTCCGCCCCGGCAGACAGCCAGCGCTACCACCGGGCCGTGGCTCGCCAGACAGACTCCTGCGGGGTCGGATCGTCACTGACGTCACCGTTCTCGCGGAACCACGTCAGCGTCTTGGCTAGACCGGTGGCCAGGTCGTCGTGTTTGACCACCGCCTGCAGGGCAAGTCGGCTCACGTCGAGCACCAGGTCCGCATCGCGGAAGGGGAAGTAGTCACGTGCACGGACGGTGGGGTCGGGGGCGGGGACCACTCTCGGCTGTACTCCGGCTACCTCTCCCAGGATCGCCAGATACTTGAGGAGCGTGTAGCTGGCCGGCTCGCCCACGTTGAATGTTCCCGCACCCAGTTTGCCCGCGCAGGCGGCGGCCACCACCTCGGCGAGCGCTTGGGCATGGCAGAACTGGAGGCGGGTGCCGCCGTCTCCGGGGACAAAGACCGGCTGGCCAGCCAGGAGGCGAGACCACAGGAACTGCTCGCGCGGCTCCGGGTTGTGGGGACCGTAGACGTACGGCGGCCGGAGGACGGTCAGACCGATGTGGCTCGCGCCCCTCAGCACGGCCTCGCACTCCGCCTTCGCCTCGCCGTAACCACCCCAGATGGGATCGCCGTCGGCTTGGTCGCCCTCTCGAAACGGCGGGGACGACACCGATCGGTTGTAGACGGCGGCCGAGCTGATGAAGACATAGGGCAGTCTCTGCGATTGTGGCAAAGCCGCGAGCACGTTGCTGACGTGGCGCGGTTCCGTGCCCGAGACGTCGACGACCGCGTCGAAGCCCGCCAGGCCCAGATCCTTCAGTTGCGTGGCGTCGTTGCGGTCCGCGACGAGCTGCCGTATTCGCGGATCCCACAGCGGCCGGGAACCCCTGTTGAGGACTGTGACCTGGTGGTCCTCGAGCAACGCGGTCACGATGGCGCGGCCGATGAACTGCGTACCGCCCAGCACCATCACCCGCATTTGCCACTCCTTGAGAGCCAGCAGACGGCGTCGCGGCGACTCGGCCGTGCCCGGGAGAACCCAGTATGGTGATTTTATGCCCGCGCCCTCCTTCGCGGATTCCCCCACCGGCCTGCTGCCGCGCGTCACCGAGGCTGCCGGCCGGGTGCTGGCGACAATTGAACGCCTGGGTGAGGACGAGGTACGCGGCCCGTCCCGGCTGCCGGGCTGGAGCCGCGCGCACGTCTTGGCTCACCTCAACCGGGGCGCTGACTCCCGGGTGCGGCTCCTGGAATCGGCCCGGACCGGCCGGGTGATCCGCCAGTACCCGGACGAGGCCTACCGGGAACGGGAGATCGAGCAGTGGGCGGGTCGTAGCCTCGCGGACCTTGTGGCGGACTTCCGGGTCTCGGACGAGCGACTGCGCGCCGCGATCGCGGACCATCCGGCCGACTGCTGGGGGCGCAACGTCCGTTGGCTCGGTGCGGAGGAGCGCAGCGTCGACGACGTGGTGCCCAGCCGGCTTCGTGAACTGGAGGTCCATCACGTCGATCTCGACGCCGGATACGGGCCGCGAGACTGGCCGGATTGGTTCGTCCAGGCCGAGCTGCCAGGTGTTGTCGACGGTCTGCGGGATCGGCCGGAGGTCCCCGACCTGCGACTTGTCGTCTCGGGGGAGGACGCGGCCTACCAGTTCGGGGCGCGGCCGACCAGGACGGTCGAGGGTGAGTCGAGTGTGCTCCTGGCGTGGCTGACGGGGCGCGGTGACGGCGGAGGCCTCACCGTCGAGCCGGCTGGCCCCCTGCCGCAGCTGCCCGACTGGAAATAGGAAGCGATGTCGCCTCGTGCAACTGCCGGGCGAGGCTGGCGGTGCTGTCGCAGAGCCTCGCGTTGGCCAGGGCCACGGCGGCGTACGCGGCGAGGGTTTCCAGCACGGTGATGGTGTCGTCGTCGAAGGCGAGCGGGGTACGGGCGTGGACGTTGAGCGCGCCGACGACCGCCTCCTGGACGGGCATTCCGATCGACACGGAGCTGCCCACTCCGATGCTCCTGGCGCGCTCGCCCCACTCGGGCCAGCGGTTCTCAATGCCGAGATCAGGCACGGAGAGGACGGCGCCGGTGGTGGCGGCGTCCAGACACGGGCCGCTCCTCGGGGCGTACCGCGGCTCGTCCAGGTCGAAGGCCAGGTCGCCGGCGGACGCCGCGATGTGCGCGGCCTCCCCGCGAAACAGCGTGACCGACACCTCCACCGGCACCGGCAGCACCCGTTGGCCCATCTCCGCGACGTGTTGCAGAACGTCGTCGAGACTGGTCTCGCCGAGCGCGACGCGGCCGAGTTCGGTGAAGGCGTCGGTTGGGTCCATCGGTGAGTGGGTCATCGCGTCAGGTCCTCACGACCGGCGTGCCCGTCGGGGAACCAGATAGACGGTCTGGGTGGGCACGCGGATGGCAGCCCGCGGATCGTGGGCCGCTGCACGGACCCTTAATGGGCGGAGCCGGGACCAACGCCGGTTGCTCGACGCCGATTCGCCACATCCGCAAAGACGGGTGTGAACTACAGGTACCCGACGATACTCCCGGCCGTCAGTCGGCGACCACGAGCGCCTGAGGTGCGGCGGCCTTCATCCGGGTACGCGGCGGCCTGACCACGCCGGCACCCGCTGCGGCATCCGCCCCCACGGCGTGCCGACGGGTCACCTCGACGTGTGGACGGCATCGACGGGGGTTGGTGGGCGGACGATAGGCTGCGGGCGGCAGTCGAGTGACCTAAGGGGAACGGGTGACAGGCGGAACGGTTCGCGCGGTGATCGCGGTCTGCGGGCATCCGGCGTGAGCAACGGGTTGCGTCCCGGGGACCCGGCCCGCCTCGGTGGGTACGAGGTGCTCGACCGGCTCGGCGACGGGGGCATGGGCACTGTCTTCCTGGCCCGGTCACCGCAGGGCCGACAGGTGGCGGTCAAGGTCGTCCGTCCGGAGTTCTCGCATGACGAGGAGTTCCGTGGGCGGTTCCGAAGTGAGGTGAACCGCGCCCGCCAGGTTCCACCGTTCTGCACCGCCGAGGTCCTGGACGCCGACCCGGACCACAACCCGCCGTACCTGGTGGTGGAGTACGTCGAGGGCCCCAGCCTGGCCCAGGTGATCAGGGATCGAGGGCCGCTGGGGGCCGCGCAACTGCACAGCATCGCGGTCGGGGTGGCTACCGCGCTCACCGCCATCCATGGCGCCGGGGTGATCCACCGGGACCTGAAGCCGGCAAACGTCCTGGTTGCGCCGGGCGGGATCAAGGTCATCGATTTCGGCATCGCGCGAGCTTTCGAGGCGACGAGCCACCACACCCGGACCAACCAGATGGTCGGGACCGTCTCGTACATGGCTCCGGAGCGGTTCGACGCGACGTCCGGCCGCCCGGTGGGCCCGGCTGCGGACATCTTCGCGTGGGGTGCCCTCGTCGCTCACGCCGCTACCGGCCGCAACCCGTTCGGGGGCGACTCCCCGACCGCTGTCGCGATGCGGATCCTCACGCAACCGCCGGACCTGACCGGCCTCGGCGGTGCGCTGCGGGAGTTGGTCTCCCGGGCGCTGGAGAAGGATCCCGCTGCCCGGCCCACCGCCCGGGAGTTGCTCGACGGGCTGTTGACCGCGGCGAATCAGGGGAATGCGGACGCGACGGCCCAACGTCTGGCGGAGATGCCGACGGTGCGTGCGGCGCAGGCTGGCGGTGGTGCCGACCAGGGGCCGCGTGCGAAGTCCTCCGGGCCGGCCGGTCGCGCGGGCTCGGGCCGGCGTGGCTGGCTCATCGCTCTGGGCTCGGTCGTCGCGGTGGTCGCGGTGCTGGTGCCCGCCTTCCTGTTCGGCCCGCGTCTGCTGGATGACAAGGCTGGACCTGCCCCGACCGGCTCGAAAGCGGCCGGGAGCCCGGCGACGGGCGGGGCGTCGGCGTCCGCGTCCACGCCGGCGGCGACTACGCCAACCAAGCCGCCGTCGGCCGCCGCGGACCCTACCGAGGCCATTCTGGCCGGACAGCGGCGAATCCTGGTGCACGTCGTGGAGATCGACCGCGATCTGTCGTTGCCGTCGGACGGCGAGATCGCGGTCGGCGGCGGGACCGGCAAGGACGCGCTCTTCGTGCTCGAACCGGTAGGTGTCAACTTCATGATCAAATCGACGAACCCGGAGATCGCCCACCGACCGTGCCTCGGGGTCGAGCGGGACGGTGAGGGAGACAAGTCGCTTGTGGGAGCCGACTGTCGGCCGACCAAGGCAACCCTGTTCGCGATATCCCCGGAGGGCAGGGACGACAAGGGGCGCACCTCCTACGTCATCTCCAACACGGAGTACGGCGTGGTGCAGTGGAGCCCGACCCTGAGCGAGATCTACGTCGAGTTCATGGGTGACGCCCCGGTCGACACCACCTTCAGCCTTGTCGACCGAGGCGCGGTCTGAGGCGGGGGTACCCCGACTGAGGTTGCCCAAATAATGGGCAAACGTCGATGTTAGCGCCAACGCGGCGGCTCCTCAAGGGCTCTCGTCGCGGTCGGTGCTGACGAGCTGGGGGCAATGCCCGCAGAGGTTCTGTGGGAGGCGATCTCGTCCTGGGCCACGACCCGTCACCGCCTGATGTTCCCAGCACGTTACGTCTTGACGAACGGCATGTTATCGCTCACAGTCGATGGCTAAGGACGACGACATCCATGGCTTACCGGGGAAGCCTGCTTCGTCGACCCTCGAATCGGTCGTGCGTCAGGGCATGTAGGCGTGTTGTTAGCGCTAACTTCCCCGACACATCGCCCGGACACGCGTCGCGGTGCGCCCACCCTCGGGCAGGCCGTTCGGCTTTGGTCACTGAAGGAGGATCATGTCTGCCCTCGATAGGTCTCCATCGATCGCACCGCCGTCACGGCGGCGTTGGTGGTTGCCCCGCATTATCGCCGCCGGCGCGGCGGCGGTGCTGGTCGGCGGTGCTGCCGTAGCGGTGGTGTCGTCACCCGCCGCCGCGGCGACCGTCGACACGAGCGCGTGGTACGTGTTGATCAACCGCAACAGCAACAAGGCCCTGGACGTGTACAACCTGGCCACGACCGACGGTGCCCGGATCACCCAGTGGACGCGCAACAACGGCAACCAGCAGCAGTGGCAGTTCGTCGACTCCGGCGGTGGCTACTACCGGGTGAAGTCGAGGTTGTCGGGCAAGGTGCTCGACGTCTCCGGCCGCTCGACCGCCGACGGCGGGCCGATCGTGCAGTGGTCCGACAACAACGGCACCAACCAGCAGTTCCGGTTGGCCGACTCGGACAGCGGCTACGTCCGGCTGGTCAACCGCAACAGCAACAAGGTGATGGAGGTGCAGGGCGCCTCGACCGCCGACGGCGGCAACATCGTGCAGTACGCCGACTGGAACGGCACCAACCAGCAGTGGCAGCTCGTCCGCGTCGATGGCGGGAGCAACCCCACCACGCCGCCGCCGTCGTCCCCGCCGCCGGGTGGTGTGTGTGACCTTCCCTCGACGTACCGCTGGTCGTCGAGTGGCGTGTTGGCGACTCCGAAGTCGGGTTGGGTGTCGCTCAAGGACTTCACCGTGGCCCCCTTCAACGGCCAGCAACTCGTCTACGCCACCACGCACGACTTCGGCAAGAGCTGGGGTTCGATGAACTTCAGTCTGTTCTCGAACTGGTCGCAGATGGCCTCGGCCACGCAGACCGGGATGAGCTCGGGGACCGTCGCGCCGTCATTGTTCTACTTCGCGCCGAAGAACATCTGGGTGCTCACCTACCAGTGGGGGGCCGGGGCGGCGTTCCACTACCGGACCTCGACCAACCCGACCAACCCGAACGGCTGGTCCGCGGCGCAGCCGATGTTCACCGGGAGCATCACCGGTTCGGGTACGGGGCCGATCGACCAGACGGTCATCGCCGACGACACGACCATGTACCTGTTCTTCGCCGGCGACAACGGCAAGATCTACCGGACCAGCATGCCGATCGGGAACTTCCCCGGTAACTTCGGCAGCAGCTACACGACCATCATGAGCGACACGCAGAACAACCTGTTCGAGGCCCCGCAGGTCTACAAGCTGCAGGGTCTGAACAAGTACCTCATGATCGTCGAGGCGATCGGTTCGACCGGCCGCTACTTCCGCTCGTTCACGGCCACCAGCCTGAACGGTACGTGGACGCCGCAGGCCGCGAGCCAGAGCAACCCGTTCGCCGGCAAGGTCAACAGTGGTGCCACCTGGACCAACGACATCAGCCACGGTGAGCTGCTGCGCACCAGCGCCGACCAGACGATGACTGTCGACGCCTGCAACCTGCAGTTGCTCTACCAGGGTCGTTCCCCCAGCTCCGACGGTGTCGACTACGGCCTTCTGCCGTACCGGCCGGGTCTGCTGACCCTGCAGCGCTAACACCGCCTGATCGCGAAACGGGCGGGCTCGGCATTCGCCGAGCCCGCCCGAATCGTGTGGCCGACGTGCGGTGCCAGGAGCACCGCGATCAGCCCAACCTCATTCGACGGCGGTGCCGGTGACGCAGGTGAGCACCTGGCGCTGACCACGAGTGGCGCTCGACGTGGTCGTGTCGAAACCGTGGGATTCGAGCAGCAGCCGGGTCGTGGTGAGGTTCGCGGTGGCGTGTGCGGCCGTGGGTCGCTCGCCGAACACGTACAGTCGCCCGCCCGGGGCCAGCAGGCTTCGCATCCTGGCGATCTGCTGCGCCGCGTCGCCCAACCAGAAGAGGCTGACGTTCACCGCGAATATCTTGGTGAAGCGGTTGGCGGGGAGGTCGGCCGACTCGAACCCGGCACATCGAATCTCGGCCCTGCCGGCGCTGACGTGGTTCAGGTTCCGTTGGGTCGCGAGCCGCACCATCGTCGCGGCGCGGTCGATGGCGACGATCCGGCCGGTGGTGAGTCGGCTGGCGACCAGGGACACCGCGGCCCCCCGGCCGCACCCGATCTCCAGCACCTGGTCGTCGGGTGCGACGGCCATCGTTTCCACTGCCCAACGCTGCCGGTGGGCGGTCGTGGCCCGGACCGGCTCGTCCGCCGCGAAGGCGGGGCCAGCGCCGGGGGAACCCGGATCGCGGTCGGAAAGGGTGGACCTCACGACGTCACCCGCCGGTGCCTCTTCTGCTCACACATCTGATTCCACCCCCTCCGACGTGTCCGTGCACCGTGTCCTCGGTCACCACGACGTCGGGAGTCGTACCGGTCGGTACACGGGCGCCGCGCCAGACGCGATTATGGAACGAGCACCACAGAATATTGCGTCACCAAGAGTCCCCGCACCTCATCCTAGGGCAACGACGGGGCCGTTTTGGACGTCTGTATCGCACTGTTGGGTGGGCCGTGTGAGCGCAGTTACTTTGTCGAGCGTTCCAGAACTGGCTAGCGTTCCGCCTCGTGAAGCCCCACGGACCGTCGATGAGGTCCGACACCTCCGTTGCCAGTCCGTGGATCTTCAGCCCCGCCGCGCAGCGGCACACCGGTCGAGGAGATGTGGGACGAGATGTCTGGACGGTTGGATTCGAAGGTGCTGGTCGTGACCGGCGGTACGCAGGGCATGGGCCTGGCGTTCGCGCAGCGGGCGGCCACGGAGGGGGCGCGCGTCGTGATTGGCGCCCGGGACAAGGACCGGGGCGAGGAGGTGGCCGCGCAGATCCGCGACGCGGGCGGTAGCGCCCTGTTCGTGCCGACCGACGTGACGGTCGAGGAGGAGATGGCACGGCTCGTCGAGACCGCGGTGTCGGAGTTCGGGCGGCTGGACGGCGCGTTCAACAACGCCGGCGGCGGCCCGATGGCAAGTGTCCGCGAAACCGACAGTGACGACTGGCAGCGGTCGCTCGCCCTCAACCTGACGAGCGTCTTCTACGGCCTCAGGTACGAGATCCCGGCGATCATCGCCTCCGGCGGCGGCGCGATCGTCAACAACGCCTCCGTCTCCGGCATCAAGGGCGACGCGACGCAGGCCGCCTACAACGCGTCGAAGCACGGCGTCATCGGCCTGACCCGCTCGGCGGCACTCGACGTCGCCCGTTCCGGTGTGCGGATCAACGCCCTGGTCACCGGCCTGATCGACACGCCGCTCTGGCAGGGCGTCGTCAGCCAGGCCCCGGAGATCGCGGAGCGCTACCTGTCGGCGCAGCCGACCGGACGAGCCGGCACCTCCGACGAGGTCGCCGCGCTCACCGCCTTTCTGATCAGCGACGAGGCCACCTTCATCAGTGGCGCGTCCATCGCCATCGACGGCGCCCTCACCGCCTGAGGCGTCGCGGACGCCCCGAGTGCGGGGAGGCGGCCCGAAACAGCCGCCCGCCTCGCACTCGGGGCACGCCCGTCAGGCGATCCGGTAGGCCCGCTGGATCGTCTGCGTGACCGTGTTGCCGGCGGTGTCCGCCGCCGTCACCCGCAGCGACACGAAGCCGGGCCGGCGGGGGTGAGCGATGAGAGCGACACCCCGCAGCACCGGCAACGCGATCCACGTCCTGCCGTCGTCGAACGACGCGGAGACGCCGAGTTTCCGATTGGCCGCCGCCGTCGACCCCGCCTGCCGGTCCAGCGCCACCGGGATGGCCATGACCCTGCCCGTCCGGGCCGTGTTGGTGTCATCCAGCGCCGGTGTCGGCCGGGCCGTCGTCAGCGGCAGTCGCTGCGGTGACGACGTGTGCGCCGAGGTGAAGGTCCACGCCACCGAGACCGAGGTCGACAGCGTGTCCGGGGCGGCGCGGGTGATCGTCGCCTCCAGTCGGTAGGTGGCCTTGCCGGCGGGCACGGCGAACTCCGCCCACGGGCTGTCCGAGCTGCCGATCTCCGTGCCGTCGCGCAACAGCCGGAGCCGCACCGGCCGGTCGTCGCGGCTCGCGGGGCGTCCCGCCGCGTCGCCGAACAACGGCAGCGACGCGACCGAGATGGTGTCGCCGTCGCGGCCCGCGTACCCCAGGGGCGCCAGGCTGGGTGCGTGGGCCACCGTGGGGCCGAAGGGCGCCGCGTTCCAGGTCTGGGCGTACGTCCGGCCCGCCTGGAAGGTGGAGTCCTGCGTGCTGGAGTTGTCGCCCTCGAGGAACGTGGACGTCCAGGTGATGCCATCGTCGGTGTTGTAGTACTCGGTGCCGTGGAACGGCAGGTCGAGCGGCGTGCTCGAACCGATCGGGCCGGACCCGCCGGGTGCCGACGCGCGGTGGAACCGGACGGCTGTCGCGGCCGTGGACTGGCTCCGGTAGGTCGTCCGGACCGTGGCGAGGTTCTTCGCGGAGAGCTTCCCGGCCAGGCCCGTGAACATGTCGCCGGGGCGGACGTACGCCAGGTCGTACGTGTAGGGGCTGTTCCGGAAGGTCCCGTCCGCGCCGGGGCGGGCGAGCCCGACGCCAAGCGTCGCGGTGAACTCGGGTGCGGCGACGGCGGGCCCGATCCGGCCGAAGAAGACGTCCCCGAACGACACCCCGCTGAGCTGGACACCCGGGTAACGGAAGCCGTCGTCCCAGTTCGCGCTCACGTTGATCGCGATGGGTGCGGCGTCCCGCTGGGGCACCGTCAGCGCGACCGGCTTGGCGGTGCGGGCGTCGACGGCCTCGGTGACCGGGCCGCGTACGTCGAGCACGGGCTGGACCAGCAACGTCGACGCGTCGCCCTCGTGGATGGTGCTGTAGAGCGCGTACCGGCCCTTGGGCAGCCGCAGGGTGCCGCCTCCCGGTGCCCCGTCGAGGGTGCTGAACTCGCCGGTGGCCAGGTTCGCCGCCACTGTCGTGTACCCGGTGGCCGGTCGGCCGTCGCTCCCGGTGTGGGTGAGCCGTACGTCGTAGCTCTCGATCTCGCGGTTGAGCGCGAACGGCGTGCGTACCCGCAGGTCTCCGGCACCTGTCGCGGTCAGCGCGCCCTGGTAGACGCCGTCCGGAGCGTCCACCCGGGTGTCCACGGTGATCGTCGCCTCGGCGCGACCGCCGGCCGGCACCACGAGCGTCGCCGGGCTGACGGTGAGCATGCCGGCCGGGGCCGGGACGATGCCCAGCGTCAGGGTGACCGGCGTGCTGCCGGTGTTGCGGTAGCCGACGACCTGGGTGATCGGGGTGTCGTCGGCGTGCGGCCAGCGCTGGACCGGAAAGTCGATGGCGGCGACGTCGGCGGCGACCGGCTGGGCGACCGCGCGGGCGATGTCGACCCGGCCGGCGCCCTGCTCGTAGATGGTGTCCTCGCCGGTCGGCTTGGCCGAGTCCATCAGGGCGGCCTTGAGCTGCGGGCCGGTCCAGTCCGGGTGCTGCCCGGCGAGGATCGCGGCGGTGCCGGCCACGTGCGGAGTCGCCATCGAGGTGCCCGACATGGTGGCGTAGTCGCCGCCGGGGGCGGCGGCCACGATGTCGACGCCGGGCGCGCTGATCTCCGGCTTGATGTGGTTGTCGCCGATGCGCGGGCCCCGGCTGGAGAAGTACGCCCGCTTGTCGTCGGCGTCGACCGCGGCGACGGCGAGGGCGTCGTCGGCCGAGGCCGGCGAGGAGACCGACTTCGGTTTGCCCTCGTTGCCGGCCGCCACCACGAAGAGCGTGCCGTACTGCTTGCTCAGCTCCTGCACCGCGGTTTCCAGCGGGTCGAGGCCGGGAGCGTCGTCGCCACCCACGCTCAGGTTGACCACCCGCGCCTGCGGCGCGAGCCACTGCATCCCGGTGATGATGTCCGAGTCCTGGCACTCGGTGGTGGCGCAGACCTTGCCGACGAGCAGCTTCGCCCCCGGCGCCACACCGCGATACCTTCCGCCGGAGGCAGCGCCGCTGCCCACGATCGTCGACGCCACGTGGGTGCCGTGGCCGACCGCGTCGCCGGGGTCGTCGCCCCCGGTGAAGTCCTGTACCTCGGTGAGGTGACCCGCGAAGTCGGGGTGGCTGGCGTCGATCCCGGTGTCCAGCACGCCGACCGTGACACCGGTGCCGTCTAACCCGGCCTGCCAGGCCGCCGGGGCGCCGATCTGCGGCACACTGCGATCGAGGGAGACCCTGCGTTTGCCGTCCAGCCAGATGTGGGTGACCCCGGGGGCCAGGGTGCGCGCGGCGGCCGTCCCACGGGTGAGCGACCCCCAGAGCGTGACCCGGTCGTCCGGTTTCGCCCGTACGGCCAACGCGTGGGTGGCGGGCAGGTCGGTCCGGACCCGCGCGGCGCCCCCGACGGTCGCGGCCCGCGCCTGCGCCGCCGCGTTCTCCGGGTACGCGACAAGCAGCGGCAGCTCGGCGGCCCGGTCGTCGTAGCCGAACCCGCCGAGCACGGTGAGGTCGAACAACCGCCGGTCGAGGCGTCCGTCCCGCAGCAGTGGCATCGCGTCCACCGGGATGACGATCTGGTGGCCGCCCTCGCGGCTGGTCACGAACCGCATGCCGGCCCGCCCCGGCCCGCGCTGGATCGTCGGGTGACCGTTCGCGTCAAGCGTGACCTCGTCGCCGGTGATCAGCGTGAAGGTGCCGGGTCTGCCGTCGACAGTGGCCCCCGGCTTCACCCGCGCGTTGGCCGGGGTGGCCGTCAGGCCCGCCGCCACCAGCGCGGTCGCGAGTACACCGGCTGTCAGCGCGCGTCGTTGCCGTCGTCGCACATTGTCCTCTCCGCCACGGGCGTCTCCCGGGACGGCACGATGACGCCTGGCCGGGGCGTTAGGTTGATCACTCTGCTGTGATGGCCGTCACAAACCGGCCCCGCGCCGAGGTGTCCGATTCACCCCGAGGGGTTGCATGCGGCGGTGACCAGCGGAAACGGCAGGGGAGGGCACCGGTCGGATGCGTGATGCCGAGGAGTTCGACGCCCTCTACGCGGCCTGTGCCGGCCGGGTCGTGGGTCACGTGTACGCGCTGACCGGCAACCGGGCCGAGGCGGAGGATGCCGTCGCCGAGGCGTTCATGCGGGCCTGGCAACGCTGGCGGACGGTACGGGAGGCGGACAGCCCGGAGGCGTGGGTCCGTCGCGTCGCGTCCCGGATCGCGGTCAGCAGTTGGCGCAAGACGTTCAACCGGATACGCGCGCATCGCCGGGCCGCTGTCGACCAGGGCGTTCCCGGGCTGAACGAGGACCATGTCGCCCTGTTGCAGGCGTTGCAGCGGCTGAGCGCCAACGAGCGCCGGGCCGTCGTGCTGCACCACCTGAACGATCTCAGCGTCGCCGAGGTGGCGGCCGAGATGCAGGCTCCCGTCGGGACCGTGAAGACGTATCTCGCCCGTGGTCGACGAGCGATGGCCGGGCTGCTGACCGACGCGCATCAGGAGGAGACGTCCCATGGCTGATCCACGCGACGAGCTCACCGCGATCGTCGACGAGGTCCGGCGGGTCGCGACGCTCCCCTCCGCGCAGACGTTGCGGCAGCGCAGCGACAGGCGTCGGCGGCATCGGGTGACTGTCGCCGCCGGCGTGGCGGGGCTGGCTGTCGTGGCCATTGCCGCTGGCGCCACTCTGTGGCAGGCGCGGGCCGGCGTCGAGACGCCGGGTGTCGGCCCGGCCACCCAGATCGCACCGTCCGTGCCCCCGTCCGCGCCAGCCCCGTCCGCAACCGCCTCGGCGGGACCGCAGCAGATTCTCGGCGGCGGGCGCCAGGTCCGGATCGTGCTGCCCGGCATGCGCGGGGCCACCTTGGCGATCGACCGCGACGGCGATCAGGTGCGGGCCACCAGCGAGCAGGACGTCGAGGATCGGGCGCTGTGGGTTCTGCACCCGGAGGGCGACAGGTACCGGATCCGTCTGGCGGCCGGTGCCAACGCGATCTGCATGACCGTCGTGCACGACGCCGCGCCGGGCAGCGTACGCGGCCGGGCGTGCGATGCCGCCGCCTCGACACAGCTCTTCCGGATCGAGCAGGTCCCCGACGGCAGCTACTCGATGTTCCAGGGGAAGCGCTACGTCCAGGTGGTCGACGGCACCAACGCCCTGGTGCCCGACCTGCCCGAGGGCCTCACCACCACGTACGAGTTCGAGGACCGTGGGCCCGCCCCGCGCTGAACCGCGAACGGCCCTGGTGCGGACGGTCCTCGTCCACCGCCCTCAGAGCCAGACCACGATCCCGGTCAGGTCGTTGAGGACCGCCGCCACACCCGCCCGGACGGCGGCCGCGCAGCGCTCGGCGGTGAACGACTTCGGGTCGTACGTGGAGGACATGCCGAGCCCTTCCCCGCGGAACGACGCGCCGTCCCAGTCGACCGATGTCACGTTGTGGGTGGGCTCCGCCAGCTCGGCGCCCACCACGAGGAACTTCTCGTCCAGGTGGTTCGGGGTGACCAGGGCGAGGGGATCGATGAGGTCGCCGCCGGCGCTGACGATGAGATCCGGGTTCATCTCCATGGCCTTGGCGATGCTGGGTACGGCATCGTGGGCGTTGCCGACGACGATCGTCCGGAGATCCGCGTGCTCGTCGTCGGCCCACTCCCGCACGGCCGTCACCAGAGCCTTCGTCGGGTCGTCAGAGCCGGCGGTGAGCAGGACGACCCGGTAGTCCTTCGGCGGGTGGACCCCGGCCCACGAGCCGGGTTGCGGCGTGATCGTCGCCTCCGGAGCGGGGGTGGTGGAGGGGTCGACGAATCCGGGGCCGAGCGTCCCGACGGCGCTGGGTGCGGGGTGCGGCTGTGACCAGTCGTCGCCGGAGTCGCAGGCGGCGACCAGCGCGGCGGTCGCGGCCAGCATGGCGACGGCGCGAAGCGGGGGGCGCAAGGTGGTCGTCCTCTCGAGTGGTGGCGGCAGCCTCGTATTCCTATCTCAATTCCCTGCGCCGATTGTCCACGGGCGGTCGTCCGGGGCCGTTGTTTTCCGGCGGTTCGTCGGCGCGCGGGCTGGTGTTAACCCGTGCCCTGCAACGTGCACTGGCCTACCGAGGGAGTCGCATGTTGGGGCGTGTTCGCCGTACCGTTATCGTCATCGCTGTCGGGATTGCCGCGGTGGTGCTCCCATTCTTGGCCGCCGGACCGGCCTCCGCGCACGGCTTTTCGTCGACTGTGTACGCGAAAATAATGGCCGGAGACGAGGGTCACATCCGTACGGCGATGGACCTCGAATACGACCTTCTCGTCGTGTCCGCCGCGGATTCGGGTCACGACGACCCGCTCTTCCAGGCGGGCACCGCCGCGTTCGACGCGGGCGACGGCGACGCCCAGGCCGCGGCACTGAAGAGCCATTCGTCGACGGTCCTCAGGTATGTCTCCGACCGGTTCTCGGTGAGCGCGCGGGACGCGGCCTGTCGGCCGACCCAGGTGGGCGACGCGACAATCGGCGAGCGCGAGGGCGTGCCGTACGCGAATCTGCTGCTCGACTGGACCTGCCCCGAGCGGGTCGGCGAGCACGAGGTGCGCGGCGCGCTGTTCCCGGACACCGAGGGCTACGTCAAGGGCACCAAGACGATCGTCACCTACGACATCGACGGCCGGTCGGGCAGTGCGGCGCTGGACAGCGCCCACCCCACCTTCTCGACGGGGCAGGCGTGGTACCAGCGGTTCGGGGAGTTCTTCCTGCTGGGCGCCGAGCATCTGCTGTCCGGGATCGACCACATCCTGTTCCTGCTGGCGCTCATCGCCGGATCGCGGCGGCTGCGGGAGATCGTGCTCGCGGCCACCAGCTTCACCCTGGCGCACTCGGTGACGTTCATGCTCGCGGCGCTCGGCCTGGTCGAGGTGCCGGGGGCGATCGTGGAGCCAGTGATCGCGTTGTCGATCGCCGTCGTCGCCGGCTGGCACCTGTGGGGTATCTGGCGACGCGGCGAGCACGCGACAGACCTGGACACGGCGGGGCAGGGGCACTTCAGCCTGGATCGGGCGGGGTGGATCCGTCTCGGTGTGGTGTTCTGCTTCGGCCTCGTGCACGGCCTGGGCTTCGCGGGCGCGTTGGGCATCGACGAGGCGTGGTCGTGGACTCTGCTGTGGTCGCTGTTGGTGTTCAACATCGGCATCGAAGTCGTTCAGTTGACGATTATCGCGGTGGTCTTCCCGCTCCTTCTGGTCCTGCGCCGCCGTGCGCCGAAAACCGGGATCTGGGCGACCGGCGTTGTTTCCGCAGCCGTGTCCGTCATGGGCCTGATCTGGTTTGTGCAGCGCGTTTCCGGGTCCTGAGTAAGGCTAAGTAGTTCGTGAAGTGCAGGCTTTCGCAAGATCACGTTCATGGTCGGTTAACCGGGCGGCGAAAGCGTGGATTTGCTTCCCCGCGTCGGGTGAAGTCACCATCCATTTCTCTATTTGAAAAGGGAACAATGTCGATGACATTGAGCACCTCGACACGGGCCCCCGGGCTTGTGCGGCGGCGCGTGGTCGCCGGGGTCGCAGCCGGCTTCCTGGGAATGGGCGCGGCCCTCGGTAGCGGCCTGATGGCCACTGCGAGCGCGGCCGAGTCCACCACGATCACCGGCGTGGTCCTCGGCGTCGGTGCCAACGAGACCCAGCGGATCGTGAGCTGGTACTCCTCCGCGGACACCGCGCAGAAGATCCAGCTCGCCCCGACCGCCGAGATCGTCAACGGCGAGTTTCCGGCAGGCGCCCTCAGCTTCGACGCCGTCGGCGCGGCGAACACCTCCACCACCGGTTTCAACAGGCACGCCACGATCAGCAACCTGCGGGAGAACACGGCGTACTCGTACCGGGTCGGCGCCGAGGGCAGTTGGTCCCCGGCGTACGCCTTCAAGACCCAGGACTTCGAGGGCGACTACGACTTCCTGTTCTTCGGTGACCCGCAGATCGGCTCCTCCGGCGACCGGCTGAAGGACCAGGCCGGCTGGGAGGAGACCCTGAAGGTCGCCACCGGCGCCAACCCGAACGCCGAGCTGCTGGTCTCCGCCGGTGACCACGTGGAGAGCGCCAACGACGAGGGGCAGTGGAGCTCGTTCCTGGCCCCCGAGCAGCTCCGTCAGTACCCGCTCGTGGCCACCATCGGTAACCACGACGTCGGCGGCAAGTCCTACGAGCAGCACCACTTCACCCCGAACACCGACCGCTCGGCGCAGTACTACAACGGCGACCAGGCGACCCGGTCCGGCGGCGACTACTGGTTCATCCACAAGGACGTGCTGTTCATCGACCTGAACAGCAACAGCTACGCCAACCCGGCGGACGGCTCCGCCGGCGGCGACGCGGCGCACGTCGCGTACGTCACCGACGTGATCAACAAGCACGGCTCCGAGGCCAAGTGGAAGGTGCTCGTCTACCACCACTCGATCTACTCGCCGGCCAGCCACGCGACCGACACCGACAACAAGCAGCGGCGCGAGGACTTCACCACGGCGTTCTCCAACCTCGGCGTGGACATGGTGCTCCAGGGCCACGACCACAGCTACACCCGCAGCTACTCCATCAAGAACGGCCAGAAGGAGAACCCGGCCGAGCAGCCCGGCGCTGCCGACGTGTTCCCCGGCCCGGGTGGCGTCATCTACGTGACGGCGAACTCGGCCTCCGGCTCGAAGTACTACGACATCAAGAAGCCGGACGACAGCGGCACCGGCATCCGGGGCAACGGCCCGGACCCGCTCGACCCGGGCAAGTACTGGTACAACTCGGTGCAGAACCAGGAGCACGTCCGCAGCTACGTCAAGGTGCAGGTGCGCGGCGACAAGCTGGTCCTGGCCAACGTCCGCAGCGGCACCTGCGCGGCGCCGAACGCGGCCGTTGAGAAGGGCCTCTCCTGCGTCAACACCCCGGAGGGTCAGCCGGTCGGCTCGATCGTCGACAAGGTCACGGTGCACCCGTACCACGGTGACGGTCAGGCCATCCAGGTCAACGTGCCGAACCCGGCTCCGGGCGAGTTCGGCTGGACGATCGACGGCTACAACGGCCTCGTCGACCTGGGCACCGCCCAGGAGCGCGACGGCACCTTCTTCGAGGCGGCCGGCAAGATCAACCCGATCCTCGTGTCGGACAGCCGCCGCTCGCTCGCCCCGTGGTCGATCTCGGCGAACGTCGGCGACTTCTCCGACGCCGACAAGAAGTTCTCCGGCTCCTACCTGGGCTGGAACCCGTACGTGCTCGACGGCGGCGCGGGCGCCGAGGCCGGCGCTCCGGTCCTGTCGTCCTTCGACGACCAGGGCAAGGGCCTCTCGGTCTCCAGCGCCCTCGCCGCTGCCGCGCAGGGTCACGCGCGGGGTGGTGCCCGCCTCGGCGCCGACCTGGATCTGAAGATCCCGGACAGCATCGCGAAGGGCAGCTACCGCACCACGCTCACGATCACCGCGCTGAGCAGTTGACCGACCTGTTCCATCCGGCGGGGTAGGCACCTTCGGGGGCCTGCCCCGCCACCCATGTGCAGTCCTCCCAAGATCACCTCAAGGAACCGACATGTACCCGTCCGTAACGCGCTGGAAGAAGCGTGCTCGTACCACCGCGCTGTCCCTGCTCGCCGTCGTCGCGACAGTCGGCGTCGGCGCCGGCCCCGCCCTGGCGGCGGACGGCAACGTCGCCTGGACGGTCCGCACGGCCTCCAACGGCTACGGCGAGGCTCGGTCCAGTTACAGCTACAACGTCAACCCCGGCGGCGCCGTCGAGGACGCCATGGTCGTCGCCAACCGCGGCAAGGCGCCGCTGACCCTGTCCGTGTACGCCGCCGACGGCTTCACGACCGACGCGGGCCAACTCGACCTGCTCACCAGGGACGCCAAGTCCGTCGCGATCGGCGCCTGGGCGAAGCCGAAGGCCGGCAGTGTCGTGATCCAGCCCGGCAAGACCGCGCAGGTCCCCTTCACGGTGGGCGTCCCGGACAACGCCACGCCCGGTGACTACGTCGGCGGGATCCTCACCACGCTCACCCAGGCCGACCAGGCCGAAGGCATAAACGTCGACAGGCGCCTCGGCATCCGGATCAAGCTGCGGGTCGGGGGCGAGCTGAAGCCGAACCTCGCGATCGAGGACCCGCACGTGACGTACGGCGGTTCGGCCAACCCGTTCCGCAAGGGCGACGCCACCATCACCTATAAGATCCACAACGTCGGCAACGCCGCGCTCTCCGGGCAGCAGGCGGTCTCGGTCTCGGGCCCGTTCGGCGTGCTGCGGGTCCGGGCGAAGGACATCGCCGCGCCGCCGGAGCTGCTCCCGGGCGAGAGCTGGGACGTGACCGTGCCGATCGCCGGGGTCGCCCCCGCCGTCTCGCTGGCCGCGACCGTGACCGTCACGCCGCTGCTCACCGACGCCTCGGGCTCCACCACCTCGCTCAAGCCGGTACAGGTCACCGCGCACGGGTGGGCGCTGCCGTGGATGTTGGTGCTGGCGCTCGTCGTCCTTGTCGCCGCGATCGTCGGGGCGTACCTCTACCGGCGTCGCAACCGGACGCGGCGCGCGGTACGCGAGGACGCCCGCGTACGCGACGCCGTCGAGCAGGCGCTGCGTGGCCCGAAGCCGCAAACCTCCTGACCACGCCCCCTCCCTGTCCCCCTCCCGCGATCGTGCACTTTCTGCGCCGGCACAGCAGGGCGTTCCACGCGTACCGGCACCCGGAACCGCACGATCGCGCGGCGGTCGCCCTTGTGGGTGAACGGCACTCGGCTCCGGACCGCGCCCGTCCCCCAGCCGGCATGCTGCGACGGTGACGCCGGCACAGAGGGGGAATCCACATGGTTGACGGGGATGTGCCAGAGCGGATGCAGGCCGCGGCCCTGGACGAGTTCGGTGGGCCGGAGGTGATCACGCTGCGGAAGCTGCCGATCCCGCAGATCGCCGACGACGAGGTGCTGATCAAGGTCTGGAGCGCGGGCGTCGGGGTGTGGGACGTGTACGAGCGGCAGGGTGTGCTCGTGCCGGAGGGCTCGGCCCTCCCGATCGTGCCCGGCTCCGACGGCGCCGGCACCGTCATCGCCGCCGGCAGCAAGGTGTCGAACGTCGGGGTCGGCGACCTGGTCTACGTCTCCGCCACCACCCGCCCGAAGGGTGGCTTCTACGCCGAGTACGCCGCGGTCAAGGCGGAGTACGCGGCGAAGGTGCCCGCCGGTGTGCCGGCCGAGCACGCCGGTGCCATGCCCACCGACGCGCTGACCGCGCTGGCCGGGCTCGACACCGTGAGCCTGTCGGCCGGCGCCTGGTTGTTGATCTTCGGTGCGAGCGGCGGCCAGGGGCACCTGGCCGTGCAGTTGGCCAAGCGGCAGGGCCTGAACGTGATCGCCGTGGCGTCCGGGGCGGACGGCGTCGCGCTTGTGACCCGACTCGGCGCCGACGTGTCCCTCGACGGCCACGCCGACCCGACCGAGGTGCTCGCCCGCATCCGGGACGCGGCACCGGCCGGGGTGGATGCCATCCTGGCGATGGCCGGCGGCGAGACGCTGGACCGGCTCACCGAGGCACTTACCGACGGCGGTGTGGTCGCGTTCGCCCACGGGGTGCGGCCGGAGCCGCAGGAACGGCAAGGTGTGGTGGTCCGGGCGTACGACGGCGAATCGAGCCCCCGACAGTTGCAGCGCCTCAACGAACTCATCGAGGCCGGCCCGTTCGTGGTGCACGTCGCGCAGACGTACCCGCTGGGCAAGGTGCGGGACGCGCACCAGCGCCTGGAAACCTCCTACTCGGGCAAGCTGCTGCTGACGGTGGCCTGAGACCTCAGCGCGGCGAGCGCTGTTGCGGCACGCGTACCGACGCCATGCCGGCCGCGGTCGCGGCCTGGATGCCCAGGTCGGTGTCCTCGAAGACCAGGCACGACCCCGGGGGTACGCCGAGGTGTGCCGCCGCGAGCAGGAACGCCTCCGGGTCGGGCTTGGCCCGGGTGTAGTCCTCGGCGCAGACCAGCACGTCGAACCGGTCCAGCAGGCCGAGCGCGTCGAGCGAGGCGGTGACCGAGGCGCGGGTGCTGCCGGACACCACGGCGAACGGAACCCGTCGGTGGGCGTCGTGGATGTGCGCCACCACCTCGGGCACGGCGGCGAGCTGCGGCAGCAACTCCTCGTAGTAGCTCTCCCGGCGCTCGACGACGGCCGCCACCGGCATGGCCAGACCCTGCTGCTCGTTCAGGGCGACGATGATGTCGGCGGTGGGTCGCCCACCCCAGGCGTAGAAGAGGTCCTCCGGAAACTCGCAGCCCCACTCCTTCAGGGCCCGCTGCCAGGCCAGGTAGTGCAGCGGCATCGAGTCGACGATGGTGCCGTCGCAGTCGAACAGGTACGCCGCGAACTCACCGGATGGCAGAGGCAGAGTCATCGGGGAAGGGTACAGCTCACTCGGTCGTGACGGTCTTCAGCCGGCTGAGCAGGTACGCGCGCTCCGGTTCGGTGCCGACGAGCGTCAACGCGCTGCGGTACGCGGCAGCGGCCTCGTCGTACCGGCCGAGCCGGCGGAGCAGGTCGGCCCGCGCCGCCGGGTAGGGGTGGTGGCCGCGCAGGCGGGGATCGTCGGCCAACTCGTCGAGCAGCGCGAGCCCCGCCTCCGGCCCGTCCCGCATGGCCACCGCGGCGGCCCGGTTCAGCGCGACGATCGGTGAGGGCACCAGGCCGAGCAGCACGTCGTAGAGCGCCACCACCTGCGGCCAGTCGGTGCTGGCAACGTCGGCGGCCTCGTCGTGCAGCGCGGCGATGGCCGCCTGCACCCCGTACGGGCCGGGCGCTCGGCCGGTCAGCGCGACCACGACCAGGCCGCGCCCCTCCTCGATCATCTGATGGTCCCAGCGTCTCCGGTCCTGGTCGTCGAGGAGGACCATGGCGCCGTCCGGCCCGGTACGCGCGTCCCGCCGGGCGTGGACCAGCAGCATCAGGCCGAGCAGCCCGGCGACCTCCCGCTCGGCGGGCAGCAGCCGGCGCAGGATCCGGCCCAGCCGGATGGCCTCCTCGGCCAGGCCGATCCGTTGCAGGTCCGGGCCGGAGCTGGCCGCGTACCCCTCGGTGAAGACCGAATAGACGGCCTGGAGCACCGTGGGCAGACGAGCGGGCAGCTCGTCGGGGCCCGGCACCCGGAACGGGATGCGGGCGTCGCGGATCTTCCGTTTGGCCCGGACGAGACGCTGGGCCATGGTGGCGGGCGGCACCAGGAAGGCCCGCGCGACCTCGACAGTGGTGAGGCCGGCCAGGAACCGCAGGGTGAGTGCGCCGCGATCCTGCGCGGCCAGGGCCGGGTGCGCACAGGTGAAGAAGAGCGCCAGCCGGTCGTCGGGCAGGTCCCGGTCGGCGTCGGCGGGCGGCGCGTGGTCGGCCCGCTCGGCCTCCGCCCGGAGTACGGCGAGCCGCGTCGCCAGCACCCGGTCGCGACGTAGCCGGTCCACCGCTCGACGCCGAGCGGTGGTGAGCAGCCAGGCGCCCGGCCGGCTCGGGACGCCGTCGGTCGGCCAGTGCGTCAGCGCCGCCTCGATGGCCTCGGAGGCGACCTCCTCGGCCAGGTCGAGGTCGCCGAAGCGGCGCACCAGCGAGGCGAGCAGTCGGCCGCGTTCCTCCCGGAACACCGCCTCCACCGACGACCCGACGGCTGCCTCCTCACCCGGCATGGTCAGACCTGCGTGTCGATCTCGAAGATCGGACGGACCTGTACCGATCCGGTGGCGATGGCTCCCGGGCTGCGGGCCGCCCAGTCCAGCGCGGCGTCGAGGTCCGGCACGTCGATGACGTCGTACCCGCCGAGCAGTTCTCGGGTCTCGGCGAACGGCCCGTCGGTGATCGTGCGCTCGCCATCCGAACCGACCTGCACAGTCGTGCAGGTCGTCAGGTCCTGCAGGGGATGCCCGGAGACCCAGACCCCGGCGTCCTTCATCTCCCGGTCGTAGCGGATCCAGTCCTCGAAGCTGCACCCGTTGTCGACGACCTTCCCGTCAACCATGGGGCTCATGAACAGCAGCATGTACTTCACGTCTCGGCTCCTCTCGGTGCGGCGTGTCGCCGTACAGCATGACGACGGTCGAGGCCCGGGGATATCGACACGGCCGGCCAGGTTTTTCGGGCCGGATCTCACGACGCCGGGTCACGTCGCTCCGTCCGTCGCTCGAACCAGGTCACCCCGATCAGGAAGGCGGTCAGCAGGGTGAGCGCTGCCAAGGGTGGCAGGGATCGACCGATCGGCAGCAGGGGCAGCGGCAGCAGCGCGGCGACGACCTGCGTCGGGTACACCGCGCGAACGGTCAGCCGCTGGAATACCAGCCTGCTGACCAGGTAGAGAGCGGTGCCGCCGTAGAGCGCGGTCGCGGCCTGCCAGCCCAGCCGGCCGGGATGCGTCGACTCCTCGGTGAGCTGGGTGATCACCTCCTCGATGCCGAGCGCGACGTAGATGACGCCGATGATCAGCGTGGAGTGCCCGAGGCCGTACGCGTCGCCGGCAACGCGGGCTCGCCGCTCACCCGGCACGTTGCCGACGGCCTCCCGGGCGGCGGACGCCAGCCGATCGAAGTAGAGCCACCACAGGCAGACCGTGTTGGCGAGGCCGAGCAGCGCGGCCAGCAGGGCCGAGCCGATCGGCGCCATCGCCCTCGGACCTGCGCCGGCAGAGATCAGGGACTCGCCCAGCGCGATGATGAGCACCAGGCCGAACCGCTCGCTGAAGTGGTCCACGCTGCGGAGTTGCCACGGCCGGAAGGTGGACGCGATCCGGGCGCCGCCGATGTTCAACAGGAACGCGACGGTCCAGAGCGCCGTCTGGGCCGCACCACCGAGGAGGGCACCGATGATCAGCGGAACCCACCCCAGCACCACCGGCACGGTGAAGAACCGCAGCGTCGAGCGCAGCGCGGGGTTCGTCGCGCTCGCCCAGAACAGGATCACGAGCTGTACGGCCCGGCCCACCACGTAGGCCAGGGCCAGCGTCAGCGGCGCGTCGAACAGCTCCGGGCTCTGCTGCCACGCGTCCGGCAACACAAGCGCGGCCACGAAGATCGCTGCCATCGCGACCAGGGTGATGGCGCGGACCGGGCCAACGTCCGGCCGGACCAGGTTTCCCACCCAGATGTACGGCGACCAGGAGTAGAGCAGCAGGAGCAGGAGGAGCAGCCCCTGGGCCAGGGTGAGCGCGCTCGGCGACACCGCCATGAACGTGATGACGCGGGTGAGCGCGAAGACGAAGACCAGGTCGAAGAAGATCTCGAACATCGTGGTCCGGTGCGGCACCCCCGCCGGCACCGGACGAATGCCGAGTATCCCCCTCATCCTCGCATTCTGCGCTATCGGGACTGCTCGCTCATCCGGTCTGCTCGCCCGACGTCGCTCCGAAGAGCAGGAAGAACCGCTCGGCCGCGCCGATGTCGCCGTGCACCTCGATGTCGCCGGCCGAGACCGCCGAGCGCAGCGGCGTGCCGCCGAACATCAGGTCCCGCAGCGCACTCACTGTGCCGGTGACCGTGACGTCGACCTGACCCGACCGGCCACGGGCCACGCTGATCCCACTCGGAGCCACACCCACCTCGAAGGCGTCGGTGCCCACCAACAACCGGAGTCGAGTGGTCAACGGTGCGTCGGCCGGAGGTCGATACAGGGCCTTGAGCAGCAGCATGAACGCGTCGGTGCTCATCTCGGCGTCCGGCTCCGCCGGCAGGCCGGCCCCCCACCGCGACAGCTCGATGAGCGTCGGCTCCAGTTGCTGGCCGCGTTCCGTCAGCTCGTACGCGTGCACGCTCGCCGGTGGCCCGAGCTGCACCCGCCGGACGATGGCGGACTGCTCCAACTCCCGGAGGCGCTGGCTGAGCACGTTCTGGCTGGCCGTCGGCAGGCCGGCCCGCAGATCGCCGAAACGCTTCGGACCGAACACCAGCTCTCGAACAATCAGCAGAGCCCAGCGCTCGCCGACGATGTCCATCGTGCGCGCCGCCCCGCAGGCGTCCCGGTAAGTCCGCTGAGTCACATCGCCATCGTAGTCGGCGCCCACCGAACAGTGCTAACCTCGTACTGTCTAGTCCTAACCTAGGAGTAAACGATGGATGCACTGCTTGCCAAGGTGATCGATCGGCACGGCGGCCTCGACCGCTGGAACGGCGCGTCGACCCTCACCACCCGGCTCACCTACGGCGGCCCGTTCTGGGCGTTCAAGGGCAGACCCGACTTCGACGGCACCGAACTCGTCGAGGCCGACCTGCACCGGGAGCAGATTCGGCACGTTGCGGAGAGCACCGGCCGGGTCACCGAGTACGACCGCGACGCCGACCGGGTCACCGTCACCGCGGCCGACGGCAGCCTCATCGACGAACTGACCAACCCCCGGGCCAGCTTTGCCGGCTACACCCGCGAGAGCCAGTGGACGCTCGCCCAGGCCGCCTACTTCCGTGGCTACGCCACCTGGCACTACCTCGTCGAGCCGTTCCTGTTCACCTGGCCGGGCGTCGAGGCGCACGAGGTCGAGCCGTGGTCGGAGGGCGGCGAGTCGTGGCGCGGGATGCGCGTCACGTACCCCCAGAGCCTGGACACCCACAACGACACCCAGCTCTACTACTTCGACGACAGCGGGCTGCTGCGGCGCATGGACTATCAGCCGGTGGTCAACGGCTCCTCCCCGGTCGCGCACTACGTGAGCGGGGCGACCGAGGTCGACGGGCTGGTCGTGCCGACGCGACGCCGGATCCACATCCGCCAGGAGGACCGCACCCCGGACCTCTCCTGGACGCCGATCACCCTCGACCTGGCCGACGTCCGGATCCGCTGAGACCCCGATGGTGTCGCAGCGGACCCGGCGTCACGTCGCCGACCGGACGCCCGGCCTCAGGTCGAGGTGTCCGTCCGGCGCCGGCTCCGCTCAGCCCGCCGCCGCACCTGCTGGTACGCGCCGGTCAGCCCCATTGCCCGGCGTACCTCGACCAAGGTCTGGCGTACCTCCTGACGGGTCCGCTCCGTACCCTCGACGATCAACCGGTCCACGAACCCCCGGTCCGCCTCGATCTCGGCCCGGCGCTCCCGGATCGGCGCCAGGAACCCCTCCAACGCGACCACCAGGCGTTCCTTGACCTCCACGTCGCCCACCCGTCCGGCCCGGTAACGCCGGGCCAGGTCGGCCACCTCGTCGCGGTCCGGGTTGAAAACCTCGTGGTACGCGAACACCGGGTTGCCCTCCACCGTGCCCGGCACGTCGGCGCGCACCCGGTTCGGATCGGTGTACATGCCGAGCACCTTGCGACGCACGGTCGCCGCGTCGTCGGAGAGCGCGATGCTGTTGCCTCGGCTCTTGCTCATCTTGGCCGCCCCGTCGGTGCCCACCAGGCTCGGCGTGTCCGCAGCGATCAGCTCGGGCACCGGGAAGACCGGGCCGTACAGATGGTTGAACCGCCTGGCGATCTCCCGGGTCACCTCGACGTGCGCGGCGTTGTCCCGACCGACCGGGACCACCTCGCCCTTCACGCAGAGGATGTCCGCGGCCTGGAGCACCGGGTAACCCAACAACCCGTACGGCATCTCCTCCTTGCCGGCGTCGCGGGCCATGTCCTTGAGCGACGGCACCCGTTCCAGCCGGGGGACCGTCACCAGGTTCTGTAGCAGGGTGTTGAGGTCGCCGACCTCCGGGATCGCCGACTGGAGATAGAACGTGGCCCGTTCCGGGTCGACGCCGGCGGCGAGAACGTCCGTCACCATCTCCCGGGCGTTGCCGGAGACCTGGTCGATGTCCTCGCGGCGGTTACGAGTGGTGAGCATGTGCAGGTCAGCGATGATGAAGAAGCTCTCGTAGCGCTTGTGCAGCCGTACCCGGTTGGCGATGCTGCCGACATAGTGGCCGAGGTGCAGGCGGCCGGTCGGCCGGTCGCCGGTGAGCATTCGTGCGACGGACATGGTGATGCCTCTCGTTCCGTTGGTGGGTCACGCGTGGGCGCGCGCCGAGGGGGCGGGTCAGCCCCCTCGGTCAGCGGGATCGGCTCAGCGAGCCGTCCGCCATCGCGCGCCGGCGCGGAACCGCAGACCACCGGCACGGAGGACACTCAGGAGTTGCTCACGGCCGTCGCCGGAGCTGGTCGGGACCCCGGGCACCGCACCGAGCGGGAGGCCGTCGACCATGTCGACAGCCTCCGGTGCGCAGTTGCCCGTCCGGACCACGACCTCACATTACCCGCGGGACGGCGCCCGGCGGGGGAAGGTGAGTGTCGGCGTAGTAGCTCCCAACGCGTTCCCGGTACGCCGGGTCGGCCGGATCCGCATCGAGCGGCGGCGCGTCCTTGATCTGCTGCTTGGTCCGGTCGACATGCACGACGCGTTCCTGGTGATCCACCCGCTCCACGGTGCCGGCGGGCAGCAGCACCTTCTGACCGAAGATCCAGGGGCCGGTGTCCACCACCAGGTGTCCGGCACCCGCCTCGTTGCTCGCCTCGTCGATGGTGCCGATCCGCCCGTCACTCGCCTGCACCTGGTAACCCACCAGGTCAATGGGCGTACCGGGACCGGGAGCGTCCGGACCGTCGTGGCCACCGTCCTGGCCTTCCGGCGGGGTGACCGACGGGGTGGTCTCGGCGTATCCGCCAGCCAGGGCGGACGGGTCGCGCCAGGCCCAGGGATTGAAGATCGAGGGTTGCACGGGGCACCTCCGGGGGGACGGTCCTCAGCTGTCCTCTTTCGAAGTGCCCACCGTTGTGGCGTCGAAAACGGCCCGTTGAAGGCCCGAGCCCGTCACGCCGTCCGACCCGGCCTGGTTGGTGGGCCGTGGCTGGTGGGCTTGGCTTGGGCGGCTTGGGTGGGGCGGGCTTGGCTTGGGCGGGCTTGGGTGGGGCGGCTTGGGTGGGGCGGCTTGGTGGTGGGAGGGGTGGCTCGGTGGCGGGGCGGCTTGGTGGTGGGACGGGAAGCCCGGTGGCTGGCCGGGCTGGTGGTGGGACGGGTGTCCGCTGCCACGCTGAGCTGGTGGGTCGGGTGGGTGTGCGCGCCGTGCCGAGCTGGCGGCGCGGGGTGGGTGTGCGTGCTGCGCAGGGTTGGTGTGCGCGGGTGGGTCTGTGCTGCGCCGGGTTGGTGGTGGGTGGGTGTGCGTTGCCATGCCGACGTGGTGGCGGGCGGATGTCCGCGAACGGCCAGGTGAAGCGGTCGCTGGCATACTCGGCTGCCATGGTGCTGTCGCGTGGGTGGGCCGTCTTCCTGGTCGGGGTCGGGGTCTGGACCTGGGTTATCTGGCCGAGGTTCGCGGTCGCGATCTGGCAGGACCCGCGCTCCTGGACGTCCGGCACCGTCGCCGACGGCCCCGCCACCAGCTTTCTGTGGGTGCACGCGCTGCTGATCGCGGCGTCGCTGGCCATCGGGACGACAGTCGGTGTCCTCGGCATCCGAGGCTGGTTCGCCGCCCGTCGGCGGCAGGCTTCCTGACCCGCGCTGGTTCTGCCCTGCGTGGTCTTGTCCCGCTGGTTCTGGTCCGTGCGGCTGGTCTTGTCCCGCTGGTTCTGCCCTGCGCTGGTCTTGTCCCGCTGGTTCTGGTCCGCGCTGGTCTTGTCCCGCTGGTTCTGGTCCGCGCTGGCCTTGCCCCGCTCGTCCTGGCCCGCTCGTCTTGTCCCGCTGGTCCTGGTCCGTGCGGCTGGTCTTGACCCGCTAGGTCCTGGCCCGCGTTGGTCCTGGTGGTGGTGCCGAGGCCGGGGTCGAGCAGTCGTCGGTCGGAGGCGCGCAACCGGTCGCCGGCGCGAGTGTGACGGGCGCCGCTGCTCGTGGATTTGACGATCAAACCCGCAGACGCGTAACTTTCTCTCTGCCAGCGCGGAACGGGGCAAACGGGACGGAAGTCCTGAGGCCCCGGAACGGACTGGCAACCGGGTCGAGTAGGGGTTCGCTCCTGCGAGACACGGTCCGGGCGGAGCTTGCCGGATCGGCCGCGAGGCGGATTTGGTGCGGCGAAGCCGACCGGGTAAGGTTCACGACCGGCAGGGCACCGGGCGAGACTGCGGGAAACCGCAGCGGCCGGCCTGCCAAATCCGACGACCTGACGCAGCGGTGCGCTGCTGCGTGAGTGCGCCGGCGCTAAGCCGTACGAAGCATGACAGACCGGGACACACGGTTTGACACGGCGAAGACGGTGAGGTAACGTAGTAAAAGTGCCCGGCGCGAGAGCGACGGGGACACGGAACGAAAAGCCCCGGTTGGGGTTCCACTGAGGTGGGGCTTCTGGTCGGTGTGTGGTTGTTCTTTGAGAACTCAACAGGGTGCTTGTAAAGCCAGTGCCAATTATGATTTATA
>NZ_JBICSY010000001.1:1337135-1558822 GCF_043197345.1 Micromonospora sp. NPDC049175 | reverse complement strand
TTACGGGTCGCGGCGGGCCCGCAGTAGTAGAAGTTCGGCTGCGCCTCGTAGCGCACACCCAGTTCCCGCTCACCGTGGGTCTTGCGGTCGGTCTGAGTCTGCGTGGCCGGCTTGGCCTCCGACGCGGCGTAGGCGGCGGTGACGGGTCCGGCGATGGCTCCGCCGGTGAACGCGAGGCCGGCGGCGGTCAGAGCGGTCTTACGGATCAGATCGGTACGCATGATGGCGTGCTCCTCTGCATCGGGGGAACCCACACAGCACTCAACGGGGGAGGTGCGGCCGTGCGGGGAAGTTCGTGCCCGGCAGCCCTGGAGGGGCCGGCGTCGGGCGGGGGTGTAACGGTGCGGGCTGGCGGGTCATGCCGCCTACCCGGGGGCTCGGCTGTCACGGGCCCTCGGCCGTCAGGGGTGCTCGGCCGTGTGGTGGTGTAACCGTCCGGACCGGCTGCGCATTCCGCCTTACCGGGGCCCGGCCGTTGTGGCGCTTGGCGGTGCGGGGGATGTAACCGGGCCGGGTCGGCGGGTGTTCCCGTTGGCCGTCTCCGGTGGGAGCACCTGGCGGCTGCCGTGCCCGGCCGTTGTGGTGCTCGGCCGTGCGGGGGACGTAACCGGGCCGGCCTGCCGGGTGTTCCCGACGAGGCCGCGCACTGCGACTCGACGGTCTCGGTAGCCGGCCGCCCTCGCCGCGACCTGCCAGGTACAACGACCCGGGCCGGCCGCCGATTCCACCACCGGGGTGGCCCCGGCAACCCGACAATCCCGCCCAAAACCGACAGCCCGTCCACCCAGCGAACGGACACGGCAGACGAGGCGGCGTGATCGACTCGGGTTCTCGAAAATTGCGGTGTCCGGGTGTCGGGGATGGCCCGACATCATGAAAGTCGAGTGGACCATGTCGGTCCGCGACGTTTGCGGCCGAACGGGGTCGACTCGGAGGCCAGACCGCCCCGCTCCGCGATCTTGCACTTTCTGTCCCGACACAAGGGGCATTGCACCTATAGGGACAACCGATAGTGCAAGATCGGCGCCAACTTCTCGCGAGACGGCGTGGACCGGATCGGCGTCCAACGTCCGCGGCGACTGCCGGGCGGGCCGGGGTGAACCGGCGCGCCGAGGGTCAGGGCGTGGCGCTGTCGGTTTGTGGCACGGTGCGCTGTGCCGGGATGGTCGGGGTGCCCGGCCAGGGGACCTCGGGTGCGCGGTGGAAGGCGATCCCGGCAGCCGCCCACCGCGGGCCCTGACCGGCCAGCCGGTCACGGAAGTCGGCCCAGTCGTGGGTGGCCCGGGGTGACCAGCCCAGCTCGGCGATGGCGGGGAGCCGGGGCAGGAGCAGGAACTCGATGTCGGCCAGCGAGGTGACCGACTCGGTCCAGAGCGGGGCTTCCACCCCGAGGACGGCCGTGGCGGGCACGTCGGAGACGTGTGTGCCCGGATCCCAGTCGTACGCCTTGCGCACGTCGATCAGCCCGGCCCAGTCGTGTCCGATCGGGGTGTCCGGGGCGTACTTCATGTCCAGGTAGGCGTGGTTGCCGGGGGAGACGATGAGGCGGGCGCCCCGGCGGACCGCGTCGGCCGTGGTGGGGTCGTCGGCGTTCGTGCCCCACCACTGCAGCACCCGTCCGTCGACGTGGCCGGCCGGCGCGAGCTGGTGCCAGCCGACGACGGTCTTGCCGAGGTCGGCCACGATGCGCTGGACCCGTTCCACGAAACCGGTGTAGACCTCGCCCTTCACCTTGAACGCCTCGTCGCCGCCGATGTGCAGCAACGGCCCGGGGGTGAGTGCGGCCACCTCGCCCAGCACGTCGGTGACGAAGTCGTACGTCCGCTCGTCGGAGGGGTCGACGTAGCTGAAACCGACCTCGGTGCCGGTGTACGGCGGTGGCGCGATCTTGTCCGGTGCCAGCTCCGGGTACGCGACAAGCGCCGAGTTGGTGTGCCCGGGGAGGTCGATCTCCGGGACGACTGTGATGTGGCGGGCGGCGGCGTAGGAGACGATCCGCCGGTAGTCGGCCTTCGTGTAGTGCCCCCCGGGGCCGCCGCCGACCTCGGTCGTCCCGCCCACGGCTGTCAACCTCGGCCAGGAGTCGACGGCGATCCGCCAACCCTGGTCGTCGGTGAGGTGCAGGTGCAGGTGGTTGAGCTTGTAGCGGGCCAGGTGGTCCACGACGCGCAGGACGTCCTCGACGGTGAAGAAGTGCCGTGCGACGTCGAGCATCGCGCCCCGGTAGGGGAAGCGGGGAGTGTCGGTGATGGTCCCACCGGGCAGCGCCCACCGTGTGGCGACCGGGGTCCGGCTCTCGATGGCCGATGGCAGCAGTTGGCGCAGGGTCTGCACGCCGTGGAACAGGCCGGCGGCGGTGGCGGCGGTGAGGCGTACCCCGTCGCGGGCGACGTCGAGCCGGTAGCCCTCCGCGCCGAGACCGGCGGCCGCGTCCAGCACCAGCGCGATACCGCCGACCAGCTCCGGCGCGACGGCGTCGGTCACCGACAGCGGAGGCGCGGCGGTGTCGGTGGCCGGCGGCGCAGGCGTGGTGGCGTCCGGCGGCGCAGGCGCGGCGGCGTCCGTGGCCGGCAGCGGAGACGTGGTCGGCAACGGACGGGAGGCGGCGTGGATCACCGGCAGCGGGTAGCCGGTGGCGGGCCGGAGCAGCTCGGCGAGCTGCGCGGCGACGGCGAGCGCGGCGGGGTCGGCGCTGGCCACGATCACCGCTTCGGCCGGGAGGACCCAGTCCTCGGTCGGGTCCGCCTCGACCTGTGCGGGAGCGGGCACGACGTCGGACAGCCGGTGCGCGGCCGATGGAGCGGTCCGGGGCGTCGGGGTGGCCGCGTCCGATTCCCGCGCCGGTGGCGGCACCGGACCGGTGGCGGGAGCGGGGGAGGGGATGGTCGACACGGCGGCGACTCCGGGGGGTGTATTCGCGTCGGTTATGGCAAAAGTGAGGTTCACCGGCTGGCGTGCCGTCAAGCGTACGACGCGCGGCCGGGATGCGTGATGGTGCGCGTGGAAGCGTTCCCAAAAACCGGTACGAACACGGATAGTCGTGACGGCTGTGCCAATTGTCACCGAACGGTCCCAGGTCACCCGATGTTCGCTTAGCCTTCGCCCACCGATCGGCGTCGACCCCGGGATTACCGGAGGTCCGTCCCGGGGTAGGAAAAAACTGAACCTTCGTTAAGTGTCCATCCGGCGCGTGTGTGGAGGCTTTGGTGGCAGCGCAAGAAACCGTCGACCACAAGTACGTCTACGACTTCTCCGAAGGCAACAAGGACCTCAAGGACCTGCTCGGCGGCAAGGGGGCGAACCTCGCCGAGATGACGAACCTCGGCCTGCCCGTTCCCCCCGGCTTCACCATCACCACCGAGGCCTGCCAGGCGTACCTCGCGACGGGACGGGAGCCGGACGGGCTCGCCGGTCAGATCGAGGCGCACCTGGAATCGCTGGAACGCGCGATGGGCAAACGACTCGGCGACCCGCGCGACCCGCTGCTGGTCTCCGTCCGCTCCGGCGCCAAGTTCTCCATGCCCGGCATGATGGAGACCGTCCTCAACGTCGGCCTCAACGACCAGAGCGTGGTCGGGCTCTCCGCGCAGGCCGGCGGCACCGGCGATCCGGCCGCCTCCGGCGGCGCGGCCGGCCAGGCCGCCTCCGGCGGCGCGGACAGGTTCGCCTGGGACTCCTACCGCCGCCTCATCCAGATGTTCGGCAAGACCGTCTGCGAGGTGCCGGGCGAGGAGTTCGAGCACGCGCTCGACGAGATCAAGAGCGCCAAGGGTACGCAGAACGACCTCGACCTGGACGCGGACGACCTGCGTGGGCTCGTCGACGCGTACAAGAAGATCTTTTTGAAGCACACCGGTCGCGAGTTCCCGCAGCAGCCGCGCGAACAGCTCGACCTCGCCATCCGGGCGGTCTTCGAGTCGTGGAACGCCGAGCGCGCGGTGCTCTACCGCCGCCAGGAGCGCATCCCGGCCGACCTCGGCACCGCGGTCAACGTGGTGACGATGGTCTTCGGCAACCTGGGCCCGGATTCCGGCACCGGTGTCGCGTTCACCCGGGACCCGGCCAGTGGGGCGCAGGGCATCTACGGCGACTATCTGGCCAACGCGCAGGGCGAGGACGTGGTGGCCGGCATCCGCAACACGGTGCCGCTGCAGGAGTTGGCGCAGCTCGACAGGGCCTCCTACGACGAGTTGCTCGGCATCATGGCCCGGTTGGAGGAGCACTACCGGGACCTGTGCGACATCGAGTTCACCATCGAACGCGGCAAGCTGTGGATGTTGCAGACCCGGGTGGGCAAGCGCACGGCCGCCGCCGCGTTCGTCATCGCCGGGCAACTCGTCGACGAGGGCCTGATCGACCTGGACGAGGCGCTGCACCGGGTCAACGGCGCGCAGTTGGCCCAGCTGATGTTCCCCCGCTTCCAACTCGACCACGAGTTCCAGCCGGTCGCCACGGGCATCGGCGCCTCACCCGGCGCGGCGTCGGGCACCGTGGTCTTCACCTCCGCGCGGGCCGTCGAGCTGGCTGCCGAGGGACGGTCGGTGATCCTGGTCCGCCGGGAGACCAACCCGGACGACCTGAACGGCATGATCGCCGCGAAGGGCATCCTCACCTCGCGCGGTGGCAAGACCAGCCACGCCGCCGTGGTGGCCCGGGGCATGGGCAAGACCTGCGTCTCCGGTGCCGACGCGATCGACGTGAACGTGCCGGCGAAGCGGTTCACCGTGGCCGGGCAGACCGTCGACGAGGGCGACATGGTGTCCATCGACGGCACGACCGGCAAGGTCTACCTCGGCGAGGTGCCGGTCATGCCGTCGGAGGTGGTGCAGTACTTCGAGGGCAGCCTCGATCCCGAGCACATCGACAACCCGCTGGTCCGGGCCGTACACCGGATCATGACGCACGCCGACGGCAAGCGGCGGCTGGCGGTCCGCACGAACGCCGACACCGGCGCGGACGCGGCTCGGGCCCGACGGTTCGGCGCCGAGGGCATCGGGCTGTGCCGTACCGAGCACATGTTCCTCGGCGACCGCCGCGAGCTGGTCGAGCGGCTGATCCTGGCTCGGGCTCCGGGCGAGCGGGAAGAGGCGCTGGCGGCCCTGCTGCCGTTGCAGCGGGCCGACTTCGAGGAGATCTTCCGGGAGATGGATGGCCTGCCGGTCACCGTCCGGCTCATCGATCCGCCGCTGCACGAGTTCCTGCCGCCGTTGGAGCAGCTCGCGGTCAACGTGGCGGTCGCCCAGGAACGCGGCGAGGACGTCGCCAAGGAGGAGGCGTTGCTCGCCGCCGTTCGGCGGATGCACGAGGAGAACCCGATGCTCGGGCTGCGCGGCGTCCGTCTCGGCCTGGTCATCCCCGGCCTGTTCGCGATGCAGGTCCGGGCCATCGCCGAGGCGGCCGTGAGCTGTGCCCGCGGCGGCGGGGTAGCGAAACCGGAGATCATGGTGCCGCTGGTCGGGGCCGTGCAGGAGTTGGAGACGGTCCGCGCCGAGGCCGAGAAGATCATCGCCGAGGTGGTCGGGGACAGCGGGGTCGAGGTGCTGATCGGCACGATGATCGAGGTGCCTCGGGCGGCGCTGACCGCCGGCCAGATCGCCGAGGCGGCACAGTTCTTCTCCTTCGGCACCAACGACCTGACCCAGATGGGCTGGGGCTTCTCCCGCGACGACGTCGAGGGCGCGTTCTTCTGGCGCTACCTGGAACTGGGCATCTTCGGCATCTCGCCGTTCGAGTCGATCGACCGCGACGGCGTCGGCCGGCTGGTGCGGATCGCCGCCGAGGAGGGCCGGGCCGCCCGGCCCGGCTTGAAGCTCGGGGTCTGCGGCGAGCACGGCGGCGACCCCGACTCGGTGCACTTCTTCCACGAGGTCGGTCTGGACTACGTGTCCTGCTCACCGTTCCGGGTGCCGGTGGCCCGGCTGGAGGCCGGTCGGGCGGTCGTGGAGACGGGCGGCTCGGACAGCCGGTGACGTGGGCCGGCGGCGGACCGGGCGACCCGGCCGCCGCCGGCGCCGACGATCAGATCGGCGGGCGACGCCAGGCCGGCCGGGTCGAGCGGCGTAACTGGGTGGGCAGGGTCGCCATCGGGGTACGCACGGCAAGCGGCGCGTGCCCCAACGGAACCGCACTGGCGCCGCCACCGCCGACGCGCGTGTCCAACACCGAGCCGGTGCGCCGGGCCACCGCCCGCGCCTCCTCGTGCAGCGCCTCCAGATCGTCCGCCGCCGACACGGTGACAAGGGTCAGCAGGGCGGTGCGCCCGGCCGGGTAGGTCACCACGCAGCCGGCCGTCGTGCAGACCACCGACTCCCGGAACTCACCCCGCCGGACGGTGTCGGCCACTCGGTGACCGAGCCCGAAACTGGCGGCGGCCAACGCGGCGAGATGGGTGGCGTCGGTGCTGGGCAGATCGCTGGAGATGAGCAACCCGTCGGTGCCGGCCAGCACCGTCCCGGCAACCTCGGGTCGGCGCCGACGCAGCCCCCGTAGCTCCGTACCCACCACCGTGTCTGCGTCCACGAGCTGCTCCCTTACCGGTCGGGATCTGCGTGTCGGTCGGCTCGTCACGTTCCGCGCTGGAAACGCTACCGGTGGCCACCTCTGCCCGCGAGCCCGTAACCCAGGGCGATCGGCCCACAACTCCGGGCCGATCGGCGGTTGTGGACGATTCATCGACGCGTCGGGGGCACGACGGCCAGCCGTGACCGGCGTAACCTTGGCTCGCTCGCAAACGGCTGATTGCGTACGCCGTCGAACGGGAAAGGTGACTGAATGACCAGCGTCTGGGAGAACCTGACCGTCGACGCCCGCGACCCGGCCAGACTGGCCCGCTGGTGGGCCGAGGCACTCGGCTACCAGGTCGTCACCGACAACCCCGACGAGGTGGAGATCCGCAAGTCCGCGGACCGTCTCCCCGGCCTGGTCTTCGTGCCGGTGACCGAGGGCAAGGAACGCAAGAACCGGCTGCACCTCGACCTGCGCCCCGCCGATCGGGAGGCCGAGGTCGAACGGCTTGTCGACATGGGCGCCCGGCACGTCGACGTCGGCCAGGGCGACGTCGAGTGGACGGTGCTCGCCGACCCGGAGGGCAACGAGTTCTGCGTCCTCCGTGAGCGCGAGGAGTGAGCCGGTCTTGCGAGCCCCGCAGTCGCGAACAGCGGCGGCTGCGTGAGAAGTGAGCCGGACGCACGGTGGGTGCGGGAGGCGCCCAAGGACACCGGGCACCGCCGCTCACCGTACGAGCGCGACCGTGCCCGGGTGCTGCACTCGGCGGCGTTCCGTCGGCTGGCCACCAAGACCCAGGTACACACCGCCGGGACCGACGACTTCCTGCGTACGCGGCTGACGCACTCGCTCGAGGTGGCGCAGATCGCCCGGGAAATGGGTGCCCGGTTGGGCTGTGACCCGGACGTGGTCGACGTCGCCGGGCTCGCCCACGACCTCGGGCATCCGCCGTTCGGGCACAACGGCGAGTCCGCTCTGGACCTGCTGGCCACACCCTGCGGCGGCTTCGAGGGCAACGCGCAGACGTTGCGGGTGCTGACCCGGCTCGAGGCGAAGGTGCTCGCCCCGGACGGCTCGCCCGCGGGCCTCAATCTGACCCGCGCGTCGCTCGACGCGATCGGCAAGTACCCCTGGCCGCGTCGCCCGGGGCAGCGCAAGTTCGGGGTGTACGCCGACGACGCACCGGTCTTCGGCTGGATCCGGGTCGGTGCGCCCGGCGACCGGCGCTGCCTCGAGGCACAGGTGATGGACTGGGCCGACGACGTCGCGTACTCGGTGCACGACGTGGAGGACGGCATCCACGGCGGGTACGTGACGCTGGGCCCGCTGCTGGCGGACGCCGACGAGCGGGCCGCGCTCTGCGCCGACGTGGCCGCAGCCTACTCCGGTGAGTCCGCCGCCGACCTGGCCGAGGTGCTGGTGGACCTGTTGGCCGACCCGCTGCTCGCCCCGCTCGCCGGGTACGACGGCAGCCACCGCGCCCAGGTCGCGTTGAAGGCCACCACAAGCGGGCTGACCGGCCGGTTCGTGTCGGCGGCGGTGGCCGCCACCGAGGAGCGCTCCGGCCCCGGCCCGCACCGCCGCTATGACGCCGATCTGGTGGTGCCGAGGCTGGTCCGGGCCCAGTGTGCGCTGCTCAAGGGCATCGCCCTGCGGTACGTGATGCGTCGTTCCGGGTTCCGGGGCCGCTACGAGCGGCAGCGGACGATGCTCGCCGAGTTGGTGGCCGCGCTGCTCCGGCGCGCGCCGGACGGGCTCGATCCGATCTTCGCCCCGCTGTGGCGGGCGGCCCCGGACGACACCGCCCGACTGCGGGTGGTGATCGACCAGGTCGCCTCGCTCACCGACCCGGCGGCGGTGACCTGGCACACCCGCCTGACCGGCAACGGCGCACCGCCGACCGACCACGCGCCAGCTTAGGCTAGCCTAACTGGTATGACGGAACGCCCCAGGAACGTCACCACGGTCCACGTGCTGCGCACCGAGCGGCCCACCCCGCACCTGATCCGGCTCGTCCTCGGCGGGGACGAGCTGGCCGGCCTGCCGGTGGGCGAGTTCACCGACCACTACATCAAGCTGGTGTTCCCGCAGCCCGGCGTCGCGTACCCGCGGCCGTTGGACCTCGCCGCGATCCGCCGGGACCTGCCCCGGGAGCAGTGGCCCCGGCTGCGCGCGTACACCGTGCGGCGGTGGGACCCGCTGGCCGAGGAGCTGACCGTGGACGTGGTGCACCACGGCGACGAGGGGTTGGCCGGCCCGTGGGCCGCCGCGCTGCGTCCGGGTGACCCGGTGCACTTCGTCGGCCCCGGCGGGGCGTACGCCCCGAGCCCGGACGCGGACTGGCACCTGCTGGTGGGTGACGAGAGCGCCCTGCCGGCGATCGCCGCCGCGCTGGAGCGGCTGCCGTTGGGCGCGCCGGCCCACGTCTTCGTGGAGATCGGCGACCCGGCGGACGAGCAGAAGCTGCCCAGCCCCGGCGCGGTCGAGCTGACCTGGGTGCACCGTGGCGACGGCCCGGTGGGTGCGGCGCTTGTCGCGGCGGTACGGGCGTTGGAGTTCCCGGCCGGCCAGGTGCACGCGTTCGTGCACGGCGAGGCGGCCTTCGTCCGGGACCTGCGCCGGCTGCTGCGCGGCGAGCGGGGCGTACCCCTCGACCGGCTCTCCATCTCCGGCTACTGGCGGCGCGGCATGGACGACGAGGGCTGGCGCTCCACGAAGGCCGACTGGAACAGCCAGGTGGCAGCCGAGGAGACCACCGCCGCAGCCTAGGCTCGCTCACTCCTCGGGCGCGCGGTTCGCCTCGCCGGCGCGGGCGAGTCGTCGGCTGAGCAGCACGGCGTACCCGACGACCGCCAGCGCGAGCAACGCCAGCATCAGCCTCGGCCCATGCACCGTCGCCGTGATCAGGCTGACCGAGAGCACCCCGTAGGCGGCGATCGCCAACCGGGCGAGGCTCGGTCGGGTCCACAGCCAGTACAGGGCCAGGCCACACACCGTCCACACGACCATCGCCCCGCCCAGCAGCAGCCGCAGTTCCAGCGGCAGCCGAGCCGCGTCGTCGTCGACAAGCCGGACCACCTGGCCGAGAGCCCAGCCGAGCAGCAGTAACGCGCCGCCGAGCGGGATGTGCAGGAAGCTGTACGCCTGCCCGCCGCGCAGCCGACGCTGGAGCAGGCGGGTGGTGACGAACGTGGTGTAGACCCACCAGACGGCCGCCGGGATCAGGAAGGCCATCGCGGCGGTGAGGATCATGTGGGGCGGGGGGTGGTCCGGCACCGCGAAGAGCAGGCTGGCCAGCGCGCTGCCCAGCACGATGATGGTGAACTGGCCGATCCGTTCCGGCAGGTGCCGGTTGTCCACCGGCCAGCGGTTGAGCCAGCGCACCCCGACCCAGGGCGTGGCCAGTTCGATGACCATCGCGACGATCCACAGGACGGGGCGCAGCTCGGTGGGCGTGAACAGCGACACCAGCCAGATCAGCCAGCCCGACCCGAAGCCGATCAGGTAGACGGTCGTCACCATGCGGGCCATCGCGCTGGTCGGGCGGGCCCGCAGGTACAGCAGGAGCAGCACGCCTCGCACGATCAGGTACCCGACCGGCAGCAGCACGCTCTCCGGCACCTCGTCGACCCCGAGCGTCATCGCGCCCGCGCCGACCAACGCGACGAGCACCAGCAGTCGGTGCGGCGCGTCGTCGGGGTCGAACCGGGTGTCGTAGTAGACCTGCCCCAGCCAGGCCCACTGGATCACCACGAAGAGCCCGATCACGGCCAGCACGGCCGTCGGCGACGGGGTCGGCTCGTTGCCCAGCCGGGCCGCCACCGCCGCCAGCGCGTACACGAAGATCAGGTCGAGGAACAGCTCCAGCCAGGTCGCGTGCCGGTGGCCGGCCTCGTCGGCCTGCGGGGTCAGTCCGCGCAGCCCGACCCTGTTGGCCAGCCAGTTCGGCACGTGGCGGGCTCCGGTCCGTACCCTGCGCATCTGGTCATGGTCCCCGTGCGGACCCGGCTTGCGGGCCGGAACCGCCCAGCCGGCAGCGGTGGCCGCCACACCGGCATCCCCCGGCCGGCGTGTCGTCGGTCCGGCAGGGCAGGATGTACGCCGAGGGGGTGGCGCATGGCTGGGCGGATCCGGGACGAGGACATCGCACTGGTCCGGGAACGCACCTCGATCGGGGATGTGATCTCCGAGACGGTCACCCTCAAGTCGGCGGGTGGCGGCAACCTGAAGGGCCTGTGCCCGTTCCACGACGAGAAGAGCCCGTCGTTCAACGTGTCCCCGGCCCGCAACGTCTGGTACTGCTTCGGCTGCGGGGCCGGCGGCGACGCCATCAAGTTCCTGATGGACGCCGACCACCTCAGCTTCGTGGAGTCCGTCGAGCGGCTGGCCGGCCGCGCCGGCATCCAACTGCGCTACATCGAGGACGACAAGGGCACCCCGCGCCCCCGCCCGCAGCAGGGTCAACGCCAGCGTCTGGTCGCCGCGCACGCCGCCGCCGTCGAGTTTTACCGGGCGCAGCTCAGCACGGCCGGGGCCCGGCCGGCCCGCGAGTTCCTGGCCAAACGGGGCTTCGACCGGGCCGCCGCCGAGCGCTACGGCTGCGGCTTCGCGCCGGAGGGCTGGGACCTGCTCACCAAGCACCTGCGCCAGCAGGGTTTCACCCACCAGGAGCTGGTCACCGCCGGGTTGTCCCGGGAGTCCCGCTCCGGCACGCTCATCGACAGGTTCCGCCGTCGGCTGCTCTGGCCGATCCGCGACCTCGCCGGCGACGTGATCGGCTTCGGCGCGCGCAAGCTCTTCGACGACGACGACGGCCCGAAATACCTCAACACCCCCGAGACGCCGATCTACAAGAAGTCGCACGTGCTCTACGGCATCGACCAGGCCAAGCGGGAGATCGCCAAGCAGGGTCGGGCGGTCATCGTCGAGGGCTACACCGACGTGATGGCCTGCCACCTCGCCGGGGTGACGACGGCGGTGGCGACCTGCGGCACCGCGTTCGCCGCGGACCACATCTCGGTCCTGCGGCGGCTGCTGTTCGACAGCGACGAGGTGGCCGGCGAGATCATCTTCACCTTCGACGGTGACGCCGCCGGCCAGAAGGCCGCGCTGCGCGCCTTCGAGGACGACCAGCGGTTCGTCGGGCGTACGTTCATCGCGGTCAGCCCGGACAACATGGACCCGTGCGATCTGCGGCTGGCCAAGGGTGACCTGGCGGTCCGGGATCTGGTCGCCCGCCGTGAGCCGCTCGTCGACTTCGCGCTGCGGCACGTGATCAGCCGCTTCGACCTGGACACCGTCGACGGCCGGGTCGAGGCCATGCGCCACGCCGCGCCGCTCGTCGCGCGACTCAAGGACCGGGAAAAACGCCCGGAGTACGTCCGCAAACTCGCCATGGACCTCGGGATGGAGATCGAGCCGGTGCAGCGGGCCGTGCTCGCCGCCGCCAACACTCCACCGCCCGGCGCCCGCGACGCCGGCCCCGCCGCCCGGCCCGCCTCGGCTCGCCCCGAGCCGACTCTGGACAGCCCGCAGTCGATGGTCGAGCGGGAGGCGCTGAAGCTCGCCCTCCAGCAGCCGGTCCTGGCCGGGCCGATGTTCGACGCGGTCGAGTCGCCCGAATACCGCCACCCGGTGCACGTCGCGGTGCGTGCCGCCATCGCGGCGGCCGGTGGCGCCGCGTCGGCGACCGGCGGCGCGGTGTGGATCGAGTCGGTCCGCGACGCCTGCGACGATCTGGCCGCGGCGGCGCTTGTCGGCGAGTTGGCGGTGGAGCCGCTGCGCATCGACGGCGAACCGGACCCGCGCTACGTGTCGATCACCATGGCGCGGGTGCAGTTCGGGTCGGTGACCGCCCGCGTCCGGGACCTCAAGTCGCGCATCCAGCGGATCAACCCGGTAAACAACAAGGACGAGTACTTCGCCGCCTTCGGTGAGCTGCTGTCCCTGGAGCAGCACGCCCGGGCGCTGCGCGAACAGGCCGCGGGAGGCCTCTAGATGGGACTGTTCAGCCGTAAGCCGAAGCTGCCACCTGCCGACCGGCCACCGCTGGTCGCCGACGAACGGGTGTTGGCCTGGGCGGCGGCCGGTAACGGCGAGGGCGACGGGGTGGTGGTCGCCACCAATCTCGGGCTGTGGCTGCCCGGTCGAGGGCACCGGCTCGGCTGGCACACCATCCTCAAGGCGGTCTGGTCCGGCCGGGAGCTGACCGTCACACCTGCCGAGACGGTCGCCGAACGCGACGGCTACGCGCTCGTCGCCGACGGCCCGGCCGAGACATACTTCCTCCTCGATCCGCAGGAGCTGCCGCACCAGGTGCGGGCACGGGTGACTCGTTCGGTGGCGTACACCGAGCACCAGCAGGTGCCCGGCGGCGCGGCGCGGGTCGCGGCCCGCCGCGTGGCCGGAGCCGACGGTCTGACCTGGACGGTCCGCCTGGATCCCGGCACCCCGGCGGACGACGAGGCCCTGCTGGCCGAGACCGACCGCCTGGTCGGCGTGGCCCGTGCCGCCACCGCCCCCGGCGACCTCTGACCACCCCGCCACCTCCGCTGCCGCGATCTTGCACTTTCTGTCCCGACATAGGGGGCAGGTCGTCGCATCTGGACGACAGAAACTGCAAGATCGACAGGGTGGGGGTGTCTGGCGTCGTATTTGCGTGGAGGCATGTCGGGCCCGGCCGTTAGGGTCGGGCGGTGACTTCGGGGCGGCCACTGATTCAGGCACGCGGGCTGGTGAAGCGGTTCGGCGACTTCACCGCCGTGGACGGCATCGACGTCGAGGTGCGCTCGGGTGAGGCCTTCGGTTTCCTCGGGCCCAACGGCGCGGGCAAGTCCTCCACCATGCGGATGGTCGGCTGCACGTCCCCACCCAGCGGTGGTGAGCTGCGCATCCTCGGCATGGACCCGGTCGCCGACGGGCCCGCGATCCGAGCCCGGCTGGGCGTGTGCCCCCAGTTGGACAATCTCGACCCGGAGCTGACCGTCCGGGAGAACCTGACGGTCTACGCGCGCTACTTCGGCATCACCCGCCGGGCGGCCCGGGAGCGGGCCGACGAGCTGCTCGACTTCGTCCAGCTCACCGAGCGGGCCGGCAGCAAGGTCGAGCCGCTGTCCGGCGGGATGAAGCGCCGGCTGACCATCGCCCGCGCGCTTGTCAACGATCCGGAGATCGTGCTGCTCGACGAGCCGACCACCGGGCTCGACCCGCAGGCCCGGCACCTGGTGTGGGAGCGGCTGTTCCGGCTCAAGCAGCGGGGCGTCACGCTTGTGCTCACCACGCACTACATGGACGAGGCCGAGCAGCTCTGCGACCGGCTGGTGGTGATGGACGGCGGGCGGATCGTCGCCGAGGGCTCGCCCCGGGCGCTCATCGAGCGACACTCCACCCGGGAGGTGGTCGAGCTGCGCTTCGCCGCCGATTCGCAGGAGCCGTTCGCCCGTAAGCTCGACGGCTTGGGGGAGCGGGTCGAGGTGCTGCCCGACCGGGTCCTGCTCTACGTGCCCGACGGCGACGCGGCGGTCGCCGAGGTCGCCGCGCTCGGGCTCGACCCGGCCAACGTGCTGGTGCGACGCAGCGGCCTGGAGGACGTCTTCCTACACCTGACCGGCCGCACCCTGGTCGACTGATCCACTCGGCTTCCGTGAAGTCGGGGTGTCCGAGTGGCGCTGACAGCCCGACTTCCCGGAAGCCGAGTCGGTCAAGCCGGCGGGACCAGGGCAGCCGGCCCGGCCCAGGCGGCCGGGAGAAGGGCAGGCGGGCGGGACAAGGGCCGGCGGGCGGGACAAGGGCAGGCGGGCGGGACAAGGGCGCGCCGGGCTGAGGGCGGGTGGTCGGGTCTGGCGGGATGGCTGGGCTGCGGGCGGACCGGAACGGCTGGGTGGAACGCGGGCGACAAGCCGACGGGGTCGTAAGGTGACCGGCGGACTGCCGTACCCCGAAGGAGTTTCATGTCTGATCTGGTGATCGCCAACCGACGTCAGGCCGGGCTGACCGCCCTCTACCTGGGCATCTTCGCGATGGTCTGGTTCAGCGTGCCGGCGGCGGAGCAACCCCTGCGCGCCCTGCTGGTGGTGGGCAGCATCGTCGCTCTGCTCACCGCCGCGCTGGGCGGCGTGCTGTCGGCCCGACTCCGGGGGGCCGGCGTCCCTCGGGACCGGGCGGCCGACCGTCCGTACGTGCTCATCGTCGTCGCCGAGTTCGCCGCCGCCGGCCTGGGTGCTGCCGTGTTGGTCGCGGCCGGCTGGTCGGAGTACGTACCGGTGCTTGTCTGCCTGGTGGTCGGTCTGCACTTCTTCCCGCTCGCCCCGCTGTTGCGCGACCCGCTGCTGCGGCCGCTCGGCGGCGCGCTGTGCCTGGTGGCGGCGGCGGGCCTCGTCACCGGCCTCGCCTCGGCGGTCTCCGCCGGCCTGGTGGTCGGGGTCGGCGCGGGCGTGCTGCTGCTCGCCTACGCGGTGCAGGCGCTGATCCGCGCGTACCGACCCGCCTGACCGCCAAAGCCCGACGAGGCCGACCGATCGTTGGCAGCTCAGCAGCAATCGTTCCGGCGTGTCGAGCTGCTGAGCTGCCAACGATCACCGCTCAACGGGCTCTGGCCCAGGTGATGAAACGGTCGACGAGTACGCGTTGCGTCGCCACGTCGGCGGGCGGGAGGTGATGCGGGAGCAGTTGCGGCATCGGTTCGTCCCTGCCCCGGGTCCGAATCCAGGTCGTGCCGCTGTCGGCCGGTGCGTACGCCGGGCTCGATGGTCCCTTCGTGATCGCCACGACAGCCACCGGGGAAGATGTGGTCTACCTGGACGGGCAGCGCCACGGGCAGGTGACCGACCGGGCCGAGTACGTGCGGCAGATGGTCGAGGTGGGAAAGTCGATCCGCGGTGAGGCACTATCGCAGCAGCAGTCCCTCGACCTGATCGCGGACGTGGCCGAGACATGGAGCTGACTGGCGCCCGATGGCGCAAGGGCACCCGCAGCAACAGCAGCGGCGGTGCCTGTGTGGAGGTTGCCGACAACCTGCCCGGTGTGGTGGCCGTCCGTGACTCGAAGGACCCGACCGGCCCAGTGCTGGCCTTCACGCCCGACGCGTGGCGCGCGTTCGTCGGTTCGGACGCCGTGGGCCGGTAGATAGCGACCACGCCGTCTAGATCGACTCGGTTTCCGGGGAGTCGGGGCATCGCGGGGGGCGTTGCTACCCCGGCTTCCCGGAAGCCGAGTCGATCAGGGGCCCGCGTCGGGGCGGGGGTCGCGCCGGGCGGGGTCCGGGCCGCTGGGCGAAAGTCGCGGGGCGAAAGCCGCTGGGCGAAAGTCGCGGGCGAAAGTCGCGGGGTGAAACCCGGGCGACACGTCAAGGGCGGCGTCGTAGGGTGGCCGGCGACCTGTCGTACCCCGGGGGTAGGAAGGTCGGGACGGGGGTGGTCGTGGTGCGGGTGGCGGTGCGGGCGCGGTCGCCGTGGGTGCCGGCGTGGGCGGTGTTCGAGCACTACCTGGTCGGTCTGCGGCGCACCTGGCGGGCCGGGGTGTTCTCCTCGTTCCTGCTGCCGGTGCTGACAGTCGTCGGCTTCGGGGTGGGCGTCGGTGGTTACATCGACCAGGGCGTCGGCGGGGTGCGCTACCTCGACTGGCTGGTCCCCGGGCTGATCGCCTCGACCGCGTTGCAGGTGACGGTCGGGGACTCGACCTGGCCGGTGTTCAGCAACTTCCAGTGGGTCAAGACCTACTTCGCGCAGAGCGCCTCGCCGCTGCGGGTGGGCGACATCGTGCTGGGGCACCTGGCCTTCGTGCTGTTCCGGGTGCTCACCACCATCGCGGCGTTCCTGCTGGTCACCGGGCTGTTCGGGGCGTTGCGCTCACCGTGGGCGGTGGCCACTTTGCCGGTGGTGGCGTTGCTGGGGTTGGCCGTCGCCGCGCCGGTCTTCGCGTACGCCGCGTGGGTGTCCACCGACAATTTTCTCGCGATGCTGTTCCGGTTCGCGATCATCCCGATGACGCTCTTCGCCGGGGTGTTCTTCCCGGTGGAGTCGCTGCCGGACGCGCTGCGGTGGCTGGCGTATGCGACGCCGCTGTGGCACGCCGTCGACCTCTGCCGCGCGGCCACGCTCGGGGTCGCCCCCCAGTGGTCGATCGCCGGGCACCTGCTCTACCTGGCCGCGTGGGCAGGTGTCGGTTGGCTGCTGGCGCTGCGCGCGTTCCGTCGCAAACTCGTCGTCTGAGGCCTGTGTCATGAGAACTGGCCGGCCTGCGGTGGGCCCGGACGACGACCGGCGGCGTTGCGGTTCCGCCCGGATACCACATCGGTATCCGAACGAAACCGCGCCTTGCCGGATCGCCGCTCGGACTCCGCCTCGGCTCGACCGCCCTCATGAAACAGTTAGGGAGATCCCATGATCACGTTGGTTCTGCCCCGGCTGGTGGACGTCTCCTCCGCCTCCCGGCGGTCCGCGTCGGTGGTGGGGCGCAACGTCGCGGCGCTGAAGCCGGTCTACTGGCTGCTGCTGCTCTCCGGTTTCGTGGAGCCGTTGCTCTATCTGCTCTCGATCGGCGTGGGCGTCGGCGCGCTGATCGGTGACCTGCCGCTGCCCGACGGGCGGCTGGTGTCGTACGCCGGGTTCGTGGCCCCGGCGATGCTCGCCTCCTCGGCGATGACCGGGGCGATCTCGGAGACCACGTTCAACTTCTTCGGCAAGATGAAATACATGAAGCTGTACGACGGGGTGATCGCCACCCCGGTACGGCCGTTCGAGATCGCTCTCGGTGAGCTGGGTTGGGCGATGCTGCGGGGCAGCTCCTACTCGGCCGCCTTCCTCGTGGTGATGGTCGCACTGGACCTGACGACCGTCACCCGTGCGTTGACAGCTCTCCCGGCCGCGATGCTCGTCGGGTTCGCGTTCGGGGGGATCGGCATGGCGGTCTCCACCCTCATGCGCAGTTGGCAGGACTTCGACCTGCTGGGGTCGGCGCAGTTCACCCTGTTCCTCTTCTCCGGCACGTTCGTGCCGGCGCAGGCGTACCCGACCCTGCTGCACTGGCTGGTCGAGATCACCCCGCTGTACCGGTCGGTGCACCTGATTCGCGGGCTCGCGTTGGGCAGCGGTGGCTGGGTCTGGTTGCTCGATGTGCTCTACCTGCTGGCGTGGCTGGCGGTCGGCCTGGTGGTGGCCTCGCGCCGGATGGGCAGGTTGCTCTACCAGTAGGGGTTACCGGCGCCCGTCGACGGGGCATGTCGGAGGTGACACCACCGACGAAGAGGAGGGGCGATGACCTCGGACGAGTCTGCCGCCCACCGGGCGCGCGCCGACGCCAGCGCGCCGGTCGGGCCCGACGCGGGGCCGGACAGCCCCACCGACCTGCCCGGCAGCGGGTGGAAGGCGGCGCTGCGGCGTACCGTCACCGAATTCCAGGACGACAGCCTGACCGACTGGGCGGCGGCGCTCACCTACTACGGGGTGCTGTCCATCTTCCCCGGCGTGCTGGTGTTGATCTCGATCCTCGGTCTGCTCGGCACGAGCGCCACCGAGGGGGTCAAGGAGACCGTCGACCAGGCGGTGCCGAACGACAGCATCCGGCAGATCATCACCGAGGCGATCGCCACGGCGGACAAGAACGGCGGCCTGGCCAGCGTCGCGGCGATCATCGGTGTGGTGGCCGCGTTCTGGTCCGCGTCCGGCTACATCGGCGCGTTCATGCGCGCCTCGAACAGCATCTACGACGTGCCGGAGGGCCGGCCGATCTGGAAGACGCTGCCGATCCGGCTGGGCGTGACCGCTGTGGTCGGGGTGCTGTTGCTGGCCAGTGCGGTGATCGTGGTCTTCACCGGCCGCCTCGCCGAAGCGGTGGGGGACGTGGTCGGCCTCGGCTCGGCGGCGGTCACGGTGTGGGACGTCGCCAAGTGGCCGGTGCTGCTGATCCTGGTCAGCCTGATGTTCGCGATCCTCTACTGGGCCTCACCGAACGCCCGGCACGGCGGGTTCCGCTGGGTCAGTCCGGGTGGGGTGCTGGCCGTGGTGATCTGGCTGGTGATCTCCGGCCTGTTCGCCCTCTACGTGAGCAACTTCGGCTCGTACAACAAGACGTACGGGGCGCTGGCCGGGGTGATCATCTTCTTGGTCTGGCTCTGGCTGAGCAACATCGCGATCCTGCTGGGCGCCGAGTTCGACGCCGAGTTGGAGCGGGGTCGGGCCATCGCGGCCGGTCATGCCGTCGACGACGAGCCGTACGTCGAGCTGCGCGACGACCGCAAGCTTCGCAAGAAGCGCAACGCCGCCGGCCGCCGCTGACGAACCCCGCGCCGACCTGCACCGACCGCCCCGCCATCGGAGATCGACCGGCGGGGCGGTTTCGTGTGTGTCGATGGAACTGCGGGCGAGCGAACGCGGGCAGCCCGTGATCCTTTTCTTGATCGACTAGTAGCTTTTGTTCTTTCGGACAAAAGTTCATCTCGGAACGGTTGAAGCTCTGGACACGCGGTGCAGAGCGCTCCTACTGTGTCGGACACAACACTTCGACATTGCGTCGATGTGAACGATGCCAATGAAGAGGTGACCCCCCGGTGCGCACCGACGACCCCCTGCACGTCCGACTGTTGCGGTTGCTCCGCGACGAGGGGGCCGTCTCCCGTGCCGAGTTGGGCGACCGCCTCCAGATGCCGCGCCCGCGCATGCTGGCCGAGCTGGATCGCCTGGTCGCACTGGGTTACGTCGCCGAGGCGGGGCTCGCGGCCTCCCGGGGTGGGCGCCGCTCGACCCTGGTCGAGCTGAACCCGAAGCTGCGCTTCGCCGCCGTCGACCTCGGTGCGAGTTCGATGGACATCGAGGTGGTCAACGGCCGCCTCGAACCGGTCGCCCAGTACGCCGAGCCGGCCGACATCCGCAACGGACCGAAGGTGACCCTGCAACGGGTCAACGAGTTGCTGCACAAGGCCCGGGTCGACGGCGCGTACGAGCGGTTGGACGCGGTGGGCATCGGCGTCCCCGGCCCGGTCAGCTTCCGCGACGGCGTTCCGGTCTCGCCGCCGATCATGCCGGGCTGGGACCGGTACCCGGTGCGCGAGTTGCTCAGCCGGGAGCACGGCTGCCCGGCGGTGGTCGACAACGACGTCAACATCATGGCGATCGGCGAGCGGCACGGTGGGGTGGCCCACTCGGTGGACGACTTCCTCTTCGTGAAGATCGGCACCGGCATCGGGTGCGGCATCTACCTCACCGGCGAGGTCTACCGGGGCACCGACGGCTGCGCCGGCGACATCGGCCACATCCAGGTCGACTCGCACGGTCCGATGTGCTCCTGCGGCAACGTCGGCTGCCTGGAGGCGCTGTTCAGCGGCGCCGCACTGGCCAAGGACGCCGCAGCCGCCGCCCGCAGTGGGACGTCGCCGGCGCTTGCCGAGCGGCTGGCGCTGCGCGGGGTGGTGACCGCGCTGGACGTCGCCGAGGGCGCCGTCGAGGGCGACGTGACCTGCATCCAACTGATCCGCGACGGCGGACGGCGGGTCGGCGGAGTGCTCGCCAGCCTGGTCAGCTTCACCAACCCTTCCATGATCGTGATCGGTGGCGGGCTGGCCCAACTCGGGCACATCCTGCTGGCCGAGATCCGCAGCGTGGTCTACCGCCGGTCGCTGCCGCTGGCCACCGGCAACCTGCCGGTCGTGCTGTCCGAACTCGGTGGACGTGCCGGTGTCACCGGCGCGGCGGTGCTCGCCGGCGATGTCGCCTTCGGGGAAGCCGCATGAACCTGATCGAAACCCTGTCGTGAGCGAGGAGGAGACTGTGGCTCTGCCCGAGGATGACCCCGCCACCGCGTCGGCCGAGGCCGTCGCCGAGGCACCGCTGGTCGAGGCTCCCGCCGACACCGTCGCGGGCGAGGTGGTCCTGCGCCTCACCGATGTCGTCAAGACGTTCCCCGGCGTACGCGCGCTCGACGGTGTGCAGCTCGAGGTGCGTGCCGGCGAGGTGCACTGCCTGCTCGGGCAGAACGGCGCCGGCAAGTCGACCCTGATCAAGGTGCTCTCCGGGGTGCACCAACCGGATTCCGGGCAGGTGGAGTGGCGCGGCGAGCCGGCCACGTTCACCAACCCGCAGGCCGCGATGAAGGCCGGCATCGCCACCATCTACCAGGAGCTCGACCTCGTCGAGGACCTGTCGGTGGCGGAGAACGCCTTCCTCGGGCACGAGTACCGCAGCTTCGGGTTCGTCCGGCGCGGCCGGATGGCCCGGCACACCCGGCAGATCCTCAGCCGGCTCGGCCACGGCGAGATTCCGCCCGGCCGGATGGTGAGGTCGCTGCCGGCCGCCGGCAAGCAGATCGTCAGCATGGCCCGGGCGCTGTCGCACGAGGCACGACTGATCATCATGGACGAGCCGAGCGCGGTGCTGGCCCACGACGAGGTCGGCAACCTGTTCCGGATCATCCGGGAGCTGACCGCGCAGGGCATCGCCGTCATCTACATCTCCCACCGCATGGAGGAGATCCGCGAGATCGGCGACCGGGTCACCGTACTCAAGGACGGTCGGACCACCGCGGCGAACCTGCCGGCGCGCGATACCCCGACCCGCGACCTGGTCAGCCGGATGACCGGCCGGACCATCGAGTACGTCTTCCCGGACCGGCCGGCCGAGGACCCCGCGGGCGCCGATCTGCTCGAGGTGGAGGGGTTGACCCGCGCCGGCGAGTTCGCCGACGTCTCGCTGAACGTGCGCGCCGGGGAGATCGTCGGCATCGCGGGGCTGGTCGGCTCCGGCCGCTCCGAGTTGCTGGAGACCATCTACGGTGCCCGTCTCGCGGAGGCCGGGTCGGTCCGGATGAACGGGAAGGCGCTGCGTCCCGGCGTCGGCGCCGCCGTGCGGGCCGGCATGGGGATGGCCCCGGAGGAACGCAAGAGCCAGGCGCTGCTGCTCGGCGAGCCGATCTACCGCAACGTCACGCTGGCCACCTTCGGCCGGTACGCGCGGCTCGGCTTCACGAACGCCGCCAAGGAGCGCGCCGAGGCGGACCGGATCGCGGAGAGCCTGGAGCTGCGGCCCCGGGACGTCGACCGGCCGGTACGCACGCTGTCCGGCGGCAACCAGCAGAAGGTGGTGGTCGGGCGGTGGCTGCTCGGCGGCACCAAGCTGTTGTTGCTCGACGAGCCCACCCGGGGCGTGGACGTGGGCGCTCGGGCTGAGCTTTACCAGGTCATCCGGGGTCTGGCCGCGCAGGGCGTCGGGGTGCTGCTGGTCTCCAGCGAGGTGCCCGAGGTGCTGGGTCTGGCCGACCGCGTGCTGGTGATGCGGGAAGGGCGGGTCGTGCGTGAAGCAGCGGCCGGCGAACTTGACGAAAACACTGTGCTTGACCTCGTGATGGCGGGGTCCTTGATGGAAGGCGCACCGGCATGAGCGACGCGACTCCCACTCCCACCGCGACACCGGAGCGCCCGCAGCTTCCGGCCCAGTCGCCGCCGGTGGACCCGGCGGAGACGGCGGTGGCCAGCAACAAGGCAGGGTCCACGGGCCGACTGTCCTGGTGGCGCGGCGACGGCGGTGACGGCGCGAAGCGCAACCTCGGCCTGATCGGGGTGCTGGCCGCACTGATCCTGGTCGGCGCGATCACCAAGCCGGACCTGTACGGCGACCCGAACTGGGTCTGGAACAACGTGCTGGCGATCCTGCAGCTCGCCTCGGTCGTCGGCGTGGTCACGGTCGGGATGACCTTCGTGATCATCGGCGGTGGGATCGACCTGTCGGTAGGTGCGATCGTCGCGTTGGCCGGGGTCTGGTGCACCACGGTGGCCACCCAGACCTACGGCGCCGGCGGCATGATCTTCACCGCCCTCGTGGTCGGTATCTGCGTCGGCCTGGTCAACGGCGTGCTCATCTCGTACGGGCGGCTCGTTCCCTTCATCGCGACGCTCGCGATGCTGGTGGCGGCACGCGGTCTCGCGGCGTCGATCTCCAACAAGCAGACCCAGGTGTCGAGCAGCACCTTCATCAACGACATCGCGGCGCGCAAGATCGTCGGTATCCCGATCCTGGTCTACATCCTGGGCGCGGTGGTGCTGGCCGGATGGGTCCTGCTCAACCGCACGACCTTCGGCCGGCGGACCATCGCCGTCGGCGGCAACCCGGAAGCGGCCCGGTTGGCGGGCATCAACGTCCGGCGGCACACCATGCTGCTCTACGCGCTCTCCGGCCTCTGCTGCGGCATCGCGGCGATCATGCTCACCTCGCAGGCCACCTCGGCGCAGGCGGCGATGGCCAACCTGTACGAGTTGGACGCGATCGCCGCGGCGATCATCGGCGGGACGTTGCTCAGCGGTGGCCGGGGCACGATCGTCGGCTCGCTGCTCGGCGTCATCATCTTCGCCACGATCACCAACCTCTTCGCCATCAACGGCCTCTCCATCGAGGCGCAGAACATGGTCAAGGGCGGCATCATCGTCGCCGCCGTCCTGATCCAGCAGTTCCAGTTCAAGTCCGTCACTCGGCTCTTCGCGCGGAACAGGGTCACCACCGCAACCTGACGCACCGCACCGATGTCCCTGGCCAGGTCGAGCAATTCGACACCGGCCGGGCCCCGCACACCCTTACTCACTCAAATCCCGCTCCCAGGAGGTCGTTCATGACCCAGCACAGTCGCGACCTGTCGCGCCGCCGGTTGCTCTTCGGTGGAGCCGCAGTTGGCGCCGCCACCCTGTTGACCGCCTGCACCAGCAACGAGACCCCGGCGGCCAGCACCCAGACCAAGGCCGCCGGCAACGCCGAGGGCAACAACGCCCCGGGCAAGAAGGTCGTCATCGGCTTCTCCGCCCCGGCCGCCGACCACGGTTGGATGGGCGCGATCCACGCCAACGCCAAGGCGCAGGCCGCCGCGTACTCCGATGTGGAGTTCAAGGAGGTCGACGGCGGGTCGAACTCGGAGGCCCAGCGCTCCACGCTCGGCACCCTGATCGCCCAGAAGCCGGACATCATCGTCGTGCTGCCGCACGACGGCAAGGAGGTCAACGCCGTTGCCCTCCAGGCGATGCAGGCGGGCATCCCGATCGTGAACCTCGACCGGGCGTTCCCCGACGCGCTGGCCTCCCGGCTGGTGATCAAGGGCGACAACTACGGCATGGGCGTGTCGGCCGGGCACTTCATCGGCAAGCAGCTCAAGGACAAGGGCGTCACCAACCCGATCATCGGTGAGATCGCCGGCCTGGAGATCCCGCTGACCGTCGAGCGCAGCAACGGCTTCAAGGCCGCCCTGGCGACCTACGGGTTCACGGTGAAGAACCGCCGTTCGGCCGAGTTCACCTCGGACAGCGGCCAGCGCGAGGCGTCCCAGCTGCTCCAGGCGCTGCCGAAGATCGACGCGATCTGGAACCACGACGACGACCAGGGCATCGGTGTGCTCGCGGCCATCAAGCAGGCCAACCGTTCGGAGTTCTTCATGGTCGGCGGCGCGGGCTCCAAGCTCGCGATCGACGCGATCAAGGCCGACAACACGGTGCTCAAGGCGACGGTCACCTACAACCCGTCAATGGCGTCCTCGGCCATCTCGCTCGCGCGGCTCGTCGCGCAGGGTCGGGGCCTGGGCGACCTGACGGAGCTGCAGGTTCCCAAGGAAGTAACCCTGGCCTCGGAAACGATCACCAAGGAGAACGCGAGCAGCTACGACAAGCTCGGGTTCTGACATACGGGGGGAGACCCACCTTGTCCACGACAGACAAAGAACTGCGGGTCGGCATGGTCGGCTACGCGTTCATGGGCGCCGCGCACTCACAGGCGTGGCGCACCGTGAACCGCGTCTTCGACCTGCCGGCGCGGGCCCGGATGGCGCTGATCTGCGGTCGAGACACAACAAAGGTGGCGGAAGCCGCCGATCGTCTCGGCTGGGACGCGTCCACCACGGACTGGCGAGACTTGATCAACCGGGACGACATCGACGTCGTCGACATCTGCACCCCGGGTGACAGTCACGCCGAGATCGCCCTCGCCGCACTGGCCGCCGGCAAGCACGTCCTGTGCGAGAAGCCGTTGGCCAACACGGTGGAGGAGGCACGGGCGATGACCGCCGCGGCGGACCTCGCCCGGGCCTCCGGGGTGCGATCGATGTGCGGGTTCAACTACCGCCGGGTCCCCGCGGTCACGATGATGCGTCAGATGGTCGCCGACGGACGGCTCGGGGTGATTCGACACGTCCGTGCGACGTACCTGCAGGACTGGATCGTGGACCCGCAGTTCCCGCTGGTCTGGCGGTTGCAGAAGGACAGGGCGGGCTCCGGCGCGCTCGGTGACATCGGTGCGCACATCATCGATCTGACCCAGTTCGTGACCGGTCAGCGGATCAGCGGGGTCAGCGCGGTCACCGAGACCTTCGTCAAGGAGCGGCCGTTGCCGGCCGAGTCGAGCGGGCTGGCGGCCACGGCCGACGGCGGTTCCGCGCCCACCGGGCCGGTCACCGTCGACGACGCCGCGGTCTTCGTGGCCCGGCTCGACGGTGGCGCCCTGGCCACGTACGAGGCGAGCCGCTTCGCCACCGGTCGCAAGAACTCGCTGCGCGTCGAGATCAACGGCTCGCTGGGCAGCGTGATCTTCGATCTGGAGCGGCTCAACGAGCTGGAGTTCTACGACGCCACCCGGCCCAGCGTGGAACAGGGTTTCAGCCGCATCCTGGTGACCGAGGGCGACCACCCGTACATGTCGGCGTGGTGGCCGCCGGGCCACATCATCGGCTACGAGCACTCGTTCACGCACGAGATGCGCGACTTCATCGAGGCGGTCGCCACCGGCGTCGACCCGACTCCTTCCTTCGCCGACGCGTTGCAGGTCCAGCTGGTGCTGGACGCGGTGACCCGCTCGGCGGAACTCGGCTCCTCCTGGACCGAGGTGGAACCGGCGCTGGTCACAGCCGCCGCCTGACAGTTTGACCATCCGCGATGGCGGTGTTCGCACCGCCATCGCCCGACCGGCTTTCCGAAGCCGACCGGCGAGGGACCGACCGCGGATTGCGCCCCGCGGCCGGGACGAGGTCGGCAGCGGAGAGCGTGCAGCCGGGCCGTACGGCCCGGTGGCGCACGAGCAGGACGGTCGTCCGGTGCGACCGGACCGGGATTCCCCGGCCGCACCGGAGGACCGCCACCCATCGGTGGAGACCGGATTCGGGGGAGGCAGGGTCGAGACGCCGACCCGACCCTGCCTACCAGCCCCGTCTGCCCGCACCCGTACCGGGAGCCGGTCCGGCGTCGTCGCCGCCGACGCCGTCGTCGGAAACCGGTGTCATCCCGGTGCGGGGCGGGCGGACGGGGCCCATCCAGGCACGGCCCATATCTTTCCGAAACTTATTCTGATATTCCTATATTTAGCGGTACCGACGGTTCCTCGTGATTGGGGAAGGAGCACCATGCGAACAGGTGTCTGGCTGGTAGGAGCGCGCGGGTCCGTCGCGACCACCAGCATCGTCGGGGGGCTCGCGCTGCGGGCCGGCCTGGCCGGGCCCACCGGCTGCGTCACCGAGCTTCCCGAGCTGCGTGGCCCGGCCCTGCCGGCCTTCGCCGATCTGGTCTTCGGCGGACACGACCTGGCCACCACCCCGCTGTGCAAGCGCGCCGAGGCGCTCGCCGACGCCGGCGTCATCCCCTGGCGGCTGGTCGCCGCGCTCCGCGACGAGCTGGGCGTGGTCGACCAGGAGCTGCGCCCCGCACCCGTGGGCGACACCCAGGCCGACCGGGCCGAGGCCGTGGTCCGCGACCTGACCAGCTTCCGCGAGCGGCACGGGCTGGACCGGGTGGTGGTCGTCAACGTCTCCGCCACCGAACCCACCCCGCCACCGCACCCCGGGCACGCCGACCCCGACGCGCTGCGCGCCGCGCTCAGCGGCCCGGACGAGGTGCTGCCGGTCAGCTCCCTCTACGCGTACGCGGCAGTGCTGGCCGGCTGCCCGTTCGTCGACTTCACCCCGTCCACCGGGCTGCGGCTGCCCGCGCTTGCCGCGCTCGCCGACGAGGCCGGCCTGCCGTACGCAGGGCACGACGGCAAGACCGGGGAGACGCTGGTCAAGTCGGTGCTCGCGCCGATGTTCGCGATGCGCAACCTGGACGTGCGCTCCTGGTCCGGGTTCAACCTGCTCGGCGGTGGCGACGGCGCCACCCTCGCCGACCCGGCCGCCAACGCCGCGAAGGTGCAGAGCAAGCAGCGGGTGCTCGGCGAGACGCTGGGCTACGTCCCGCAGGGCGGCACCCGCATCGAGTACGTCGAGGAGCTCGGCGACTTCAAGACCGCCTGGGATCTGATCACCTTCGCCGGCTTCCTCGGCACCGGCATGCGGATGGAGTTCACCTGGCACGGCTGCGACTCCGCGTTGGCCGCGCCGCTGGTGCTCGACCTGGCCCGGCTCACCGCCGCCGCGCACGCCGCCGGGCACGTGGGGCCGCTGACCGAGCTGGGCTTCTTCTTCAAGGACCCGCTGGGTTCGCCCAGCCACTCCCTGGGCGAGCAGTGGGCCCGGCTGACCGACTTCACCCGGCTCCTGCACGGTGGCGGGGACGGTTCCGATGACCACGCTGGCTGACCTCGCCGAGCTGGTCCGGGCACCGGCCGCGCTCTCGGTGCCCGGCGACGTGGTCGCCGGAGCGGCGGCGGCCGGCGCGTTGGGTCCGCGTACCCCCGCTCTGGCCGGCGCGTCGGTGCTGCTCTACTGGGCCGGCATGGCCGCCAACGACTGGGCCGACCGGGGTCTGGACGCCGTGGAGCGGCCCGAGCGGCCGATTCCCAGCGGGCGGATCACCCCGGCCGCCGCGGTCGGTCTCGCGGCGGGCCTCACGGCCGCCGGCGTCGGCCTGGCCGCCGTCGCGGGCGGTCGCCGCGCCGCCGCGCTCGCCGTGCCGCTGGCCGCCACCATCTGGGGGTACGACCTGCTGGCCAAGAACACCGCCGCCGGTCCGGCCGTGATGGCCGCCTGCCGGGGGCTGGATGTGCTGCTCGGCGCGTCCGGCGGCCGGCTGACCAGGGCGTTGCCGGCGGCGGTCACCGTCGCCGCGCACACCTGGACCGTCACCGCGCTGTCCCGCCGGGAGGTCAGTGGCGCCGACGCCGCGCTGCCGATGCGCACCCTCGCGGGCACCGCGCTCGTCGCCGCCAGCGCCGCCATCCCGCACGCCCGACGCGTGACCGCCCGAGCCGCCGACCGGAGCGAGGCCACCACCCAGGGCCCGGCCGACGAGGTCGGCGCGGGCGCGGGTCGCACCCGATGGGCCCGGGTCGCGGCCGTGCTGCCCGCCGTGCTGGCCGGGTGGTACGCCGCCCGCTACGGCGCGGCCCAGGCCGAGGTGATCCGGGACCCGTCGGCCGGACGGGTTCGCGCCGCCGTCGGCGCCGGGATCACCGGCCTGCCCGCCCTCCAGGGGGCGCTCACCGCGCGCGGCGGCGCCGGCTTGCTCGGCGTGGCGGTCGCGGCTGCCGCGCCGCTGGGTCGACGCCTGGCCCGGAAAGTCTCCCCGACATGACGGTCCCCCAGCCCCGATCCGCGCCGCCGGCGGCCGACGCCACGACGCTGCGCCTCGGGTACGGCACGAACGGCTTCGCCAACCACCGACTCGACGACGCGCTCGCCGTCCTCGCCGACCTCGGGTACGACGGAGTCGCGCTCACCCTCGACCACGACCACCTGGACCCGTTCGCGCCCGGACTCGCCCGCCGGGTGGCAGTCCTCGGCCGGCGGTTGGAGGAGCTGGGTCTGGCGGTGGTGATCGAGACCGGGGCCCGCTACCTGCTCGACCCGTGGCACAAGCACGCCCCGACGTTGCTGCACGACGACCCGACGCGGCGGATCGAGTTCCTGCGCCGGGCCGTTCGGATCGGTGCCGACCTCGGCGCGGAGGCGGTCTCGTTCTGGGCCGGTGTCCGACCCGAAACCGTGTCCCCGCAGTGCGCCTGGGACCGGCTGGTCGCCGGCTGCGCCACCGTTGTCGACGCGGCCGACAGCGCGGGCGTCACCCTCGGCTTCGAGCCCGAACCGGGGATGCTGGTGCAGGACATCGCCGACTGGCGGCGGCTTCGCGCGGCCCTCGGCGACCCGGCCCGCTTCGGCATCACCCTCGACATCGGCCACTGCCGCTGCCTGGAGCCGTGGCCGGTGCCGCAGTGCGTCGCCGAGGTGGCCGACCACCTGGTCAACGTGCAGATCGACGACATGCGCCGGGGTGTGCACGAGCACCTGGAGTTCGGCACCGGCGAGATCGACTTCCCGCCGGTGCTGGCGGCCCTGGCCGAGGCCGGCTACCGCGGCCTGGTCGCCGTGGAGCTGCCCCGGGACTCGCACGCCGCACCGGACGTGGCCGCCCGGTCCATCGATTTCCTGCGCGCGGCCGCCGCTACGGCCACCGGTGACCACTCTGCCAGCCCCCTTTGCTCTGCACCCGCCGAGGCGACACCCACCGAGGCGACACCAGCTGACGAGGCTTCGGCGCACATATAGGTGCAGAGCAAAGGGTGATGGTGGGGCACCTGGAGCAGCACGAGGGAGGAGACGGGATGACACCGGATTCACTACGGGCCGCGCTGGGAGGCGTACCCGATCCCGATTGGCTGGACACGGCGCTGAGCCGGGTCGCGGTCGAGCCCACCGCGATCACCCGGCTCTTCCCCGCCGCCGGCCGGCGGTGCGGTCGGGCCGCGCTGCCCGACGCCCCCGGCTGGACCGCCGACGACGCGGCCCGGGTGCTGCTGCTCACCAGCCTGCCCGGCGACCACGCGGCGTACGCCGAGAGCCTCTACCAGCACGGTGACGCGGCCGAGCGCCGAGCCGTGCTGCGGGCCCTGCCGCTGCTGCCGATCGGCGCCGCCGGGGTGCCGCTGCTGCACGACGCGATCCGCACCAACGACACCCGGCTGGTCGGCGCGGCCCTCGGCCCGTACGCCCGGCACCTCACTCCGGCCGCCTGGCGGCAGGCGGTGCTCAAGTGCGTGTTCAGCGGTGTGCCGTTGGCAGTGGTCGCCGACCTGGAGACCCGTGCCGACGGGGAACTGGCCGCGATGCTGGCGGCGCTTGCCGCCGAGCGGCACGCCGCCGGCCGGGAGTTGCCCGCCGACGCCACCGACCTGCTCGACCGGCTCACCGCCGCACTGCCCCGGGAGGCGTGACATGCGTATCTTCGACCCGCACATCCATATGACCTCACGCACCACCGACGACTACGAACGGATGGCCGCCGCCGGCGTACGCGCCGTGGTGGAGCCGGCGTTCTGGCTGGGTCAGCCGCGCACAAGCGCCGCCTCGTTCACCGACTACTTCGACTCGCTGATCGGCTGGGAGCCGTTCCGGGCCGGGCAGTTCGGGGTGCGGCACTTCGCGACGATCGCGCTGAACCCCAAGGAGGCCAACGACCCGCGCTGCCGCCCCGTCCTCGACCTGCTGCCCCGCTACCTGGACAAGGACGCGGTGGTGGCGGTCGGCGAGATCGGGTACGACTCGATGACGCCGGAGGAGGACGAGGCGTTCGCCGCGCAGCTCGCCCTCGCCGTGGCGTACGACCTGCCGGCGCTCGTGCACACCCCGCACCGGGACAAGGCGCGCGGGTGCGAGCGCACCCTCGCCGTGGTCGCCGAGTCCGGCATCGACGCGGGTCGGGTGGTGGTCGACCACCTCAACGAGGTGACCGTCAAGCTGGTCCGCGACAGCGGCTGCTGGCTGGGTTTCTCCATCTACCCGGACACCAAGATGACCCCGCAGCGGATGGTCGAGCTGCTGCGCGAGTACGGCACGGAACGGATGCTCGTCAACTCCGCCGCCGACTGGGGGCGCTCCGACCCGCTGCTGACCCGGGCCACCGGTGAGGCGATGCTGCTGGCCGGGTTCAGTGACGACGACGTCGACGCGGTGCTGTGGCGCAACCCGGTGGAGTTCTACGGGCAGTCCGGCCGGCTCGACCTCAGCGACCTGGACGTCGCCGCCAAGGTGGACCCGCAGACGGGCAACTCGATCCTGCGCGGCGGCAGCTGATGCGGCTGCGACACGCCGGCGGCGAGACCGTCCATCTCGGCTACTGCACGAACGTGCACCCCGCCGAGGACCTCGCCGGCATCCTCGGTCAACTGGACACCTACGCCGTGCCGGTGCGCGAGGCACTCGGCAGTGACCTGCTGGGCCTCGGCCTGTGGCTGGCCGCCCCGGTCGCCGCCGAGCTGGCCGCCGACCCGACGCTGCGTCGCCGACTGCGCTCCGAGCTGACCGCGCGAGGGCTGGAGGTGGTGACCCTCAACGGCTTCCCGTACGCGGCCTTCCAGGCGCCGGTGGTCAAGCAGGACGTCTACCACCCGGACTGGACCACCGAGCAGCGCCTCACGTACACAGTGAATCTGGCCCGGGTGCTCGCCGACCTGCTGCCCGACGACGCCGCCCGGGGCTCGATCTCCACGCTGCCACTGGCCTGGCGTCACCCCTGGGACACCGCTTCGGCCGACGCGGCCCGGGGCCGGTTGGACCAGTTGGCCGCCGGCCTGGCCGCCGTGCAGCGCGACACCGGCCGCGAGGTGCGGGTGGCGTTCGAGCCGGAACCGGGCTGCGTGGTGGAGAGCACCGGTCAGGCCGCCGCGCTGCTGTCCGGGATGGACACCGAGCGGCTGGGTGTCTGCGTCGACCTGGCCCACCTGGCCTGCGCCTGGGAGGACCCGGCGGAGGCACTGCAACGACTGCGGGCGGCCGGGCTGCCCGTGGTAAAGGTGCAGGTCTCCGCCGCCGTCGAGGCGGCCGACCCGGTCGGCGGCGTCGACGCGTTGCGCCGCTGGGTGGAGCCGCGCTTCCTGCACCAGACCCGGGGCGCCGGCTGTGCGGGCCGGCCCGACCCGGCCGACCCGACGTACGCGGCCGACGACCTGGACGAGGCACTGGACCGGGCGCTGCCCGGCCCGTGGCGGGTGCACTACCACGTGCCCCTGCACGCCCCACCCGAGGAGCCGCTCAGCTCGACCCTGCCGGTGCTCCGCGCAGCCCTGAGAGCGCTCTTCGAGGGCCCGACCGCCGGCTGCGACCACCTCGACGTCGAGACGTACACCTGGGGGGTGCTGCCGGCCGCCCGACGGCCCGGCACCGACGCGGAGCTGGCCGCCGGCATCGCCGCCGAGCTGGCCTTCGCCCGAGACGAACTGGTCGGCCTCGGCCTGACCACAGACCGAACCGTGAGCATGGGGGTGACGCGATGAGCCGGCGACTTGTGGTCCTCGACGTGGTGGGGTTGACCCCACGACTACTGGCGCACATGCCCCGGCTGCGGGGGGTCGCCGACGGCGGCTTCCGGGCCGAGTTGGGCACCGTGTTGCCCGCGGTGACCTGCTCGGTGCAGTCCACGTTCCTCACCGGCGAGACGCCCAGCGGGCACGGGATCGTCGGCAACGGGTGGTATTTCCGGGAGCTGGGCGAGGTGTTGCTGTGGCGGCAGCACAACGCGCTCGTCGGCGGGGAGAAGCTCTGGCAGGCGGCCCGCAAGGCCGAGCCGGGCTACACCGTCGCCAACGTCTGCTGGTGGTACGCCATGGGCGCGGACGTCAACTGGACGGTGACGCCCCGCCCGGTCTACTACGCCGACGGGCGCAAGGAACCGGACTGCTACACCGACCCGCCCGAGCTGCACGACGCGCTCACCGGCCGGCTGGGCACCTTCCCGCTGTTCACCTACTGGGGGCCGACGGCCGGACTGCCGTCGTCGCGGTGGATCTGCCAGGCGGCCGAGCAGATCCTGTCCGACGTGTCACCGGATCTCACCCTGGTCTACGTCCCGCACCTGGACTACGACCTGCAACGGTTCGGCCCGTCGTCGGCCCAGGCCGCCACCGCGGCGGCCGAGCTGGACGCGGTGCTCGGGCCCCTGCTGGACGCCGCCCGCGCCCGGGACGCCACGGTGGTGGTGCTGTCGGAGTACGGCATCACCGACGTGTCCCGGCCGGTGGACGTCAACCGGCTGCTGCGCGCCGAGGGGCTGCTGCACGTGCACACCCAGGCCGGCATGGAATACCTCGACCCGTGGACGTCGAAGGCGTTCGCGGTCGCCGACCACCAGATCGCGCACGTCTACGTCAAGGACCCGGCCGACGTGCCGGCGGTGGCGAAACTCTGCGCCGGCCTGCCCGGGGTGGCCGAGGTGCTCGACGCCGAGGGCAAGGCCGCACACGGGTTGGACCATCCGCGCGCCGGTGAGCTGGTGTTGGTGGCCGAGCCGGACTCCTGGTTCACCTACTACTACTGGCTGGACGACGACCGCGCGCCGGACTTCGCGCGGCTCGTGGAAATTCACCGGAAGCCGGGGTACGACCCCGCCGAGCTGTTCTTCGACCCGGCCAACCCCGGTGCCGCGAAGGCCCGCGCCGGGGTGGCCCTGGCCCGCAAGAAGATCGGCATGCGGTACCTGATGAGCGCTGTCGGCCTGGACGCCGGCGCGCGGGCGGTGAAGGGCTCGCACGGGCGGCTGCCGGACGACCCGGCGGACGCTCCGGTGCTGCTCTGCTCCGACCCGGCGGCGGCCCGGGACAAGATCGCGGCGACCGAGGTCAAGGCGCTGCTGCTGGAGTTGGCCGGGCTGGGTGGCGACCGTTCGACCGGGCCGGGGGAGGGGTCGTGACGGTGACCGTGGCACCCGCCGACGCCAGCGGGCTGCGGGCACGGTTCGACGCGGAGCTGGCCGGGTTCCTCGAACGGCAGGGCCCGGACTGGCCCGACGGCGCGCCACGCGGGGTGTTCACCGCACTGCAACGGTTCGTGCTGGCGGGCGGGAAGCGGTTACGTCCGCTGTTCTGCTACTGGGGCTGGCGCGGCGCGGGGGCCGCCGACAGCACCCCGATCGTGGTGGCCGCGGCGGCGCTTGAGCTGTTCCACGCGTTCGCGCTGATCCACGACGACATCCTGGACGGCAGCGACCGCCGCCGGGGCGAGCCGTCGGTGCACCGGCTCTTCGCCGACCTGCACGCCCGCTCGGCGTGGCGCGGAGACCCGGAGGCGTACGGGCGCAACACCGCCCTGCTCTGCGGGGACCTCTGCGCGGCCTGGTCGGACCAGATGTTCCACGAGTGTGGGCTGAGCACCGAACAGGTGCACCGCGGGTACGGCGTGTTCGCGCTGATGCGGACCGAGGTGATCGCGGGGGAGTACCTGGACCTGGTCTCGGGTGTGGGTGACGGCTCGGTGGCCAGCGCGCTCACCGTGATCCGGATGAAGGCCGCCCGCTACACGGTGACCCGGCCGTTGCAGATCGGGGCGGCCCTGGCCGGCGCGGGGCCCGAGTTGATCGCCGCGCTGGGCGAGTTCGGTGACCCGTTGGGCGACGCGTTCCAGCTCCGCGACGACGTGCTGGGCGTCTTCGGGGACCCGGCGATCACCGGCAAGTCGGTCCTGGACGACCTGCGTGAGGGCAAGCCCACGGTGATGATGGCGTTGGCCCGCAGTGCCGCCGACCGGTCGCAGACCATCCGGCTGCGGGAGCTGTTCGGCAACCCGGCGTTGGACGCCGACGGCGCGGCGGAGCTGCGCGCGATCATCGAGGAAACCGGTGCCCGGGAACGGATCGAGCAGATGATCCGGGTCCGGACCGAAGCAGCGCTCGGTGCCCTGCAGAGCGCCATGGTGGCGGACGAGGCGCGTGCGGCGCTCGTCGCGCTGGCCGGACAGGCAATCGACCGCCACGCGTGATCGGCCACTTTCGAACAGATCGACGAAAGTTGGCGTGGAATCACCGGAAGGTATGGACACATCGACACCCACAACTTAGTGTCGTGACCAACCCCACAATGTTTCATCGAGGTGAACCGGCGGCGCGGTAACACATCGACCACCCTCACCGCTACGGCACCGGCGCGACGGCGCGCGCCCGCCTGGCAGTCACTCGTCAGGAAGGGGCAGCACACATGTCCATGAAGGACGCTCCACACCATCGTTCCCGACGATGGTCCTCCGCCGGATCGGCGCTGCTGCTGGCAGTCGCCGCCGGCACTGTCGCACTCGCCGCCGGCTCGGCTCCCGCACAGGCGCACACGATCGTCGCCACCGACTTCCAGCAGGTCGAGCTGGCCCGCGGCGTCACCGACATGGGCGAGCCCATGTCGCTGGCCGTGCTGCCGGACCGCTCCGTCCTGCACACCGCCCGCAACGGCACCCTGCGCCGCACCGACGCGAACGGCACCACCTCCGTGGTCGGCACCCTGTCGGTCTACAACCACGACGAGGAGGGGTTGCAGGGCGTCGGGGTCGACCCCAACTTCACCAGCAACCGACAGATCTTCCTCTACTACGCGCCGCCCCTCTCCACCCCCGGCGGCGACGCGCCGGCCACCGGCACCGACTTCTCCGCCTGGCAGGGAGTGAACCGCCTCTCCCGGTTCACCCTCAACGCCGACTTCACGATCAACCAGTCGACCAAGGTCGACGTGCTCGACGTGCCGGCCGACCGTGGGCTGTGCTGCCACGTCGGCGGGGACATCGACTTCGACGCCGCCGGCAACCTCTACCTGTCCACCGGCGACGACACCAACCCGTTCGAGTCCGCCGGCTACTCGCCCCTGGACGAGCGGAGCAACCGCAACCCGGCGTACGACGCCCAGCGCAGCGCCGGCAACACCAACGACCTGCGCGGCAAGATCCTGCGGATCAAGGTGAACGCCAACGGCACGTACTCCATCCCCTCGGGCAACCTGTTCGCGCCCGGCACGGCCAGGACCCGGCCGGAGATCTACGCGATGGGGTTCCGCAACCCGTTCCGGATCAGCGTGGACAAGGCCACCGGGGTCGTCTACGTCGGTGACTACGGGCCGGACGCCGGCACCACGAGCTCCACCCGTGGGCCGTCCGGCCAGGTGGAGTTCAACCGGGTCGCCGCACCTGGCAACTACGGCTGGCCGTACTGCACCGGCACCAACACCTCCACCGAGACGTACAACGAGTGGGACTTCGCCAGCAACGCCAGCGGGGCGAAGTACAACTGCGCCAGCGGGCCGACGAACAACTCGTTCCGCAACACCGGCCTGACCACCCTCCCGCCGGCCCAGCCGGCGTGGATCCGGTACGCCGGCGACGCCGGCACCCCGACCGAGTTCGGCGGCGGCTCCGAGTCGCCGATGGGCGGCCCGGTCTACCGGTACAACGCCTCGTCGACCTCCACCACGAAGTTCCCGCAGTCCTTCGACGGGCAGTTCTTCGCCACCGAGTTCGGCCGGGGCTGGATCAAGCCGATCCACGTCAACTCCGACGGCTCCCGGGGCGCCATCGACACGTTCCCGTGGGTCGGCAAGCAGGTGATGGACTCGGCGTTCGGCCCGGACGGCGCGTACTACGTGCTCGACTACGGCACCGGCTACTTCAACGGCGACGCCAACTCGGCGCTCTACCGCTTCGACTACGTCGGCAGCGGCAACCGGGCACCGACGGCCGTGGCCAGCGCCAACCGGACCTCCGGTGCGGCGCCGCTCGCGGTGACCTTCTCCTCGGCCGGCTCGTCCGACCCCGAGGGCGGCGCGCTGACGTACTCGTGGGCCTTCGGTGACGGGACCACCTCGACCGCCGCCAACCCGACGAAGACGTACTCCACGAACGGCACCTACACCGCCACGCTGACGGTGCGGGACGCGCAGGGCGCCACCGGCAGCAGCAGCGTACGGATCAGCGTCGGCAACACCGCGCCCACCGTCACCATCAACAACCCCGGCAACGGCCAGTTGTTCAGCTTCGGCGACACGGTGCCGTACAGCATCACGGTGACCGACCCGGAGGACGGCACGATCGACTGCACGAAGGTCAAGATGACCTACGTGCTCGGGCACGACCAGCACGGACACCAGATCACCTCGAAGACCGGGTGCTCCGGCTCGATCACCATCCCGGTCGACGGTGAGCACGACGACGCGGCGAACATCTTCGCGATCTTCGACGCCGAGTACACCGACGCCGGTGGCCTGACCACGCACACCCAGCACACGCTGCCGCCGCGGCACCGGCAGGCCGAGTTCTTCGGCACCTCGTCCGGGATCAACGTGTTCAGCAAGGCCACGGCCGAGGGCGGCAAGACCGTCGGCGACATCAACAACGGCGACTGGATCGCGTTCCAGCCGTACCGGCTGGGCAACGTGACCTCGTTCAACGCCCGGGTCTCCTCGGCGGGCGCCGGTGGCACCCTCCAGGTCCGGGCCGGCTCGGCCACCGGCACGGTGCTCGGCTCGGCCACGGTCCCGGTGACCGGCGGCTGGGAGACCTTCGCGACGGTGACCGGCACGATCACGAGCCCGCCGACGGGTACGACCACCCTGTACCTGACCTTCGCCGGGTCGGGCACCGGGGCGCTCTACGACCTGGACGCGTTCACGTTCGTCACCGGCACCGCCACCGGCGGGAGTGGCCCGATCAAGGGTCTGGGTGGCAAGTGCCTGGACGTGCGCAGCGCCGCCACCGCCGACGGCACGCAGATCCAGATCTACACCTGCAACGGCAGCGCGGCGCAGACCTGGGCTGTCACCCCGAACTCCACGATCAAGTCGTTGGGCAAGTGCCTGGACGTCGCCGGCGCCGGCACCGCCGACGGCACCAAGATCCAGCTCTACACCTGCAACGGGACCGCGGCGCAGAACTGGGCCGCGCAGGCCGACGGCACGCTCCGCAACGCCGGGTCCGGCAAGTGCCTCGACGTCTCCGACAACAGTTCCGCCGACAGCACCGCGGTTCGCCTGTGGACCTGCACCGCCGCCGCCAACCAAAAGTGGATCCTGCCCTGAGCTGAGTGGTGGGGCCCCCTGTCTTCGCCTACGGTTGGGCAGGGGGCCCTTCCTAACCACAGTTAGGAGAGCGATATGCGCAGACTCCTGCGCCCCGTCCTCGGTGCGGGCCTGGCCGCCCTCGCCGTCATCGCCTGCACCACCCCGGCCAGCCCGGCCAGCGCCGCCGACGCCCCGTACGACGTGCTGGTCTTCTCCAAGACCGCCGGTTTCCGGCACGACGCGATCCCGGTCGGCATCCAGACCATCCGTGACCTGGGCGCGGCGAACAACTTCACGGTCACCGCCACCGAGGACGCGGCCGTGTTCACCACCGCCAACCTCGCCCAGTACGAGGCCGTCGTCTTCCTCAACACCACAGGAGACGTGCTCGACGCCAGCCAGCAGACCGCCTTCGAGTCGTACATCGGCTCGGGTCGCGGATACGTGGGCGTGCACGCGGCCTCGGACACCGAGTACGACTGGCCGTTCTACGGCAACCTGGTGGGCGCGTGGTTCGCCTCCCACCCGGCGATCCAGCAGGCAAACGTCAAGGTGGAGGACCGGGCGCACGCCGCGACGGGTCACCTGCCGCAGACCTGGACCCGCACCGACGAGTGGTACAACTACCGGACCAACGCCCGCTCGACCGCCCACGTGCTGGCGACGCTCGACGAGTCGTCGTACTCCGGTGGCGGCATGGGCGCCGACCACCCGCTGAGCTGGTGCAAGAGCTACAGCGGCGGCCGGTCCTTCTACACCGGGGCCGGGCACACCCAGGCGTCGTACGCGGAGCCAGCGTTCCGGACCCACCTGCTCGGTGGCATCCGGTACGCCGCCGGTCGGAGCAAGGCCGACTGCCGTCCGGAGACCGGCTACACCCCGCTCTACAACGGCTCGACGACCGGCTGGTCGCAGGCCGGCCCGGGCAGCTTCACCAACTCCGACGCCACCCTGACGTCGGTGGGCGGCATGGGGCTGTTCTGGTACAACGCCAAGCAGTTCACCAACTACTCGCTGAAGCTGGACTGGAAGCTGGCCGGGGACGACAACTCCGGCATCTTCATCGGCTTCCCGCCGTCGAGTGACCCGCAGTCGGCGATCAACAACGGCTACGAGGTCCAGATCGACGCCACCGACGCGGTCGACCGCACCACCGGCGCGATCTACACGTACAAGGCGGCCGACATCGCCGCCCGGGACGCGGCGCTCAACGCGCCGGGGGAGTGGAACACCTACGAGCTGCTGGTCGAGGGGGAACGGCTACAGGTCCTCCTCAACGGGGTGAAGATCAACGACTTCACCAACACCGACCCGGTCCGCTCGCTCGCCGGCCACATCGGCATCCAGAACCACGGCACCGGTGACGACACCTTCTTCCGCAACATCCGGATCAAGGAACTGGGCACCACCCCGACGCCCACCGGCACGATCCAGGCCGAGGCGTTCAGCTCGGCCAACGGCGTCTCCGCGTTCGCCAAGGAGGGCGCCAACGGCGGGCAGACCCTGGGCTACATCGAGCCGGGTGACTGGGCCGCGTACAACGGGGTCAACCTGACCGGCGTCACCTCGTTCACGGCCCGGGTCGTCTCCGGCGGGGCGGGCGGCACCATCCAGGTGCGCACCGGCTCGGCGACCGGCCCGGTGCTCGGCTCGGTGGCGGTGCCGAACACCGGCAGTTGGTCGACGTACGCCAACGTCACCACCACGCTCGCCAACGTCCCGTCCGGCACCCAGAACCTCTATCTCACCTTCACCGGTAGTGGTACGGGGCTCTTCGACCTGGACGACTTCACACTGGTCAAGGGTGGCGGCGGCACTCCCGGGGTCGGCCCGATCAAGGGTCTGGCGGGCAAGTGCCTGGACGTGCGCGGCGGCGGTACCGCCGACGGCACCCAGATCCAGCTCTACACCTGCAACGGAGGCGCGGCGCAGACCTGGACCGTGTCCGGCTCGACGATCAAGGCGCTGGGCAAGTGCCTGGACGTCAACGGTGGCGCCTCCGCCAACGGCACCAAGATCCAGCTCTGGAACTGCAACGGCAGCGCCGCGCAGAACTGGGCGGCCCAGTCCGACAGCACCCTGCGCAACCCGTCGTCGGGCAAGTGCCTCGACGTCTCCGGCAACAACTCGGCGGACAGCACCCCCGTACACCTCTGGACCTGCCTCGGCGCGGCCAACCAGAAGTGGACCCTGCCCTAACCGACTATGCAGGGCAGGGCCGACGCCACGGCGTCGGCCCTGCCCTCCCCGTCCCCACCCACCCCACCCCACCGCGCCCACCCCACCCCAGCGCGCCCACCCCACCCCACCGCGCCCACCCCACCCCACCGCGCCCACCCCACCCCACCGCCGCGCCGATCTTGCACTTTCTGTCGGTACTTATGCCACAATCCCGACTCTTCGACAACACAAAATGCAAGATCGGCGGGGCGAGGGTGGGGGCGAAGGGCGGGGCGAGGGCGGGGCGAGGCGGGGCGGGGCGGCGTGGGGAGTGCGGGGCGAGGGCGGGTCGGGCGGGTAAGGCGCGCGGGTCGGTGACGCGGGGGACCGGCGCACAGCCGGCTGCCGTACCTTGACCAGCATGGGGCGGTTCGCGCGGTGGCGCGGGATGGTGCTGGAGCAGGGGCACCGGCTGGCGGGCGCGCTCCGGCGTCCCGAGGAGCCGGACGACCCGTTCGAGCCGACAGGCAGCCTGAACCGGCTCGACGCGCTGGTGGAGGGCTTCGCCGCAGGTCAGCCGGTGCGATGGAGCCTGGCCGGTCAACCCCGGCCGCTCCCGGGACCTGTCGACGCGGTGGCGTACCGGATCATCGAGGAATCGTTGACGAACGCGTGCCGGCACGCCCCGGGCGCGCCGGTCGCGGTCCGCCTGCGCTACGACGCCACGGGCATCACCATCGAGGTCCGCGACGAGGGCGCCGGTGGTGGCACCCAGGGCGCCGGGCGGGGTCTGCTCGGGGTACGCAGGCGCGCCGAACGCCTCGGCGGCACGTTGTCGGCCGGCCCCCGCGCCGGTGGCGGCTTCGCCGTGCGGGCCGCCCTGCCGGCGCCCGAGGAGGTGGCCGAATGATCATCGGGCCGCAGGGCTTTCGCAATGGGGTGTCGCGGAAATAGGGTGGGGGCGGCGACCGTGCAGGTGGCCGGTGACCCGGTGGGAGGCGCAACCCGCCGGGCCCAGGTGTGTTCCGCACCCACCGGTGACCGCTCGGTGCCGCGTACGTCCGGTCACCCTCGCCCCGGTCCGCACCTGGAATCCCCCATGACAATCAGGGGAGAAGAACAATGGCGCGACCCATCACGCTCTTCACCGGCCAGTGGGCCGACCTACCTTTCGAGGAGGTCTGCCGGCTCGCCTCCGAGTGGGGCTACGACGGTCTGGAGATCGCCTGCTGGGGCGACCACTTCGAGGTCGACAAGGCGCTCGCCGACGACTCGTACGTCGAGCGCAAGCGGGAGACCCTCGCGAAGCACAACCTTGAGGTCTTCACGATCTCCAACCACCTGGTCGGCCAGGCCGTCTGCGACCACCCGATCGACGAGCGGCACCAGGACATCCTGCCCGCCCGGATCTGGGGCGACGGGGAGCCCGAGGGGGTCCGCCAGCGGGCCGCCGAGGAGATCAAGGACACCGCGCGGGCGGCGGCGAAGCTCGGAGTGAAGACTGTCGTCGGCTTCACCGGTTCGTCGATCTGGCACACCCTGGCGATGTTCCCGCCGGTGCCGCCGGCGATGATCGAGCGCGGCTACCAGGACTTCGCCGACCGGTGGAACCCGATCCTCGACGTGTTCGACGAGGTGGGGGTGCGGTTCGCGCACGAGGTCCACCCCAGCGAGATCGCGTACGACTACTGGACGACGAAGCGGACGCTGGAGGCCATCGGCAACCGGCCCGCGTTCGGGCTGAACTGGGACCCGTCGCACTTCGTCTGGCAGGAGCTGGACCCGGTGAACTTCATCTTCGACTTCGCCGACCGGATCTACCACGTGGACTGCAAGGACGCCAAGGTGCGCACCGGCGACGGCCGGCGTGGCCGGCTCGCCTCGCACCTGCCCTGGGCCGACCTGCGCCGCGGGTGGGACTTCGTCTCCACCGGCCACGGCGACGTGCCCTGGGAGGACTGCTTCCGCGCGTTGAACGCGATCGGTTACGAGGGCCCGATCTCGGTCGAGTGGGAAGACGCCGGGATGGACCGGCTGGTCGGCGCCCCGGAGGCGTTGCAGTTCGTCCGTCGGCTCGCCTTCGACGCGCCGAGCGCGGCGTTCGACGCGGCGTTCAGCAGCAAGGACTGACCGCACCTCGGACAGACCACGGGCCGGTCGCCCTGCGGCGACCGGCCCGTCGACGTGCGATTGGTCAGAGCGTGCTGGCGTTCGTGCCCGAGCCGGACGGCTTGGTGCGGGGGGTGTTGGTGGACGACGGCGACCCGGAGGTCGTGCCGACCGTGCTGGTGCCCGCCTTGGCGCCCACGGTGGCGGGCGTGCCGGCGAACGCGTCGTCGGCGGCGGTCAGCTCCTGCTTGCCGGTGCTGCCGTTGCCGGTGCCCAGCTTCTCGCCCAGCTTGGACTGGCCGAGCTTGTCCTTACCCTCGCTGTAGAGCTTGTTGGCCTGGGCCTGCGCGACCCCGGCCGCCTCCTGGACGGTCGGGTGGTCGAGCACCTTGCGGCCCTTGACCACGAGCTCTTCGTACTTTTCCCGGCCGGCACGGGCGCCCAGGACGAATCCCGCAGCCAGCCCGCCAAGAAACATGATCTTTCCGCGCATGGCGGCTCCTTCCGTACCTGACGCGCCGTCGCCCCGGCGAGTTGCCCCGTCGGAAGGCGACCTGTTCGCGCCTGCGTCCTCTGTCCGCAGCTAACTACCCATCCTGCTCTCCGCTCAAGCATGCTTGTGCCGGGATGGCGATTTACCCCTATTGTCAATGCGACGGTGGCAGGGAACCCACTGGACCACCACCCGGGGATGTCCTGTAGTCTTGTCCCGTCGCACGGCGTCGGGGAGATCCGATAGTCGCGCGGAGCATGATCCCCTGTAGCTCAATTGGCAGAGCAGCCGGCTGTTAACCGGCAGGTTATTGGTTCGAGTCCAATCGGGGGAGCGTTTACCCAGGCCAGGGGCCCACTCGGTGGCTCTCTTGGCGTCAGAGCGTCAGACCGCGCTCCAACTGCCCGAGGCCGGCATCCATCAGGGTGATGTAGTCGGCATCCTCGTCGGCGTACATCATGGCCGACAGTGACACTCCGATGAGCGCGCCGGCGAACGTGCGCACCTCCAGCTCGTCCGGGCTACGGCCGACCCGCTCGGCGACCGCGGCGGCGAGCATCCGGATGCTGTCGGTGAACGTCTGCAGCATCCGCGCCTGGAGCTCCGGCACTGAGCGGATCACCGCCTGCCGCTCGGTCTCCCAGGTCTTCACCTCCTGGGGAAGTGCGGTGAAGACCGTGCGGAATGCCTCGCGCACCGCCTGGATCGGGGTGAGCTCGGCTGGCTGGGCGCGGAACGCCTCAACGACCTGCTCGTCGAGGCGGTCGTCGAGCAGAACGTCCTCCTTGGTCGGGAAATACCGGAAGAAGGTGCTCGGGGAGACCTCGGCGGCTTCGCAGATCTGGTCGACCCGTGTGTTGGCGTAACCCTGCTGACGGAAGAGGCGTATCGCCTCCTGCTGGATCTGGGCATGCGTCCGTGCCCGCTTCCGTTCCCTCAGACCCGCCACGCTCAACCATCCTTCGCTTGTGCCGCTGCCCTCACCCCTCCCGCACCGGTGCTGGTCAGCTCCGGCTGTGACGCCTGCCGGGCACGGGGGAGGAAGACGACCGCGAGGATAACGCCAAGAATGCCGAATCCGGCACACACGACGAGCATCACGTCCATCGCGTGTACGAACGCGGTCCGCACGGACGTCAGCAGCTCATCCGAAGCGAACCGGTGCGCGACGATGACACCGGCCGCAGCGCTGTCCTCGACGCGGGTGGCGATGTCGCGGGGCACCCCGTCCAGATCGAGCCTGTCCTGGTAGACGATGCTCAGCACGGTGCCCAGCACGGCGACGCCGACGGTGCCGCCGACCTGGCGCAGCGCCTGGATGACCGCCGAGCCGATCCCGCTGCGTTCCTCGGTGAGGGTGCCCAGTGCGGTGTCCATCGCGGTGGGGAGCACGAATCCGATCCCGATGCCGCTGACGGCGATCCAGACCGCGACGAACCAGTAGTCGGAGGAGACCGTCGTCGTGCCGCCGATCAGCAGCCCGACCACGACAAAGGCGAAGCCGATGGAGACCACGAGACCCGCACCGATCTTCACGACGAGCATCTCGGCGATCTGCGCGCCGACGAGCAGCCCGCCGATGACCGGCAGGAGCCGCAGCCCGGTGCCGAGCGCGTCGGCACCGCTGACCGCCTGGAAGAACTGGGGGATCGAGAAGAGCAGGCCGAACGTGGCGAACGAGACGAGTGTCGCCATCGCGCTGCCCCAGGTGAACGGGCGGGAGCGGAACAGGGTGAGGTCGACGAGGGCGCTGCCGGGGCGTCGCTTCTCCCACACCACGAACACGATCAGCAGCACGATGCCGCCGACAAGCGTCGCGAGCACCAGGCCATCGCTCCAGCCCCGGCTGCCGGCCTCGGTGAGCCCGAACGTGAGGCCGGCCAGGCCCACACCCGAGGTGAGGATCCCCAGCAGGTCCAGGCTCGGCTTCTGCGCACTGCGCGATTCCGGCACGAGCATGGAGACCGCCAGCAGGCCGAGCACCACGACCGGCACGTTGATCAGGAAGACCGAGCCCCACCAGAACGTGTCCAGCAGGAAACCGCCGATGATCGGGCCGAGCGGGAAGCTCGCGGCGTTCGCCGTGACCCAGATGCTGACCGCCTTGGCGCGTTCCGCACGGTCGAACAGCAGCGGCAGCGCCGACACGGCGAGCGGGAGCACGAAGGCGGCGCCGAGGCCGAGCAGGGCCCGGGCGCCGATCAGCGTCTCCGGGGACGTGGCATACACGCAGGCCAGCGAGCCCAGGCCGAAGACGGTCAGGCCGGCGAGCAGCAGCTTCTTGCGGCCGAAGCGGTCGCCGAGCAGTCCGGCGGGCAGCATCAGAGCCGCGAGTACGAGGTTGTAGGCATTGGCGAACCACTGCAGGTCGCTGGTGGTGGCGCCCAGGTCGGACGCCAGGGTCGGCAGGGCCACGTTGAGGATCGTCAGATCGAGGCCGATCACCAGGCCGCTCAGCGCGAGAGCCGCGAGTGCCCACCATCGGAAGCGAGGGTCAGGCTGCATGGTAGTAACTCTCATTTAGAAGTAACTGTCTAAAGAAAGCTCTCACCATCAGAGTGTTGGCGTCAAGTGGTCTACGGCGAAGCGCCGTCCTGCGGGTGCGTGACGCCGGAGAATGGGGGAGCGCGTGCCGCGTTTCGGGGTGTGTGAGCCGGTTCGCCCTCCCACGACCTGCGTGGCCGGCAGGATGGTCGGCGTTGACGCAAACTCCCACCGCGTCGATCCATGGGGTGAGTGCGGATGTCCGGACGAGGCGGCAGGGCCACGCTGATCGCGGTGGCGGTCGTGCTGGCCTGGCTGGTGATCGGCGGCGTGGCCGGGCCGTACGCCGGGCGGCTCAGTGAGGTCGCCACCAACGACAACGCCGCCTTCCTGCCCACCGACGCCGAGGCGACCCGCGCCCAGGACCTCACCGGCGACTTCGTCGACCGGCAGACCATCCCGGCGCTCGTCGTCTACGAACGGCCGGCCGGGATCACCGACGCCGACCGGCAGCGGGTCAGCGCCGACGCCGCCCGGTTCGCCCAGGTGCCCGGCGTGCTCACCCCGTTGCCCCCGCCCATTCCGAGCCAGGACGGCCAGGCCCTGCAGGTCGTCGTGCCGGTGGATGACGCCGAGGGGGAGGAGATCGGCTCGGTCGTCGACCAGCTCCGCGACATCACCGGCGGTGACTCCGACGGGCTCAGCGTGGACGTCTCCGGACCCGCCGGCCTGCTCGCCGACCTGATCAAGGTCTTCTCCGCCATCGACGGGCCGCTGCTGCTGGTCACCCTGGTGGTGGTGCTGATCATCCTGTTGGTGGTCTACCGCAGCCCGGTGCTCTGGGTCTTTCCGCTGCTCGCCGCCGGCATGTCGTACGCCCTGGCCTCGGTCTTCGTCTACCTGCTCGCCGACGCCGACGTGGTGAAGCTCAACGGGCAGGCGCAGGGCATCCTCACCGTGCTGGTCTTCGGCGCCGGCACCGACTACGCGCTGCTGATGATCGCCCGCTACCGGGAGGAACTGCACCGCCACGCCCGACCGTGGGACGCCATGCGCACCGCGTGGAAGGGCGCCGCGCCCGCCATCATCGCCTCCGGCGGCACGGTCATCGTCAGCCTGCTCTGCCTGCTGCTGTCCAGCCTCAACTCCAACCGGGCGCTCGGCCCGGTCGCCGCCATCGGCATCGCCGCCACCCTGCTGGTGATGCTCACCTTCCTGCCTGCGCTGCTGGTGCTCGGCGGCCGGTGGGCGTTCTGGCCCCGACGGCCCCGGGAGGACCAGGCCGACCCGCGCGCCGAGCACGGCATCTGGAGCCGCGTCGCCGGTTTCGTGGCCCGGCACGCCCGACCGATCTGGCTGAGCACCGCCGTCGTACTGGCCGTCCTCACACTGGGCCTCACCCAGCTCGGCGCCACCACGCTCGGGCAGTCCGACCTGTTCACCCAGCGCACTGACTCGGTGGACGGGCAGGAGGTGATCTCCCGGCACTTCCCGGCCGGCACGGGCAGCCCGGCCACCATCTTCACCACTGAACAGACCGCCCGGCAGGTCGCCCAGGTGGCGAAGGACGTGCCCGGCGTCGCCGACGTCCGCCCCCTCACCGCCGGCCCGCAGACCGGCCCACCGAAGGAGAACGCCCCACCCAAGGTCGTCGACGGGCGGGTGCAACTGGAGGCCACCCTGGCCGACCCGCCGGACAGCGACGGCGCCGAGCGGACCATCCGGGAGCTGCGGGTGGCCGTACACCGGGTGCCCGGCGCGGACGCGGTGGTCGGCGGCTTCACGGCGATCAACGTGGACACCTCCGACGCCGCGAAGCGCGACCAGAACGTCATCATCCCGGTGGTGCTCGTGGTCATCGCGGTCATCCTGGCCCTGCTGCTGCGGGCGCTGCTCGCCCCGCTGCTGCTGATCGGCACCGTGCTGCTCAGCTTCGCGGCCACCCTCGGCCTCTGCGCGCTGCTGTTCCGGCACGCGTTCGACTTTCCCGGGGTGGACTCGTCGTTCCCGCTGTTCGCCTTCGTCTTCCTGGTCGCCCTCGGCATCGACTACAACATCTTCCTGATGAGCCGGGTACGAGAGGAGTCACTCAAGCGCGGCACCCGCGCCGGAGTGCTGGCCGGCCTCGCCGTCACCGGCGGCGTGATCACCTCCGCCGGCATCGTGCTCGCCGCGACCTTCTCCGCCCTCGCCGTGCTGCCGCTCGTGATCCTCGTCGAGTTGGGTACGGCGGTCGCGATCGGGGTACTGATCGACACGATCATCGTCCGGTCGCTGCTGGTGCCCGCGCTCGCGTACGACATCGGGCCGAAGATCTGGTGGCCGGGCCGACTGTCCCGGGCGAACGGTGAGCGGGAGGCGCGCGATGCTGGCTGAGACGGACGTGGTCATCGTCGGCGGTGGCCTGGCCGGCCTCGCCGCCGCCCGCCGGCTGCACCGCGCCGGCGTGCCCTGGCGGCTGCTGGAGGCCGGCGGCCGACTCGGCGGTCGGGTCGCCACCGACGTCGTCGACGGCTACCTCGTCGACCGCGGCTTCCAGGTGCTCAACACCGCCTACCCGCAGCTCGGCACACTGCTCGACATCGACCGGCTGCACCTCGGGTACTTCACCTCCGGCGTGCTGGTGCGCAAGGGCGACGACCTGCTGCGGCTTGTCAACCCGTTGCGCGAGCCGACCGGCGCCCCCGGCACCGCGCTCGCCGGAGTCGGCACCCTACTCGACCGGCTCCGCTTCGCCGCGCTCGCGACCGGCTGCGCCACCCTGCCGGTGTCCCGGCTGCTCACCGCCCCGGAGACCAGCGCCGAGACGGCGCTGCGCCGGGCGGGCCTCTCCGACGCGATCATCGAGGAGCTGCTGCGGCCGTTCCTGTCCGGTGTGTTCATCGACCGGGAGTTGGCCACCTCCAGCCACGTACTCGCGATGGTGTTGCGCTCCTTCGCCCGCGGCCGGATCGGCCTGCCCGCCGAGGGCATGGCCGCGCTGCCCCGGGCCATCGCCGCGCCGCTCCCCGCCGACCTGCTCGACCTGGACACCCCGGTCGCGGCCGTCGCGCCCGGCCGGGTCCGCACCCAGGCCGGCGACATCCGCTGCCGGGCCGTCGTGGTCGCCGTCGACCCGCCCGCCGCGCCCGCGCTGCTGCCGGCCCTGGCGACGGTACGCATGCACAGCTACACCACCTACTACCACAGCGCGCCGGAGCCGCCGCTTTCCGAACCGATCCTGCTCGTCGACGGCGACCGGCGGGAGATCGTGGCGAACACGGTCGTGCTCAGCAACGCCGCGTCGACGTACGCGCCCGCCGGGCGGCACCTGGTGGCCACGTCGGTGGTCGGCCCGAGCGCGCCACCCGAGCCGACCATCCGGGCCGAGCTGACCCGGCTGTACGGCCGATCCACCGCCGACTGGACACACCTCACCACCGTGGCCGTGCCACAGGCGCTGCCCGCCGCGCCGCCACCGCAGGGACGACTGCGCAAGCCCGTGTCGTTGGGGGAGGGCCTGTTCGTGGCCGGCGACCACCGGGACAGCCCATCGATCCAGGGCGCTCTCGCCAGCGGGTGGCGCGCGGCCGGCGCGGTGTTGGACGAGCTGCGCGCCGGCTGACAGGCGTACCCGAGCACGCTGTTATATTCCTGTAGCCCATCGTGCTGGCGCAGACGTGGGCGCCGGCCGGCGCGGTGCTGGCTGCTGATCGCCGAGCGGGATAAGATCCGGCGCGGTGTTTCGGGGCGGTAGCTCAGCCGGTTAGAGCAGGGGACTCATAATCCCTCGGTCGCGGGTTCGAGTCCCGCCCGCCCCACCACTAGCTCCTGAGCTGGGCCAGACGTGAGAGCGGATGCGGCGGTACACGAACCGCCTCTGCAAACGCGCCGTGACCTGGTGGATCATGGGCGTCAGGTGGGTGCGGCCGTCGTCGTGCGTGACGGCCGAGCGCTCCGAGGGCCGCGGTGATCGGCCGGATCAGGTACGCCCTCGGTAGGCCCTGCTCGTGTGAGCGGTGCCGGAGGTGGCGCCGCCTGGCGGTCCGCCGACGCTGGTGGACGGCTGCGTTGATGGGCTGCCGATCACCTGGCGGAGCTGACAGCGCGCCTTGTCTGCGGCAGATCCGGATACTTGTCGAAATCCGCTGGAGCGGAACTACAGTTCCCCGATGGCGTTCAACTTTGGGATCACCGGCTACCAGCCAGGTTGGCGCAACGGAATCGCTGACGTCGCCGGTCGTCACGGGCAGCGACTGCGAAGCCTTGTCGGCCGCAGGCTGACGTCCACCTGGGTGGTGTGGGATGACGACGACTCGTGGTTCGCCGACTGCCCGGTGGTGCTCGACTTCGATGAAGAGCGCTTGGAGGTCAACCATCAAAAGTTCGATGACCTGTCGATCACCTGGTGCACGATCGATGTGACCCGGGCACCGTTGTGGCCGACGTCGGATGGCTTCCTCCTGCGCTGGCGCGACGATGCTCCGGCGCGGTTGGCTGCCTGGCGCGGGCAGCGGATCGAGGCGGTAGAACTCCTGGAGTACGCCGGGGGCAACCTCGCTGACGGCAGCGTGGCGCTTGGCCTGCGATTCGCGGATGGCTGGCTGACGATCTACAACGCGCTGGACGAAAACGGGATCGAGGCGGGCGAACTCTCCCCGCAGTACCGCCGACACCAGTTGAGATGAGCCCGCAACTCTGCGACTCGACCAGCCGTGAACCCCCGTCCGTCAGGTGCCTTCCGGATCGATCGGACGTCGACGAGCCCGACCAGCGGCATGAGCGTGCACCGGATCAAGGGCGATCAGGGCGACGGAATCGGGCCCAGCATGCGAAGCCTGGTGCGGGCTGACCTGTCGTCGGCATCTTCGACTGAGACTGGCTGCCGAGCAGCTGCGGGTACTCAGGGCCATCGGGAGTCGAGCAGCGCGATCCTGCGGGCCCCGGCCGTACGTCGGTAGCTGGCGTCGAGTAGCTCGCCGACCTCATCCCAGCCGATGTCATCGGTGAGGTCCACCCCGACCCACCCGTAGGCCCCTAGGTAGGCCGGCACGAAGCAACGGTCTTCTGCCAGCAGCGCCGTGCGCTCTTCGGGGTCGACCAGCACGATCACCGACTGTTCGTGCTGTTGATAGACGCCGTCGACCTTCATCGATCCCCCGTAGTAGGCGAAGACTTTGGTGGTGTAGAAGGCGGGACGCCCATGGGAGACCTTCTCGGCCGCGTCGGGGAAGGCCAGGGCGAGCGTCCGCAGCCGGCCCAGGAGCGGGTCTGCCTCGTCAAACATGAGGGGGTGCGGCATACCAGAAGGTAAGCACATCCTGGGCAGCCACGGCGCCCTGCACCACGCGCCTCGCGGCGGATCAGGACGCGGTTCTCACCGCACTGTTCTCGCCGGGCCCGACATGGACGAGGCTCTGGACCGGTCGACCTCGATGTAATCATGCTCGCTCGATAGGGTCACGCCGTGCAGGAAGTCAAAGTGCAGGTGCTGTCCGTCGATGACCTCAGTCCTGCGCTGTCGGAGCACAGCGTGGAGGTCGGCGCGCATCGCATCTTCGGAATCGGCACCGGCGTGGACGAGATCGCCGCCGTTCCGAGGAAGCCTGGTGTCTACGTCTGGGATACGGATGGGGCGGTGCTCTACATCGGCTCGGCAGCCTCGCTCTATAAGCGGTTGACCGATTACGCTAAGTGGCTGGCGGGCTATAAGCCGAACGAACGCTGGGAAGTCAGCGTCATTCACATGCTGAAGATCCACCGCAGCACGGTGAGATGGGTGCAGACCACCGATCACGCCGAGGCGATGCGACTCGAACGCCGCCTAATCGAGTGGCATCGCGCCTCGGTCGGTATTGCGCCGCTGGTCGTGGGCTGGGAAGCGAAGGCGGGCAGTCCTCGCGCCGACGCCGAGAGGTGGGCACAAGGGCTGTGGAACCAGGTGCGACCGGACGTGGCGCCCCAGCCGGCCTCCACAGCAGCCGAACCGACGTGACTGCCGCCTCGTCATCTGCCGCCGCGCCCGCTCGGCGGCAGATGCGAGCGCCGAAATTCGCCAGTCGGCGGGTCCGCGGCATCTGGATCTGCGATGGGCGTCAGTACCGCGTCTTGCCTCACGTCCAGCGGAACCGTGCAGCTGCACCGGCGGCGGACTCAGTGCTGAAGCAGGCCACCGACCGGGACGGGGACGACGTGGCCGGTCGGGGGAAGGGTCTGCGCGAGTGCCAGCCCGACGTCGACCAGCGACGATCGGCGCAGGCGGGCCACATCCGGTATTGAGGTCCAGACCGACTCGGCGGTTTCGCCGTTCGGCTCGGGTCGCAGTGTGCCACCAGTAATGCGGACTCGGTAGAAGATGCCGATGTTCTGGTGCTCGATTCCCAGCCGCGCCTCGGTGGCGGGAATCACCCTCGAGTCCACGCCCAGCAAGCGTTCAACCAGCGCGTCGCAGCCGGTCTCTTCGGCGACCTCGCGGATCACCGTATCGAACGGATCCTCCGCGTGCTCCACCTTGCCCCCCGGAAGGGTCCAGTTGGTGTCGCCGGTCGGTGATACATAGCGGGCGAGCAGTACCTGCCCATCCTCGATGCACACGGCATAAGCCGCCAGCCGGAAACTCATCGGCACCTCCGGCCGGACCCTACGCCACCGTTGGGACAGCACCTGGTCCATGCGCCGGCGATCAGGTGCACGCTCATCGGCATGACAGTGCATCCGTGCCGACAGGAAGCCTGCGAGTTGGTGTGGTTGGCGGCGTCGGCGGAGGGTCTCATTCCCGTGTGGCCGGGGCCTTCGTTGTTCTGAGCATGGCGGGGACGAAGCGTCGTACGTCGATCGTGGTGGTGCGAGAGTCGAGGACGGCGCTTCACGGAGCTGGCCGAGGTCGCCGCCTGTCCGCTCGATCGCATCCGTGGTCACGAGGTCGTCGGGGCGCGGCCCCGACGGACTGCTTCCGGAAGCACGCCGGGCGGGATGATGCCGAACCAGGCTCCGGTGGCGACCATCGAGGCGACGACGTACGCCACCCACCACCCGAGCAGCCCCCACGCGCCTCGGGTGATGGCGCCGGCCAGGCCGGGCGTGACGAACATGAGAAAAAGGAGGGCCAGACGGCCGTACGAGAGGCTGTTCTTCTTCGGCAACCTCTGGGCCTTGCGGAACGGAATGAGTCTGACTCCGTGGGGACGACGGCGCAGCGTGAGACTCGCCGGCCAGAGCCGCCCGTACCCGACCACGTCGACCACGCTGACGCCGGACCCGTGCCGGACCGTGGCCTGACGCGGCCTGGTCAGCTCGCGCAACCACGGTTCCCAGACGACGCGTTGGTGCAGGACACCGCCGTCCCGGCCGTTCACCGTCAGCCACACGGAGTATCCCTTGGGACTGGCGTCGATCCCGCCGGCGGCGCTCACGGCGTGCGCCGCAGCGGTGACCCGCCCCGCACTTCCCGGCTGCGGCGACTGCGCCAGATGCGCGGTCACCATGACGCGCCTCGCGGGAGCACGAGCGGCACCCCACCACTGCACAAGGCGGATGAGCCAGGACAGCACCAGAAAGGCTCCCGGAGCCAGCGTCACGAGGATGACGCCCTCTCGCTGCTCGACCTGCGGGTCGATACCCAGCCGGTACCCCAGCGCGATGACGGCGGTCAACGCGACGACGCTGCCGATCACGACCATCGGCCCGCGAGCACGCCGATTCGCCAAGGCCGCTGCACTCCCGCTGCTGGCCACCGCGCCGTCCTCCCCGATCACCCCACCGGACGTCGCCCCGACGTTAGCAACGCCGGGCAAGGCCGACGTCGCGCGTCCGTTCCAGATCTTCACGACGTACGGCGACGGCAGGCTCTCGTGCGGTGCAGTGCATTTCCCTGTTCAAGGTCGTCCTCGAAGAGGTCCGCTTCACCGGCTCAGGCGCGACTCCGGCTGGCCGCAGTGATCGAGGCCGCTACCTCGTCAGCACGAGTTTGCCTGCCCGTCCACGTCGCGAGGTTGGACTTCTGCACCGCCCACGCGACGACGCGTTCACCCCTCGTGGTCGTGATGGTCAGACCGCCGTACCCGGGCTCGACAGTTGCCACATCGTTGAGGCTGACCTGTTGCGAGCCGTTCGGATTCCGCACGATCACTTTCTCGTCCGTCAGTGTCACTGCCGGGCGGAAGGCGAGCCGAAACCAGCTGACCAGCACACTGAGGCTCGCGAGGAGAGTCACCAGCACGTTGCCCCAGGCCAGCCATGTGAACGTGCCAAGTAGGGGAATGAGAGCCAGTACCCCGAACCGCCCGAGCGGTGAGACCTTCCAGACCTGGTGCATGAGCCGGGATCATACGGGCCATCGAGCAGCCTCAGGGTACGCGGCCGGGGCGTACCGGATCAGGTGGCACGTAGGGCCTGACAGCCGACCGAGCGCGCTCTTCCAAGCTGCGGCTACGACCCGGTGGCGGGCCAGAACTCGTCGTCCTCCTCGTCCGGCGACGAAGGGGCGTACTGCCGCAGAGCGCCGTCGCGGATCATCCAGACGCGGAAGAACGACTCCTCCTGGTCCATCACGAAGAGCTGCACCGCGTTGGGGTGGTGCCAGGCCAGGGAACCGAAATGCTTCACCACAGCAGTGAGGTCGGCGTGGTTGAGCGCCCCGGCGTACACCTCGCACTCGGGGTTCTTGTGTCCGCCCCACTGGTTGTTCGCATCGGTGATCGGGCGCAGGTTGCCGCAGCCGCCCGACCCCATGCCTGGCTCGCGACGGGGGCACTCCTCGTCGAGCCAACCGCTGAACGCCTCAGCGTTGCGGCGGTCCTCCGGATCCACCGACAGCATCACGTTGGCAACCCAGCTCACCGCATCCCCCAATCCATGGCCACGACACAGATGTTCTACCGCTCACCGTGGTGAGTCTCCGACTCGGCAGTGCCGAACGGGTTGTCGATGATGTACCGCCAGCGGCCGTCGGGACCGCAGCGGGCGACATCGGTGGCGGTGCCCTCGATGTGTACGGGTCGGCCGTCGCGGTCGGTGCCGTCGATGGTCCAGTCCACGATGAGCAGGGCGATGTCGTCGGCCACGTAGACGTGGCGGGGTCGCACCTCGATGGGGAGCCCGAGGTCGAGGAGGCGCTGATTGGCGGCAATCCGGGCGGTGCCGGTGACGGGCTGGCCGGGGACTGTGACGAGTAGGCCCTCGGGTTCGTAGACCTGCTCGACCGCCGCGACGTTCCCTGAGTTGAAGGCGCGGGCGAACACCGACGGGTGCTGGGCCGCGCTGTCGCTGAGCGGGACACTCGTGGAGTGGGTGGTGAGATCGTGAGACATGCTGACAGTCAAGGTGCTGCTCGCGGAGGTAACCAAATGGTGAGTGGCGGCTGGGATCGTGACCTGGTGCCGGACCAGCGCGGCGCGGCCCGCCGGCCGGAGCCCAACTGCCCTGTCGAGGTCGCCCTGGCCGCGGTGAGCGGCAGGTGGGCCACCCTGGTGCTGCGGGAGTTGATGCACGGCCCCCGATCGTTCGGCCAACTTCAGGCGGCGCTTCCCGACCTGAGCGCCAAGGTGCTCAGCGAGCGGCTCGCGTCGCTGGCCGCGCAGGGCCTGGTCGAGCGTGACCGCTCTCGCACCTTCCCGCCGAGTACCTGCTATCGCCTCACCCGCGCCGGTACGGAGCTGCGCCGGCTGCTCGTCGAGCTCTACCGGACCGGGGACGCCCTCCTGCGCGAGCGGGCGTGACTGGTGTTACGGGGCCGATGCCGCCACGGCGGTTGCCGCTATGACGGTGGCCACCGCGACCCCAAGCCACGAACGGAGGCGCACGGGGTCGCCTCATCGGGGACTGCCCGACGAGGACGTCCTGAATCAGCCCCAGGGCCCTGCGACCTGCTGAAGCCACGCTCTGTCGGCAGCATTCAACGTGTCGTCGTCCAGCAACGTATGAAGCAGGGAAGCATGTTCGGAAAATATGGCCCTGCACTGTGCGCGTTCCGGATGATCGCTGTCGTTGCCCAGCAGCAGCACCGCGCGCTCGTTATCCGCGTCGACCGGCTGCGATAGTTCAGCGGTGACGACCACGAGGTCGAACAAGCCGGACCGCACCGAGACATCTGGGTTGGCCACCAGCCGAAGCAGGAACGGCAACGCCGCCGGCATTGCCGCGCTCAGGTGGAAGACGCCGTCCAGCAGCACGTTTGTGAGCACGCGTGCAGCCTCGGGGGCGGCGACCTGATCGAGCAGCCCGTAGAACAGAGACGGGATGCCAGCGGGACAGCCGGGAATCTCGGACCAGGCAACCTCGGCGCAGCCCCGCAGCGAGGGATTCTCGCTGGCGGCGCGATCTCGTTGTGGATACTCCTGAAGGAACCGGGCGACAGCGGCCTCCTTGGCTGCGGCATCCATAATGCACATCCCTTGAGGCCCCCGTGTCACACGACGCCAGCTCCGGAGAGCCTCCCATGGATGGCATTCTTCCCGGCCGAGCCACGTACCCAAGCACAGCAAGCCGCTGCCGTCATTGGCGACCGGCCAGCAGCAGGAGGTGCCACCGTGCACTGGGCATCAGTCCTCTCCCGCGATAGCCGATCGGCGGATCACCGCCGCGGCCCGTCCTCGGCACACTCTCGAGGGTGAAGCCTTTACGACCCGTGCAGACGCTGGCCCTCACCGCCGCCGCGGTCGCGGGCATGGTCATCTGCGGCGCGAACATCGGCGACGACGAACCGACCGCCACCCAAACGCAGGTGTCGGCGTCGGCGGAGGTCCACCGCATCACCACCACCCAGACAGGCAACCCAGTGGCTGTGCCGGTACCGGAAGCCAGCGCCGTGGTGGTCGCTCCCCGCACGACGGCACCGCCGGCCCGCAAACCGCCGCCCACCAGCGGCCCATCCGAAGCCCCGTACTACGAGAACTGTGCTGCGGTCCGTGCTGCGGGGGTCGACCCCCTCTACCCGGATGACCCAGGGTTCCGCGCCGAACTGGACCGCGACGGGAACGGCGTGGCGTGCGAACCAGACGGCGGGAACGGGGACACCGGACCCGCACCGGACGGCAACGTGTACTACGCCAACTGCACGGCGGCGCGGGCTGCCGGAGCGGCTCCGATCCGTAAAGGCGACCCGGGCTACTCGCGGAAGCTGGACGGCGACGGCGACGGCATCGGCTGCGAGTAGGCGATACTGCGAAGCCCTGACCTCAATGCAAGGTGCGGGGCTTCGATCGATTCGGTGCTTACGCGGGTCGTCACAATCGCGGCGAAGCCGACGAAAACAGGCCATCGTCTCTTTCTACCGGCAGCTCGTTAAGAGTGAGGCGTGGCTCGTGACGCCCTCAACCGCTGGCGTCGCTAGGCTGTGCGCGAGTAAGGACCTCGACGGTGGCACGGCGTACATGAACCTTTCGTTTCCCGCGTCGGGCACCTTCGACCTGCACGTCGCCGAGTCGGCCGACTCGGGCGCGCAATGCTGACGAGTGCGCACTGAACAGGTGCTCGGTGTGGCCCGACCCGCACGGCATCGAACTCCGTGGCCAACGCCCGCAATCCGCACTGAGTCCGCGTACCGCGCTCGTGTTGGGCCCGCCCGGAACGGTGGGTAGCCTGCCGGGATGGCAAAGGTTGTCACTTACCTGGAGATGAACGACGTCGAGGATCTGCGACCGGGGAAGGTGGTGCCGGACCTTCTCCTGCGGCGCGTTGACGGTGGCCTGCCGCTCGTACGTGCCGTCAGTGCTCAGATCGGAGCCCCCTACGGGTGGCGGAGCGCGTCTCGCACCGACGAAGAGTGGCAGGAGTTGGAGCGGCGTCATCCGCTGCGCCAGTACTGGCTCATCAGCCTGAAGGACCAAACCGTGGGGATTGCTGATCTGGAACCCCACCCGGGCGGCGATGTGGAGATCACCACCTTTGGGTTGTTACCCGAACATGTCGGACGGGGTCTCGGTGGCCATGCGCTGACGCTTGCCATTCGGCAGGCATGGGACAGCGAGGCCGTGGAGTCTCCGACTGTTCGGAGGGTGTGGCTGCACACCTCCTCGTTGGACCACCCGAACGCACTGGGCAACTATCAGCGACGCGGCTTGACCGTCTATCGCACCGAGGTCGAAGACGAGTAACGAGCACCGAGGGCTGTGTGAGCAAGGAGAAGGTGTGATCAGCCGAAACCTGCTACTGCTCTTCCTCGCCACGACCACCCCGATCGTCTGCTTCCCCGGCCCGTCTGTCGCGTTCATCCTGACCAACTCGGTGCAGAAGGGCCGTACCATCGGCCTGTTCAGCTTGCTCGGAGTCGAGATCGGTTATCTGGTACACGTCTTCGGTGCTGTCGTCGGCGTCTCCGCTGTCATAGCAGCGAGCGCTCAGTTGTTCACGGTCGTCAAGCTTGCCGGCGCGGCGTGGCTGCTGTGGCTTGCCTGGAAGGCGTTCCGCTCCCGCAAGGAGGGGACTCTTGCCCAGGCGGGTGACGGTGCCCGCGGAGACCTGAGACGCGTCAGCGCATTCCGCAGTGGCCTGCTCGTCGGTGCGCTCAATCCGAAGACCGCCGTCTTCTTTCTGGCTTTCCTGCCCCAGTTCGTCTCCGCCGACGCGGGTCCCGTCCCCGTCCAGTTGCTGATCTTTGGTTTGCTGTTCATTGCGCTCGCCAGCATTCCCGACCTGTGCTGGGCGTTGGCCGGCGGATTCCTGCGAACGCTCACACCGAGGCTGCAATTACGTTCACTCGACCGGGCTGCCGGCGTGGTCTACTGCGCGCTCGCCGCCTTCGCGTTGACGACGACCACGCGGACGTGAGAATGAACCAAACGCAGATGCGCCCCCACCAACCGGTGGGGGCGCATCGTCCTGCCTGGGCTCAGCGGCGGGTCGCCATCTGCTCGAAGGCGTGCTTCAGGCCGCGACGGAACGCCTGGGAGCCGGGCCGTTCGACGAGCCGGTGCACCAGGTACGACAGCAACAGCACCCCGACCAGTGACGCGGCCAGCAGCAGCCAGCCCGGAAGGTGACCGACGCCGAGCCGCAGTGCCAGGAACACGACGTGGAAGTGGAGCAGGTACAACGGGTAGGTCAGCGCGCCCAGCGTGGCGGTCCCGGGCCAGCGCACCCTCCGGGTCCACCCGAGCGCGACGCCGATCATCAGGGCCAGGGACACGGCGAAGAGGGCCAGGGCGACGGGCGTGTTGATCGGGTCCGTCTTGGCGTGCTCTTCCGTCGCCAGCTCGATCGAGCGGGTCGACAGGATCGCGCTGACCGCCAGCATGCACCACAGCAGGGTGTTCGGACCGAACCGGTGGATCAGGTAGAGCACGATGCCGCACACGAACAGCGGCGCCCACTTCGGCTCCAACAGTTCGACGAGCAGTCGGGCCTCGGACACCTGGGCGAACAGGGCACCCACCAGCCACAGCCCACAGAACGCCACGACCCGGCGGTAGGTGAGGCCCGCCCAGACCAGCGCGGCGAAGAGCAGGTAGAACTTCGCCTCGACCAGCAGCGTCCAGTAGACGGTGTCCAGGTTCGGTACGCCGGCGAGCCCCTGCAGCATGGTCAGGTTGGTCAGTACCTGCGTGAACGTGGGACTGTCGAACCCGGGGGTCGGGTACACGACGAGGATCGCCGCGGTGATCAGCACCGCCACCACGTAGGCGGGTAGCAGGCGGACAGCGCGGGACGTCGCGAACTGGCTGAGCCGCCGGCCCCAGGAGCTCATGCAGATGACGAACCCGGAGATCACGAAGAACGCCGGCACACCCATCCACCCGTAGCGGCTGGCCTGCGCGACGACGTGGCCGAGATAGCTGTCGACGTTCACCCCGTACACGAATCCGACCATCGGCACGACGTGGAACGCGACGACCGACAGGGCTGCGGCGAACCGCAGGACGTCGAGCATGTGCAGTCGGTCCGCCTCGGGGCGGGCGGGGGCGGCGGGCCGCGTCGGTGCTGGGTCGGGGGCCGTCCGGATCCCGTTGTCGGTGATTGTCACCCACGCACCTTAACGACCTGTGCGTTCGCCTGGGCCGTGCGAACGGCCCGCTCTGCCGTCGCCTCGGACCCCCGGTGCTCGACCATCAGGTGAGCGCAACGTCGAACCCGTCCCCGACCAGCCGAAACAAGAGGATGATCTTGCCACGCACGCCGATTACCGGACCTCGATGACGACCTTCCCGAACGGGCGGGCCGACTCGTAGTGCCGGAACGCCTCGGCGGCTTGCGCGAACGGGAACGCACGGTCGGTGACGGGCCGAAGCTGGTGCGCGGTGATGACCTCGTTCAGCTCGACGAGCTGGGCGCGGCTCCCGACTGCCAACGCCCGGACCGTCGCGGCGACACCGAACAGCAGGCGCGGGTCCAGTGGTGGCCAGTCACCCGAGAGGGACCCGACGAACGCCACGTGTCCGTTGACGGCAAGCGACTTCAGCGACTGCTCCAACGTTCCGGCGGTGTCGACGACCCGGTCGACCCCTCGCCCGCCGGTGAGGTCGCGGACCGTGGCAGGCCAGTCGGGATCCGCGCGATAGTTGACGACCTCGTCGGCGCCCAGGTCACGAAGGCGCTGCTCCTTCTCCACCTGGCCCGTCGTGGCGATCACTCTCGCACCGCGGAGCTTGGCCAGTTGGACCGCGAACAGCGATACGCCGCCCGATCCGGTGGCCAGCACCGTGTGCCCGGGCTGGATCCCGGGACCGTCCCCGGTCAGCGCGTTCCAGGCGGTGACGGCAGCGCACGGCAGCGTCGCGGCTTCGGCGTAGGAGAGGTGTTCCGGGATCGGGACGAGGGCTTGCTCCGGCAGGACGGCGAGTTCGGTGAGCATGCCGTCGAGGGAACCTCCCAGTTGCGGCAGGTACGACGGTTGCAGGGGACCGTCCAGCCATTGGGGGAACAGCGCGGCGGTGACCCGGTCACCCGGTCGCACCCGCCGGACACCTGGCCCCACGGCAATCACCTGCCCGGCGCCCTCGGAGACGGGGATGACATCCGACTTGACCGGCAGCACGTACTGACCCCGCAGCACCAGCAGGTCGCGGAAGCTGAGCGAGACGGCGTGGACGGCGACCGCGACCTCACCGATACCTGGCGGGAGCGGTTCGTGGGTACGCAGCCTCAGGCCGGCAATGCCATCGCCGCTGTTCACCCGGTAGCTGCGCACGGACGGGGGCAGCGGCGCAGTCGTCGCGTCATCGCGGTCGGCGAGGGTGATCAGGTCGTTGTCGGCCATGCTGATCCTTCGGTCGTGGATGATCGGTGCGACCACGACTGTTCTGCGCCGCGCGCGCCGCGACAATTCCCCGGAGGGAATCGCCAACCGGCGTGGCACCCGGTACACCTGACGAATGATCACCGAATCCGCAAGCAGCGGGCTCGCGGCCGCGTTGCGCGCCTGGCGCACCCGACGACGGGTCAGCCAACTCGAACTGGCGGTGCGGGCCGGCACCACGCAACGGCACGTCAGCTTCATCGAGAGCGGACGCTCGAACCCCGGTCGGGCGATGGTCATCCGGCTGGCCGAATCGCTGGAGATGCCGATCCGCGAACGCAACGAACTGCTCCTCGCCGCCGGATTCGCGCCCGCGTACCCACAGCACGATCTGGACGACCCCCACCTCGCGCCGGTCCGAACCGCCCTCGAACGCGTTCTGCACGGCCACCTGCCGTACCCGGCCGTGATCGTCGACAGGCACGGCGACCTGGTCTCCGCCAACGCCGGCTTTGACATGATCACCAGGGGAGTGGATCCGCACCTTCTCACCCCACCGGTAAGCGTCCCCCGGGTTCTGCTGCACCCCCGCGGGCTCGCACCCCGCATCGTCAACCTCGACGAGTGGGCCTGGCACATCATCGACAGCGTCCGAGCCGAATGCGTCCGCAACCCGAGCGACCGGCTCCAGCGCCTCGCCGAGGAACTCGTCGACCTGGCACCTCCGCGGCCACGGCAGCTCTCGCCGCATCACCTCGGGTTCGCGGTGCCGCTGCACCTGCGCACGAGCGGCCCGGAGACCCGGGAGCTGCGGCTCATCACCACGCTCACCCACTTCGGCACCGCCACCGACGTCACAATCGCCGAACTGCGACTGGAAGCGTTCCTCCCCGCCGACGAGACCACGAGCGCCGCACTTGCCGAACTCGTCAGGTGGTAAAGACCGCTTCAGCCGAGGTGCAGCAGCAGGACCTGGTCGTCGCGGAGATCGGCGATGCTGTCGCGCAACAGCGTCACCCCCTCCAGACCGGCCACGCCACTCTCCTCGAAGTCCATCCCCATCTCGGCGAAGTAGGCTGCCAGCTCCTCCGCGCGGTGCGCGGCAGGGTCGAGCTGATCCAGGAGCTGCTGGTGGCCTGGCGTGATGAGTACGGTGTAGCCGAGCGCGCTGGTGATGGCATCCGACTCGGCATCGAACTCCGACTGTTGCAGGTCGACGCCGCGCTCGTCCAGATAGGTCAGCACGTACAGCATGCAGTAGCCGGACCAGCCGTACTCCTGCCGCGCCTCGCGCCCGTGCTCGGCCAGGTACGAGTGCAGCGACGACCTCGACGTGCGGGCCAGGCGGGCCAGCTCGGGGACGGTGTCCCTTCCGACCACGGTCAGTGACGCGATTGCGGACATCACACCCTCCGTCGTACGACCTCTGCCTTGCCGCCGTCGGTCGGCTCGCCGGCAGGCTACGGGCAGGGAGTGACACCGCTTCGGGCGTCGGTGTCAGGAGTCGGCGCGCTCGACCCGGACGGCGATGCCGTCGAGGATCACCTCCAGCCCGAGGGTGAAGTCCGCATCGGCGATCGTCGCGTCCGGGGTGTCGGACGGTGGCGCCTCGAACAGGGGCGAGGAGAAGAGGCGGGCTGTCTCGGGGAAGCGGGCGGGATCGACGAGCCGCGCCAGCGCCCGGCCGTATTCGCGTTCGGCGTCGGCCTGCCCCTGGCCTTCGGCCCTACCCTCGGTGAGTTCGCTGTACTGGCGTACCGACTGGACCACGTAGCCGCTGATCAGGGACAGTGCGCCGATCTTGTGTGCCCAGTCCAGGTGGGTGCGGGACATGATCGCCAGGGCGCTCTCCATCCAGGCGATCTGGTTCGGCCCGGCGGGTGGCCCGGAGGTGGGCACGCGCGTCAACCAGGGCCGACGCTGGTAGACCGCTCGCTGCGCGAACGCCCAACCGTATAGCCCTTTCCGCCAGTCGCCGGTGTCGATTGTCGGTGGCTGGCCCAGTGCGGCGTTGGCCATGAGGGTGAGCAACTCGTCCTTGGATCCGACATGCCGGTAGAGCGACATGCTCGTGAACCCGAGGCTCTCGGCGACCTTCGGGAGCGTCACGCCGCCCAGCCCGTCGCGGTCGGCGATCTGCACCGCCGCGGCGACGACCACGTTGACGTCGAGGGTCGCGGGCCGCCCGAGACGCGACGACTCTGGCATTCCCCACAGCCGGCGCAGTGGCACCGGGATGAAGTCCTCGCTGGTCATGGGCTCCCACGTTCGCCCGGACAGTTACCGCCCCATCATGCCAGACCTCATTAGTTTGCCCGTGATACTTTATGGCTGAAACTAAATGCCGAGCGGGGGAGACGACCATGGGCACGGACACCGTTGTGCGGACATCGAGAGGGCCGGTGCTGGGCGTCGAACGCGCCCTCGCGCCGGACCTGGCCCGAGGAGCGATGCTGCTGATCATCGCGCTGGCAAACGTCGCCGGAGTCGTCTTCGCCGGCGAGCCCGGCCTCGACGCCACGCCCGAAGGCGTCGACCGGGGCCTCAATCTCCTGCTCCTGGACCTCGTCCATGCCCGCGGATATCCCGTCTTCGCCGTGATGTTCGGCTACGGACTCGTCCAGCTCGCCCGCCGCCAGGACGCCTCCGGCGCCACTGCGAGGCAGGTCCGTTCCGTGCTGTTACGCCGTAACCTCTGGCTCGTCGTGTTCGGGTTCGCGCACGCCGCACTGCTGTACTACGGCGACTTCCTCGGCGCGTACGGGATCGTCGGCATCGTGATGACCCTGCTGCTCCTGCGCCGCGGCGACAGGTTCCACCGGGTCGCGCTGGTCCTCTGGGCGTTGGCGACAGTCGAGGTGCTGGTCATCGGCGCGATCGTGGTCGGCACCATCCTCGGCGGTTCGGGCGGTTCGGGCGGCTCGGCGCCGCTGCCGTCGACAGATGTCGACTCCCTCGCCGCGCCCGGGTACGCCACGGCGACGCTGGACCGCCTCGGCGAATGGCCGATGCACACGCTCACCGTCCTGCCCTTCATCATGATCGCCTGGCTGGGCATGTGGGCCGCTCGCCACCGCATCCTCGAAGAACCGGCCCGCCACCGGACCCTGCTCACCTGGACCGCCGTCCTCGGCCTCGGGGTCGCCATCGCCGGCGGCCTCCCGGCCGCCCTGGTCGGCGCCGGATGGCTGCACGTCGACGAGTCGGCCGCCAGCCTCATGTTGCTGCTCCACGGCGCCAGCGGCATGTTCGCCGGACCCGGTTACGTGGCCGTCTTCGGCCTGCTCGCCATCCGCGCCACGCGGTCCGGCCGTGTCGTCGGCGCACTCTCCGCCCTGGGCCAGCGCTCCCTGTCGGGATACCTGTTCCAGTCCGTGGCCTGGCTCGTCCTCCTGGCACCCTTCACGCTCGCCCTCGGCGACCGGTTCGGCAGCCCCACGGTGACCGGCCTGGTCATCGCGGTGACCGTCTGGCTCGCCACCGTGTTGATGGCCCGTCAACTCGACAGGCGCGGGCGGCCCGGTCCCGCCGAGGTCGTCCTGCGCCGCCTGACCTATCGGGCGCGGACGTGATCAAGGAATCGTGCGTCGAGCCGTGACCTGGCGCGGCTGTCGGCGGCGTACGACAATGTCCGGACGCCGGCGCGGTCGCGCGCGCAGGCCAGCCCGACCCCGGAAACACATGTCGAGTACGTCGACCTGACCCAGCAGGGACGTTCACATGGTCCACGGCACCCGCGTCGAGTTGCTCGAGCACCTGGCCGAGACTGTCGGATCCGTCGCGGTCGCCCACCCGACGCGGGTCGCCGTCGACGGACCACCCGCCGCCGGTAAGACCACCCTCGCCGACGAGTTGGCCGTCGTCCTGCGCGAACAGGGCCGGGACGTCATCCGCGCCACGATCGACGATTTCCTCCACCCCCGGGCACAGCGCTATCCGCGCGGCGAGTACTCGGCCGAAGGTTGCTACTACGACACCCACGACTACGACGCGCTGAACCGGGTCCTGCTCGATCCGCTCGGGCCGGGCGGACATCGACGCATCCAACACGCGATCTACGACCGCGTCGCGGATGCCGTGCTGTCTCCGGCGCTCACGACTGCCGCAGCGGACGCGGTGCTCGTCTTCGACGGCGTCTTCCTCCTACGCCCGGAGCTGATCGACAGGTGGGAGCTGCGCATCTTCGTGTCGGCGGCACCGGAGAAGACTGTGGATCGTGCCGTGATCCGGGAGCGCGGGGCGTCCACGCGGGCGGACGTCGAACGACGCTGGCGCGAGCGTTACATTCCCTCCCAGCAGCTCTATGCCGACACGGTCCGCCCGACCCGACACGCGGACATCGTCGTGCACAACGACGAGCCCGATCTGCCGGTCTGGGAGATCGCCCAACGAACGGGCTCGACGGCCCCGTTCCCACCGCCTGGCTAACCGTCACAGTGACTCTGCTCCCGGGTGCGCCTGATGCTGTCCACCTCGCCCCTGATGGGCAGCCAGTAGAAGGGGATGAACGCGGTGACCACGACGAGGCCCACGACCGGATGGAGAGCGCCCAGCGCGGTCCCGGCGGCGATCCAGACGGGCGCGGGGCGAAACCGCCTGCTGATCGCCCGGGCGGTGTCGTTGTCGGTGGCGGAGGTCAGCAGGCGGCGGCCTGATCTGGCGTACTCCCAGATCACGTTGAAGAGCAGGGCCGCCACCTCGTAGGTGGCCCCGTAGAAGATGAGCGCCGTGCGCTTGCCGTGGCCGGACTCGAACGCGTTGGCCAGCAGGGACGAGGCGAACGGCAGGAACGCGATCACCATCAGCAGCAGGGTGTTGAGCAGCAGCAGCATGCGGTCGGCGGAACGGATGTGGTCGAACATGACGTGGTGGTTCACCCACATCTGCCCGATCAGCAGGAAGGTGATGGCGTAGGCCACGTAGGAGGGCCACAGCTCGACGAGCCCGCCGAGCAGGTGCTCGGTGTCCTCCGGCGGCTTGATCTCCAGGACGAGCAGGGTGACGGCGATGGCGATCACCGCGTCGCTGAAGGTGACCACCCGCTGCGGATCTCGCTCCGCGCCGATCGGGTTGCTGGACCTGGTCGCGTTATTCGTCGAGGCGTCGTGGGCCGCGCGGAACCAGCGCATGAGCCTCCCGCCTACCGTTGTGTCACCGAGGCGTCTCCGGACAGCAGGACCCGTTGCCCGACCTCTCCGGTGCCGCGCGTTCCCGCCGTCGCACGAACCAAACCGCCGCGAAAATCGTCCAACCCCGGGGTGCACACGTGGGCCGGGCGCATGGTTGTCTGGATTCCGGCTTCAGAGAACACGCGGGGAGCACACCTTGACCGACCCTTACCAGGCCCAGCAGCCGCAGTCGCCCTACCAGCCGGGCGGCCCGGCACACCCGCCGCAGCAGTACCAGCCCCACCCGGTCGGGCAGCAGGATCCCGCGTCGGGTCAGCCCGGCCACCCGTCCTCGCCGCCGGCGGGCACCGCAAGCCGTAGGCCGCTGCTGATCGCCGGCCTCGCCTTCGTCGCCCTCCTGATGCTCACGGCCACCGGGCTCACGGTGTACGAGGGGTTCATCAAGGAGGACTCCGGGGTCGCCGCGTGCAGGGCGATGGCCGAGGGCAAGGACCCGGACGGCAGCGCCAAGGGCTCCGGCGGCAGCACGTTCACCGAAGCCCAGTATCGGAAGACGCGGGAGCTGTTCGAGGACTCCCGGCACGAGGACATCCGCCGACACGGCACCGCGCTCGTCGACATCGCCTGGCAGATCGAGCAACTGCCCAAGGGGCAGGAGATGGGTGCCGTCGCGTTCCTCGCCTCGGTGGAGGCCGCGACCACGGGTCTCCAGACGGCATGCGCCGACCAGGGTGTGACAGTCAAACTCAACGGCAGGTAGCGGAGCGCCGCCCGGTGGGCCCACCGCCCACCGGCTCTCACGCCGCCGCGCTGACCTCCGCCACCCGTCGGGCGAGGTCCCCGCGGGCCTGGGCCGGTACGCCGATGGCCGACATCGCCTCCACGTACCGTCGGTACGCCTGGGCGGCCTCGCCGTGTCGGCCCGCCGCCGTCAGCGTCCGGACGAACTCACCGTGCACGCCCTCGTCGTAGGGTTCCAGCTCCAGCGCGCGGCCGAGGTGCCGGACGGTCTCGTCGGTGTCGCCGAGGGCGTGCGCCAGCGCGGCCAGCTTGCGTACCACGCGCAGGTAGACCCGGCGTGCCTCCTCCCGGGTCGGTCGGGACCAGTCGTCGTACGGCTCGTCCTCCAGGAAGTCACCCCGGTAGCGCTGTTCGGCGAGGAGGAGCGTCGCGCGTGCGTCGTCGGTCGCACCGTGCTCGGCCAGGCGCAGGCCGTGAGCCGATTCGGTGAGGAACTCCTCGACATCCAGCTCCACGTGACCGACGTCGAGCGCCAGACTGGGGTGTACGGCGATGACGAAGTGGTCGGTCGACGCACGGCGCTCCGGGTCGAGCACACCGCGGAGGGTGGACAGGGCCACGGACAGTCGGTGGCTGACCCGGTCCGGGTCCTGGGCGGGCCAGAGCATCTCGCCAAGTTGCTCCCGGGGCACCGCGCGACCGCGCCGGGCGGCGAGGATGCGCAGCAGATCCCGTGCCTTACGGGACTGCCACGCGGTGGCCTGCACCTGCGCGCCGTCCACGAACACCTCGAAGCGTCCGAGGGTGCGGACGGTGACCTGGGCGACGCAGCGGGGGCGCTGCCGACTGAGCGACGGCATCGGCACGCCGGCGCTCGTCAACCGGTCGGCGGCCAGCCGGGCGTCGACCCGTTCCTGCGGGTCCGCCCCGGGTAGTCGGCTGAGCAACACCGCGAGTCGGTCCGCGGCCACGGCCGACCCGATGTCGCGCAGGGTCGCCGCGGCCTCCCGCCAGGCATGGCGGGTGTCGTCGGAGTCGACGGCGGCGGCCCCACGAAGCTCCAACGCCTCGGCGAGGGCCGCACGGTCCCGGTGCAGCCGGGCGGCGGTGGACGCCAGCAGCGCCACCTCGGCGGCCCGCTCATGGTCGCCAGTCTCCAGGGCCACCCAGCCGAGCGCGAGCCGGGCGGTCGCCGAGTCCGGGCCGCGTTCCAGTTCGACGGCGCGTTGGGCCAGGGCGAACGCCGTGGCGCCGTCCTCGGCGGCCAGCACGCGGGCCAGTCCGGCGAGCGCCGGCACCTGGATCTGACTGTCGTTGACGGGTTCGCTGGCGCGCAGCGCCTCCTCGTACGCCGCGCGGGCCAGGTTGGTCCGGCCGCGCAGCGCGTGGACGTCGCCGATCCCCACCAAGGGGTACGCCACCTTGCGGGATCCCATGCGTTGCAGCAGCGGTACGGCCCGTTCGTAACAGGCGGCGGCCTCGGCGAGCTGACCGAGGTGGAAACGGGCACCGCCCTCGTTGCAGAGTGCCAGCGCCAGCATCGCGGCGTGCCCGTTGGCCTGGGCCAACTCCACCGCCGGTCGCACCTCGGCGAGCGCTTCGAGGTATCGGCCCTCGCCGACCAGGGCGGACGCCCGGTTGGCGCGGATGCGGGTCACCTGGATGGTGTCGTGGGCCGCCTCGGCGGCCCGCAACGCCTTCTCGTGATGTTCGTCGGCCGCCGGTCGATCACCGCGCAGCTTGGCGTCGAGAGCGAGCGCGGTGTGCGCGACGGCGAGGGCCGCTTCGCTGCCGACCGCCGCCGCTGCCACGAGGGCCCGTTCGGCGTTGCTCCGGCACGCCTCGGTGTCCCCGGTCGTCCACTGTGCCGAGGCGGTCCAGGCGAGCAGCCGGGCGTTGTCGGTGGACGGGTGCGGGTCGAGCACACCGCGTCGGAAGACCTCGAGGGCGGACTGCGGTTCGCCGCGCAGGTAGTGCACGAGGCCGTACTGCCAGGCGAGTCCGGCGGCGAGGGCGCCCTGGTGATCGTCGAGCGCGGCGTAGACGGCGAGCGCCGCGTCGAAGTCGCCGCGCATCTGGAGCGCCTCCCCGTACAGCAGCCGCAGGCCGTCGGACCGGGCGTGCTCGGTGAGGGCCTGGAAGGCGTCCACGACGGCCTCGGCGCCGCCCGAGGCGAGCAGCTCCGCGCCGTGGCCGGCGAGGATCGGCGCCGTCGCGTCCCGGACACCCGATTTCCCGTACGAGTCCAGGGCCGGGACGAGGTGTCCGTGCTCCGCGTACCAGGCTGCCGCTCGCGCGTGCAGGCGTCGCGCCGCCGCCGGGCCCAACGGGAAGCGGCGGCGGGCGACACTGGCGACGACAGGCACCATCCGGTACGCGGACCCGCTCCCCGGCACCGGGACGAGGATGCCGCAACGGGCCAGTTGGTCCAGCCGATGGCCCCCGTGCCGGTGACCGAGGAAACGGGTCAGCTCGGGGTGGATCGGGTCGAGGCACGCCGCGTCGCGCAGCAGGCGGTGGACTTCGGGCGGCAGCTCCGCGAACACCTCCCGCACCAGATAGGACTCCAGTGGTGTCCCGGGCGCGGCCGGGTTGTCCCGGTCCGTGGCGGTGGCCGTTGGCGCGGCCAGTGTGACAAGCGCCGGCCAGCCCTCGGTCTCGGCGTGGACCCGGGTCGCGAGCGCCGGGTCGGTCCGGCCGCGGTCGGCGGCGAGCACGGACGCCACCTGCTCGGGGGAGAGCCGGAGATCCGCCGGACCGTACTCGGTGAGCAGGGCCGACTGTCGCGGCGACAGGGTTGGCGGGTGGCGCGTCACCAGGACGACCCGGAGCTGCGGGGGTAGGCGTTCCAGCGTGTCCAGCAGGGTCTGTAGCCGGCGGCGGGAGAGGCGCGGAACGCCGTCGAGCACGAGCCAGCTTGGTTCGTCGACGCGCGTGTCGATCGCCGCACCGAGGGTGGCGAGCCAGTCCGGCCCGGCCGTCGCCAGCGCCGCGACGTCCGGTCCGTCGCACCACCGCACCGGGCGGTCGCCCAGCCAGCCGCGCACGGCGACGGTCTTGCCGTACCCGGCCGCGGCGACCACGACGGTGCAGCGCCGGCTCCATCCTCGATCCGTCGTGGCGTTCATCAGTTGCCTTCCGGTCGACGCTGGTCTGAGTCTCATTGGGCGCTGTGCGGGTGCCCGTGCGTACGCGAGCGTCGCCGTTACGACACCGAATCCCGGCGTATTTGACGCCACCTTGACGGCGCTCTGAGCCTCGCCTCGAAGGATGTCCCGGCAAGGCACGCGGAGGGCGATCAGCCCGGTCCGCGTCTCACGATCGATCGGATGAGGAGTTGTGATGGCAAGAGTGCTGTCGGGACGCGCACTGCTCGCAGTGCTTGTCGTCCTACCGACGCTTACCGCGTGGAATGCCGCGCCGGCCAGCGCCGCCGCCGGGTCAGGACCGGTGGCGTACGACGACGAGCAGGTGGACCGCGACGTCGAGTTGGCGCGGCTGGGCTACCGCAACGGTGTGCGGGTGGTGTTCTCCCGCGACGAGCTGTCCGGCGACTGGGGTCTGCGGCAGGACGGGGAGATGGGCCGCAACGCACCCCTGGCGTACGACGACAAACAGAGCATGCTGCAGGCGTACCTGACGATCACGCCCCGGTCCGTGCCGGTGCCGCGGGCGCTGCTGTCGGAGCCGCCGGCCGGCACGCCGACCCCACCGGAGCTGGCCTACCGGACCATCGTGGCGTCCCCGGTCGTCGCCGACGATCTCGCCGCGCCCACGTCGAGCGCGATGTCCACCACGGCGGTGCGGACCTGCTGGGACCTGTACTGGGACCCGTACAACTGGGCCGAGCTGCCCGGCTATCCGAATCCGGCGTCGGTGTGGCACCCGGCGAAGACGTACTACTCGTCGGACTTCGGCGGAATGAAGATGTACTCCTACAGCTACCTCGCCAACTGCGGCGGCGACGCCCGGCACCGGATCTACTACAAGTCGGGCGGGTCCTACTACAAGCACCACGACTACGCGGTGGCATACGCCCACTGGCAGGCGGTCAAGAAGGGTTCGGTGCACCGCTACCGCAAGGTGCACTACGACGGCAATTCGGGGGACACCCGAAACGGCAAGTACGTTGGCTGACGGCGGGCTCTGTCGTCGACCGTGTCCAGTGCGCGACGAACAGAGCGAGGTCACCGGGCCGCGGAACTAGCCTGACCCCGTGATCTCGACGGCTGGCACGGGCGTGCGGATCAGGCTGCTCGGGCCGGTGGAGGTGGTCGTCGCCGACGGTCCGCAGCCGGTGAACGGCAAACGCCGCAAGGCGATACTCGCGACGTTGGCGCTGCACGTGGGCCGGGTGGTCAGCGTCGACCGGCTCATCGACGTCGTCTGGGGGGAGCAGCTACCGGCCACCGCGGCGAACACGCTGCAACGTCACGTCTCCTACCTGCGCGGAGTGCTCGGCGAGCCCGGATCGATAGTGGCGCGCCCGCCCGGTTACGTGCTCGACACCGGGCCGGAGTCCACGGACGTCCAGGCCGCCGAGCGCCTCCTCGAACTGGCCCGGCGGTCGTCGGACCGCAACGAGCGGGTCAACCACCTGACGGCCGCCGTGGCGCTGTGGCGTGGCCCGCCGCTCGCCGACGTGACCGGGTCGGCCTGGATCGAGGAGCAGGCCGAACACCTGGCCCGCCTCCGGTTGGAGGCCGAACGGGCGCTCGCCGAGGCCCGACTGTCCGTCGGCGAGCACGCTCGGCTCGTGCCCGGGTTGGAACGGCTCGTCCGGCAGCACCCCTTCGACGAGCACCTGCACGCGCAACTGATGCTCGCCCTGTACCGCGACGGCCGAGCGGTCGAGGCGGTCGCCACGTACCGGCGGCTGCGCGACACCCTCCGGGAACACCTCGGCATCGACCCGAGCCCACGGCTACGGGATCTGGAGTGCGCCATCCTGCGCCAGGACAGCGCGATCGCCGCACCCGCCCCGGCCGCGCCGGCGCCGCCGTCGGTGGCGGCGCAACTGCCTCCCCCCGTACCGACGTTCGTCGGGCGCGAGGCGGAGCTGGCCGCCCTGGACGCGCTCGTCGACCGGGGCGGGGCCGTGGTGGTGTCCGGGACCGCGGGCGTCGGCAAGACGGCGCTTGCCGTGCACTGGGCGCACCGGGTGGCCGAGCGTTTCCCCGACGGGCAGCTCTACGTCAACCTGCGCGGCTTCGACCCGGGGGCCACACCCACCGAACCGACGCGAGCGCTGCACGGGTTCCTGGAGGCGCTCGGCGTGCCGGCGGCGCGGATGCCGAGCGATCCGGACCAGATGGTGAGCCTGTACCGCACGACGGTGGCCGGCCGGCGTCTGCTGATCGTGCTGGACAACGCACGCGACGCCGAACAGGTCCGGCCACTGCTGCCCGGCTCACCCGACTGCCGCACGATCGTCACCAGCCGCGACCAGCTCAACCCGCTTGTCGTCACCGAAAGCGCCCAACCGCTGCTCCTCGACCTGCTGAGCCCCGGCGAAGCCCGGGACATGCTGGTCCGCCGGCTGGGGGAGCGCCAGGTCAACGCCGAACCCGCGGCGGCCGACCACATCGCCGACAGGTGCGCGCGGCTGCCCATCGCCCTGGCCGTCGTCGCGGCCAGAGTCGCCACCAACAGGCACTTCTCGCTCGGGATGATCGCCGACGAGCTGGACGACCTGGACGCCTTCCACGGCGGCGACGAGGCCACCGACGTGCGGGCGGTCCTCTCCTGGTCGTGCCGGACGCTCAGCCCCGCCGCGCTCCGGCTGTTCCGGCTGCTGAGCCTGCATCCCGGGCCGGACGTCGCCGCCCCGGCCGTGGCCAGCCTGGCCGGCGGCACCCCTCGGTCGAGCGGTCCCGCGCTCACCGAGTTGACCCGGGCGAACCTCCTCACCGAGCACACGTACGGGCGCTACGCGTTCCACGACCTGCTGCGCGCGTACGCCGCGGGCCTCGCCGACGAGACCGAGCCACCGGCGGACCGCCGTGCCGCCGTGCACCGGCTGCTCGACCACTGCCTGCACACCGCACACGCCGCCGACCTCGTCCTGCACCCGCACTTCAGCGAGATCAGCCTCGCGCCGGCGGGGTTGGGCGTGACACCGGAGAGTCCGCGCAGCAGGTCGGCCGCCACGGCGTGGTTCACCGCCGAACTGCCCGTCCTGCTCGCCGCGGTGCCGCTCGCGGCCCGCCTCGGTTTCGAGGGACACGCCTGGCGGCTCGCCTGGACCCTGGCCGGCTTCCTGCACCGGCAGGGGCACTGGCAGGACTGGCTCGGCACGCAACGCGTCGCTCTCGCCGCCGCGTCCCGGATCGGGGACCAGACCGGGCAGGGCCAGGCACACCGCAGCCTCGGCCTCGCCTGCTCCCGACTGCGCCGCTACGACGAGGCCGACGACCACCTGCGGCGCGCGTTCGACCTCTTCACCGAGGTCGGCGACGACGCCGGACGGGCACACACCTGCCTCAACCTCGGTCAGCTGGCCGAGCGGCGCGGCCAGCACCACGAGGCGCTGCACCATTCCCGGCGCGCGTTGACCCTGTTCCGGCGGGCCGGCAACCAGGCCGGGCAGGGCTACACCCTCAACGCCGTCGGTTGGCAGGAAGGGTTGCTCGGCAACCACCACGGTGCCCTCCGGTCGTGCGGGGAGGCGCTGCGGGTGTTGCAGGAGGTGGGCGACGTCCAGGGACAGGCCGACACGTGGGACAGCCTCGGCCACGCCCACCACCAGCTCGGAGACCACAGGCGCGCGGTTGCCTGCTACGGGCACGCACTCGACCTCTTCACACAGGTCAACGACAGGTACGCCGAGGCCAGCACGTACGTCAACCTGGGTGGCAGCCACCGGGCCCTCGCCGACCTCGACGCCACACGTGCCGCCTGGAGCCGGGCCCTGACCATCCTCGACGAACTCGGCGATGCCGACGCCGACTCCATCCGCGCCGACCTCGCACAGCTCGACGCCAGTCGCCTCCTCTGACGTACCGCGCTTTCCGCGCCGTTTCCGGGCCGCGTCAGCGCGGCCCGGCACTCTGCGGACACCGGTTTCTGTTCCGAGGAATGGAGCGTTCGATGAGTCGCTTGGCACGCCGCCTCGCGGTGCTCGGGGTGGTCAGCGCGACGGTGCTGGCCATGTCCACCGCCGCCGTGGCCCAGACCGACAAGCCGCCGACGAAGGGCACCGACTGTGTGGTCCAGCAGGTCGACGACCGTGGCGGGATCGTCCGCACCGAGACCGAGCCCGAGGGCCGGGAGCACGGCAGCTTCCGGTGCGTCGGCGGGCTGTGGACCTTCGCCTGGGACCCCTTCGGCGCGGACGACCTGATCACCGCCGACGCGATCCAGATCAGCCCGGCCGGTGCTGTCTCGGTCCGGCGGTTCACCGGCCCGGCGCTCGGCGACGACCTCACGGTCGGCGAGATAGCCGGCATCGTCCAGGCCGTCAGCGGCAACCGAGAGGTGGTTGTCGACCGCGCGATCGTGGCGGTCGACGACGGCAAGGAACGGACCCCCGAGGAGATCCAGGCGCTGCTGGCCGGCAAGGACACCACGGGCGTACGGGTGCTGGACATCATCGAGAAACCGAACGTCGCCATGTCGACCAAGGACGTCATCGACGAGGCCGGCGGCACCCCGGAGTCGACGGTCGTCTACTTCAGCCTCTGGGGCGCGATCACGTCGGTGTTCGCCTGGATCGTGGACACCATCGGCGAGGTCGGCGAGTGGATCGACGACCACTGCGACTGGGGGTCCCCGAACGACGACGGCGACCTGGTCACGTGTCGCTGGTAGCCCGTCCGACCCCGCCGACCCCGAGCACCGAGACGAGGACACCATGACAGCACTGCGGGACATCACCAGGCGCGTCACCATCGTCACGACAGCCCTGATCGTCGGGCTGACCGCGTCGTACGCCCCGTCGCAGGCCGCCGAGGACGAGGCCCGGACGACGGTCACCGACCATCCCGGCGCGCCGGGGACGATGCTGCAACGGTTCGAGGAACTGACCGGCCGGCCCGTCGGGGACCTGGACACGGTGCTGGCCGTCGACGCCGGAGGTCGTGATCTCACCAGCGACCAGCTCACGGCGCTGGTGGCCGGTGAGCGGGTGGACGGCGTCACCGTCGTGGGCACGATGCCGGGCAGCCGGGACCTCCTCGGCACGACAATGGCCGACCTCGCCGACGGCGCGTACGACGGCAGGGGTGACGGCGGCACGGCGACGTCGCTGCTGTTCGCCTCGTCCACGCCCGACGGCCGGGAGTGGTGCCTGACCATGTGCATCGCCTCGGGCAAGACCGTCTGGGAGTGCATCCTGTCGCGGCGGAAGACCGACCAGATCCTCGCCCTCGACTTCGCTGGCGACACCACGGTGGGCGCGACGAAGGCTGCCTTCGAGAAGGCCAACGGCGTCGCCGCCGAGGGGCCGTACGCCGTGGACACGCTCGTCGGCGACGGCACGCCCTCGGCGGACGAGATCAAGATGCTGCTCGACGGCAAGGACGTCGACTCGCTGCGTCGGGTGGCGACAGTTGACGCACCCGACCCCGGTTGGGCCCTGGCCGACATCGCCGAGAAGTCCGGCGTCCCGTACGTGAAGAAGACGAAGCTCCACATCTTCACCCTCGGGCTTCCCGTCCTCGGGAAGATCGTCGTGGTCTGCGTCTCCACGAACAACGGCAAGACCTGGAAGTGCGAGGCCTACCGGTGGGGCGGGTTCTAGTGCGGGTAGGCCACCGCTGATCGTCGCTTGTGATCGCCGTCCGGGCCCGGTCCGCCAGGCCCGGACGGTGGCCGTCCCGGTAAATCAGGAGTGCAGCGTGTCACTGGGCGACCGGCCGTGCACCACTCGATAGTCGGCGGCGAACCGGCCCGTGTGCGGGTAGCCCCAGCGGCGCGCGATCCCGGCCACGGTGGCTCCCTGGGTCGGATCGGCCCCGAGCAGGTCCTGGTGGGCCCGGTCCAGGCGCGTGCGCCGCAGGTACGCCATCGGAGTGGTGCCCAGCTGGCGGCGAAACGCCGCCTGGAGGGCGCGGGGCGAGACGCGGGCGGCCTCGGCGATCTGGGTGGCGGTGACCGCTTCGGCGAAGTGCGTCTCGATGAACGACACGGCACGGCGGACCGGGCCGGCGGGTAACGGGACGGCCTCCACCCGGTGCGGCACCGTCATCGCGGAGTTCGGAAAGACGGCGAGCGCGGCCGACGCGACCAGGTCGATGGCTGCGCCGACCACGAGCGGGCTGCCGAGCGGCTCCGCCGACCCGTTGAAGAGGTCATAGAGATGAACGGTGGTGCTGTGCCAGAACTGGCCCATCTCCCTGGAGATCGGCGCCATCGCCTCGAAGCGAAAGTCGACCGGATCGATGCCGGTCCGCTCGGTGGCGGCCTCGGTGACGACGCGCGGGTCCAGGTTGACGCAGTAGATATCGAAATCCCGGCAGATATTCGTGAACGGGCGGCCGGTCGGGTTCAGGAGCGCCCCGCCGGGACCGGTCCACGCCCTGTCCCGGCCATCGGTTGTCTCGACCTGACCGCGCAGTACCGAGAGGAACAACAGGTCGGTCAGCGGGTCGAAGAAATGGGCCTCGATGTCCGCGCCGCATCGCACCCGAGCCACCAGGACCGGCCCCGCCTCGGCCGACTCCTGCTGGTAGGTGAACTGCCCGGCGACGTTGTGCGACCGAAGCTCGATCCCCACGCACGCCTGGCTGATCACGTCGTGCGCCGCCGAGACCTCGCGGGTCTCGTACCTGCGCCAGATGGGCGGATCCGCCGACTCGACGTCATGCTGCATGCCCGGCTCCTCGTCGCCAAGCGAGGACCGTCAGACGCGTCTGCTTGGCGACGCACGGTGGGCGGAGATCTTGAAATGTGAAGACACTCCACTGTTCTCAACGATGCCGAGCCTCCGTCGACGTGGGCAGGACCGCACCCGCCACGCCGATGACCGGAATCGCGCTGTCCACAATCCGCACGAGGCGGGCCAGACAGCGCCGACCGGGGCCACGAAAGATCGCTACGGCGGGCCGGACGTGGTAGTTCCGAGAGAACGCGTTTCCGCTGCTCACAAGCCCGTACCATAGGTATCCGCCGGGCGGACGGCGCCGATCGTCCCCGACGGCCGAAACGCCGCGCCGAACACCCTCCGAGGCGGACCGGGCGCCGGGCGGGCAGCCGCACCCGGTGTCGGCCACGCGCCCGAGCGACACCAGGAGACGCACCCATGAGAACCGCCTACGGGCTGCACATCGAGGGACTCGACGAGGTCGTCGACCTGGACGCCGACACGTGCCCACCCGCGGGGAGCCGACCGGTGACCGTACGGCAGCGGAACGTCGTCCCGCCGCCGCCCGCGCCGTTGAACGCCGACCGGATGGTCCGGGTCCTCGCCGACGGCCGTACGCTCGATGTGGACCGGGCCAGCGGCAGCGCCACCTTCTACGGGCCGCCGCTCACCGCGGACCTGCTCGCCCACCCCTACCTCGCCCCGGTGGCCGTGGTGGTCAACCGGTGGGCCGAGCGGGAGACCTTCCACGCCGGGGCGTTCGTCCACGCCGGACGGGCCTGGGTGGTGCTCGGTGGCCGTACCGCCGGCAAGAGCACGCTGCTCGCGGCGCTCGCCGCCCGGGACGTGCCGGTGCTGGCCGACGACATCGTGGTCTGTGCCGGCGGCGACGTGCTCGCCGGCCCACGCTGCGTCGACCTGCGAGAGCCGATCCCCGGGTTCGGGTTGCCCACCCGGGTTGTCCGCGACGACAGCCGGCTTCGGCTCACCCTGCCCGCCGTCACGCCCCGCCTGCCGATCGGCGGTTGGATCTTCCTGCACTGGGGTGACCGGCCCGCGGTGGCCCCGGTCGGTCCGGCCGAGTTGCTGGCCCGCCTCGTCGCCCGTCGCTCCCTGCCCGAGCTGCCCTCCGACCCGGGCGCACTGCTCGCGCTCGCCGGCCGGCCGGGCCTGGACCTGACCCGCCCCCGTGACTGGGCTGCCCTCGATGCCACCCACCGACTCCTCGGCGCTGCGCTCACCGAGTCGTTGCCGTGACGGCCAGCCCCGGCCGCACCCTCGATGCGCTGGCCCGGCTGGTCCGGGGCCACGGGCCACGTGGTGTGGCAGTGGTGGCGTGGACGATGCTGGGCTGTCGGCGAGTCCGTCGCCAGCTCGCCCGAGGCGGGCTGAGCGCGGTACGCCTCACCGCGCCCCCGTCCGGCGGCACCGACACGTTGGTCCGGCAGGCGTTGTGCCGCAGCGGCGGCAACTGCTTGGAGAGCGCGTTGGTGCGGCAGCGCTGGTTCGCCGAGCGGGGGCTGCCGCGGACCGTGGTGATCGGGGTCAGCGCGCCGGCCGCCGGTTTCCACGCCCACGCCTGGCTCGACGGCGACCCCGACCCGCACCGGGACGGGCTGGCCGAGATCCTGCGGCATCCGGTGCCGGCGGCCTGGCTGCGCTGACCGTCGCGCCGACCACGCCAGCCCGGCGGGAACGAGAGGCGCTGGACCGACGAGGGAGACCGGCCGACCGGGGTCGCTTCGTCGCGGACCCCGACCGGCCGGCGATCGGGCCGACCCAGGGTGAGTGGCTCGGACAGCAGAGGGTAGAGCTGTGTGAACAGGGACCGACGTTGCCGAGCGAAGTCGGCAACCCGACAATTCTGTCCGGGAAAACGCGTAACCACATTGACACAATCATGCCGCTCATTCCGGAGACCGCCTCGGTCCAGCCCTGGGATGCGCAGCATCGAATTTGATTGTTGCGTGACAGCGAACCGTCACGCGACCTGTCATTCGTGAAATGGCCAGCCAGATACGGGAACCGGATCGACTTGTCGACTCGGATTGTCCCAGCCTCAGCGGATGTCGGTGCAGTGGGTCCGGAAGTCCCCGACAAGCCGTTGCGAACCACCGGGTGACGCGTTCAAACAGATCGGGCCGGATCGACGGCCGACGGAGGTGACGGCCCATGCCGTGGACGGGGAATCCTGACGGGCCCGAGCCTGTAACCCGAGACATCGTCGAGACTGACGACCCAGAAGAAGCGCACCATGTGATCGCACTGAAGTACGGAGAACACCGCGTGCGGATCTCCGGTCCACCCGCTCGATTCCACTACCGGCAGGCGACGCTGCGCGTCGACGACCTGGAATTCGGTGAGTCCCGATACACGATGCGCAACCGCTCCGAGGCGCTGCCCTATCGCGACTTCACGGCGGTGACGGTGGCGCACGGCCGGTACGCCGTCCGTACCGACACCGAGGAGTTGCGCCTCGGCCCCGGCATGACCGGTCGATACCCGGAGGTGGGTGCGGTCCACCTCATCGACGATCTGACGGCCGTCTCCGTCGGGCTGCCGATGCAACGGGTCGCGGCGGCCGCCTCGGTCCGCACCGGCCTGCCCATCGCGAACTTCCGGTTCACCACGATGGCGCCCCTGTCCCCGGCGATGGCCCTGCTCTGGCAGTCGGTGACGGCGTTCACCCGACGACAACTCGCCGTCAACGCGGTGGCCGCCAGTCCACTGGCCCGCGCCGGCCTGGTGGACCTGATGGCGACCACCGCCGTCGCGGTGTTCCCGAACACCACGATGACCATCAACTACCTGCCCGGACAGGCAGGCGTCGGCCGCGCGATCGTACGCCGGGCCGCCGAGTTCATCGAGGCCCACGCCGCCGCGCCGTTGACGGTGGGCCGGATAGCCGAAGCCTGCGAGGTCAGCCAACGCGCGTTACAGGTGGCGTTCCAGCGTTACCACGGGCAGACCCCGATGGCGTTCCTGCGTGCCGTCCGATTGCGCCAGGCGCACTGGGACCTGCAACACGCCAAGCCGGGGCAGACCGTGGCGGAGACGGCCCGGCGGTGGGGCTGGACCCATCCCGGACGCTTCGCCCAGGCGTACCGCGAGACGTACGGCTGCCATCCCTACGACACCCTCCGCGCGACGGGAGCGTCGGTGCCGACGAGGCCGGGCCAGTGACGATGAGATCATCCTGCGGGTTCGACCAACCGGAGATCGACGAACGGAATCGTGTCACCGTCGAGCACGTACCTGTCGATCTCCACATAGCCATGCCGCTCGGCGAACCGTAGGCCCTCCTCGTTGGAGGCCAGGACGACGGTCTCGATGACTCGGGCGCCGATCTCGTAGGCCGCGGTGAGTGCCTCGTCGTACAGCTGCCCACCAAAACCCCGTCGGCGGTGCTCCGGCAGCACGCGGACGATGACCGTCGCCGTCGCCTGGTCGTCCATCGGCGGCCGGACCGTCGAGCAGCCCACGAGGGTGTCGCCGTGATAGGTGACGTTCAGGCGGTTGCGGGCGGCACGTGCGCGGATCTCGTCGCCCGAGAGTGGGCTGGTCGGGATGATCAGGTTGTGGACGTACTGCCAGTCCGTGCAGACGGCGTCGTCGCCGTCGGGCCGTACCGCCTCGAAGCGAAGGTCACGCATCCGGACAGGCTAGTCGGGCACTATCGTTCTGGCGTGCGCATCCACTTCGACGTCCCCGCCGATCCCGCCTACCCGGGCCGGGTGGCCGCCGCGCTCAGCCGTGTTCGCCTGCGCAGGTACGGCTTGATCGGCGCGGTGCTGGTGGCGGTGGGGGCGATAGGTCTCGCCGTCTCGCGCGGGTCCGACCGGGCCGACCAGTTCTCGCCGCTCTGGATGGCGATGGTCGTGGCCGGCCTGCTGTCGATGCTGTATTCGCCGTGGGTGCGGTGGCGCGCCCGCCGCCGCTCCAGCGGCTACGCGGTCGAGGGCGCCTACGACATCACCGACGACAACATCATGATGCGCAGTGGCTCACAGTCCAGCGGCATCGCCTGGGACGGAGTCGACCAGGTGAAGGACACCCCCGAGTTCTGGATCGTGTTCGTCGGTCGGATGCCGGCCACAGTCATCCCACGTCGCCTGATGTCCGCCGAGGACGACGAGACGCTGCGTGCCCATCTGGCCGACCGTGGCCTGATCCAGTGACTACCCGGCACGGCCGTCGGCCCGCAACGGATCGCGCGGAGGCGTCACGGAGTGAAGGCGCGGCGGTAGGCGGTGGGAGTGGTGGCGAAGGCCCGCCGGAAATGGGCGCGCAGGTTCGTGGCGGTGCCCAGCCCGGTCCGTCTGGCGACCTCGTCGATCGTGATGTCGTCGCTTTCGAGCAGCCCGCAGGCCGCGCGTAGTCGTTGCTCGGTCAGCCATGCCTGCGGACTCAGCCCGAACCGGTGTCGAAAGGTGCGGTGCAACGTACGGGTGGACTGAAGGCCCTGCCGGGCTAGGTCCGCGACGGTGATCGGCAGGTGCAGGTTGGCGGTCGCCCAGCTGGTGACGGCGGTCATCTCGGCGTCGTCCCCGCTCGTGTGGGCGGGGACGAACTGGGCTTGGCCGCCGGCCCGGTGCAACGGTGTGACCATGAGACGGGCGCGATCGATCGCCACGTGCTGGCCGTGGTCCCGGCCGACCAGATAGAGGCACAGGTCGAGGCCGGCGGCGAGGCCGGCGCTTGTCAACACCTGTCCTTCGTCGACGTACAGCGCATTGGCGTCGACGGTGACCTCGGGGTGTTCGCGGGCCAGCGCCTCGGCGTGCATCCAGTGCGTGGTCGCCCGCCGACCGTCGAGCAGCCCGGCCTGGGCCAGTGCGAACGCGCCGGTGCAGATCGAGGCGACGCGGGCGCCACGCCGGTACGCGGCACGCAGGGCGTCGAGTGCCTGGGCCGGTGCGGGTCCTCGGCGGAAACCGGGAACGATCACGGTGTCGGCGTCGGTGAGGGCGTCGATGGTGGCATCGACGGTCAGGCCCAGCCCGGCGGTGGTGGTGGGGACCGCGCCGCCGTCCGGCGAGCAGACGGTGGTCGCGTACCGGCCGTGGCCTTCGTGGCCGAAGACGTGTGTCGCGATGGTCAGGTCGAAGGCGACGACGGGTGGCAGGGCCAGCACCGCGACCCGGTGCGTGGCCGATTGCTTATGCACAGTGGCGAGGATGCCACTCGCCGTCCACGACGGCAGGGCGGGATCCTCGTCGCATGCGGATAGAGATCGTGGTTTTCGACGGCTTCGACGAGTTGGACGTGTTCGGCCCCTTCGAGGTGCTGGCGATCGCCGGATTCGCGGTCGAGCTGGTCGCGGTCGAGCGGCCGGGCCCGGTGGTGAGCATGCGGGGGGTCCAACTCCAGGTGCCCGCGGTGCTCGGTCGGCCCGACGGTGTGGTCGTGCCGGGCGGCGGGTGGCTGAACCGGGCCGCTGCCGGTTCCTGGGCCCAGGCGCAGCACGGCGTGCTCCCCGCTCGGCTGGCCGCGCTGGCCCCCTCGACCCGCTGGATGGCGTCGGTCTGCACGGGCGGTCTGTTGCTGGCGGCCGCCGGACTGCTGGGCCAGCGGCGGGCGACCACCAACCGCAACGCGTACGACGAGTTGCGCTCCTACGGCGTCGACGTCGTCGACGAGCGGGTCGTCGACGACGGGGATCGCATCACCGCGGGTGCGCTCACGGCCGGGCTGGATCTGGCCCTGTGGATCACGGAACGAGAGCGTGACGCGGCCACCGCCGACCGCGTCGCGGCCACCATCGAGTACGCGCGACCGGCTCCCACCTGGCTCGCGCGGGGAAGGTAGAACCGCGAGCGACCCGCCGGCCCGAGAGTCAGCGGCTCGGATCCGCGTCCGTCGCCAGCGCTTGGGTGGGTGGTGTCGGAGGCGGTTCCCAGTGCGGGCCGGCAATGCCGGCCGCCTGTTCGCGTGCCCGGTCGAGGAGCGACTCCGCCTCCCGTCGGGCGGCGGTCACGATGCCCTCCGATTCGCGCCGCGCCTCGGTGCGGTGGTCGTTGGCCTGCTGCTCGGCGAGTCTGAGGATCTGCTCGACCCGGTCGCCCAGGCCGCTGAGGGTGGGCCGCCGCTGTAGGTCCAGCAGTAGTTGGTCCGTGCCGACCGGCGTGCCGGGGCTCGTCCCGGCTGCGGCGTCGTCACGGTCGACCAGGCCGTCCGCGACGAGACGGGATTCCGTGCTGCCCACGAGGGAGAGCACGACGCCGAGCATGGCGACCGCGATGCCGGACCACGCGGCGGCCGGCCCGAGGGACGGGCCGACCGCGACGCCGACACCGAGCCCGAAGAGGACAGCCGCGGTCTTGGCTGGCTTACGCACGAGTCCTCCTCGGGTGGCACGGGCGTGGGCTCCGGTTTCAGCATGACGAACGAGTCAAGCAGGTCGATCCTCGAAAGACCCGGCCCGAGGGCGGGAGATGGCACGGGTCACGCCCCGGGTGGCTGAATTCCCGCCAGAGCGAGGGTCAGGAGCCGCTCCGCCTTTGTCACGTCGGCCGGCTGTGCGGCGAGCGAGATCGCGTTGGCGAGGGTCATCACATCCGCCATGACGACGCCCGGGCGTACGGAACCCTGGTCCGCGGCCCGACGCAGCAGCTTCTCGCCTGCCGCGGTGAGCATCGCGCCACAGGTCCCGTTCTCCTCGGGTGGCGCGTTCAGCAGTGTCACCGCCAGGCCGCGGGTTGTCGTGGCGTACGCGGTGACCTCCCGCAACCAGGTGGTGAGTGCGGCGAGCGCGTCCGGCTCGGCCAGCAGGTCGTCGGCGCGGGCGCACAGGTTGCCGACGCAGGTGCGGAACACGGCTTGGAGCAGAGCCCAGCGGGACGGGAAGTGTCGATGCAGGGTCGCCGAACCCACCCCGGCGGTTCGGGCGATCTCCTCCAGCGACGCGTAGGCGCCGTCGCGGGCGATCGCCTCGGCGGCGGCCGTGACGATGAGGTCGTAGTTGCGTCGTGCGTCCGCTCGCATGGCCCGCCCTTGCCAAAGTGGGGTGGTCCCCCATATCGTAGCCGACGAAAAGTGGGGTGATGCCCCACTTCCTTGGGAGGCGATCATGACTGTCCTTGTCATCGGTGCGACCGGCAAACAGGGCGGGGCGACGGCCCGAGCGCTGCTCGACCGTGGCGTCGCGGTCCGCGCGCTGGTCCGCCACGCCGGCGCCGACAGCGCCCAGGCTCTGCTGAAGCGGGGTGCCGAACTGGTCGAGGGCGACCTGGACGATGCCGCGTCGCTGCTCGCCGCGGCCGAGGGAATGGACGGTGTCTTCTCGATCCCGTATCCCGACGTGGCGAACATGCAGGGCGACGCCGAGCTGAACCGTGGCCGCAACGTCGTCGAGGCCGCGCGACGGGCCGGCGTGTCGCACGTCGTGCACAGCAGCGTCTCCGGTGCCGGCGACTTCCACCGCAACCAGCCCGGCTGGGCCGAGGGGCGCTGGGACAGGCACTACTGGGAGAGCAAGGCGGCCATCGACGACATGGTGCGTACCGGCGGCTTCGCGCTCTGGACCGTGCTGTTGCCCTCCACCTTCATGGAGAACCTTGTCGGCTGGTCCTACCTCTTCGGCGACTGGTCCAGCGGCACGATCATCACCGGGTTCGCCGCGGACGCACGGCTTCCGTGGATCGCCGTCGACGATATCGGCGAAGCCGCGGCGACCGCGTTCACCAACCCGGAGAAGTTCGACGGCCTGGACGTCGAACTCGCCGGCGACCTGCTCACCATGACCGAGGTCGCGGCGATCCTCAGCGAGGTCACCGGCCGGACGATCGCCGCGCCCGTGCTCACCCCGCAACAGGCGGTGGAGCGCGGCCTGCTCCCGGCCATGGTCAACGCGGTCGAGCGGATCAATGAGAACGGAAGCCCCGCCCGACCGGAAATCGCCCGTGCGCTCGGCCTGCCGACCACCGATTTCCGCACCTGGGCCCGCCGCACGTTCTCCGGATAGTCACCCGGGTCACGACGTCGTCGCGAGGGTCTCCGTCCGGGTCACGACGATGCGGTGGCGGCGTACCGGGTACAGGATCGGGCGGGAGACGCTCCACGCCGCGCCCGCGCAGACGACCTCCTTGTAGCGGGCCGCCAACGCGCCCCTGAGTAGGGCGGGCCGGGCCCGGTCGTCGGCTGTCACGTACTGGATGATGCCGTCGCGGCGGCCGAGGCTGATGCACTGGTTGAAATAGCGCAGCGGCGCCTTCGGGATCTTCGTTCGACCGGTCAGCCGGGTGGCGATGGCGTCGGCGGCCTGCCAGGCCATCGGGGTCCCCGAGGCACAGGACATCCGCAGCGGTTTCCCGCCCGGCCCCTCGGCGATTGCGGCGTCGCCGACGGCGTACACGTCGGGGTGGGAGACCGACCGCATCGTGGCGTCGACGACGATCTGCCCGGTGTCCGCGACAGCCAACGTCGTGGCGGCGGCGATGGGGTGTACGGCGAAGCCGGCCGTCCAGACGGTCACCTCGGCCGGGATCACCCGTCCGTCGTCGGTGACCGCGCCGGTGGCGTCGACCCGGGCGATGTCGGTGTGCTCGTGGACGGTGATGCCGAGCCGGTCGCAGACCCCGCGCAGGTGCTGCCGCGCCCTCTCGGTGAGCCAGTCGCCGAGAGCGCCCCGGGCGGCGAGCGCGACGGCAAGGTCCGGGCGGACCTCCGCGATCTCGGTGACCGCTTCGAGGCCGGTGAGACCGCCGCCGACGACGAGCACCGTCGCGCCGGCCGTGAGGTGGGCCAGGCGGTCGCGCAGGCGCAGCGCCGACGGCCTGCCGGCGATGTCGTACGCGTGCTCCGCGACGCCGGGGACGCCGTGGTCCGCGCTGGTGCTGCCCAGGGCGTAGACGAGCGTGTCGTACGCGATCTCGTCGGCGCCATGGTCGGCGGCGAGTGCGACGGTCCTGCGGTCGGTGTCGACGGCGGTGACCCGGGCCACCCGGACCTCGACTCCGGTGCCCGCGTAGACGTCGGCGAGCGGTCGACGCTTGAGGTGCTGCCCGGTGGCGAGTTGGTGCATGCGGACCCGCTCGACGAAGTCGTCCTCGGCGTTGACGATGGTGATCCGCGTGTCGTCGGGGTGCAGCCGCTTGGCGAGACGCCCGGCGGCGATGGCGCCGGCGTATCCGGCCCCGAGGACGACGATCCGGTGCTTCATGGTGGCACTCCTGTCTCGGTGAGGGTCGCTTCCTGAACCGGACAGCGACCCGATTCCTGACAGGAGTCGGCTGAGAGCTGGGTCACCAGACGCGCAGCAGGGGCTCCCCGTGCGCGGAGGTGGACCAGTGGCGGGTGGCCCGTACGAGCTTGTCGGGGTTGACCTGGGTGTGCAGAGCCGCGACGCCGTCGGACGTCACCTTCAGCGACATGACCCCGACGACCTGTTCGTCGAGCACGACCACGAGCGCCGGAGCGCCGTTGACGACCTCGGCGTAGAGCGCGGGGCTGCCGCCCACGATGTCCCGCTTGGCGGTGCTGGGCGCGAACAGGCCCCGCAGGAACCTGGCCACCGCCAGCGCGCCGACGACAGGTGTGGTCCGCGCCGGGATCTTGCCGCCGCCGTCGCCGATGCTCGTCGCGTCGTCGGTGAGGAGGGTGACCAGTCGCTGCGTCTCGCCGTTGGCGGCCGCGGCGAGGAACTCCTCGACGATCCTGCGCGCGGTGGCGCCGTCGACCTGGGCGCGGGCGCGGTCACCGGCGACGTGTTGCCTGGCCCGCCGGTAGATCTGCTGACAGTTCGACTCGCTGACGCCGAGGATGTCGGCGATCTCCGTGTGTGCGTAGCCGAAGGCCTCGCGGAGCACGTACGCCACGCGCTCCTTGGCCGACAGCCGCTCCAACAGGGTGAGCACCGCCATCGAGACCGAGTCGCGCTGCTCGGCGGTGTCGAGCGGGCCGAGCATCCGGTCCCCGGCCAGCACCGGTTCGGGCAGCCAGGTGCCCACGTAGGTCTCGCGCCGGGCCCGCGCCGAGGTGAGCTGGTTGAGGCACACGTTGGTGAGGGCCTTCGTCAGCCAGGCCTCGGGCGTCTCGACCCGCTGCCGGTCGGCGGCCTGCCAGCGCAGGAACGTGTCCTGGACCGCGTCCTCGGCGTCACTCGCCGAGCCCAGCAGCCGGTAGGCGATCGCCTCCAGGCGAGCCCTGGCGCGTTCGAAGAGCTCGACCTCGTCCGGACTGAGCGGCATGGCTCGATAGTTAACCACGCCCGCGACCCCCGTCGGCCGAGCTGTGGGCATGCCGGCCGGCCTTGCCCGTGGAAAACTCTGGCGATGTCGTCTTCTACGGCCCCGTCCGGCTGGCCGCCGGCAGTCGCTGGCGGGCGATCCGTCGACATCCAGCCGTTCCGGGTGGACGTGCCAGAATCCGAGCTTGTCGACCTGCGCGCTCGGCTGGCGCGTACCCGTTGGCCGGAGACGGCGACCGCTCCCGGCTGGGCACACGGCGTACCCCTGCACGAGATGCGGGCCCTCTGCGCGTACTGGGCCGAGGGGTACGACTGGCGGGCCGCCGAGGCGCGGCTCAACGCCTTCCCGCAGTACCTCGTCAGCGTGGACGGCCTGAAGATCCACGTGCTTCACGCCCGGTCACCGCACCCGGGGGCGATGCCGCTGGTCCTGACCCACGGCTGGCCCGGATCGGTGCTGGAACTGGTAGACCTGATCGGACCGTTGACCGATCCCCCGAGGCACGGCGGCACCGCCGGGGACGCCTTCGACGTGGTGATCCCGTCGCTGCCCGGCTACGGTTTCAGCGCCCGGCCCACCGGACCCGGCTGGGGCGTCGAACGGATAGCCGCGAGCTGGGCGGAGATCATGGCGGCGTTCGGCTACGCCCGTTATGGCGCGGCCGGCAGTGACTGGGGCACCAGCGTCTCCAGCATCCTCGGGGCACTCGACGGCGAGCACGTGGCCGGCATCCACCTCGTACCGCCGCTCGCCGGCCCGGATCGGGGCGGAGACACAGACCACACCGATGCCGAACGCGAAGCGTTGGCGCAGATGCGACAGCGCGGCGAGTCCAGCTCGGCGTACTCCGAGGTGCACCGCACCGCCCCGCAGACCGTCGGTTACGCCCTGGTCGACTCGCCGGTCGGCCTGTGCGCGTGGATGGGCGAGAAGCTGCTCACCTGGGCTGACTCCGGTGGCCTCAGCCGCGATCAGATCCTCGACCAGGTCACGTTGTACTGGTTGACCGGCACCGCCGCGTCGTCCGCCCGCCTGTACGCGGAGAGCATCGACCGGGTGTCCGGGTGGATCAGCGGCGCGGACGCCGCCCCGGTACGCGTACCCGTCGGCGCGTCGGTCTTCCCTGCCGAGGTGCCCCGGCCGTCCCGACGTTGGGCGGCCCGCCGTTACCCGGACATCAGGTACTGGAAGGAGCACGACCGCGGCGGGCACTTCCCGGCGCTGGAGGTGCCCGAGCTGCTTATCGCCGACCTGCGCGCCTTCTTCCGGCTGCTGCGGTAGGCCGCCGCAGCACGCGCTTCCGCCGGCCGCCGGACGGCGGAGCCCAGCCGGAGTGACCAGGCCCGAGTGCCTCCCGAGTCGTCGTCGGCGGACGGGCTAGCGTGCCGGCCACCGCCGTCAGGCAGATCACGACGGCGGCGACGAGCGGTGGGCGACCGCCGAGGTGGACGGCCGCCGAGCCGAGGGGGATGGCCAGCACGAGTGGGCCGAACATCGCGGTGTTCGCCGTCGCGGAGACCCGGCCCAGCAGCGCCGACGGTGTGTGCGTCTGCACGGCCGTCACCGCCGCGACCAGGGTCCAGGGCAGGCCGACACCGGCGGCCACCGCCCCGGCGACCGTGACCAGCCACCAGGGCAGGCCACGCGCCAGGCAACCGACAGCGAACAGCACGGTCCCGGCGACGCCGACAGCACCCGGACCCCGGCCGGCCAGGAGTCTGCCGACGAGCAGGCCGCCGATGATGGAACCGGCGCCCTGTGCGCCGGTCAGCACGCCCAGGAACGTCGTCGGGAGGCGGAGTTCGGTGGTCACGATCGTGTAGATCGCCGCGGTCGTGAAGCCGGACATGGCGATCGACACGGCGGCGAGCACGACCGGCACACGCGTCGCCCGCTGTCCGAACAGGACCGACAGTCCGGTACGCAGGTCGGGGCGTCGCTTCGGCGGCGGGACCTGTGGCGTCCGGTTGAGGCGCACCGTCGCGTACAGGATGGCGACCAGGACCGGCATGGCCGCGCTGAGGACGACGACCGCGTGGCCACCGTGCCAGGCGTAGAGGCCCGCTCCGGCCAGGGGAGCGACGAGCTTCATGCCCTCCTGTGCGCTTGAGCGCCACCCGTTGACGTCGCCGAGTTGGGTGGGGGACAGCGCGGACGGCAGCAGCGCCGTCTCACCCGCGTCGATGAGCACGTAGCTGATGCCGTAGACCGAGGAGACGGCGAAGATGAGCCACGTCTGGCCGGGCCCGCGCACCGCGAAGAGGGCCAGCAGGGCGGCGGCCAACACGAGGTTGACCGCGATGACGAGCGGTCGTCGGGGTGCGGTGTCGAGCAGGCCGCCCAGCCACGGGCCGGCGAGCACCGGGGCGTACACGCACAGCCCGGTGAGGGCCGCGAGGCCGGTGGAGCCGGTCAGGTCCAGAGTCCAGATGCCGGCCACCAGGGACATGGCGCTGCTGCCGAAGCCGGACAGCAGGGAGATCGCCACGAACAGTCCAGCGTTGCGCCGCACGAGCCCTCCAGGTTGAGTCGGGACGACTCATCCTTTGGCCTTGAGGCGCGTCCGCGCAAGGGTGACGGCCCGCGTCAACGTGGCATTGACAACGCGGCGTCGATCTTCGCCGTGGCGGCTCGGGCGGGTGCCGGCAGCCGGTCGTCCGCTTCGGCGAGGTCGGCGACGAGGGACTGGGCCAGCGCGTACAGCGACCCCGGGGTGGCGTCCAGGGCGGCGTCCACGGTGCTGCGTACGAGCGCCGCTCGACGGAAGCGTGTGTTCCACAGTCGGTCCGCGGCGATCCATCGATCGAGATCAGCAACGGCGGCCCGCAGCGCGGCGATCTGTGCCGGGTAGCGCAGGTCGCGGTGCTGCTGCCGGGACCTGCGCGCCGCCACCAGGCGCTGCCGGCGCTGCTCGGCGGCCTGCCGGCTGCCGAGACCCAACGCCCGCGCCACCTGCGCCCACGTCGCGCCGTCGTGCCGCGCCCGGTCGATCAGGTCCAGCTCCCGCTCGTCCAGGCGGGCACGGGCGACCTGGACGTCCGCCAACTGCGCCAGCTCCGACGTCATCTGTCAACGATACGTTGACAGCGGCAGCGGTGCGCGCACCATGAACACGTCCACCGGATCCTCGGCCACGAGCGTGAATCCGTGCCGCTCGTACAGCCGCCTTGCCGGACTGCCCCGCAACACGTTCAGCCGGACCAGGGTGCCGTCGCTGTCGCACCGGTGCAGCAGCTCGCGCAGCACGGCCGTGCCGATGCCGCTGCCCTGCACGTGCGGGGACAGGTAGAAGTGCTCCAGCCAGTGGGCGTCGTCCGCCGGGCGCAGCGCCACGCAGCCGGCGAACGCGCCGCCCACCTCGACAACCCAGGTGTACGCCGGAGCGAAGCCGTCCCGCAGGCGCTGCCGCACGCGCGTGTCGTCGTACCGCCCGAGCCGCTCCAGATCCGCCCGCAGCACCACGGCCCGCAGCTCGGCCACGGCGTCGACGTCCGCCACCGAGGCCGGCCGCAGTTCCCACTCCACCATGATCACCACGCTATCGCCGCCGACGGGCCCTACGGGAGGCGCAGCCCGGCGACGAGGAAACCGACCATCCGGCGCGCGTCGTAGCGGGGGTCGGCCGCGCCGATGCAGAGATTGCCGACACCACGCAGTAACTCGAAGGCGTTTACGTCGGGGCGGATGTCGGCCGCCGTGGCGGCGGCGTCGAGCAGGTGGGCGCACACGGGGACGAGCCGGTCGATGAAGTAGGCGTGCAGGGACTCGAAGGCCGCGTTGTCGGACTGCAGCGCCTCGGCGAGGCCGTGCTTCGTGACCAGGAAGTCGACGAAGAGGTCGATCCACTGCGCCAGGGCGGCGTACGGGCTGCCGCTGGTGGCCAGCAGGGCCGGGCCGGCCTGGGCGCACGCCTCGACCTGGTGTCGGTAGACGGCGACGATGAGGTCGGCGCGCGTCGGGAAGTGGCGGTAGATCGTCCCGACACCGACGCCGGCCCTGGCGGCGATGTCCCGCACGGGCGCGTCCACGCCGGAGCTGACGAAGGCCGCGGCGGCGGCGTCCAGCAGGGTCGCCTCGTTGCGCCGGGCGTCGGCCCGCTTCCGGGGGGTGGGTTGTCCTTCCCCGCTGTCGTCGTCGGCCACCGCGCCGTTACCTCCACCACTCGACTTGGCAAACGGAACCATGTTCCGTATCTTTTTAGCGGAACATGGTTCCGTTTGCTCAGCATGACAGAGCGGCGGGGCCGGAGCCAAGCCACGTTGTCGTCGCAGGAAGGGAACGGTCATGCGATACCGCACTCTGGGTCACACCGGCGTCCAGGTCAGCACTCTTGTGCTGGGCGCCATGAACTTCGGCAAGCTGGGAGGAACCACCCAGGAAGAGGTCACCGCGATTGTCGACGTCGCCCTGGACGGGGGAGTCAACCTCATCGACACCGCCGACGTGTACGGCCAGGGCGAATCCGAGGAGATGGTCGGCAGAGCCATCGCCGGTCGCCGGGACGACATCGTGCTGGCGACCAAGGCAGGGCTGCCGATGGGCGACGAGCGCAACCGTCGGGGCAGCTCCCGCCGCTGGCTGGTCACCGCGTTGGACAACAGCCTGCGCCGCCTCGGCGTCGACCATGTCGATCTCTACCAGATCCACAGGTGGGACCCGAGCACGAGTGACGAGGAGACCCTGTCGACACTGACCGACCTGCAGCGGGCCGGCAAGATCCGCTACTTCGGGTCGTCGACGTTTCCCGCGTACCGCATCATGCAGGCCGAGTGGGCCGCCCGGGAGAACCACCTGAGCCGTTACGTCACCGAGCAGCCCAGCTACTCGATCCTGCAACGCGGGGTCGAGACCCACGTCCTGCCGGTGACCGAGCAGTACGGGCTCGGCGTGCTCGCGTGGAGCCCGCTCGCCTCGGGCTGGCTGTCCGGGGCGATCCGTGAGGGCCGGGAGGTCACCACCAACCGATCGGCCTTCATGCCGCAGCGCTTCGACACCACCATTCCGGCCAACCGGGCCAAGCTCGACGCCGTCGAGAAGCTGGCCACGGTGGCCGACCAGGCCGGCCTCACCATGATCCAGCTCGCGCTGGGATTCGTCACCGCGCACCCCGCCGTGACCAGCGCGATCATCGGCCCCCGCACCATGGACCACCTGCACACCCAGCTCGCCGCCGCGGACACCGTGCTCTCGGCCGACGTGCTCGACGCGATCGACGCGATCGTGGCGCCCGGCGTCGACCTCGCCGCACACGAGAAGTCCGACACCCCGCCCGCCCTGCTCGACGCGGCACGCCGACGTCGCTGAACCGCGAGTACGCGTCGGCGGGGATCCCGCGGTACTGGGTGGTGGACCGGGACGGCGTGCAGACGGTCACCCTGCATCGGCTGGGCGGGGACGGCGGCTACGAGGAGCGGGCCCGGATGCCGTTGGCGTGGCTGCTCCAGACGACGCCCACCGACCACCTCGACTGAAACTCGCCGCCGACCGGCAGCGCTCGTCGTATCGTTCCGGGATGACGCACCCGGTGTGGGCGGACGGTGACGCGTACGAGGCGTACGTCGGTCGGTGGAGTCGCCTCGTCGCGGCGGAGTTCCTGCGCGGGCTGGACATGGCGGCCGGGCGGCAGTGGCTCGATGTCGGCAGCGGCACCGGCGTGCTGACCTCGACGATCCTCGCCGACGCCGCACCCGCTCGGGTCACCGGCGTCGACCCCTCGGCGGGTTTCGTCGCGACCGCGCGGACCCGGGTCGCCGACGCGCGGGCCACCTTCCAGGTGGGCGACGCCCGCGCGCTGCCGGTGGGTGACCGCACCGCGGACGTGGTGGTGAGCGGGTTGACGCTCAACTTCGTGCCGGAGCCGGCGCGGGCGGTGGCGGAGTTCGCCCGGGTGGTCCGGCCGGCGGGGACGGTAGCCGCCTACATCTGGGACTACGCCGACGGCATGGCGATGATGCGGCACTTCTGGGCCGCCGCCGCGCAGCTCGATCCGGCCGCGGCGACGCTCGACGAGGAGAGCCGTGGCAGCGTGTGGCGGCCCGAGGCGTTGCGGGCGCTCTGGGAGGACGCCGGGCTGGGCGAGGTGTCGGTCCGGCCCGTCGACGTGCCGACGGTCTTCGCCGACTTCGCCGACTACTGGATGCCGTTCCTCGGTGGACAGGGCACGGCGCCGGCGTACGTGAGGGCGTTTACCGAACCGGCCCGGGAGGCGCTGCGGCAGGCGTTGCTGGCCCGTCTTCCGGTCGCGCCGGACGGCTCGATCCACCTCAGCGCACGAGCCTGGGCCGTACGGGGTGTCGCGGCGCAATAGCAACCACGACTCACGTTTCCCCAGGTCAATGGGGGTCTCTGTCGTGCACCGGACAAGACGGTAGGGCCTTCGGCGGAGCACTGTTGGGGCAGGTGCCGACTCCGCTGGGGGCGCCCACAGCGGGTTCGTCCTCACCGGGACAAGGACGTCATCACCGCCGACGCCGCCGCATGGCCGCGTCGCTTGGCCGGTGTTCCGCCTTCCCTCTCGCACCTGTGTGCGTCCCGTCGGTCCGGCGTCGCCCCGTGCGTGCCCGGACCCGGCGGTCTAGCTCAGAGAGGCACCTCCATGGCCGCTCCCACCGCAACCGCAACCCTGAACGCGCCGACCTACTCGCCGGGCGCCCAGATGCTGCTGACCGTCACCTACTCCGACGCCGACACCAAGCCGTTGACCGTCACCATCGTGGTCACCGACGCGCAGGGCAACAGCAGCGCGCCCGTGAAGGTCACCGCGGTCATCGACCCGCTCACCCTGACCGTCACCGACAACTCGGGGCGTACCTGGACCCGGGTTTCCGACAACGGCTCGGTCGCCGTCTACCGGGCGGTGGCGTGATGCCCCGCGTCACCGTGCAGGTGCGCGACGCCGCCGGTAACACCGCGACGGCCAGCGCCGACTACACAGTAGGTGGCCAGCCCATACTCGGCGGCTACTACCTCTCCGGAGGTGCCGACCCCACCGCCGACATGGCCGGCGGCAACTTCCGCTCGCTGACCCAGTACCGCAGCTTCGCCGACGGCTACATCTTCCCCGGCTACAACCGGCCCTGGCTGATCACCCTGGGCCGGGCGGGGATCCAGATGAACATGGTCCTGGAGCTGAAGCACTACGGCGCCCCGGACACCGGCCCGCAGACCTTCACCGTGGACGGCACCACCTACACCGTGCCCGCGCCGTCGATGACGATCCAGCAGCGCCCCGGCACCACCTGGCCGAAGGCGTACGGGTACAGCCAGGTGGTCAGCGGTCAGTGCGACGGGTTGTTCGCCCGCGCTCTGTCGCAGTACCGGACACTCGGCTTCGGCGTGAACATCCAACTCGCGTCCGAACTGGACACCGACCACGAGTTCGGCACCACCGAAAGCGGTGTCGGGTACACCTGGGCGCAGTCCGATGCCCGCGCGCTGCAGGCGCTCAACTACATGCTCACCTGGTTCAAGACGCGGACACTGCCCGGCGGCACGACCTTCTCGGTCGGGATCGGCGGTTTCGACCGGGCCTGCTTCCAGCGCATCCACACGGAGTCGCTGATGACCCGGCTGGATTTCCTGCAGTGGAACGTCTACGGCACCAACGCCAGCCACACCGCACTGGCCCGGTTCCGCCGTACCAAGGACTGGGCGGTGGCCGACCTCGGCCCGGTGGCGCTGTCCCGTCCGGTGCTCGTCGCCGAGTGGGGGGTGCGGGTGGCCGAGATACCCAACCAGGCCGCCTGGATCGCCACCGTACCGGCGGCCATCGCCCAGCTCAACGCCGAGCGCGGACCGCTGTTCGCCCAGACGAACTACTTCAACTCCGGTTGGGGGACGCTGACGCCGAAGGAGACCGGGCTGGCCGCGCTGCGCTCGGCCTACTCCACCCCGCCGTACGCCTGAGTTCACGACCGGTGGCCCGGTCGGTGCGACCACCGACCGGGTCCCACCGGGAAACCCTATGCTCGGATCATGGAACTGCGGATCTTCACCGAACCTCAGCAGGGCGCCACCTACGACCAGTTGCTCGCTGTCGCCCGCTGCGCGGAGGACGCCGGCTACGGCGCGTTCTTCCGGTCCGACCACTACCTCAGGATGGGTGACGGGACCGGGATGCCCGGCCCCACCGACGCGTGGACCACGCTTGCCGGTCTGGCCCGAGACACCAGTCGGATCCGGCTCGGCACGTTGATGACCGCGGCCACCTTCCGGCTGCCCGGCCCGCTGGCGATCACCGTGGCGCAGGTCGACCAGATGAGCGGCGGTCGCGTGGAGTTGGGCATCGGCACCGGCTGGTACGCCGAGGAGCACAGCGCGTACGGCATTCCGTTCCCGCCGCTGGGCGAGCGGTTCGACAGGTTGGAGGAGCAGCTCGCGGTGATCACCGGGCTGTGGGCCACGCCGCCGGGGGAGCGGTACGAGTACGCCGGTCGCTACTACCCGGTCCGGGACTCACCCGCGCTGCCGAAGCCCGTGCAGCAGCCGCGCCCACCGATCCTGCTCGGCGGGATGGGCCCGAAGCGCACCCCCGCGCTGGCCGCCCGCTACGCCGACGAGTTCAACCTGCCGTTCGCCTCGGTGCCCGACACGGCGGCGCAGTTCGACCGGGTCCGCGCCGCGTGCGCGCAGATCGACCGGGACCCGGCCGAGCTGGTCTGGTCCAACGCTCTGGTGCTCTGCTGCGGGCGCGACGACGCCGAGGTGGCGCGTCGGGCCGCCGCGATCGGCCGCGATCCGGACGAGCTGCGGGCCAACGGCCTGGCCGGGACGCCCAGCGAGGTCGTGGACACCATCGGCCGGTACGCGGAGATCGGCAGCGAGCGGCTCTACCTCCAGGTGCTGGACCTCGGCGACCTGGCGCACCTCGAACTCGTCGCCAACGAGGTCATGGCGAAGCTCTGAGCCAACGGGCCGCCGTGGGGTGCTCCAGGTGGTCAGGCGCGGCGGTGGGCGCCCACGCCCGACCCGGACGCGTGCGGGTCTCCCAGCACGGTGTCCAGCCGCCCGTCCCGGTCACTGTCCACATAGGTGATGTCGGGTATCCCGTCGCCGTCGACGTCGATCTGGACGACGTCGGCGACGCCGTCGCCGTCGAGGTCGGTGACCACCTCCACCGAGCCGTCCAGGTGCCGGGTCACGATCGACTGTGGCCCGGTGCCGGGCGCGCGCGGTGCCGGACCGGGTGCCGGCACCGGCGTCGGGGCCGGCGCGGGCGACGGGGTGGGTCGGGGACCGGGAGTGGGCGCCGGATGGCTGGCCAACCCGCCTGCCGACGGCGCGCCTGCCTGCTCGACGCCGCTGCCGGTCGGGTCCAGTTCCTCCTCGGAGGGGAACACGTCGCCCCGTGGGGCCGGATCACGGTAGCTGCTCATGGGCGTAGGGTTCCCCGGCGATGACGAGAACAACCGTGCCCGATCGACCGGTGTCCCCGGTGGGCGGTTTGGCGGAAGATGCTGGAACCGACGCGACGGTCATGAACGGGGGTCCGAGCGTGGAATTGCGCCGGAATCGGGGGGCCCGTGCGCTCGCTCTGGTGTGCGTACTCGGTGGAATGCTCCTGTTGGTCTATCCCAGTCACGGCGCGCCGCTAAGGATGATCATCGCCGGCGGTGCCGTCGCGCTCGGCGTGGTGGCGCTGGTCAGCGCGCTGCGACCGTTCCGGTTCGGGATCGGCGCCGAAGGGCTCACCATCCGACGGCCCGGCCTGCGTCGCGACATCCGGTGGGCCGACGTCGACGCGTTGGTCCTCGACGAGCCGCCCCGCCGCGACGGCTACCGGCGACCGCCGCGACTGCTGCTGGTGCCCGTGCCGGGGGTGTCGCTGGAGCCGGTGACCGCCCGTCACCCGCTCGACGGCCGCCCCGCCATCGAGTTGCTCGTCCTCGACCAGGTCCGCGAACAGCCCGATCAGGTGTCCGCCGCGCTCACGACGTACGCCGGTGACCGTTTCGTCGACCTGCTGGCGCTGCGCCGAGCCGCCTTCGCCGACCCGGACCTGCCAGTAGGCCTGCGTGGCTACCAGATGGACCGGGTCGACAGGTTGATCCGACGCGGCCAGGACGCCCTGCTGTCCGGGGACGCGTCGACCCGGCAGGCGGCTCGGGGTGAGATCGAACGTGCCAGCGCGGCAGGTCTGCCGATCGCCCAGCGTGGCTACAACACGTTCCAGACGGATACGGTTCTGGACGCCCTCGTCGCCGCGTTGGCCGACCACCCGTCCACCGATCGGGAGACCGCTACATGATCGCGCACGGACAGCACGACACTCCGACGACCGCGGCCGACGTCCCGCGCCGCAACTGGGCCGGCAACGTGCGGTACGCCGCTCGGGCGTTCCACCGACCGACCTCCACCGACGACCTGCGCCGACTGGTCGCCGGCAGCACCCGGATCCGGGCGGTGGGCAGCGGGCACTCCTTCAACCGCCTCGGCGACACCGACGGTGACCTGGTCACCCTCGCCGGGCTGCCCCCGGTGGTCGAGGTGGACCGCGAGCGCGGGCAGGTCACGGTGAGCGGGGCGATACGCTACGGCGACCTCGCCCGACACCTGCACACCCAGGGGTACGCGCTGGCAAACCTCGCCTCGCTGCCCCACATCTCGGTGGCCGGCGCGGTGGCCACCGCCACCCACGGTTCCGGTCAGGCGCACGGCAACCTCGCCACCGCGGTCGCCGGTCTGGAGTTGGTCACCGCGGCCGGCGACCTGCTGCGGGTCGACCGCGAGACCGACGCCGACACCTTCGCCGGCATGGTGGTCGGCCTCGGCGCACTCGGCCTGGCCACCCGGGTCACCCTGGACGTGGTGCCGGCCTTCGAGCTGCGCCAGTACGTGTCGCTCGACCTCGACCGGGAGGCGTTGGACGAGGCGCTCGGCTCGGCGTACAGCGTGAGTGTCTTCACCGACTGGCGTACGCCCCGGCTACGTGAGGTGTGGCGCAAGCAGGCGGTCGACCAGCCGCCGCCGTCGGCGGACTGGCTCGGCACCACCGCCGCCGACCAGCCACGGCACCCGGTGCTCGGGATGCCGCCGGAGAACTGCACCCCGCAGCTCGGCGAGCCGGGCCCGTGGCACGAGCGGCTGCCGCACTTCAAGCTCGGCTTCACCCCGAGCGGCGGCGAGGAGTTGCAGTCCGAATACCACGTGCCGCGGACGGCGGCAGCCGACGTGCTCGCCACGCTGGACGAGGTGGCGCACCTGATCGCACCGGTGCTGCTGGTGTGCGAACTGCGGACGGTGGCCGCGGACGAGCTGTGGCTGAGCCCGAACTACCGGCGGGACAGCTTCGTCGTGCACTTCACCTGGATCGACGACACCGCGGCCGTACTGCCGGTGGTGGCGGCGGTGGAGGCACGCCTGGCGCCGTTCGCGCCGCGCCCGCACTGGGGCAAGGTCTTCGTCACCGACCCGGCCGAGCTGGCCGACCGCTACCCGCGCCACGCCGACTTCGCCGCCCTGCTGCCCCGCCTGGACCCGACCGGCAAGTTCCGCACCGCCCCACTAGACCACCACTTCCCCCGCTAACCCCGTCCCGCCGCCCGGGACGGCTGTTGATCATGAGGTTATTGCCGCCCGGCCCGGCGTGTCGTGACGATAACCTCATGATCAACGGGGTTGGGTGGGGGTGGGGGTTGGGGTTGTTGGCGGGGTGCGGAGGGTGCTGCGTTGGACTGCTCGGCTGATGTCGCTGGGACTGACGATGCCTACCAACTGACCGTTGGTGACGACCAGGGCTCGGCCGTCGGCGCACTCGCTGAGCCGGGGGAGTAGGTCGTTGAGCTGTTCACCCGGCTGGGCGAGGACCAACTGGTCGGCCCGGCAGGCCACCTCGGCCAGGGTGGTCGACGCTCGCCGCTCGGCCGGCACGCCGCGTACCCGGTCGACGGTGACCAGGCCGGTCGGCCGGCCCTCCTCGGTGAGTGGCAGCGCCGAATGCCGGTAGGCGAACAGGTAGTGGTCGACGAAGTCGGCGACCGTCATCTCCGCCGTGACGGTCTGCGGCTGCGGCGTCATGACGTCGCCCACCCGGACCCCGCGCAGCGCGCTGCCGGTGCGGGCCTGCCGCTCCTCGGTCCCGGCGGCACCGATCAGGAACCAGCCGATCAGGGCCAGCCAGAGCCCACCGAAGCCGACCCCGGACAGGAACTGCCACAGCCCCAGGCCGATCAGCAGGACGCCCAGCACCCAGCCCGCCCGCGCCGCGACCACCGACGCCCTGGTCCGGTCGCCGGTGGCCTTCCACACCGCGGCGCGCAGCAGTCGCCCGCCGTCCAGGGGTGCGGCCGGCAGCACGTTGAAGATGGCCAACAGCACGTTGATGCCGGCCAGCCACGCCACCGCCCCGAAGAGCAGCCCGTCCTGCCCGGCCAGCGCGAGCAGCGCGGCGATCGCGCCGAAGAACGCCCCGAGCACCAGGCTGACCAGGGGGCCGACGCCGGCGATCCGCAGCTCCGCGCCCGGGTCGCGCGGCTCGCCCCGCAACTCGGCCACGCCGCCGAAGAGCCACAGCGTGATGCCGTCGACAGTGAGCCCGTTGCGCTTGGCCACCACCGCGTGCGACACCTCGTGGGCGAGCAGGCCGACGAAGAAGACCACCGCCGCGGCCAGCCCGGCAAGGGTGTACGCCACGGACGAGCGGTCCGGGTACGAGCGGGGGAACTGGTTGGCCGCCAGACCCCACGCGATCAACGCGAAGATGACCAGAACGCTCCAGTTGACGCCGACCGGCACTCCCGCGATCCGACCGAGTCGGAAACTGGCCCTCATCCCTCCGAGATACCCCGGGCGCGCCCGCCCATGTCCGGCCCGACTGAGCCGCGCGTCCGAAGTTCGGGAACGACACGCGACGCTGTCGTCGTCCCTGCCTGAGTATGCAACGAGTAGGGTCAGAGTATGACTCGCCGCATCACCATCAGCCTGCCCGATGACGTGGCCGCGTACGTGGAGCGTACGCAGGGCAATACGTCGGGCTTCATCACCGGGATCCTGCGCCGGAAGATGCGCGCCGACGGCCTTCGCGCCCGGTGGGCACAACTTGGCTACGTGGTGACCGACGAGGACATCGAGCGGACCAGGTCGCACCTCGCCGCACGAGCGCCGATCACCGACGAGCAGCACGCCCGCAACGCCGAGTGGCTGCGCCAGTTCGACCAGGACGGTTCGGCTGCGGCGTGAACGGCCTTGTCCTGGACACGTCGGCCCTCCTCGCCTATGCCTCCGGCACGAGCATCGAGCCGGGGGCGATCCTGACCCTCGCCGAGGAGGACCCGGAGCAGGTGGTCTGGATTCCCGCGCTCTGCCTGGGCCAGGCTCAGTTGGAGGCGGCTGGCACACCAGCGGTCCACCTGCTCGACCTGCTGCTCAGTGAGGAGCGGGACATCAACGTCGCGGTCTACGACGCGCCGACCAGTCGGCGGGTGGCCCGGATCGCCGCGCGGTTCGATGTGCCGCTGGACGTCGCCCACGCCGTGGCGACCGCTGTCCTCTACCGCTGCTGCCTGGTCACCCGTGACCCCAAGCGGGTGGCCCCAGCGGCACCGCCCGATCTGGAGATCCTCGACATCTCCCTGGGCTGGGGAACTTGACGATCAGGCGCCGGAGCGCACCGGCAGATGGGCGGTCGTGACGGATCTCGCTTAGCTTGGATGCGCCAACTAACCTCGCGTAGATGAGGAGCATTCGTGGCGTAGTTGTTGGGGTGGTGCTCGCACTTTTGGGAGCGCTCGGATTGTTGCTCTCTCCGCTCCTGATCGGCTATGCCGTTGATTCAAGTACCGATTGGGAGCGTTTGGCGGACATCGGCCAGGCGTACGGCTCGGTGTCCGTGCTGCTGTCCGCGTTGGCCCTGGTCGGGGTCGCCGCCGCTACCATCAGTCAGAATCGGCAGTCCCGCATCGCTTTGGAGTACGCACAGCGAGACCAGCATGCATTGCTGCTGAAGATGGCCATCGATGACGCCTCGTTGATGGAGTGCTGGGGGTCGCTAGCCCAGGAACCTGACCCGGAAAGACGGCGGCAGCATGCATACATCAATCTGACCCTCAATTTCTGGGCCTCGACCTGGCAGTTGGGTGGCATGCCCGAGAGTCAGGTGCGCGGGCTGCTGGCGGCCGAAATCTTCGCCACCGAGGTGGGGTTGAGCTTCTGGGATCAGGCCCGACTCACGCGCGATGTTGTGCATGCGGGAACGAAGACAAGCGTGTTTGACCGGATTGTTGAAGACGAGTACCTGCGAGCTTTGGCGAGGCTCCGAGAGACATCTGCGTCAGCCTCCGAGCGGTAAAGCTGCCGCTCCCAAAGTGGAAGCTTCTAGGGTAGCGCTGTCGCGGTGCCCTACGTCTGGCTCGCTTCTACAGCGCGGAAACTCGCCGTTTCAGCGGCGGGGGCTCTCGCTGGCGATTGTCGCCTCCCGGGGCAGGGCCGCCGCGCGCAGCGCCCAGTCCAGCGCGTAGTCGGCGACCTCCTCCCAGCCGTCCGCGCCGACGGTGAAGTGTGATCGGTCGGGAAACTCCTGGTAGGCGGTGAGCGCCCGGGACTTCTGGTAGAGCGCCGCGTTGGCCCGGACCACCGATGCCGGCACCACGTGGTCCGCTCCGCCGGCCAGCAGCAGTAGCGGCGCGCGGTCGTCGCGTGTGGTGTCGACCCGGGCCGGCGAGCGCGGGTCGACGTTGGCGAAGGCGCCCTCGAAGAACACCCTGCCCGCACCCGGGACGGCGTAGCGCAGCCAGGCCCGGTCGGAGTCCTCGCGGCTCATGGTGTTGCCGAAGGTGTAGGCGAAGTCGTCGGCGGTGAACGGGACGGCCTTGCTCCGGTTGGTGGGGCTGCGCAGGATCGGGAAGCCGGAGCGCAACTGGCTCAGCGGCACCTTCAGCACCCCCTTCACCGCCGCGGGGTGCACCCCGACCACTGCCGCGCCGAGACCCCGGTCGGCGAGGACCTGGGCGAACAGGCCGCCGAAGGAGTGGCCCATGATGATCGGTGGTCGCGGGAGCGCCCGGATGATCCTGTCGTAGTGCGCGACGATCGTGGCCATGCTCTGGTCGGCGATGGGTGTGGGATCGTCGCGCAACTGTTCCACGGATCGGTCCATCCCGGGCCAGGCCGGGGCGATGACGTGCATGCCGCGCTCGGTGTACCGCTCCACCCACCGCTGCCAGCTTCGTGGGGTCATCCAGAGTCCGTGGATCAGCACGACCGTGTCGACCTGGCCCTGCGGCGTGGCACCCATCGCGTCCTCCCGGTGTCGCGGCGTCCGGCCCGGCGGTTACCCGCTGCCGCGCCGGGAATTCCTCCCCGCCGGCGATGGACGGGTGACGACGGCGGCCCGCTCCGCTCCCGCCGTCGTCACCCGTCGATGGCCCCTGACAAATGTCACGGTCGGAACGTGACGACCGCTCCGGGTGGCGAGGTCCGCGTCGCCGGAGCATGAGTGCCATGACCAGTACGCATCCGGCCGTCGAGTTGAACGGCCTCACCAAGACCTTCGGCGCGGTCACCGCGGTCGACGGGCTGAGCCTGCGGGTGCAGCCCGGCGAGGTGGTGGCGTTCCTCGGCCCCAACGGGGCGGGCAAGACCACCACCATCGACATGCTGCTCGGTCTGGCCCGCCCGGACGAGGGCAGCGTCCGGATCCTCGGCGGCGCCCCGGACGACGCGGTGGCCCGAGGTCGGGTCGCCGCCGTGCTCCAGACCGGCGGGCTGCTCAAGGACCTCACCGTCGGCGAGACGGTCGAGATGTGCGCCCACTTCTACCGGCACACCCGCCCGACGGCCGAGGTGCTGGAGCGCGCCGGTATCGCCGACATCGCCGGTCGGGTCGTCGGGCGGTGCTCCGGCGGCCAGCAGCAGCGGCTGCGCTTCGCGCTGGCCCTGTTGCCCGACCCGGATCTGATGGTGCTCGACGAGCCGACCACAGGCATGGACGTCGAGGGCCGGCGGGACTTCTGGCAGGCCCTGCGCCGCGACGCGCGGGCCGGCCGGACCGTCATCTTCGCCACCCACTACCTGGACGAGGCCGACGCGTACGCCGATCGGATCGTGCTGGTCCGACAGGGGCGCATCGTGGCCGACGGCACCACCGCGGAGATCAAGAACCTGGCCGCCGGCCGCACGGTCCGGGCCACCCTGCCCGGTGCCGACCAGGCCGCGCTTGCCGCGCTGCCCGGCGTGGACGCCGTGGAGGTACGCGGGGACAGCGTGCTGGTGCGTACCGGCGACTCGGACGCGATCGCCCGGCACCTGCTCACCCGGACCGACGCGCGGGACGTGGAGATCACCTCCCGCAACCTCGAGGACGCCTTCCTCGCCCTGACCACCGCGCACCCCGGAGCCTGAGATGACCACAGTCACCCCCACCCCCACCCGTGTCGTCGAGCCGGACCGTCGGCTGCCCGCCCTGGGCGGCTTCGCCCCGGGCGTCCTGCGCATCGAGCTGCGCCGGGTGCTGCGCAACCGCCGCACCCTCGCCTTCACGCTGATCATGCCGGGCGTCTTCTTCCTCATCTTCGGTCTGCCGCAGGGCGGGCAGTCGCTGGACAACGGCCGCCCGGTCACGGCGTACGTCATGATCAGCCTGGCCGTGTACGCGGCAATGGTGGCCACCACGAGCGCGGGCGGGGCGGTCGCCACCGAGCGGGCCCTGGGCTGGAGCCGTCAACTGCGGCTCACCCCGTTGCGCCCGACCGCGTACGTGGCGACGAAGCTGGTCACCGCGATGACCCTCGGCCTGCTCGCCGTCGTCGTCGAGTTTCTGGTGGGCGCCGCGGCCGGTGTGCGCATCCCCCTGTACGTCTGGCTGTTGTCCGGGCTCGCCGCCTGGGTCGGCTCGCTGGTCTTCGCCGCGTTCGGCCTGTTCATCGGCTACCTGGTGCCGGCCGAGAACGTCATGCAGTTCATCGGCCCGATCCTGGCGGTGCTCGCCATGTTCGGCGGGCTGTTCGTCCCGGTCGAGGTGCTGCCGGAGGTGCTCCAGCAGGTCGCGAAGTTCACCCCGGTGTACGGCATGGGGGTGCTGGCCCGCGCCCCGCTGACCGGTGACGGGGTGAGCGTCGCGGCGGTGGTCAACCTCGTCGGCTGGGCGCTGGTCTTCGGTGTCGGTGCGGCCCGGCTGTTCCGCCGGGACACCGCGCGGGTCTGATCCCCGCGCGACGGCTAGCGTGGACCCGATGGACTCCCTGACGGGTCAGCCCCGACCGGTGAGCCGCCGATGGCGGTTCACCGGTTGGCTGCTGGCCGCGGTCTGGCTGTTCTTCCTCAATGTGCCGCTCTCCACCGCACTGCATCAGCCGCAGCCGTGGCGGCGGGTGGTCGGCGTCGCCACCCTGATCGCCTTCGGTCTCGGCTACGTGCTGCTGTTCCAGTGGGCCCGTCAGCTGCGTGAGCACCTCCAACCGATTCCCCCACGCCGGGCGGGGATCGCGCTGACGGGCCTCGTGGTGCTGGGTCTGGCCAGCATCCCGGGCACCGCCGGGGACTGGACGGCCACGCTGGTGTTCGTGGCCGCGTCCGCGGTGTTCCTGCTGTCCGCGGTGCAGGCACTGATCATCGTGGCGCTCTGCGCGCTGATTCCACTGGTGGGGGCCTGGCTGGTGCCGACCTGGACGGGGGAGAGCACCGTCACCGTCGCGGTCCTGCTCGCCTCGTTCGCCATGTTCGGGGTGTCCCGGCTGGCGCAGCGCAACAGCGAACTCCGGGCTGCCCAGCGGGAGATCGGCCGACTCGCGGTCGCCGAGGAGCGGGCTCGCGCCGCCCGCGACCTGCACGACATTCTCGGGCACTCGCTGACCGTGGTGGCCATCAAGGCCGAGTTGGCGGGCCGGCTCATCGAGGTGGACCGTGAGCGCGCCGCCGTCGAGATCGCCGAGGTGGAGGCGTTGGCCCGCGCGGCGCTGTCCGACGTGCGGCAGACGGTCGGGGCGTACCGCGAGGTCACCCTCGCCGCGGAGCTGGCCGGCGCCCGTTCCGCGCTGGCGGCGGCGGGCATCGCGGCGGACCTGCCGGCCGAGGTGCCGGCGCTGCCGGACGAGTGGGACCGGTTGTTCGGCTGGGCGGTGCGGGAAGGGGTGACGAACGTGGTCCGGCACAGCGGGGCGCGGTGCTGCACGGTCCGGGTCCACCCGGACCGGGTCGAGGTGAGCGACGACGGTCGGGGCCCGTCCACTCCCGACGCCAACGGGCACGGGCTCGTCGGCCTGCGTGAGCGGGCGCGGGAGTTGGACGCCGTGGTGAGCGTCGGGCGCCGGCGCGACGGGAGTGGCTTCCTGCTCCGGGTGCACGCCCCGGCGGAGGCCCGGTGAGTGCCTCCGGCGCGGGCCTGGCCCACCCGATCCGGCTGCTGCTCGCCGACGACCAGGCGCTGGTCCGCGGCGCCCTGGCCGCGCTGCTCTCGCTGGAGGAGGACCTGAGCGTGGTGGCGGAGGTCGGTCGGGGCGACGAGGTGGTGCCGGCGGCCCGCCGCAGCAACCCCGACGTCGCCCTGCTGGACGTGGAGATGCCCGGCCTGGACGGGATCGCCGCCGCCGCCGCGTTGCGGACCGCGCTGCCGACCTGCCGGGTGCTCGTGGTGACCACCTTCGGTCGACCCGGCTACCTGCGTCGCGCGATGGAGGCCGGCGCGAGCGGCTTCGTGGTCAAGGACACGCCGGCCCGGCAACTCGCCGACGCGGTCCGTCGGGTGCACGCCGGCCTGCGGGTGGTCGACCCCACGCTGGCCGCCGAGACGCTGGCGGCCGGGGTGAGCCCCCTGACCGACCGGGAGACCGAGGTGCTGCGGACCGCCCGCGGCGGTGGCACGGTCGCGGACCTGGCCGGGGCGCTGCACCTGTCCGAGGGGACGGTGCGCAACCACCTGTCGGCGGCGATCGGCAAGACCGGCGCCCGCAACCGGGCCGAGGCGATCCGGGTCGCCGAGCAGAACGGCTGGCTGCTCGGCGAGTGACGGCTGCCGGTCAGGCGGTCGGGGGCGGGGTGGGCAGCTTGTCGACAACCACCACGCTGCTGCCGGGGCGGACCTCGGCGAGCAACTCCCGCTGACCGCTGCGGGTCAGGCGGATACAGCCGTTCGTGGTGTTCTCACCCAACTCGTCGTCGTCCTGCCAGGTGTGCACCCCGATGTGGGCGCCGCGCAGCCCGGCCGGCACCGACTCGGGGTCGTCGGGCACCGCGCCGAGGGCGTAGATGTCCACCCCGCCGTAGACCTCCTCGGGCGGCGGGGTGCGGCCCAGGACGAAGGTCCGCCCGAGCGGGGTCTCCTGCCCCGACTGGCCGAGGCTGACCTCCCAGGAACGCACCGCCGTGCCGGCCCGGTACCAGGTGAGCCGGTGGGCCTTGCGTTCCACCACGATCTGGTCGCGCAGCGCCACGGTGTCGAACCCACCGGGCGGCAGCCAGGCGAGCCGCCGGTTGGCCGAGGGCAGCAGGACGGCCGTCCAGCCGGCACGCCGGTCGGCGATCGGCATGGTGAGGTCGACGCCGCTGATCATGGGTTCGAGGAAGGCCCGCGGACGGCCGCCGGGCGCGTCGTACGCGGCGATCCGCCTGGTGGGGTGCACGCCCTCGGTCAGCGGCGTGGTGTCCAGGGTGGCCGGGTCCGTGGGGAAGCCTCCGGGCGCGGGGTCGTAGTCGACGACCGGCAGCCCGGCCGGGGCGGGCGCGGCCGGGGGGATCGACTCGTCGGGGCTCTGCTCCGCGCTGCTCGGCGTCGGGTCGGCGGCGGCGATCCGTCGGTCGGGGGCCGTCGTGCCGGGGGTCAGGGCCTGGCCCACCAGGAGCGCGGCCACCAGCAGGGTCGGTACGGCGATGGCGGCGGCCACCCAGGGGCCGCGGCGACGGTACGGGGAGTTTCGGTCAAACGGCACTAAACCACTCTAAGGTGGCGGACGCCGCCGGGCTCCCGGTTCGGCGATACGCGCCCACCGAAGGTCCCGAGCGTGCGCCGAAACGCACGTCGACACGGTTCGGTTCGATCGCGGCCCAGAAATTTTTCCGGACGGATGATCCGCGCGCCCCGCCGGTCCGTACTGGATGGGGGAGCAGGGGTCGGCCGGTGGTACGCCGCCGCGAGACGATCGAGGAGCACATGGCCCGGGCACAGCAGAACCAGAAGGCGGCCACCGTCCGGACCAGCGCCAGCAGTCGGGGGGTACGCACACCGTCACGGTCAGCGACCACACTGCTGATCGCGTCGGCGCTCGCCGCGCTGTGGGCGGCGATCATGCTGACCGGCGCCGGGCAGACGGCGTACGCGTACGGTTTCTTCTTCACCGAGTTCTTCGCCGGGGTGGTCTCCCTGGTGACGTTGAGCCTCACCGTGATGCTCGGCCTGCTCGCCACCGACCGGCTGGTGCTGCGCATCTCGCACCGGGTGCTGATGCAGTCGGCGCACCGGGCCACCGGCGTGCTGGGCGTGGCCGGGCTCGGCTTCCACGTCCTCACCAAGATCGCCACTGGGCGGGCCGCCGCGACCGACGCGCTGGTGCCGTTCGTCGGCGGCCGAGGGCTCTACGTCGGGCTCGGCACCGTGGCCGCCCTGCTGATGGTCAGCGTGATCTGGACCGGCATCATCCGGGCCCGCTTCGCCGGCGTCGGTCCCAAGTGGCTGTGGCGCACGCTGCACTCCACCGCGTACCTGGCCTGGCCGTTCGCCGTGCTGCACGGCCTCAACGCCGGTCGGGCCGCGCAGCCCTGGGTGGTGTTCAGCTACCTGGGCTGCATCCTGCTCGTGGTGCTGGCCCTGCTGGTCCGGCTCTCGGTCACCATCGGTCGACGCAGCCGCGAACAGCACCAGGCGGCGGTGCGCAACGCGGTGCTCGCCGGGCGGACCAGCGAGACGAACAGCGGTCGGTCGCTGCTGGCCGGGCTGAGCCGGCGCAAGAAGGCCGACGCGGACAAGCGTCCCGCCTGGGCGGAGACCACCACCGCCACGTGGGCCGCCCCGGCCGCGCGACGCGACCCGGAACGGTTCACCGTGCCGGTGGTGCCCGAGCCCGGCTCCCTCGTGGAGCCGACCCGGCCGAGCCGACGTCGACGCGACGAGGAGCCGGCGGCCCGCCGCGACACCGAACGGACCTCGCGCGGACGGCGGGCCGAGGAGTCCACGACCGGCCGATCGGCCCGCCGCGGCGTGGAGGAGACCAACACCCGCCGCCGCGACGACGAGGACGAGCTGGAGCCGGTGACGCGGCGGCGCGGCTCCCGTACCCGGGACGAGGCCGTTCCGAGCGGTCGGCGACGCGCCGACGAGCCGGCCGCCGAGCGGTCCCGCCGCCGGTCCCGCGGCGAGGACGACGGCAGCCGCTACTCGGCGCCGCCGCAGCCGACGGTCGAGCCGGAGGAGCCGTGGGACAGCCCGCGCCGGTGGCAGGCCGCCGAGCCGATCTCCGCCGGCCCGGTCTCCGCCGAGCCGATCTCCGCCGGCCCGATCTCGGCAAGCCCCATCTCGGCGGCGCCGCGCAGCGGCAGCGGCCGGCACAGCGCCGAGGACGAGGTGCCGGAGGAGCCGGACTACTGGCGTCCGCCGGCCCGGTACGTGCCGGACGAGGTCGCGCCGCCCGTCGACGACACCCCGACCCTTGTCGACCTGGCGTCCCGGCGCGCTCGGCGGGCAGCCGGCGAGGGCCGGTCCGCCAAGCGCCGCAAGGCCAGCGCCGACGCGGTGGACGGGGCGTACTGGGCTGGGTTGCGAGGTGAGGCGAAGTGATGCGGACGACAGTGCCGCCCGTCGCCTGCGTGGGGGAGCCACGGCTCACCGCCGGCTTCGCCGAGTTCGGTCGGCTGGACCTGGCCGCGCACGAGGAGGTGCACGGCCCGATCGGCCCGATGGAGCCGGCGCAACTGCTCCGGCTCGCCGAGGGCATGCAGCTCAAGGGCAAGGGCGGGGCGGGTTTCCCGTTCGCCCGCAAACTGCGCGCGGTGCTGGAGTCCTGCGAACGGCAGGACCTCGCGGCCGTCGTGGTCGTCAACGCCACCGAGGGCGAGCCGGCGAGCTGGAAGGACAAGGTGCTGCTCACCCGTGCCCCGCACCTGATCCTGGACGGCGCGGCGCTGGCCGCGTACGCGTTGGACGCCGACGAGATCGTGATCGGCGTGGCCGACGACGGGGTCGGCCGGGAGTCGCTGATGGAGGCCCTCGAAGAGCGCCGGATGCCGGTGCTGACGACGATCGTCACCGTGCCGCACCGGTTCATCTCCGGCGAGGGCGGCGCGCTTGTCAACGGGATCAACGGGTTGCCGCACATCCCGCCCGGCACCAAGAAGCGCTCCAGCGACTCCGGGGTCAGCGGTCTGCCCACCCTGCTGTCAAACGCCGAGACGTACGCGCAGCTCGCCGTCGGCGCGCGACTCGGCCCGTACGAGTACGCGGCCCTCGGCACCGACGACGAGCCGGGCACCGTGCTGCTCACCGTGACCGGCGCGGCGGGCCGGCCGGCTGTGGTGGAGTGCACCGCGGGCATGCCGCTGCGCGACGTCCTGGACCTGTGCGAGGTGCCGGAGACCCAGGGCATCCTGATGGGCGGCTACCACGGCAAGTGGATCACCCCGGAGGCGGCGGACCGGGCCGAGGTGTCCCGCAGGGGCCTGGCGGCGGTCGGCGGCACCCTCGGCGCGGGCATCATCGTCCCGCTCGGTGTCGACACCTGCCCGCTCGGGGAGGCCGCCCAGGTGGTGCGCTATCTCGCCGGGGAGTCCGCCGGCCAGTGTGGACCGTGCAAGATGGGCCTGCCGGACCTGGCCCGCGCGGTGGACCTGGCCGTGGCCGGCAGCCAACCGGCCGAGGTGGTACGCGCCGCCGCCGGCGAGGTGAAGGGCCGGGGCGCGTGCAGCCACCCGGACGGCACCGCCCGGTTCGCCCTCTCCGCGATCGAGGTCTTCGCCGAGGACCTGCGGCTGCACAGCACCGGTGACGGCTGTGGCCGGCGGGTCAAGGGTGAGATGGGGCTGCCCGGCGCACCCGACGCGAACCCGCAGAAGCTCACCCTGGACTGGTCCCGCTGCGACGGGCACGGCCTGTGCGCGCACGTCGTACCGGACTTCATCCGGCTCGACGCGAACGGATATCCCGCCTTCCCGCCCACCCCCGTGCCGACCTGGCTGCGGGAGGGCGCGCTGAAGGCGGTAAAGGTATGCCCCGAGCTGGCTCTCCGCCTCGCCAAGGCCGAGTAGGCAAGGGCGCCTTCTCGCCGAACGAACGGAGACGCGCATGCCCAGCTGGCCCACACGGAGGCGACCGTCGGGGGTTGGTGCGGTCCGCCGTGCCGGCACCGCCGCAGCGCTGGCCGCCGCTCTCCTCGGCACGGTCTCCTGCACCGGCACGGCCAACCCGCCAGCGGCGGTCGCCGGTACCGCGCCGGCCACCACAGGTGCCGCGTCAACCCCCACCCCCACCGCGACCGGCTCGCCGCCCCCGGCGCAGGTTCCGGACGTGCTGCGCTTCACCGGCACCACCCTCGGCGGCGCCGCGTTCGACGCGGCGCAGCTCGCCGGCAGGCCGGTGGTGCTGTGGTTCTGGGCGCCGTGGTGCGCCACCTGCGCCAGCCAGGCCTGGACGGTGGCCGAGATCGCGCCCCGCTACCGGGACACCGTGCCGATCGTCGGCGTCGCCGGGCTGGGCGAGCGGAAGGCCATGAACGAGTTCGTCACCGAGTTCGACCTCGCCGGGACGCCGCAGATCGAGGACAGCAGGGGCGCGCTCTGGAAGCGGTTCAAGGTGACCGAGCAGAGCATCTTCGTGATCATCGACCGGAACGGCGCGGTCGTCCACAAGGGCTTCCTGGACGGTGAGGCGCTCAGCGCCAGGGTCGCCGCACTGGCCGGGGCGTGAGCGGCGCGCTGCTGCTCGCGCTGACCGCCGGCATGCTCGGCGCGGTCAACCCGTGCGGCTTCGCGTTGCTGCCCGCGTACCTCTCGCTGTTGGTCGCCGGGGCGTCGGACGTCCGCGGCGCGGTCGGCCGCGCGCTCACCGCGGCGGCCGGGCTGACCCTGGGGTACGTGGTGGTCTTCGGCGCGTTCGGCCTGGCGCTCGCGCCGCTGGCCGGCTGGTTGCGGCCCCGGCTGCCCTGGTTGACCGTGGTGCTCGGCGTGCTGCTGGCGGTGGCCGGCTGCTGGCTGCTCGCCGGCCGGCGGCTGCCCGCGCCCGGCTGGTCGGCCCGCGCGCCCCGGCTCACCCGCACCTGGCCGTCGATGGCGTTGTTCGGCGCGGCGTACGCGCTGGCGTCGCTCGGCTGCGCCATCGCGCCGTTCCTGGCCATCGTGGTGACAAGCCTCCAGGCCGGCTCGACCGGGCGCGGGTTGGCGCTGTTCGGCGCGTACGCCCTCGGGATGGGTCTGGTGGTCGCGGTCGCCGCGCTCGGCGTGGCGCTGCTGCGCGACGGCCTGGTGGCCCGGCTGCGCGTCGCCGGCGCGCTGGTGCCCCGGCTCAGTGGCCTGGTGCTGCTGCTCGCCGGCGGGTACGTCGCCTGGTACGGCTGGTACGAGCTACGCCTGTCCGCCGGCCACCGAGAAGCGCTACGGGACCCGGTGATCCAGGCGGCGTCCCGCCTGCAACACACCCTGGCCGGCAACCTGGACGCCGTAGGCCCACAGGTGCTGCTGGCCGCGCTGGGAACCCTGGTCCTGACCGCACACCTGATCAAGCGCTCCCACCACACCCCCACTCCGCACCCCGCCCCCACCCGGCCCAGCCCCGTTGATCATGAGGTTATTGCCGTGACACGCCGAGGCGAAGGGCAATAACTCCATGATCAACGGGGGGCGGGAGAGGGCGGGAGGGGGGGAGGGCCGGGGGACTAGCGCGGGGTTAGGCGGTCTGTTCCTAGGCGGTCTTGGAGGACCTTGGGGATCAGGACACTGCCGTCGGCCTGCTGGTTCTGCTCCAGGATGGCGGGGAAGAGTCGGCTGGTGGCAAGCGCCGAGCCATTGAGGGTGTGCACGAAGCGGGTCTGCTTGCCGCCCGGCTCGCGGTAGCGGATGGCCGCCCGCCGCGCCTGGTAGTCGCCGGCCCAGGAGACCGACGACACCTCCTTGTACTTGCCGGTGCTCGGCATCCACACCTCGATGTCGAGGGTCTTCTTCATCGACGCGCTGGCGTCACCGGCGGAGAGCAGGCTGCGCTGGTAGTGCAGGCCCAACCCCTCGACCAGGCTCTCCGCGTGGGCGAGCATCTCCTCCAGCGCCGCGTCGGCCTGCTCCGGGAGCGTGAACTGGAAGATCTCCACCTTGTTGAACTGGTGCCCGCGCACCGTGCCGCGCTCGTCGGAGTGCGAGCCGGCCGACTCCCGCCGGTAGCACGGCGTGTACGCGAAGGCCTTCAGCGGCAGCTTCGGGGTCTCCAGGATCTCGTCCTGGTACGCCCCGAGGATCGCCGTCTCCGAGGTGGGCAGCAGGAACTGCCCGCGCGGGGCGGACTCGGCGTCCAGGTGGTAGACGTCGTCGTAGAACTTCGGGAACTGCCCGGCGGCGAAGCCGGCCGAGTCGAGCAGCAGGTGCGGCGGGAGCAGGAACTCGTACCCGGCCTTGACGTGCTGGTCGATGAAGTAGTTGAGCAGCGCCCACTCCAGCCGGGCGCCGATGCCCGTGTAGATCCAGAAGCCGGACCCACCGAGCTTGACCCCGCGCTCGTAGTCGACGAGGCCCAGCGCGCGGCTCAACTCCACGTGGTCGCGGACCTTGTCGATCACCGGCGGCTCGCCGAAGGTCTTCACGACCCGGTTGGCTTCCTTGCCGCCGGCCACCACGTCGTCGGCCGGCAGGTTGGGCAGCTCACTCATCGCCGTGCGCAGCCGCGACTGCACCTCGTCCAGCTGGGACTCCAGCTCGGCGAGCTGCTGACGCTCGGCCTCCGGTGCGGCGGCCTGCGGCTCCTCGCCGGCCCGCTTCGCCTGCGCGTACGCCCGGGCCTCCGCCTTGCGGCGCTGCCGCTCGGCGTCGATCCCCGTGATCAGGGCGCGGCGTTCCTGGTCGAGCCGCTGGATCTCGTCCAGCGCCCGGCTGACCTCGGCGGGATCCAGACGCTTCGCCAGCGCGGTCGCCACCGCCTCGCGATCCTTCCGGATCAACTCCATGTCGAGCATGCTGCTCTGTACGCCTCCGTCCGGGGTTCACTGGTGAACCATCAGATGTTACCGTCGCGCACGTTTCCACCCGGGGACGGGGAGCGCGACTGGTTTCTACAGCCGGATCGGCATCAACACGGAGTAGGTGTCCTCGTCGTTCGGGCGGCGCACGGCCAGCGGGGCGATCGGCCCGTCCAGCTCCAGCACCAGTTGCGGGCCGCCGGCCGCGTCCAGCGCGTCGAGCAGGTACTCGCCGTTCACCCCGAATCGCAGCCCGCCCACCCGCTCGGCGGCCGGGTCGGCCGTGGACAGCTCGGCGGGGTGCAGCAGGCGCAGGCCGCCGGAGTCGTCGAGACCGAGGACGGAGACCGCCAGCGGCGTGCCGGCGTACTCGCGGGCCAGCGTGGGGGCGGCCGGATCCCGCAGCGCCGCGCGCAGCGCCACCACGTCCACCGGGATGCGGTACGCGGCCGGCCGCTCGCCGACCGCCTCGCGCAGCAGCCGACGGTAGTCGGGGAAGTCGTACGGCAGGGCGGTGCCGGTGAGTGTGTGACCGGCCACCAGCACCCGCAGCTCCGCTCCGGCCACGCTCAGCCACACCGGCCGGGCGTCGGTGGCGTCGAGCAGAGGCCGGAGCCGGTCGACGAGAGCCACCGGCACGAACACCCGCGCGGGCGGGCCGTCGACGTCCGCCGTGGCGCGGGCGAGCGCGATTCGGTACCTGTCGGTGGCGACGAGCCGTACGCCGTCCGGCTCCACGTCCAGCAGCACGCCGGAGAGCATCGGCAGCTCCGGGTCGACGCCGACGGCGAAGCGCACCGCGTCCAGCGCGGCGGCCAGGTCGGTGGGGGAGAGCAGCAGCGTGGTGGTGGCCGGCCGGGCCGGGTCGACCAGGGCCCGGAGTCGGGCGGCCTCGCGGCGCGCGTCGGTCAGCCCGTCGGCCAACCGGCGCAGGTGCGTGTCGAGCAACTGGCGCACCGCGGCCGGCTCGGCGCGTACCGCGGCGGCGATCTCCGGGACCGGCATGCCGATGCGGCGCAGCCCAGCCACCAACCGGGCCGGCGTGATCTGTTCGTCGGTGTACCAGCGGTAGCCGGTCACCGGGTCGACAAGGGCCGGCTCCAGCACCCCCGCCGAATCGTAGAAGCGCAGCGCGCTGACGGTCAGGCCACTGGCCCGTGCCATTTCGCCGATGCTGTGCAGGTCACTCACGCTGGGCATCCTGCCCCCTCGACCCGGTCGAGGGTCAAGCCGAGCGTTCCAGCACCCGGAAGGTGAGGCCGGCCCGGACGAGCCGGTCCAGCAGCGCGTCGCCCATCGCGGCGACCGGGGTGAGCTGGCCGGCGGTCGGCGGCAGCTCGTCGAGCGCCAGGCAGAGCGCCGACTCGGCGAGCATCTTCGCCGTCTCGTCGTACCCCGGGTCGCCGCCGGCCACCTCGGTGACCACCCGCTGACCGCCGCCGGTGCCGACGAACCGGACCCGGAACCAGGACGCCGCCCGTTGCTCGGGGGTCGGCCCCTGCCCGGAGGCGAGCCGGCCGAGCAGCCAGCGTCGGCTGGGCGGCAGCTTCACCAGCCCGATCAGCGCGCCGAGCCCGACCGCGCCGGCCAGCACGGTGGGCAGCCGCTTCACGGCGACGAAGTGCCGGTACCGGAAGTCCGGGCCGTACTCCGGTCGGGCCGCCGCCGACCGGCGGACCACCTGCGGGTCGATTGTCGGCAGCGGCACGGCCCAGGCGCCCACCTCGGCGGAGCGGGTCAGCCGGCCGGGCACCGCGCGGGCCCGGCGGTCGGTGGGGCGCGGCTCGACCGCCCGGCGCTCCCGGGCGGCCTGGCTGGCCTGCCCGGTACGGGCGAACGCGGTGAGCGCCGAATGGTAGGTGCCGGCGGAGAACCGGCCCCCGGCGCGGACGTAACCGTCCACGGTGAGCGGAGCGTCGGCGGGAAGCTGCTTGACCGTGAACCAGACGCCCAGGTCGTGCGGGACGGAGTCGAACCCGCAGGCGTGCACCAGCCGGGCGCCGGTGCGGGTCGCCTCGGCGTGGTGACGCACGTACATCAGGTCGACGAACTCCGGCTCACCGGTGATGTCCAGATAGTCCGTGCCGGCCGTCGCGCAGGCCGCGACGAGCGGCTCGCCGTGGTGGACGTACGGGCCGACCGTGCTGGCCACCACCCGGGCGCTTTCCGCCACCGCCCGCAACGAGTCGGCGTCGGTCACGTCGGCGGTGAGCAGCGGCAGGTCGGCGAGTGTCGGGTCGACCGCCGCGAGCCGGTCCCGGACGGCGGCGAGGCGGTCCGGGTTACGCCCGGCCAGCGCCCAGCGCAGCCCCACCGGCGCGTGTCGGGCCAGGTAGTCGGCGGTCAGGCCGCCGGTGAACCCGGTCGCCCCGAACAGCACCACGTCGTACGTCCGCTCCCCAGCCATGCCCAGAGTGTGCCATTCGAGGTGCCCGACGGCAGCTCACGAGGAGGGCGTCAGGGTGTGAACACGGCGCGTACGCAGCCATCGGCCCGGTCCCGGAACAACGCGTACCCCTGAGGGCCGTGCGCCAACGGCAGTCGGTGGGTGGCCAGATGCGCGGTGCGCAGCTCGCCGCGGGCCATCCGGTCCAGCAGCATCGGCACGTCCCGCAGGTCCGGCCGGCCGGCCCCGCGCAACGTCAGCCGTCGGTCGGTCACCGTGCCCAGCGGGAACGCGTCGACGAACCCGTCCGTCCCGCCCAGCAGCACCACCACACCGCCCTTGCGGCACGCGTACACGGCCTCGCGTCTCGCGTCCGGCCGGTCGGCATGGCCACCGAACCGCTCGGGCGGCGGCGGGCCGACGGCCACCACGCAGACGTCCGGACCCCGCCCACCGCTGCGGTCGTGCAGCTCCGCCGCGACGTCGGTGCGGCGGTAGTCCAGCGGCTCCGCGCCGACGTGCCGCTCGGCCATCCGCAACCGCTCCTCGTACCTGTCGACGACCAGCACCCGGGCGGCACCGCGCAGCACCGCCGCCCGCGCGGTCAACTGGCCCACCGCCCCCGCACCCCAGATCGCCACCACGTCGCCGGGACGCACGGCACCCAACTCGGCGGCCAGCCACCCGGTCGGTGCCGCGTCGGCGGCGAACACCGCCCCGTCGTCGTCGACCGCGTCCGGCACCCGGAAGGCGCCCACGTCGGCGTACGGCACCCGCACGTACTCGGCGTGACCGCCCGCGAACCCGCCCGCCGCCCGGGGACGGCCGAAGCAGCCGGCGTCCGCGCGTTCCCAGCCGAGGTCGGCGCTCGCCGGGTCGGCGTGGGCGTTGTCGCAGCAGGAGTGCAGGCCCTGGCGGCAGTACCAGCAACCGCCGCAGGCGACACTCGCGCCGACGACCACCCGGTCGCCGCTGCGGTGTCGGCGGACCCCGGGACCGACCTCGACCACCTCGCCCAGGAACTCGGCCCCGAGCACGTCACCGGCGCGCAGCAGCGGGTTGCGGCCGGCCAGCAGCGGCAGGTCACCGCCGGAGGTGGCGCTGCGGTGGACCCGGACGATGACGTCCCGCTCGTTGCGCAGCTCCGGGTCGGGCACCTCGCGTACCGCCACCTCGTCGGCGGCCACCCAGCACAGCGCCCTCACCCGCGGACCTCGGGGCGGTCCAGCGCCGATCGGTCGGCGCGCAGCACCTCGCCGGCCTCCACCCTCTGCTTGATCTGGCGCAGGGCCCGGCGGACGAGCAGACCCGGGTCGTCGCCGACCAGGTGGGCGGCCAGCCCGACCGGCGGGGTGGCACCGGCCACCGGCCGGGCGGCCAACTCGGTGCCCCGGTCGCCGGGCGCCGGCCGCACCCGCACCTCGACGGCGCCGTCCAGGCGGCGCAGCGGCTCCGGCCACGCACCAGCGGGAAGCACCTGCTCGGGCGGCCTGTCGACGGTCACCACCTCCCACCGGGGCGTGCTGACCGGGGCGCGGTCCGCGCCACCGCGGCCGTGCCACCGGGGTACGCGCAGCCGGCGCATCCCGATCCGCGCCGCGCCGCCGAGGGCGGGTCCCGCTCGCACCAGCCGTCCCATCGCTCCCACCGGTACCACGTCCTCCCCGTCCACGTCCCCCGATCGTCGGTCGCGGCCGGGTGAAGCGTGCTCGCCCGGAAGGGGTGAACCGGCCCGCGCCGGGTAACCGCTCGCCGACCGGGGGCGGAGCGCGTGGTGGGGGTGGGGCTGGGTGCCGGAACAGCAGAGTCGCGTACGCGTGGACACGGCACCGGAGCGACCGCTGCTGGCGTCGCGGCTGAGCCCGGCCGTGCCCCCGCAGCCGGTGCTGGCCCGGCCCCGGCTGCTGCGCCGGCTGGACGAGGGCGCTGCCGGACCCGTCACCCTGGTCGCCGCCCCCGCCGGCTGGGGCAAGACCACACTGCTCGCCACGTGGGCGCGGCTCGACGGTGGGACGCCCGACGTCGCGCCGGGCGCGGTCGTACCCGACTCCGGCGACCTCTCGGTCCCGGCCAGCCCGGTCCTGGCCTGGGTGTCGGTGGAGGTCGGCGACGACGCTTCGCGGCTCTGGGCGTACCTCGCGGCGGCGTTGCGGACCGCCACCGGGTCGGCGGAGGACGGTCCGGTGCCCGACCGGCCGCCACGTCCCGACCAACTGGAGGCGCTGGCCGCCACCCTCGCCGCCGCGGACCGGCCGGTGCTGCTGATCCTCGACGACCTGCACCGGGTCGCCGACCCGGAGGCGCTGAGCAGCGTGGAGTTCCTGCTGCGGCATGCCGGGCAGCGACTGGGCCTGGTGATCGGGGCGCGGGCCGGGCTGCACCTGCCCCTGCACCGGCTCCGCCTCGCGGGCGAGCTGACCGAGATCGGCCCGGACGAGCTGGCGTTCACCGACGACGAGGTGGCCGACCTGCTCACCGCGCACGGCGCGGCCCTGCCGGCGGCCGACGTGCGCCAGTTGCGCGAACGCGCCGGGGGCTGGCCGGCCGCGCTGCGCATCGCCGCCCTGGCGGTACGCGGGCAGCCCGACCCGGGGCGCTGGGTGGGGCAGTTCGGGGGCGACCAACCGGAGATCGCCGGGTACCTCCGCGAGGAGGTGCTGGCGACGCTCGACCCGACCGAGGAAGACCTGCTGCGCCGGACCGCCGTCGTCGAGACCGTCTGCGCGGACCTGGCCGCGGCGCTGACCGGGCGTGCCGACGCCGGGCAGGCGCTCGCCGACCTGGCCGGGACCGGTGGACTGCTGCACCGGGAGGACACCCGACCGCCGTGGTACCGCTGCGACCCGCTGCTCGCCGACCTGCTCCGCGCCGACCTGGCCCGGTTGCCCGGCCCCGAGGTACGCGATCTGCACGTGCGGGCGGCCGACTGGTACGCGGGCGACGGACGGCCGGCGGACGCGCTGCGGCACGCGCTGACCGCCGGCCGGTGGGACCTGGCCGGCGACCTGTTCGTCGCGCACTGGCCGGAACTGGTCCGGTACGACAGCGCGCCGGCGCACGCCCCGGCCCCGGTGGCCCCGTCGGCCGAGGTGGTCCGCGCCGACCCGGAGGTGGCCCTCGCCTACGCCGCCGAGCGCGCGTTCGCCGGCGATCTGACGGCTGCCACCGGTCACCTGCGGGCCGCCGCCGAGCACGCCAGAGACCTGCCGGTGCCGCGCCGGCAACGCTTCCTGCGGTTGGTCACCGCGTTGGAGCTGACCGTGGCCCGGCTCGCCGACGACCCGGTGGAGGTGCGGGCCGCCGCCGCCCGGCTGCTGCGGACCCGCCCGCCGGACGCCACGCCGACCCGTCTGGCGGACCCCGCGCCGCCCCGCAGGCCGGATTCCGCGCCGACCCGGCTGCCGGACGCTGCGTCGCCCCGCAGGCCGGATTTCGCGCCGATCCGGCTGGCGGACTCCGCCTCGCCAGCCGGTTCCTCACCGACGTCCGGTGGGGGCGGCGCCGCCGACGATGCCGACCTGCGGGCGTTCACCGGCACCGCTCTGGGGCTTGTCGAGCTGGCCGGCGGCGCGCTGCCGACCGCCCGGTTCGTCCGCGCCCGGGCGGCCGGTCGGGAGGCGGGCCGGCCCCGCACCGAACTGGTCGCCACCAGCCGTGCCGCGCTGTTGCTCGCGGTCCGCGGTGAGCTGCGAGCGGCCGAGCAGGCGGCCCGGGAAGCGCTGGGCATGCCGCCGTGTCGAGGCTGGTCGTGTCGGCTCGACTGCGCCTACGCGTACCTGGCGTTGGCCCAGGTGGCGCTGCTGCGCGACCAGCCCGACGAGGCCACGGCGAACCTCAACCTCGCCGGCCCGGCGCTCGGCGTCACCGGCGGCCGGGTCGGCGGCCCCGATCCGGACGCGGACGGCTGGCCTCCCGCCGTTCGCGGCGAACCGGTGGCCGCGGCGGTCGCCGCGCTGTGCCGCGCGCACCTGCACCGCGACTCGGGCGACCCGGCGGCCGGCCAACGACTTCTCGTCCGGGCTCGGGAGGCGCTTGTCGACAAGCCGTCCGCCGTCGAGTTGACAAGTCTGCTGCGGGCCGCCGAGGCCGAGCTGCGCGCCGAGCGGGGCGACCTGGACGCCGCCCGTGACCTGCTGGCCGACGCGGGCACCGACCCGGTGCTCGCGGTGGCGTCGGCGAAGGTCGAGCTGCTGGCCGGCGACGCCGCTGCCGCCGGCCGCCGGTTACCGGGCTGGCAGGCGCCGGCGGCCACGGCCTGGCCCCTGCCGGTACGCCTGGACGCGGGCCTGCTGGACGCGGTGCTGGCCGAGCGGGCCGGGGACGGGCGACGGGCGGGCCGGCTCCTGGAGCAGGTGCTGGATCTGGCCGGACCGCAGGGTTGCCGGCGGGTCTTCACCCACGCCGGAGGGCCGGCCCGGGACCTGCTGGCCGCCCACCTGGACGCGGGCACCGCCCACTTCACCCTGGTCAGCGACCTGGTACGCGGTGCCGGGCCGAGCACTGCCCGGCCGGCCGCCGAGCCGAGGGGCGGGCTCGACGAGCCGCTCACCGAGCGGGAGCTGACCATCCTGCGCTACCTGCAGAGCATCCTGTCCAACGTGGAGATCGCCAGCGAGCTGTCCCTGTCGGTCAACACGGTGAAGACCCACGTTCGCAACATCTACCGCAAACTCGACGCGACCCGCCGGCGTGAAGCGGTCCGGCGGGCGCGCGAGTTGCGGCTGATCTGAGCGGGTCGGCGGTCAGGCGTCGCCGGCCCCGTCGACTGCCGCCAGCAGATCGGCCAGGTCGTACCCGCCCTCGTGGCGGACACCGTTGACGAACAGGGTGGGGGTGCCGTTCACCCCGCTGCGGATGCCACCCACGAAGTCCCGGCGCACCCGGTCCGCGTGCGCCCGGTTCTCCACCTCGGCGTTCAACTCGTCCGGCGGCAGGCCGACCTGCTCGACACCGAGCGAGAGGTGCACCGGGTCGAGTTGGTCCTGGTGCTCGTAGAGCCAGTCGTGCATCTCCCAGAACCGGCCCCGGACCGCGGCGGCCTCGGCCGTCTCGGCGGCGCGTTCGGCGTACGGGTGCACGTTGGCAATGGGGAAGTAGCGGTAGACGAGGCGGACGGTGTCGGCCCGCTGCCGCAGCAGTTCGTGCAGGTTCGGGTACGCCGCACCGCAGAACTGGCACTGGAAGTCGCCGTACTCGACGACGGTCACCGCCGCGTCGGCCGGCCCGCGGATGTGGTCCTCGGTGGTGACCGGGTCCCGGAGTCGGGCGGTCACCTGCAGTGGCGTGGTCATCCGGTCATCACCTTCCGATCGGCGGCGAGTTGGTCGAGCGCGTCGAAGATGCCGTCGGCGCCCGGGTTGACGTCGGGCGGCGAGACGTAGCTCCAGGTCACCTCCCCGGCCGGGTCGAGCACCACGAGCGCGCGGTCCGACTCACCCTGCGCGTTGTACGCGCCGTAGCGGCGGGCCACCTCGCCCTTCGGCTCGAAGTCGGCCAGCAGGGGGAACTCGATGCCCCGGCTCTCCGCGAACGCCCGGTGTGACCAGATGCTGTCCACCGAGATGCCGAGCACCACCGCCCGGTACTGGGCGAACACGGGTGCCGCCGACTGGTAGAGCGACATCTGGTCGCCGCACACAGGGCTCCAGTCGGCGGGATAGAAGGCGAGCACGACCGGTCGTCCCCGGAACTGCTCGGGCCCGGTCCGGGCCCCGTCCGGGGTGGCCGGCAGGGTGAAACCGGGCGCGGGGCGCCCCGGTCGGATCAGCCCGTTCGGATCACTCATGCCCCCAGCCTGTCCCCGGGGTGGGTGAGTCCGGCTCACCCACCCCGGGTGGTTCCGCGCTCGCCCAGGGCGCGTCGGGTGCTCGCCCGCGCTCGCTCAGCGCCCGTCGGGTGCTCGCCCGCGCTCGCTCAGCGCCCGTCGAGTCCTCGCCCGCGCTCGCTCAGCGCAGCACCGGCGCGACCGCGATGTGGTTCTGCACCTCCCGGATGCCCGGGGCGGACCACGCCACCTGCTCGACCTCGGCCCGTTTGGGCATCGAGTGGACCAACCCGGCGAGTATCGCGGTGTCGCCGTGCACCCGGACGCTGATCCGTTCGGCCTCGGTCGCCCCGGCCCGGGCGAGGGCGTCGACGATCCGGTCGGCCAGATCTCGCCCGTCCGGTGCGGCGGTCGGCCGCACGGTGATGCCGTTGCTCAGCCCGCGAACGCCGGTGAGCCGTCCCACGGCCCGCTCGGCGGCTCGGCGCTGGTATTCCCACTCGACCTCGCCGTGCAGCGTCACCCAGCCGGCCGACACGGTGACCTGGAGCTTCTCGATGGGCACGAACGCGTCCCATTCCAGCGCGTGGCTGGCCGCCGCGGCCAGGTCGGGATCGGCGCGCTCGCCGCCGTCGGCCAGTCGTACGGCCAGGTCGTTGGCGACCGCCCGGACCCGGGCGACCCGGTGGGCGGCCCGTTCGGCGGCCCACTTCTTCGCGTAGCTGTCCACCCGGCCGCCAAGCGTGACGACGCCCTCGGCGACGGTCACGCCGATCTCGTGCGGCTGCACCCTCGGTTCCCAGGTCAGCTCGTCGAGCACGGCGGACTGGATGTCCTGGTCGGTGCGGTCGATCTCGGCGATCGCCATCTGGCCTCCTCCCTGCGTGGTTCGCTCGCCCTCGCGGCGGCCACCGCGTTCGTGGCGCCTCGACGGGCGTGGCGGACCGGTGGCGGCTGCGGCCGGAGGTCCGCCGGGGTCCGAGCCTGCCGCCGGGCCGGGTGAACCGTCCTCACCCGCACCGGGTGAAGGCACGGCTGGGACCTCGGTACTCGCAGTCGCTGGGAGCGCTTCCAAAGCGAGTCAACTTCGGTTACGGTAGTCACATTCCTCGATTGCGGGAGCCGTCGCGTCGGGTGGTGGGAGCCAGGGCAGCTCCGTCCGTCCCGTCGTTGTGCCCGTCCCCCGGGCACGGCGTTCCCAGGTGATCAACCCCGTCCCCCGGGGTTGCCTCCCGAGAGGAACCACAGATGCCCAGAAGTCTCGCCAGCACGGTCGTGACCGTGCTGGCAGCCGCCACAGCCGTCGTGGTGGTCCCGCTCACCCCCGCCGGGTCGGCCTCCGCCCCGACCGCGGCGGAGGCGTACACCTGGCGCAACGTCCCGGTGGGCGGCGGCGGCTTCGTGCCCGGCATCGTCTTCAACCCCACCGAGAAAAACCTGATCTACGCGCGCACCGACATCGGTGGGGCGTACCGCTGGGAGCAGGCCAGCCAGTCGTGGACGCCGCTGCTCGACTGGGTGGGCGCCGACCGCTGGGGTTACAACGGCGTGGTCAGCATCGCCACCGACCCGGTGCAGACCAACCGGGTGTACGCGGCGGTCGGCATGTACACGAACGGCTGGGACCCGAACAACGGCGCGATCCTGCGCTCGACCGACAAGGGCGCCACCTGGCAGACCACCGAGTTGCCGTTCAAGAACGGCGGCAACATGCCGGGCCGGGGCATGGGCGAGCGGCTGGCCGTCGACCCCAACCGGAACAGCATCGTCTACTACGGCGCCGAGGGCGGCAACGGGCTGTGGCGCAGCACCGACCACGGGGCGACCTGGGCCAAGGTCACCGCCTTCCCGAACGTCGGCAACTACCGGGCCGACCCCAGCGACCCGAACGGTTACAACGGGCAGAACCAGGGCCTGACCTGGGTCAGCTTCGACAAGAGCACCGGCACCGCCGGCTCCACGACGCAGACGATCTACGTGGGCGTGGCGGACAAGGAGAATCCGGTCTACCGCAGCACCGACGGGGGCGTGAGCTGGTCGCGCATTCCCGGCCAACCCACCGGCTACCTGGCGCACAAGGGTGTCGTCGACCCGGTCGGCGGTCACCTTTACATCGCCACCAGCGACACCGGTGGCCCGTACGACGGCGGCAAGGGCGACGTCTGGAAGTTCACCCGGTCGACCGGCGCCTGGACCCGGATCAGCCCGGTGCCCTCCACCAGCGGCGACGACTACTTCGGCTACAGCGGCCTCACCATCGACCGGCAGCACCCCAACACGCTGATGGTGGCCACCCAGGTCTCCTGGTGGCCGGACGCGATCTTCTTCCGCAGCACCGACGGCGGGGCGACCTGGACCCGGATCTGGGACTTCACCAGCTATCCCGAGCGGTCCCGCCGCTACACCATGGACATCAGTTCGGTGCCCTGGCTGACCTTCGGCGTCAACCCGGCGCCCCCGGAGGCCTCGCCCAAGCTCGGCTGGATGAACGAGTCGGTGGAGATCGATCCACACGACTCCAACCGGATGATGTACGGCACCGGTGCCACCATCTACGGCACCACCGACCTCACCAAGTGGGACACCGGCGGCCAGTTCACCATCCGACCGATGGTCCGCGGGCTGGAGGAGACGGCGGTGCTCGACCTGGTCAGCCCGCCCAGCGGCGCACCGCTGATCAGCGCGCTCGGTGACGTCGGTGGCTTCCGGCACACCGACCTGGACGCCATTCCGCCCATGCTGTTCACCCAGCCGGTGTTCACGACCACCACCAGCCTGGACTATGCCGAGAGCAAGCCGGCCACACTGGTGCGAGCCGGGAGCTTCACCGACTCCGACCGACCCAACGACAGCCATGTCGCGTTCTCCACCGACGGTGGGGCCACCTGGTTCCAGGGCACCGAACCGTCCGGGATCAACACCGGCGGCACGGTCGCCGCCGCGGCCGACGGCAGCCGGTTCGTCTGGGCGCCCGGTGACGCCGGTCAGCGGGTGGTCTACTCGGTGGGCTTCGGCAACTCGTGGGCGCCCTCGGCCGGCATCCCCGCCAACGCGACGATCGAGTCCGACCGGGTCGACCCCAACCGGTTCTACGGCTTCAGCGGCGGGCGGTTCTACCTCAGCACCAACGGTGGGGCGAGTTTCACCGCCACGGCGGCGACCGGTCTGCCCTCCACCGACGTCCGGTTCAAGGCGCTGCCCGGCCGTACCGGCGAGTTGTGGCTGGCCGGGCCCGGCGGCCTGTGGCGATCCACCGACTCCGGCGCCAGCTTCACCACGCTGGACGGCGTCAGCGCCTCCGGCAACGTCGGCTTCGGCAAGGCGGCGCCCGGGCGGACCAACCCCGCGGTCTTCCTGTACGGCACGGTCAACGGTCAGCCCGGCGTGCACCGCTCCGACGACGCGGGCGCGACATGGGTACGCATCAACGACGACCGCCACCAGTACGGCAACCCGGCCGAGGCGTTGACCGGTGACCCCCGTGTCTACGGCCGGGTGTACCTCGGCTCCAACGGGCGCGGCATCCTGGTCGCCGACCGGACCGATGGACCCCCTCCGACGACGCCGCCTCCGACGACGCCCCCTCCGACCACACCGCCTCCGACGACGCCGCCTCCGACCACACCGCCTCCGACCACACCGCCTCCGACCACGCCGCCTCCGACCACACCGCCTCCCACGACGCCGCCGCCGGCGAGTGGGTGTACGGCGACCTATCGGGTCACCGGCTCCTGGTCGGGTGGCTTCCAGGCGGAGCTGGTGGTCCGCAATGCCGGCAGCGTGTCCATCGCCGGTTGGACGCTCGGCTGGACCTTCCCCAACGGGCAGCAGATCACCCAACTCTGGGGCGGGACCCACACCCAGGCCGGGGCTGTCGTCTCGGTTCGCGACAGCGGCTGGAACGGCGCGCTCGGTGCCGGGGCCACCACCACCGCCGGCTTCCTCGGCTCGTGGACCGGCAGCAACGCGCCGCCGGCCACCATCACCTGCCTGAGTCGCTGACCTGGTGATCCGGCCCGGATCACCACCCGAACACCGGTCCGTCGGGCTGCCTGAGGGGTCCGGCACCCGGCGGACCGGTCCACCCCCGCCCCCCGGCCCCTCGCCCCGGCCCGACAACGTCGATCATGGAGCCGTGGCGGGGGAACAGAGGTGCTTGCGCCTTCTGTCTCCCAACACAACTCCATGATCGACACGTGAAACGCGAACGACGCAGGGCCGCACTCGATCGAGGTCGAATGCGGCCCTGCGTCGTTCGGTCGTTCAGACCGCCGGAGAGTTGGGCCGGTCCACGTCGACGAACTCCACGTCGTCGAGGGCGTGGTCGTCCCGGCTGCCGGCGGCCCGCGCGGCGGAGCCGACGGCCCAGCCAACGGCGGCGCCGACAAGCGCGGCGCCGATCAGCAGGGTCCAGGGCAGAGCCGGCTGCCGACCGGCGAGCGCGTCGAGAGCCAGCGAGGCGCGACGTCGCGCCTCCTCGGCGGCGGAGCCCACCAGGTCACCCGCACCGTCGGCGAGGTCGCCGCTGTTGCGACGGGCCGAGCGGGCGGTGTCCCGCACGCTGTCTCCGGCCGAGTTGACGGCGGAGAGCAGGTGCTCCCAGGCATGGTCCGCAATCCGCTCCGGTTTGCTGCGGCGGTCCAGCACGTTGGTTCCGAACATCGTGGTTACCTCCTCGGGTGCCGAAGCCGCCGGCCACTTCGGACTTCGGCGTCTGTTCAGCGCGTCACGGTTCGCCTACCCCGCCAGTGCCCAGGGCCGCCCGAGCGCAAACCCGGCCGGCCCCGTCGCGCCGCCGGGAACTCAGCGCACCCCCACCACGGCGACGCCGCGGGCGAAGTCGTCGTCATCGTCGTCATCGTCGTCCCCACCGCCGAAACCGCAGGCCAGTACGAGAGCGAGCAGAACGCCGACGCCGGCCAGACCGGCAAGTCGCTTGATCATCGAAGGTCCTCTCCGTTACGGGGGGTCTCCCGGCCCGATGCTAGGTGGCGTCGGCAACGGGGACCGGGTCCGGCGGGTGTCCGCGTGGCGTCGGCAGCGGTTCGGGCGGGGTGTCCGCGTGGCGTCGGCATCGGTTCGGGCGGGTCCGCGTGGCGCCGGCAGCGGGGGAACCGCGTGCGGGTGTCCGCAGGCGACACGCCGGTGGTGCGGGGCGGGACGTCGGTCGGGGTCGGTTGTCGGGCGTGTCGGACTCGGGCCGCTACCCTGGTTCGCGGCGCTCGGTCCGGACCGGTCGTCGAAGGTCAAATAACAAAAAGTCTTGAGCAATCAGATACTCAAAAGTACGGATATGGGTGCCTTTGTGGGGTCGGATCCGTGAATTGCTCATCCTGAGGGGTGGCGACCGAGGCCGTCAGAGGAATACTCTCGGTCGCGGCCCGCGTACTGATGAGGCGCCCGGGGGACGGGCGGGTGGAGGTGCTCGCGTGAGCCTGTCGATCGTGAAGTCGGTTTTGTCCGGTGGAGTCGTGGAGATCGCCCCGCGGGGCGAGATCGACGTCGACACAGCGTACGAGGTGCGCGAGGCGATCGCGGAGGTGCTGGCCAAGGGTCGGCCGCTCCGCATCGAGCTCAACATGAGGCTTGTCACCTTCATCGACTCCGTGGGCATCAGCGCCATGGTTGCCGGCTTCCAGACGGCCGAGGTCAGCGACGTCAAGCTGGTGGTCACCGAGCCGAGCCGGTTCGTGCACCGGCAGCTCTGGGTGACCGGCCTGCTCGGCCTGTTCGGTGCCCCGGAGCCCTACTTCGCCGGCGCTGCCACCCCCGAGGTGCTGCCCGGCGCCTGAGCGCCACCAGGCAGCACGGTCAGGGCTCGTCGTCCAGTCCGGTCAGGTCGATGTCCGTCGCCTCGGTGACTGCTCGGATGGCCGTCACCGACGCGTACCCGGCGGCCAGCAACGCCACGTCCGTGCCGGGCTGCGCGGCCTGCCCCGGCTCCTCGAGTGACGTACGGACAAAGCCGTGGCCGGACTCGGCCACCGTCATCTGCACCTGACCGAAGCTGGCAAGCGTGCCGTGTCGTACCCCGCGCAGCCGCCCGTGCGGCAGGTCCGGGGCGTTCACGTTGAGCACGCTCTCCATCGGCCCGGAGGTCAACCGGGGGAGCAGGTCCAGGGCGACCCGCGCGGCGGTGCTCCAGTGCCGCTCGGCGTCGCGTACCCGGGCGGCGGCGTCCACGGCGGCACCACCGCTGGCTGCCGTCGCCTCACCGGCGGAGAGCACGTCGAGGGAGACCGCCATCGCCCGGCAACCGTTCGTGGCGGCGGTGAACGCGGCACCGACAGTTCCGGAGTGCAGTACGGCCCGGCCCGCGTTGGCACCCCGGTTGATGCCGGAGAGCACCACCGACGGCGGTGGGCCGAACGCGCCGTGCAACGCGATCAGGGTGATGAAGGCGGGGGAGCCCCCCACCCCGTACGCCGGCACTCCCGGCAGGTCCGGCAGCGGGTGGTCGTTCACGACGACCCGCCCGTCGCGCTCGACGGCGCTCATCGCGGCGCTGGTGCCGCTCGCCTCCTCCAGCGGCGCGGCGACCACCACGTCCATACCCCGCTGTGCCGCCGCCCAGGCCAGTGCCTGGATGCCGGGTGCGGCGATCCCGTCGTCGTTGGTGATCAGCACCCGCAACGTCATCGTTCGACCACCCGGTCGGCCAACTCGTCCGGGGTGGTCCGTTCCTGTGGCCGGCTGTCCGCCGGCACCAGCCGGACCCGGTCGACCAGGCCGGTGATCGAGTCCAGTCGTCCGGTGCCCAGGCCGTGCCGGGTCACGTTCATCGCGCCGGCGGCCGCGCCGGTGCGGATGGCGGTCCGGATGTCCCCGCCGCGGGCCACGACGGCGGCCACCCCGGCCGTCATCGAGTCGCCCGCGCCACGCGGATCGGCGGCCTCCAACCGGGGCATCTCGACCTCGAACAGCTCCCCGTCGATGAGCGCCAGCGCCGGCTGGTCGGCCCGGCTCACCACCACCGTCTCGGCGCCGGCGGCGTGCAGGTCGTACATGGCCCGGGTCAGCTCCAGGCTGTCGTCGCTGCGGGCGCGGCCGTCGCGGATCAGCTCCTCGTGGCTCACCTTGAGGAAGAACACGCCGCTCTGCAGCACCGCGCCGAGGTGATCGCCGGAGAGGTCGACCACCACCCGGCCGCCGTTGGCGGCGAGGTCGGCGGCGAAGCGCCGGTACAGGTCGGCCGGGACCAGCCACGGCTCGTTCGGCCCACTGAGGACGCTCACCGCGGCCCGGAGGCCCTCGCCGAGAGCCAGGTTGTACAGCTCGTCCAGCTCGTGCCGGCTCAACGGCTGCCCGGGTACGTCGGCGATCTCCTGCCGCGAGCCGCCCCGGCGGTCGTGCACGTACCCGCCGCTGCCGGAGTCGCGGACCACCACCTTGAGGTCCACGCCCTCGCTGACCAGGAGCGGCTCCAGCACCTGGCCGATCTCGCCGCCGAGAGCCGCGCAGAGCACCACGTCCACACCCAGCGACATCGCCATCCGGGCCTGCCAGACGCCCTGCCCGCCGGGGTGCAGATGCAGCTCGGGGTGGTCGTTCGGCTGGTCCACGGTGACCGTGAGCTGCGGGGTGGGCGCGAAGACCATCACGTGCCCGCTCATCCGTCGTCGCCGCTCATGATGCCGCCCTTCCACCCGGTCGGATGATTCCTCACTAACCGACCCTAATGCGACAACTGGCGATGCGAGATCTCATCGGCGGCGGTTCGTCCTGGCATCGGCGGCCGTCGGGCGTTGCCAGCCGAACATCGGTACGGGACGATCGTGCGACAAACGACGGTGGGAGACGTGTGCTCAGCAGCGATACCTTCAGCTACACCGTCCAGGCCCGGTGCTCGCAGGCTGAGGCCGCGGCGATGCTCAGTGACCTGACCCGGCAGGGCGAGCTGCATCCGCTCATCGTCCGGGTCCGCCAACTGCCGCCCCGACCCGGCGCCCTGGCCAGCTACACGATCAACGACAGGCTGGTTGCCGGCCCACTGCGCTTCCGGACCACGTACCACGCGGACGTGCTGATCAGCGAGCCCGACGAGATCGTCATGGTGGCCCGCCAGTGGCCCGCCACCACGGTACGCAACCACACCCGACTGCGCACGGAGCCGGACGGCCTGGTCCGGATCGACGTCGAGATCACCCTGACCGCGCCGACGCCGCTGTTCCGGTACGCGTTCCGCCAGGCGCGAGCCGCTCACCTTGCCCTCGCCGCCCGCCTCGGCCCAGCCCTCGACCGCACCGGCGACGCCCCGCCCCCGGCCTGAGCGCCCGCGCCCGTCGCCTCGCCCACGATCGCGCACGATCCAGGTTGTCAACGCCGTTGCGTCAGGCGGAATGACTGCACGTCAACGGGCCCTGCATCGCGATCTTGCACTTTCTGCCCCGACATTTGGTGCATTAACGTCGAAAGCGGCGACAGAAGTGCAAGATCGACGCGATTATCCTGCTCGACACGTCTTGGTTTACAAGCCGTTAGTCAGCAGCGGGTTGACCTGTCGGGGGCACCACAGCCTTAACGCAACGGCGTTGTCCAGGATCTCGTGGTGGCGGCCCGGTCGCGGCGGCCCGGTCGCCCGGGGCGCGGTCGCCCGGGGCGCGGTCGCGGCGGCGCGGTCATGGGTTGCGGCCGTGCCCCGCGCGGGCGGGTTGGGCGACGGGGCGTCGGCCCCACGGCTTGTACGTGGACAGCACCGTCGCGATGATCATCAGGCTCGTCGACACCGCGGGTGCGATCACCAGGTCGACGCGGTCCCGGGCGGGGAGGGCGGCGCCAACCGCACCGGCGTGCCGCAGATTCGGCGTGAGCAGGAACAGCACCAGCCCGACCATCACCGTGGTGAGCACGAGCTTGGCCAGCACCCAGCGGTAGCGCCACAGGCCCCACGGGGTGAGCAGCGCGCTGGCGAGCCCGATCAGCCAGACCACAACGCTCAGCGGGGCGAACAGCACCGTGCCGACCAACGCCGTGACCGGGTAGACCACCGCCGGGTCGGCGCCACGCTGCACGGCGATGCCGAGGGTGAGGAGCACCAGGTCGGCGCCGAGCCAGCCGAGCGAGGTGACCAGGTGCAGGGTGAGGAGCCCCTTGCGGGCGGTGGGAGAAATCCGACGCATACCGCGATGCTGCCCGCCGGCCCGCGCCGGGTCGTCCGACCGCCGACGACATCAGCGGTACGCCCGGCAACGTAGCCCGCCTGCGACAGGCCGCCCGGCAACCGCCCGCCCGGCGACGTAGCCCGCCCGGCAACAGCCCGCCTGGCGACAGCCCGCCTGGTGGCAGCCCGCCTGGTGGCAGCCCGCCTGGTGGCAGCCCGCCCGGTGGCAGCCCGCCTGGCGACAGCCCTCCCGGGCGACGACGTCACCCGACGCCACGGTCAACACGACATCGCCGGCTCCGGGGTAACCCGTGGTCCGGATACCCCGGAGTCGGCGATCGCGCGTGGATCAACCCCGGCTCGGGCCGGGCCACCCGTCGGGTGGGTCAGTAGACCGACAGGTGCACGTGGTTGGTGTGGTCGGTGGAGGGGGTGCCACCCGCGCCGCTGTACGACTTCCACCCGCTGCTGGGCAGCCAGATCTGCCGGTACCAGATCACGTACAGCACGGCGAGCTGGTCGGCGTTGCGGATGAAGTACGCGGCCAGGTTGTTGCCGTACGTCTTGTCGCCGCCGGTGGCGTTGCCGCCGAAGCCGCTCGCCTGCGCGGCGAAGTCGCAGGCCCGGCCCTTGGGGTGTTCACCGGAGCCGCTGGGGCGGTGACAGGAGACGTACCTGGTGAAGCCCGCGGCCTTGGCCTGGTTGAGCGCGTGCAGGGTGCGCGGGGTGATGCAGCCGCTGGCGGGCGTGGGGTCGTTGACGCTGCACGACTCGGATGGCCACGAGCCGTCGGAGTTGCGCGGCGCCGCCTTCGCGTTGGCGCTGGAGGTGCCCCGGTTGGAGCCGGTGTCGGCGGTGGTCTTCGGCTTGGGGGTGTTGGCCACGGTCAGGGCTCGTTCGGCCTGGTCCTTGCGCTTGGCCATCACCGTGACCTGCTTGCGTTGTTCGACGATCTCGCCGTTCAGGGCGGCCCGGGTGCGACTGGCCTGGTCCTTGGTGGCGAGCAGGTCGCGCAGCACCCGGTCCTCGTTGGCGGCCACCGCGTCCAGCGCGGCGGCCCGGTCCATGAAGCCCTCCGGGCTGCTGCTGTTGAGCAGCGCCGACACCACGCCGAGCCGCCCGGTGCGGTATGCCACGCCGGCGATCTGGCCGACCTTGCCGTCGCGCTGGGCAAGCTCGACCTCGATCTCCTTCAGCTGGGTGGCGAGCTGCTGCTGCCGCTTGACTGAGGTGTCCAGAGCGCGTTTCGCGTCCAGGTAGCCCTTGCTGGCGGCCTCGAGTTGGGCGCGTAGCGAGGGGGTGCCGCCCTCCTCGTCGGAGTCGGGTGCGGCGGCGGCCCGCAGGCCGGTCGGGGGAGCGGCCGAGGCGGTGCCGGCCGGGAGCGCGACGCCGAGGGCGATCATCGCGACGATCAGGGCCGCCAGTCGGGCGGCGGGTGGTCGTGCTGGTGCCACTGCGCATGTCCTTCCGTCAGCCGCCGACCGGGTTAGCTGACGGGTTCGGGACGGAAGATCCCTACCGCTGACGCGGATGCACCCCAGGAACGTGGTTCCCCGGTTCGCCCGGTTGGGCGATTAGGCGGCGACCGCCACCGGCGCCTGGAGGGCGCCGCCTGGTGGAGGCCGGGACCGAGCCTACCGGTGCCGGTGGGGCTGCTGCAGCCGATGTGACAGACGGTGCGTGCGTCGTCACGAGAAAGCTGTCACCACTCGATCGAGCCGCAGGCGCCGGGGGCGGCGCCGGGCTCGATCTGCAACGTCGCGTGCTCGATCCGGAAGTCGTCGTGCAGGGCGGTACGCGCCGCGGTGAGCACCGTGCCGACCTCGGCGCCGGGTGCCATGGTCAGGTGCGCCGAGGCCACCTCCATGCCCGAGGTGAGCGTCCAGACGTGCAGGTCGTGCACCTCGACCACCCCGGGGACCGCGGCCAACCGGTCGTGCACGGCGGTCACCTGGAGGTGTTCCGGGGCGGCCTGCACCAGGATCCGGACGGCGGCGCGGGCCAGCCGCCAGGTGCGCGGCAGGATGAACGCGCCAATGGCGACCGCGACGAGTGGGTCGGCCCACCACCAGTCGGTGACGGTGATGAGCAGCGCCGCGCCGATCACGCCGAGTGAGCCGAGCAGGTCGCCGAGCACCTCCAGGTAGGCCCCCTGCAGGTTGATGCTCTCCCGGGCTCCGGCGCGGAGCAGGGCGAAGGCGGCGACGTTCGCGAGCAGGCCGAGCACGGCCACCGCGAGCATCGGGCCGGCGATGACCTGGTGCGGGTCGCCGAAGCGGCGGATCGCCTCGATCACCACGTAGATCGCGACGCCGGAGAGCAGGACGGCGTTGGCGAGCGCGGCGAGCACCTCGAGTCGGTAGAGCCCGAAGGTGCGCTGCGGGTCGGTGGTGGCCCGCCGGGTCGCGGTGATCGCGGCGAGCGCCATCCCGATGCCGAGCACGTCGGTGAACATGTGCCCGGCGTCGGAGAGCAGGGCGAGTGAGCCGGTGCGCAGGGCGGCCACCGCCTCGACCACCATCAGGGTGGCGAGCAGCCCGAACGCCGCCCAGAGCCGGCCCCTGTGCTGGTGTGCGGCATTGGCGACCGACCCATGGTGGTGGTCATGACCTGCGCCCACGAGATCCACCTTCCGCCGCCGGTTGGGGCCGGGTCAAATGTATGCTCACATCGCTATGTATGCAAGTGTGGCGTAGGCCGCTGGTCCGCGGGCGCGATGCCCCGGATCAGCCGGTCGGATCGATCGTGGTGAGTCGTTGCGTGGCCCGGGAGAGCGCCACGTAGAGAGTGCGTACCCCGGCACCCGGATCCGCCCGGATCTCGCTCGGGGCGACAAGCACGACACCGTCGTACTCCATGCCCTTGGCCTCCAGGCTGGTCACCACCTGGAGGCGCGGCGCGCCGAGCGCGTCGAGCCAGCCGGCGACCTCGTCGCGGCGGGGGACCGGCGTGATCACGCCGACCGTGCCCTCCACCTCGGCCAGGAGTCCGGCGGCCGCCTTCACGACGGCGGTCTCCAACCCGGTCGCGGGCACCACCAGCTCGACCGGATCGACCCCGGTGGAGCGTACGGCGGTCGGCAGCGGCAGGTCGGGGTAGAGCCGGCGGATCTCCGCCGCCGCCACCGCGAAGATCTCCGACGAGTTGCGGTAGTTGGTGGTGAGGGTGAAGTCGTGTCGCTTACGCCGGCCCAGCGCCTGGTCCCGGGCCTGGTTCAGCTCCTCCGGATCACCCGTCCACGCGGTCTGCGCGGGGTCACCCACCACCGTCCAGGAGGCCAGGCGGCCCCGCCGTCCGACCATCCGCCACTGCATCGGCGAGACGTCCTGTGCCTCGTCGACCACCACGTGCGCGTACTCCCGGTAGTCCTCCGTCCGCTCCCGGGCCGCCGCCCGAGCCGCCCGCTGCCGGTCGCTGGCGGTGCTCAGCTCGCGGACGCCGCCAGCGAGTTGGAACGGGTCGCGACGGGCCTTGGCCGGCTGCGCCGGCTTGCCGAGCAGGGCGTCCAACTCGTCCAGCAGCGCGATGTCGGCGATCGTCAACCCGTCCGTGTCCAGGTTCCGGTACGCGGCGCTGAGCAGCCGGATCTCCGCGCCGGAGAGGATCCCGCCGGCGTACCGCCGCAGCCGGTCCGGCCGGGCCAGCCAACCGAGCACGTGCCGCGGGTGCAGCCGGGGCCACCACGCCTTGAGGAACTCGCGAAACTCCGACCGCTCGGCGATCTCCGCCTCGAAGGTCCGCTGCTCCGGCAGGCGGATGCCCACCTCGCGGGCCTGCGCCCAGAGTGCGGCGAACACGCCGTCGAAGCCGGCCCGGCGCACCTCGTTGCGGCGGGCGCCGCGGTGCAGCGCGCGGTCCCGGATCCGGTCCAGGTCGGCCCGGTCCAGCCGCAGCAGCGTGCCCCGGTAGAGCAGCCGCAGCTCATCCGGGCCGCCCGGCGCCGCGTCGCGGACCGCGCGTTCCAGCACCCGGCGCATCCGCAGCGAGCCCTTCACGGCCGCCACCTCGGGCGGGTCGGTGCGGGTGGCGGTCATCCCCGGAAAGAGGGTGCCGAGCGAGTGCAGGGTGGCGGTGTCCTCACCGAGCGAGGGCAGCACCGAGGCGATGTACTCGACGAAGACCCCCGACGGGCCGACCACCAGGATGCCGCCACCGGCGTACCGGCTGCGGTCGGAGTAGAGCAGGAACGCCGCCCGGTGCAGGGCGACCGCCGTCTTGCCGGTGCCCGGGCCGCCCGCGACGATCGTCACCCCGGAACCGGGCGAACGGATCGCCTCGTCCTGCTCCCGTTGGATGGTCGCCACGATGTCCCGCATGCCCCGGCCGGTCGCCTTGGACAGGGTGGCCAGCAGGGCGCCGTCGCCGACGACAGTCATCCCCTCCGGGGCGGCCGTCGGGTCCAGCAGGTCGTCCTCGATCCGGGTGACCCGCTCGGCACGGGACTGGATCGTGCGGCGACGCACCACGTCCAGCGGCTGCGCCGGCGTGGCCTGGTAGAAGGCGGCGGCGGCCGGTGCCCGCCAGTCCACGACGAGCGTGCTGGCGTCCTCGTCGCGGATCCCGAGTCGCCCCACGTGCAGCACCTGCCGGTCCCGCAGGTCCAGCCGGCCGAAGACCAACCCCTCGTACTCGGCGTCCAGGACGTGCCGCCGCTGCGCCGCGTGGAAGACCATCGCGTCGCGCTCGACCAACGAGCCGTGCGTGCCCACCCGGGCGATCCGGTAGCCGTCGCGCTCGGCGCGGACCGCCGAGCGCCGCAGTTCGGCCAGTCGGGCGTACACCCGGTCGAGGTGTCGTTGCTCGGCGGCAATCTCCTGCTCCAGGCCGGTCTGGTCGGTCAACGCACGCTCCTTCGAAGGTCGCCGGCGGGCGGCGGGAACCGCGCAAGCCAACCGCAGAAGGGTACGGCCCCGCGCCGGGCCCGCCGCGCCCGAGGTGCGGGAACGCGCTCAGACGCCCGTCCCGGCGGCGGCCGGGCCGGAAATCCGGGGCGTCGGTTCGGCGAACACCCGACGCAGGACGCCGGTGAGCGCCGCGTTCACCTCGTCCGGGCGCTCCATCATCAACATGTGTCCGGCCCCCGGGCAGACGGTCAGCTCGGTGGCCGGCAGGGCCGCGGCGATCGACTCGGCGCACGGCGGCGGGGTCAGCCGGTCCCGGTCGCCGACCAGGGCGGCGGCCGGCAGGTGCGCCAACGCGGTGAGGGTGTCCAGTCGGTGCTGGGTGCCGATGGAGGCACGGAACCCGCCGATCGACCGCAGCGAGGCCCGAGCCACCGCCGACGTCACCAGCCGGATGTCGGCCGACTCGCAGCGGTCGCCGAACAGCATCCACCGGATGCTCGGTCGCAGCGCGTTCAGCAGCGCCCGGGGCGCTCGCCACGAGCCGCACCGGGCCAGCACTCCGGCACCTGTCGTCTCGGCCAGCCGGATCAGTCGGGCGATCCGCGGCGAGAGCCCGTACACGGTGTGGGTGTGCCCCTCGGCGGTGGTCGACACGAAGACCAGACCTGCCGTACGGGCGGCGAAGTGCGCCGGGTGGCGGTGGGCGTACTCCATGATCGTCATGCCGCCCATCGAGTGCCCGACCAGGACCACCGGCCCGACCGGCGCCACCGCGTCGAGCACCGCCGCTAGGTCGTCGCCGAGTTGGGCAAGGGTGGCCGTGGGCAACGCCATGCAGCTGGACCGACCGTGCCCCCGCGCGTCGTAGGTGACCACCCGCACCGACCCGCCGACCGACGCCGCGGTGAGCGCGTCGACCTGCCGGTGCCAGGCGCGCCCGTCCAACGTCCAGCCGTGCAACAGGACGGCGGTGACCTGGGCGTCCGTCGGCCCCGTCGCCTCGACGTTGAGTCGTACGCCGTCGGGCAGACCGACCTCGAACCGCTCCGGCATCGCCACCTCCCCAGGCCGCCCGGCACCCCACCAGTCCCTCCGATACCCGGCTACCCGCCAGGACAGCACGCCAATCGCGTCGCGGCTGACATTCCCCGACCCCGCCCGTGGGGCCCGGCGGCGGGCCAAGCTGGACGGCATGGGGTCGTCGGAAGCGCCCATGGGCGACATGTCGGGGCAGCGGCGGCAGGCCGGCGGCACTCCTCGCGCCGCGCTGGCCGACCTGCTCGCCGGTAACCGGCGCTTCGTCAGCGGGCAGCCGATCCACGGGCACGACGTCACGGCCGCCGCGGCCGCCGCCTCGGGGGACCAGCAGCCGTACGCCGTGGTGCTCGGCTGTATCGACTCGCGGGTGCCGCTGGAGGCGATCTTCGACCAGACCTTCGGCGCGATCTGTGTGATCCGTACCGGTGGGCACGTCCTCGATCGGGCGGTGTGCGGGTCGATCGAGTACGTGGTGGGCCAGCTCGGCGTGCCGCTGGTGATGGTCCTCGGGCACGAGCGGTGTGGTGCCGTCGGCGCCACCGTGGACGCGGTCCGCGCCGGGGAGCACCCCGGCGGCTCGCTGGCGTACCTGGTGGACGAGATCGCCCCGGCGGTGACCGGGGTGGGGATCGACGACCCGGCGGTGCTGCCGCTCGCGATCCGCCGGCACGTCCGGCGGACGGTGCGCACGCTGCGCGAGGACGATCTGCTGGCCGGGCCGGTCGCCGCCGACCGGGTGGCCGTGGTCGGTGGCCTCTACGACCTGGCCACCGGCGAGGTCACCCTCCTCGGTCCGGGCTGAACCCGCCCCGACGCCGCTGGACCGACTCGGGTTTGGTGATGTCGGGGTGTCCGGCCTGCGGGGACGCCCCGGCTTCCAGGAAGCTGAGTGGATCTCGCGCCGGACGCGCGAAACCGCCCGCCGGGAACTCCCGACGGGCGGCTTCGATGATGCGGTGGGGGAGGGCTCAGCCCTCGAAGACGCCGGCGGCGACCAGGCGCTTCTCGGTGGCCTCCCAGCCGTCACCCGGGTGGGTGGCGGCCAGGTTGTTGATCTCGGCCCGGATCTTGGCGGCGTGACCGGCCGCGGCCAGCACGCGGATCTCCTCGACGAAGGCGTCGGAGTCCGTGCGCAGGTGCGCGGTCTTGCCGTTGGTCAGGTTCCGCACGTAGGCGTGCTTGCCGCCGTTGAGCGGGATGAGGTACTTGAACTCGCCCAGCACGCTGAGGGCGCCACCCTGGCCAGCCTGGCCGGCCCGGACGGACGCGCGCGCGGTCTTAGAGGTGTTGCTCGCCACGGAGGTACTCCTTGCAAGACGTACGGGAGGACTGGACGTCCGGGGGCTGTGTGCGGGCCACACTGCGCTCGGCCCGCGAAGGTGTAACGCGGCATAAGCCGCCGGTGGAACTGTACAGGACCACGACATCATGCTGGTCGCCGCGGTGTCCTGAGAGGTAACGGCAGCCACCCGTCCGGCTATTCCGACAGGCGTTTTTTCCGATTCCCTGGCGCACCACTGGCCACACGAGTCATCATGTGTTGCAGCAGCCACCTGGTTGGACGAGGTCGTAGGGGAAGACGCACCTCGCTCTCCCGGGAGGTCACCGTGCCAACGCGTGGCGTCGTATACGTCCACTCGACCCCACTCGCCGTGTGCTCGCACGTCGAGTGGGCGATCGCGCGCGTCCTAGCCGCGCCGGTCAACCTGCAGTGGACGGCTCAGCCCGTCGACCCCGGCGCACGCCGGGCCGAGTGCGGGTGGACCGGCCGTCCGGGGACGGGCGCCGAGCTGGCTGTTGCCCTACGGCAGTGGCCCATGATCCGTTTCGAGGTCACCGAGGAGCCGAGTCCCGGCGCCGACGGCGAGCGGTTCATGTACGTGCCGGCCCGGGGCATGTTCCGGGCCACGGTCGGCGTGGCCGGCGACATCCAGCTCGGCGAGGACCGGCTCCGAGCCCTGATGGCCGCCTCCCGGGCGCCGGAGGCGCTGGCACACGCCCTGGACAAGGCCCTCGGCACCGCGTGGGACGCCGACCTGGAGCCCTACCGGTACGCAGGTGACGGTGCCCCGGTGACCTTGCTCACCCGCGTCGGCTGACCCGGTCGCCGCTGCGCTGGCGGTGGCCGTCGAGGTGCCCGCGACCGGTAAGGTCAAGTTGCCCCGATAAGGGGGAAGCTGGTGGGATGGGCGGCGTGTCGAATCGCCCGTGGCGCGCCACTGTCGCAGTCGCCGCCCTGACCGCCCTGCTCGCCTCCGGCTGCTCGGGTGGCCCCGCGCGGCCCACGCCGACGACCAGCCCGCTCGGCGCGTCCGCCGCCCCGAGCGGCCCCGCCCCGACGCCGGCCAGCGACCCCGCCGCCCGTGCCGCGGCGCTCGTCGCCACCCTGTCCGACGAAGATCTTGTCGGCCAGGTGCTGATGCCGTACGCCTACGGCGACTCGGCCACGAAGGTCTCCGCCGGCTCGGCTGCCGGCAACCAGGCACTCGCCGGGGTCGACACCCCCGCCGACATGATCGCCAAGTACCGGTTGGGCGGCCTGATCCTCGTCGGGTTCAGTGCCGACGACCCGACCAAGGGCAACCAGGAGACCACGAACGTCGACAACCCGAAGCAGGTGCACGACCTCACCAGCGGGCTGCGTGCCGCCGCCGGTCGGCTCGCCGCCGGCCCCGCGCCACTGCTCGTCGGCACCGACCAGGAGTACGGCGTCGTCACCCGGGTGACCGACGGCGTCACCGTGCTGCCCAGCGCCCTCGCGGCCGGCGCGGCCGGTGACCCGAAGCTGACCGAGGCCGCCTGGCGGGCCGCCGGCGCCGAGCTGGCGGCGATGGGAATCAACATCGACTTCGCCCCGGTGGCCGATGTGCTGGCCACCCGCAGCACCGTGATCGGCTCCCGTTCGTACGGCGCCGACCCGAAGCAGGCCGCGGCGCAGGTGGGCGGCGCCGTCCGTGGCCTCCAGGCGGAGGGTGTCGCGGCCACCCTGAAGCACTTCCCCGGGCACGGCCACAGCGCCGACGACTCGCACCAGGACCTGCCGGTGCTCACCCAGTCGGCCGCGACGTTGCAGAGCGGCGCCTGGCCACCGTTCACCGCCGGCATCGATGCCGGGGCGATGGCGGTGATGTCCGGGCACCTGGACGCGCGCGCGATCGACCCCGGGACCCCGGCGACCTTCTCCCACAAGCTGCTCACCGACGTGCTGCGCGGTCAGCTCGGCTTCAAGGGCGTGGTGATCACCGACGGGATGAACATGCCGCCCGCCAAGCGCTGGCCACCCGGCGAGGCGGCGGTCCGGGCGCTGAACGCCGGCAACGACCTCATCCTGATGACCCCGAATGTCGGTCAGGCGTACGACGGGCTGCTCGCCGCGCTGCGCGGCGGGTCGCTGCCCCGGACCCGGCTGGTCGAGGCGGTCACCCGGGTGCTGACCATGAAGTTCCGGCTCGCGGAGACCCCGGCCGCGCGGATGTCCACGCTCAACACCCCGGCCCACCGCGCCGCGGCCGACGCGCTGGCCGCCGCCGCCGTCACCGTGCTGCGCGGCACCTGCGGCGGCGCGGTGCCCGGGCCGGTCACCGTCACCTCCTCCGGTGGCCGGGACGGCACCCGGGCCACGCTCACCGCCGCGCTGAAGGCCGCCGGGGTGCAGGTCAAGGCCAGCGGTGGCACGATCGTGCACCTGGTGGGCTACGGCGACGGCGCCAAGGATCTGCGCCCCGACGCGGCGGTCACGGTCGCCATGGACACCCCGTACGTGCTGGGTGAGGCGAAGTCTCCGACGTTGCTGGCCACGTACTCCTCCAGCCGGGCGTCCATGACCGCGCTGGCCGCCGTACTGGCCGGCAAGGCCAAGCCGGGGGGCCGATCCCCGGTGGCCGTGCCCGGCCTGCCCGCCACCACCTGCGGCACCTGACCGGCCGGCGCGGCCAGGTCGGCGCCCACCTCACGCGCTCGTCGCGAGCCCTCGCACGGCGAGCCGGTACGCCGGCAGCACGTCGGTGCCCGCGCGACGGAAATCCGGTCGCCTCCCCCTCGGTCGGTCTGACAACCTCACCCCATGGGAGCGGCAGCGGGATTCCGGCACGTGCGACGGGCGGACGGCACCGTCGTGATCACCCACCACGGACGGGTCGCCGGCACGCTGCGTGGCGCCCGGGCCGCGGAGTTCCTGGCCGAGGTCGACGAAGACCCGCAGTTGGTGATGGCGCGCTGGACCGGCAACTACCGCCACGGCAACGAGCGCACCGCGAAACAGCACCCCCGTAACCGCGGCTGAACGACGCGGGGGCCCCTTCTCGACGAGAAGGGGCCCCCGCGCAGAATCTCAGGGTCGGGCGAAGACGAGCGCCACGTTGTGGCCGCCGAAGCCGAACGCGTTGTTCAACGCGGCGGGGATCTCCATGTGGCGTGCCTTGTGCGCTGCGACATCGAGCGTGAGGCCGGGCTCCGGGTCGTCGAGGTTGATCGTCGGAGGGACGACACTGTCGCGGATGGCCAGGATGGTGGCGATCGACTCCAGCGCGCCGGCCGCACCGAGCAGGTGACCGGTCATCGACTTCGTCGCGGACAACACCGGGTGGTCGCCGAGCGCCTTGTGCAGCCCGCCGATCTCCAGCATGTCGCCGATCGGCGTCGACGTGGCGTGGGCGTTGACGTGCACGATGTCCCGCTTGGCCACGTCCGCGTCCGCGATCGCCTTGGCGATGGCCCGGATGGCGCCCTCGCCCTCGGCGTGCGGCTGCACGATGTCGTACGCGTCGGACGTGATGCCGGCCCCGGCGAGGCGCGCGTACACCCGGGCGCCCCGGGCTGCGGCGTGCTCGGCCCGCTCCAGCACCACGATGCCGGCGCCCTCGCCGAGGACGAAGCCGTCCCGGCCCCGGTCCCACGGGCGGGAGGCGCGCTCCGGCTCGTCGTTGCGGGTCGACATGGCCCGCATCGAGCTGAAACCGGCGATCGGCAGCGGGTGGATGACCGCCTCGGTGCCGCCGGCCACCACCACGTCGGCCCGGCCGGAACGGATGATGTCCAGGCCCAGGGCGATCGCCTCGGCGCCGGTGGCGCAGGCGCTGGCCACCGCGTGCACACCGGCCTTGGCACCCAGTTCCAGCCCGACCCACGCGGCCGGACCGTTCGGCATCAGCATCGGGATGGTGTGCGGGGACACCCGCCGCGGCCCGGACGCTTCGAGGATGTCGTCCTGGGCGAGCAGGGTGGTGGCACCGCCGATGCCGGAGCCGACGCTGACGGCCAACCGCTCTCCGTCGAGGTCGGATCCGGCGAGGCCGGCGTCCGCCCAGGCCTGTTGCGCCGCGATGATCGCGATCGCCTCGGAGCGGTCCAGTCGGCGCAGTCGGACCCGGTCCAGCACCTCGGACGGGTCCACGGCCAACTGGGCGGCGATCCGGACCGGCAGTTGCGCGGCCCACTCCTGGGTGAGGGCACTCACCCCGGAGCGGCCGGCGAGCATGGCGTCCCAGGTCGACGCGACGTCCCCGCCGAGCGGGGTCGTCGCGCCGAGCCCGGTGACGACGACGTCAGGACGACTCATGATCAGGACTGCGCCGCGATGTAGCTGACGGCGTCACCGACGGTCTTGAGGTTCTGCACCTCGTTGTCCGGGATCTTGACGCCGAACTTCTCCTCGGCGGCCACCACGACCTCCACCATGGAGAGCGAGTCGACGTCGAGGTCGTCGGTGAAGGACTTCCCCTCGGCCACGTCGTCCGGGTTCACTCCGGCAACCTCTTCGAGGATCTCGGCGAGGCCGGTGGTGATCTCGTCACGGGTCATTGCGGTTGGTTCCTTTCATCGGGGTTGTCCGACGGACGGCGTCGCCGACCGCCATTCCTCGACGCGTACGCGCCGAAGGGGGTCATCAGGGGCAGCGGACGACCTGACCGGCATAGGTCAGACCGCCGCCGAAGCCGAACAGCAGCACCGGTGCGCCCGAGGGCACCTCCCGGCGCTCGACCAGCTTGGACAGGGCCAGCGGCACGCTCGCGGCGGAGGTGTTGCCGGACTCGACGATGTCCTTCGCGATGATCGCGTCGGGGATGTTGAGCCGCTTGGCGATGCCGTCGATGATCCGGGCGTTGGCCTGGTGCGGCACGAACGCGGCCAGCTCCGACGGGTCCACCCCGGCCCGCTCGCAGGCCTGCAGCGCGAGCGGCGCCAGCGCGGTGGTGGCCCAGCGGAACACCGACTGCCCCTCCTGCTGGACGTACGGGCGCCAGCCCTCGATGCGTACCGCGTCGCTCTTCTCCGGCGCCGAACCCCAGACCACCGGGCCGATTCCGGCCGGCTCGTCGTCGGCGGTGGCGGTGACCACCGCGGCGCCGGCGCCGTCGGCGAAGATGATGCAGGTGGAGCGGTCGGTCCAGTCGGTGAAGTCGGACAGCTTCTCGGCGCCGATGACTATCGCGTTGCGCGACGCCCCGGCCCGGATGGCGTGGTCGACGGTGCCCAGGGCGTACGCGAAGCCCGAGCAGGCGGTGTTGAGGTCGAACGCGCCGGGCGCGGTGATGCCCAGCTTGGCGGCGACCCGGCAGGCCACGTTGGGGCTGCGGTCGATCGACGTGCACGTGGCGACCACGACCAGGTCGATGTCGGCGGCGGTCAGGCCCGAGTTGGCAAGAGCCTTGCCGGCGGCGGCAGCGGCCATGTCGGCGACCGTCTCGGTGTCGGCGATCCGCCGGCTGACGATGCCGACCCGGTCGCGGATCCACTCGTCGTTGGTGTCGACGAGCTGCGCGATGTCGTCGTTTGTCACCACCCGCGAGGGCTGGTAGTGCCCCATCGCGACGATGCGACTGCCAGTCATGAACGACCTCCGATACGGGCGATCAGGTCCCGTGCGGCCGGCAGGTCGTCCGGGGTGTTCAGGGTGACGATCTCCGGCGCGCCCTCGCCCTTGAGGTCCCGCTTGACCAGCCCGGCGAGAGTGCCGGCCGGTGGTAGTTCGATCACGCCGGTGACCCCGAGGTCGGCAAGCGCACGCATGCACAGATCCCAGCGCACCGGCGCGGTGACCTGGCGGATGAGGCGCCGCACCATCTCCGGGCCGTTGTCGACGGCGGTGCCGTCGAGGTTCGACAGCAGGGTTCGGGCCGGATCGGCGGGGGTGATCTCGGCGGCGGCGGCGGCGAGCGCCGTCTCGGCCGGGGACATGTACGGGGTGTGGAACGCGCCGGCCACCTTCAGTCGGATGACCCGGGTCCGGGCGGGCGGCTCGGCGGCGAGCTTGTCGAGCCCGTCCAGCGCGCCCGCGGCGACGGTCTGCCCGGCGCCGTTGCGGTTGGCGGGATAGAGCCCCTGCGCCTCGATCGCGGCGAGCACCTCGTCCGGGTCGCCACCCAGCATCGCGGCCATTCCGGTCGGCTCCAACGCGCAGGCGGCGGCCATCTCCCGGCCCCGTACGCCGGCGAGGGTGATCGCGGCCTCGGGGGTCAGCACGCCGGCGATGGCGGCGGCGCCCAACTCGCCGACGCTGTGTCCGGCCGTGAGTCCGACGCCGTCCAGGGGCAGGTGCTCGGCCGCGAGCAACGCCGCGGCGACAAGCAGCGGCTGGGTACGGGCGGTGTCCATGATCTCGTCCGCGTCGGCGGCGGTGCCCAGGTGCACCAGGTCGACCCCGGCCAACGCCGACCACTCGCGCAGCCGCGCCTCGGTGCCGGTCAGGTCGAGCCAGGGGGTCAGGAAGCCGGGTTTCTGAGAACCCTGGCCGGGACTAAGTACGGCGAGCACGCCTATGACTCTCCCGGATAAAGGCGGGTAACGCGGTGCGGCCTTCGACCAAACCGTACTAGGACCTTTGGAGGTTTCCTACAAAGATCGGCGGGGATCATCCTCGTTTTGGGAGGATTTCCGGACGGCCGGGGTCATTGTCTGAGTCGGGACCGGCGAGGCGAGCGGGACGACCGGATCCAACCGGCCCACGGTCAGCGCGACCTGAAGCGCGAACGCGTCCCGGGGCGACAGCGGCGAGAAGCCGGTCACCTCGGCGATCCGCCGCAGTCGGTAACGCACCGTGTTCGGATGGACGAACAAGGCGCGGGCGGCGCTCTCCAGCGTGCCACCGGCGGCCAGGAAGGCGTCCAGGGTCGCCAGCAACTCGCCGCCCGCGCGCACGAGCGTCGCGTACACGTCGTGGCGCAACCGCCGCCGAGCCTCCGCGTCGCCGGCGAGGGCCCGCTCCGGCAGCAGATCGGCGGCCGGCACCGGACGGGGAGCACCGGGCCAGGCCGGCGCGGCCCGGAAACCGGACAGCGCGGCGCGTGCCGACTCGGTCGCCTCGTCCAGACTCGGTACGGCCGGACCGACCACCACCGGCCCGTCGCCGAACGCGCTGAGCAGCTTCGCGGTGGCGGTCAGCGGGTCCGCCGCCCCGCCCAGCACGATCACCAGCCGGTCGCCGTGCACCCCACCGATCACCTCCACGCCGATCCGGCGGGCCTGCCGGTAGACCACGTGCAGCACCGCGGAGACCTCGCCGCCCGGCGACCGACCGACCGCCACCGCCACCGGCGGCGCGTCCGCCCAACCGAGCGCGGCGGCCCGACTGGCCAGCACGTCGGGTGAGTCACCGCGCAGCAGCGCGTCGACGAGCAGGGCCTGCAACCGCGCGTCCCACGCGCCGCGTGACTCGGCTGCCCGCGCGTACACCCGGGCGGCGGCGAACGCGATCTCCCGGGAGAAGCGCAGCACCGCCTCGCGCAGTTGCTGCTCCTCACCCTCGGCGGCGAGCTGCGACACCTGCTCCTCGACCACGTCGATGGTCACCTTGATCAACGCGACGGTCTGCTGGAGGGTGATCGACCGGGCCAGCGCCTGCGGGGCGGCGGCGAAGACCTCGTCCGAGACCTCCTGGGTGCTGTCCGCGGTGCCGCCACCCTCGCTCAGCCACTGCACCAGCGACCGGGCGCCCGCCTGGGCCACGAGCATCACCCAGGAGCGCTGGTCGGCCGGCAGCGCCCGGAACCACGGCAGCGTCTCGTCCATCCGGGCCACGCTGGAGGTGGCCAACGCCCCCGCCGAACGCTCGATCCGGCGCAGCGTGGCCGCCAGCTCTCCACCCCCCGGCGTACTCACCGCCCTAGCCTGACACGTCGTGACCAGGCCAACCACGTCGGCACCGGTCAGCGGGCCGCCACGGGTGGGTCACGGTGGCGGCAACCCCAGCTCCTGGGCCAGGATCGCGGCCTGCACCCGGCTGCGCAGCCCCAGCTTCGCCAGGATCCGGCTCACGTGCGTCTTGGTGGTGCTCTCCGCCGTCGCCAGCCGGTCGGCGATCTGCTGGTTGGACAGGCCCAGGCCGAGGCAGGCCAACACGTCACGTTCGCGCGGGGTGAGGGTGCCCAGGGCGGCCCGGGTGTCCGCCGACGCGCCCGGCGCGGTGGCCGCGAAGGCCGCGATCAACCGGCGGGTCACCGCGGGGGCGATGAACCCGTCGCCACGCGCCACCATCCGCACCGCGGCCACCAGGCCGGCGGCGTCGGTGTTCTTGAGCAGGAACCCGGCCGCGCCGGCGCGCAGCGCCCCGAAGACGTACTCGTCGAGGTCGAAGGTGGTGAGCACCAGCACGTCGGCGAGCAGGTCGGCGACGATCGCCCGGGTCGCGGAGATGCCGTCCCGCCGGGGCATCCGTACGTCCAACACGGCCACGTCCGGGCGCAACTCCCGGCACAGCCGGACCGCCTCGTCGCCGTCGGCCGCCTCGCCGACCACGGTCAGGCCGGGGGCGGCGCCCAGGATCAGGGCCAGTCCGGCGCGTACCGCCGGCTGGTCGTCGGCGAGCACCACCCGCACGATCGTGTCGTCCGCCGGGCCGCTCACCCGCCCGCCCCGGTGGGCAGCGCGGCCCGGACCTGCCAGCGACCGTCGTGCGGCCCGGCGCTGAACCGCCCGGCCAGCAGCGTGGCCCGCTCCCGCATCCCGATCAGCCCGGCCCCGGCGCCCGGCAACCCGCCCCCGGGTGTGCGCACCGGATTCTCCACCGTCACCACCACCTCCGCCGGCCGGTACGCGATGGTCAGCTCCGCCTCACCCGTGCCGTGCTTGAGCGCGTTGGTCAGCGACTCCTGCACGATCCGGTACGCGGCGAGGTCCACCCCCACCGGCAGCGGGCCCGGGGTGCCGTCGGTGCGTACCCGCACCGTGAGGCCGGCGGCCTGGATCCGCTCGACCAGCCCGTCCGCCTCGGCGAGCCGGGCGGTGACCGCCTCCGGCACCGCCGGGCCGTCGCCCGCGGAATCCGTCCCGTCGCCGGTCGCCGGCTCCCGCAGCACCTCGATCATCTGACGCATCTCGGCGAGGCCCTGCACGCTGCTCTCCCGGATCACGTGCAACGCCGAGGAGACCTGGTCGCGGTCCAGGCCGGGTACGGACAGCACGGCGGTCGCGTGGATGGCGACCGCGCTGAGGTGGTTGGCGACGACGTCGTGCAGCTCCCGGGCCATCCGGGCCCGTTCGGCGCTGACCGCCTGTCGACGGTCCAACTCGACCAGCCGGGCGGTCTGCTCGGCCCGCGCCCGCTCGGCGGCGGCCTGGTCGCGGTACTGCCGCACGCTGATGCCGGTCAGCACCGGCAGCAGCCCGGCGAGCACCACGAGCACCCCGATGGTGACCCCGCGCCAGTTGTCGAAGGCGACCACCCCGACGACGGCGCCGACCAGGCTCAGTCCGATGCTCACCCGCAGCAGCCATCGCCAGAGCCGTGGCGGGCCGTACACGCAGGCGTCGTAGAGCACCTGCGTGTAGACCAGGATCGTGCCCAGCGAGTTGCCGAGCGCGGTGTCCACGACCAGCGCCCCGGTGCCCACGGCCAGGCTGGCGCGTGGGGCGACCCGACGCATGCCCACCGCCGCGCACATCACCAGCAGCGGCGGCAGGAACAGCGCCGACGGCACGCCCGTGTGCGGACGGACCTGCGGCTGCCAGCCCAGGGCGAAGAGCACCAGGCCGCCGGCCAGCGACGCGGCGGCGAGCGCGAGGTCGCGGCCGAGGGCGCCGGAGCCGAGCCACGGTGGCGGTCGCATGCCCCGATCCCACCACAGCCGCCGACGCTTCGACACCGCCTGGAGAAGGAGCCCGACGGCACCGACATGCGCCGAAAGGGGTACGCGGAGCGCGGCCCGACAGCGCAAGAATGATCATCATGACTGATCGGGAGAACCTGGCCGCGCTGGCTCGCGAGATCGACAGCACCTGCCGGCTGACCGGCACGTTCGTGCTCCGCTCCGGGCGGACCGCCGACGAGTACTTCGACAAGTACCGCTTCGAGGCGGACCCCCGCCTGCTGGACCGGGTGGCCGCCCACCTCGTGCGCCTGGTCCCGACCGGCACCGAGGTGCTGGCCGGGTTGGAGATGGGCGGGATCCCGGTGGTGACCGCGCTCGGCCGGCACACCGGGCTGCCCTGCGCGTTCGTCCGCAAGAGCGCGAAGCCGTACGGGACGGCCCGGCTCGCCGAGGGCGCGGAACTGGCCGGGCGGCAGGTGCTGGTGGTCGAGGACGTCGTCACCTCCGGAGGGCAGGTGGTCATCTCCACCGGCCAGCTACGCGAACTGGGTGCCCGGGTGGAGCACGCCCTCTGCGTCATCGACCGCGTCGAGGGTGGCGCCGAGGCTCTCGCCGGTCACGGCGTGGCGCTGCGGGCGCTCCTGCGCCGGGCGGACCTGGAGGCGCACCGCGTCCGCTGAGCCCGGCCCGATCGGGTTGCGACCTCCGCGTGAACGGCACGAAAAGAAGCTGTGAACTGCGCGACCGGGTTCCGAGCTCACCGCCGTCTTCGGGAGCTGGCCGGTGCCGACCCCGGGTACGCTGCGCGCGGCCCGTCGGTCCCGGCCAGTACGGTGACAGGGGCACGTCGGGGGAGCACCCGCGGGTGAGACGAGCGTGAGGGAGACCGGGAATGGCGCACGGGGAGGCCGAGCACGGCTGCGCCCAGGGCGAGTCCTGCCGGCCGGGGCACCACGACCCGCAGGTGGCTGGCAAGCACCGTCGACCGACCGCCGGCGCGCCGTCGCACCCGGTGGAGCCGTGGGCCGACGACGAGACCGCGCTCCCGCGCCAGCGCTCCGCCGAGGCCCCCGCCCGGAGCGAGCCCGACGCGGACGTCCCTGCTGGTTGCCTCAGTGAACTTCCCGGCTGGGCCGGGGCACATCGGCACGGCCCGGTCCGGCCGCGCCCACGGGCCACCCGCCGGGAGCGCCCACCGCGCCGCTGGTGCTGAGCCCGCGCCGCCTCGGCGAGGGCGGCCAGGAGCTAACGGGTACGACGGCGGATCAGCAGGGCGATCCCGGCGAGGCCGACCGTGATCGTCAGCATCACCCCGACGTTGAGCAGCAGCAGGCGCTGCAGGTCGCCGAGCGCGTCGTCGAGATCCTTCGCCGGGTCGAGCGCCTCCTCCGGGAGCACCCGTTCGCCACCGCCCGCGCCGCCACTCACCGTGTCGAACTGCCGCTCCAGCGGCACACCCGCGGTGCGCAGGGTCTCGGACATGCTGAGCCGACCCAGGAACCAGCCAGCACTGATCTTGCGGGCGTCCGGCTGCTTCGCCGGCCGGTAGACCCGCGGCCCGCCGGCCGCCTTGGGATAGAGGTCGAACGTCTGCTGCGGCGTCTCACCGACGACCACCACGACCGTGTACTTCGGACCGAGGTCGGCCGGCTTCGGGCCCGTCGGCATGCCGGTGCCCGCCAGGAAGTTGACCTGGTCGATGACCGCGCCCACGTGGGCGGGCTGCGTGTCCATGCGCAACCGCAGCGGCGCGGAGAGCCCCGTGCCGGTGATGTCCACCCCGGGCGGTGCCGGGTTCGGCGCCGCCGAGGCCGGGCCGGCGGTGCCGAGCGACAGCAGCGCCGTCGCCAGCGCGCCCGCCAACACGGTGGCCAACCGCCTCATGTGTCGGACCATCCCGCCTCCTCGCCCCGTTCGATGGATGGCTTCGGTGTGACGCCTGGAGCGGTCTGCCGATGCGACGCCGACCGGAGGGTCGGTCCTACACCTACAGACTCCGCAAAACGTCGATGAGTTGCAGCCTTTGGAACAGTATTTGGAACTATCTGCGATCTCTGCTCGACTAATGAGGAGCCGTTTGATCAGCGGGCGGATCGTACCCTTACGGAGGGGTTCATGGGGGGCAGGGTTACACGTACGGTGCGGGTCGTGCCAGTGGTGCTCGGCGTGGCGCTCGGTGTGTCGTTTTTGGCGCCGCCCACTCCGGCCGCCGCGCACAACTCGCTGACCGGCAGCGATCCGCGCGACGGTGCCCGAGTGGCGACGGCCCCTGCCCGGATCGAGCTGCGGTTCCTCGCCAAGCCGGCACCGGCTACGACGAAGATCACAATAACGGGACCGGACAATGTGGCCGCTGGCGGCCCGCCCGTCTTCGCCGGCAACCGCGTGCGGGTGCCGTTCACACCGGCGGCCGCAGGGCTCTACATCGTCGGCTACCAACTCGCGTCCAGCGACGGGCACCCGGTGAAGGGCGAGGTGCGGTTCACCCTCACGACCGGGACCGCCGCCAACCCGTCCGCGAGTCCGTCCGCACTGCCGGCGGCGGACGGTGGCACCGCCGTGCCGCCGGGCGCCGCGGTCGGCTCGCCGTCGGCCGGGTCGGCCTCGGCGACGCAGGGCGCCACCCCGACGGCGATCCTGCCTCGGGCGCAGGAGCGCGCCAACTCCGCCCAGCGCTGGTGGCTCTCGGGGCTCGGCGCGCTGGTGCTGCTCGCCGCCCTGGTGAGCGGCCTGCTGATCCGCCGTCGGGCCACCCGCGGCTGAACGCCGCCGCCGGCCGCCCCCACCGTGGAGCGGGGGCGGCGCGGCGGGTGTCAGACCAGGCGGAGCCGGGCGGCGCGCATTCGGGTCAGGGTGCGCTCGCGACCGAGCACCTCCAGCGACTCGAACAGCGGCAGGCCCACGGTGCGGCCGGTGACCGCGACGCGTACCGGCGCCTGCGTCTTGCCGAGCTTGAGGCCACGCTCGGCGCCGACCGCCTCCAGTGTCGACTTCAGCGCGTCGGCCTCCCACGACTCCAGCGCCTCGAACGCCGCGATGGCCTCGTCCAGCAGGTCCGCCGAGCCGTCCTTCATCGTCTTGGTCCAGGCGGCCTCGTCGATCAGCGGGGAGGCGAGGAACAGGAAGTCGACGTTCGGCACGATCTCGCTGAGCACCGCGAGCCGGGTCTGGGCCAGCGGGGCGACCGCGGCGAACGCGTCGGCGTCGTACTCCTCCGGCTGCCAGGGCGGCGGCGCGATGGTCCCGGTGCCGGTCAGCCACGGCTGGCAGGCGTCGATGAAGTCGGGCACGGACAGCGCGCGAATGTACTCGCCGTTGAACGCGCGCAGCTTCTTCTCGTCGAAGAACGCGGGGGAGGGGTTGACCTCCTCCAGCCGGAACTCGTCCTCGATGACCGACCAGGGGACGATCTCCCGGTCGCCCGACGGCGCCCAGCCGAGCAACATCAGGTAGTTGCGCATCGCGCCGGAGAGGTAGCCCTCCTCGCGGTACGCCTCCAGGGCGACCTTGTCCCGCCGCTTGGAGAGCTTCTGCCGCTTCTCGTTGACCACCACCGGCACGTGCGCCCAGATCGGCGGTTTGACCCCGAGGGCGTCCCAGAGCAACTGCTGCTTGGGCGTGTTGGGCAGGTGCTCCTCGGCGCGGATCACGTGGGTGATCCCCATGGTCATGTCGTCGACGACGTTGGCCAGCAGGAAGACCGGCGAGCCGTCGCCCCGGGCGATGACGAAGTCCTCGATGAGCTTGTTCTCGAAGGTGGGCTCGCCGCGGATCAGGTCGACCACCACGGTCGTGCCCTCGTCGGGCGTCCGGAAGCGCAGGGCGTGCCCCGGACCCGGGCCGAGGCCACGGTCGCGGTGGTAGCCGTCGTAGCCCTGGTACTGGGAGCCGGTGCGGGCCTGCACGTCCTCGCGGGTGCAGTCGCAGTAGTAGGCGCGGCCTGAGTCGTAGAGGCGGGCGGCGGCGGCCCGGTGCTCGCCGGCGTTCTCCGACTGGAAGTGCGGGCCCTCGTAGCTGCCCCGGGAGATGCCGATCCAGTCCAGCGCGGAGAGGATGCCCTCGGTCCACTCGGGCTTGTTGCGCGCCGCGTCGGTGTCCTCGACGCGCAGCACGAACACACCGCCCTGCTGCTTGGCGTAAATCCAGTTCTGCAGCGCCGAGCGGGCACCGCCGACGTGGAACATACCGGTCGGGGAGGGAGCGAAGCGCACGCGTACCGTCACGTCCCCCAGCCTACGGCGGCGGGCGACCGCTTTCGGCCACGGCCCCCTGACTCACGGCACCGAGCGGATCTTCACCACCAGGGCGCTGCCGATCAGGGTGACCACGGCGGTGACCGCGTAGAGCGTGGGGTAGCCGCCCAGGTACACCACGAGCGGGGCGGACAGGGCCGGACCGAGCACCTGCGGCGCGGAGTTGGCGATGTTTATGACACCGAGGTCCTTGGCCCGGTCGGTGGCTCGGGGCAGCACCTGGGTGATCAACGCGGCGTCCACCGCGAGGTACACGCCGTAGCCGGCGCCGAGCAGCAGCGCGGCGACGATCGCCATCGGCCAGACCGGCGCGACCGCGAGCAACAGCGCCGCCACCGCCATGATCAGCCCGGACGCGATGACGTAGATCTTGCGGCGGCCGGAGCGGTCCGACAGCCGGCCGGCGACCACGGCGGTCAGCATCATGCCGAGCGTGTAGAGCAGGATCAGCACCAGCAGCCCGCCCTCGGGGTCGGGGTGGCGCACCCCGTCGGTGAGGAAGTACAGCAGGTAGAGGGTGCCCAGCGCGTTGCCGAGCTGCACCAGGAAACGGGTGATCCAGGCCCAGGCGAAGTCCGGGTGCCGGCGCGGGCTGATCCACATCGAGGCCAGCAGCGCCCGGGTGCGCAGCACGGGCCGATGCGTACGTGGCAGCGGTTCGTCGGGGGTGAGCAGCGCGAACGGCAGCGACAGCACCAGGATGGCCACCGCGATGGCCAGGTAGCCGGCCGCGTTGCCGGTGACCACAGCGGTGACCAGCACCGCGCCGAGCACCAGCCCGAGCGCCTGCGGAATGCCCACCCAACCCGAGACGCCGCCGCGCTGCGTGACCGGCACCCGGTCCGGGATGGCCGCGCTGAGGCTGGCCAGCATCGCGTTGAAGCAGACCTGCGCGGCCACCCAGCCGAGGGCCACCCCCAGGATGGTCCGCTGGTGGGCCAGCAGCACCAGGGCCACCGCGCCGAGCAGTGCGCCGCCCGCCGTCCAGACGTGCCGACGGCCGAACTCCCGGCCCGCCACCCGCAGGCAGGTCCGGTCGGAGAACGCGCCCGCGAGGGGGTTGGCGAGCACCGCGGCCAGGGCGCCGAGGCCGGTGACCACCGCCAGCATGTTCTCCTTGTTGCCGGGCGCGATCTGCTCGATCTGTTGCGGCAGCAGCACCTGGATGGGCGTGAAGAACGCCATCCAGACCCCGAGGTTGGCCGCGAAGATCAGACCGATCCAGCCGCGCCGCACCGGCACGGTCGGCTCGGCGAGCGCGGCCGGCAGCGACGCCGGCGTCGGGTCGAGGGTGGTCACCGCGCCGACCCGTCCCGGGAGGCCGCGATCACGTCCCGCAACCAGGTGTACGACGACTTCGGCGTCCGCGTCTGGGTGGCGTAGTCGACGTGCACCAGACCGAAGCGCTTGGTGAATCCCTCGGCCCACTCCCAGTTGTCCAGCAGCGACCAGACGAAGTAGCCGCGGACGTCCACCCCGTCGTCGATGGCGGCCTGAACCGCCCGCAGGTGCCCGTCCAGGTACGCGATCCGCTCCGGATCGGCCACCTGCCCGCTCGCGTCCGGCGCGTCGTCGTACGCGCAGCCGCCCTCGGTGATCTCGATGGGTGGCAGGGCGTCGCCGTAGGTGTCGCGGAGCCAGCCGAGCAGCTCGTGCAGCCCGTCGGGGGCCACCGGCCAGTCGAAGGCGGTCCGTGGGTAGCCGTCCAGCGGCACCAGGTCGAACGGCAGTGGCGAACCCTCCTCGGCGGCCCGTACACCCGTGGGGTTGTAGTAGTTGACCCCGAGCACGTGGATCGGCGCGGCGATGGTGTCGAGGTCGCCGGGGCGGACGACGTTCGCGTCGAGGCCGGGCAGCTCCGGGTAGCCGCGGCCGAGCAGCGGGTCGGTGAAGAGCCGGTTGTGCAGCGCCTCGTACGCCGCCCCGGCGGCCCGGTCGGCGTCGCGGTCACCGAGCACCCGCACCGGTGAGTAGTTGTTGGCGATCGCCACCGGGCTGCTGGCGCGGGCCCGCAGCGCGGCGACCGCGAGCCCGTGCCCGAGCAGTTGGTGGTGGGCGGCCGGAAAGGCGTCGAAGAGCAGCGTCCGGCCGGGAGCGTGCTCGCCCATGCCGTACCCGAGGCTCATGTGGATGAACGGCTCGTTCAGGGTGATCCAGAGCCGGACCCGGTCGCCGAGTCGCGCGGCGGTCAGATCGGCGTACTCGGCGAAGCGGGCCGCGGTGTCGCGGTGCAGCCAGCCACCTGCGTCTTCGAGGGGTTGCGGCAGGTCCCAGTGGTAGAGGGTCGCCACCGGGTCGATGCCGGCGGCCAGCAACTCGTCCACCAGTCGGTCGTAGAAGTCGAGGCCGGCCGGGTTGGCCGGGCCGGTGCCGGTGGGCCGCACCCGGGGCCAGGCGATGGAGAACCGGTACGCGTCGACGCCGAGGCCGGCCATCAGCGCGACGTCCTCGGTGTGGCGGTGGTAGTGGTCGCAGGCGACCTCGCCGCTGCTGCCGTCGCTGATCGTTCCGGGGGAGCGCGCGAACGTGTCCCAGATGGACGCCGCGCGCCCGTCGGCCGTGGCGGCGCCCTCGATCTGGTGGGCCGAGGTGGAGACGCCCCAGCGGAAGCCGGCGGGGAACTCCGGCATCGGTGCGGTCGACATGCGCCCTCCCGGTCAACGTGAAACGTGTTCGGGACTTTAGGGCGCTCTCCATCAATGCGCCATAGGCCGGCTTGGCGCAATCCGCAATGGTTGATCGGCGTGTCTTTTTCCGAACCCGTCCAGGTAAGTCCGATTTAGCGCATAGAGTGCCGATATCGTGGGATGTCCTCACCGGAGGAAAGACGGAAATGATCCTCGTTGAACGCAGTGCGCACGTGGCGGCGCCAATTGAAGTGGTCTGGGATGTCGTACAGCGGGCGGAGCAGTTGCCGGCCTGGCTGGCAGGCGTCCGCGCGGCCGAAGTGCTCTCGGGAGAGGGCTTCGGCCGGCGACAACTGGTCCAGGCGGGGCGCGGCTCGGCGCACGAGGCCGAGGTGATCGCCTACCAGGAGCCGACGCTCATCGGCTGGCGGGAACGGGCCAAGGGCGCCGGTGCTCGGGCGGAGGCGCGCACCGAGATCTACGTCCAGCTCACCACCGACGAGGAGGAGGGCGGGACCATCGTGCGACTCATCGTGGTCCGCTGGCCGGCCGGCCCGGTCAAGGCGGCAATGCTGCGCCTCGGACTGCGTCGGGTCGGCGCCGACCTGGAGGACTCGCTGGCCCGGCTCACCGACCTGGCCGCCGTCGGCTGACGAGCGCCCATCCTCCCGGCGCCACCCGCGACGGCGGTGGTCCGGATCCCGGCCAGGGACCCCGGACCACCGCCGCTCCGTACACCGAGAAGGGCCCGGCGCCTGTGCGCCGGGCCCTTCTGTTCGCGTGTGACTAGCTGTCGCCGCCGGTCTCGCCCACCGGGGCGGCGTTGACGTCGTCGATCGCGTACTTCTTCGCGGCCTCGGCCGGCACGCTTGCCGCCACCGCGCCGCTGCGCGCGAGCTGTCGCAGCGTGGCCACCACGATCGACTCCGCGTCGACGTGGAAGTGCCGGCGCAGCGCGTGCCGGGTGTCCGACATGCCGAAACCGTCGGTGCCGAGCGACGTGTAGTCGCCGGGTACCCAGCGGGCGATCAGGTCCGGCACCGCGCGCATGAAGTCGCTGACCGCGACCTTCGGCCCGTCCGCGTGGGCCAGCTTCTGCTGGATGTACGGCACCTTCGCCTCGGCGCCCGGGTTGAGCAGGTTGTATTCCTCGGTCTCCACCGCGTCGCGGCGCAGCTCGGTCCAGGAGGTCACCGACCAGACGTCTGCGGCCACCCCCCAGTCCTGGGCGAGCAACTGCTGGGCCTTGAGCGCCCACTGCATGCCGGTGCCCGAGGCGAGCAGGTTGGCCTTCGGACCGTCCACCTGCGGTGCCGGCGAGTAGCGGTAGATGCCCTTGAGCAGGCCCTCCACGTCCACGTCGGCCGGCTCGGCCGGCTGCAACGTCGGCTCGTTGTAGACCGTCAGGTAGTAGAAGACGTTCTCCTGCGCGTCCCCGTACATCCGGTGCAGACCCTGCTCCAGGATGTGCGCGATCTCGTACGCGAACGCCGGGTCGTACGCCACCACGGCCGGGTTGGTCGCGGCGATCAGCAGCGAGTGCCCGTCCTCGTGCTGGAGGCCCTCACCGTTGAGCGTGGTCCGACCGGCGGTCGCGCCGAGCAGGAAGCCCCGCGCCATCTGGTCGGCTGCCGCCCAGAGCCCGTCGGCGGTCCGCTGGAACCCGAACATCGAGTAGAAGATGTACATCGGGATCATCGGCTCGTCGTGCGTGGCGTACGCCGAACCCGCGGCGGTGAACGAGGCGACCGAGCCGGCCTCGTTGATCCCCTCGTGCAGGATCTGCCCGGTGGTCGACTCCTTGTACGACAGGAACAGCTCCCGGTCGACGGAGGTGTAGCGCTGGCCGTGCGGCGAGTAGATCTTCGCGGTCGGGAAGATCGAGTCGAGACCGAAGGTGCGGGCCTCGTCCGGGATGATCGGCACCCACCGCTTGCCGAACTCCTTGTCCTTCATCACGTCCTTGAGCAGACGGACGAAGGCCTGGGTGGTGGCCACCTTCTGCTTGCCAGAGCCGCGCTTGATGTCGGCGAACCGCTCCGGACCGGGGATGGCCAGCCGCTTGGTGCTGGTCCGCCGGGACGGCAGGTAGCCGCCGAGCTGCTCGCGCCGCTCCTTCAGGTACTGGATCTCGTCGGACTTCTCACCCGGGTTGTAGTACGGCGGCAGGTAGGGGTTGTCCTCCAGCGCCTTGTCCGGGATGTCCAGGTAGAGGCGATCGCGGAAGGTCTTCAGGTCCTCCAGCGTCAGCTTCTTCATCTGGTGGGTCGCGTTGCGGCCCTCGAAGTGCGAGCCGAGCGTCCAGCCCTTGATCGTCTTCGCCAGGATGACCGTGGGCTGACCGGTGTGCTCGGTGGCCGCCTTGTAGGCCGCGTAGAGCTTGCGGTAGTCGTGCCCACCCCGCTTGAGGTTCCAGATCTCGTCGTCGCTCAGCGGGTCGACCATCTTGCGGGTCCGTGCGTCGCGGCCGAAGAAGTGCTCCCGCACGTACGCGCCCGACTCGGCCTTGTAGGTCTGGTAGTCGCCGTCGGTCGTGGTGTTCATGAGGTTGACGAGCGCGCCGTCGGTGTCCGCGGCGAGCAGCGGGTCCCACTCACGGCCCCAGACCACCTTGATGACGTTCCAGCCGGCACCCCGGAAGAACGCCTCCAACTCCTGCATGACCTTGCCGTTGCCCCGGACCGGCCCGTCCAGCCGCTGGAGGTTGCAGTTGATCACGAAGGTGAGGTTGTCGAGCTCCTCGCGGGCGGCCACGCCGATGGCGCCAAGCGTCTCCGGCTCGTCCATCTCGCCGTCGCCGAGGAACGCCCAGACGTGCTGCTGCGAGGTGTCCTTGATGCCGCGGTGCTGCAGGTACCTGTTGAACCGGGCCTGGTAGATCGCGTTCAGACCGCCGAGACCCATCGAGACGGTGGGGAACTCCCAGAAGTCCGGCATCAGCCGCGGGTGCGGGTACGACGGCAGCCCACCGCCGGGGTGCGACAACTCCTGGCGGAACCCGTCGAGCTGGTGCTCGCTGAGCCGCCCCTCCAGGAACGCCCGCGCGTACATGCCGGGGGAGGCGTGGCCCTGGTAGAAGATGTGGTCGCCGCCGCCCGGGTGGTTCTTGCCCCGGAAGAAGTGGTTGAAGCCCACCTCGTAGAGCGACGCCGAGCTGGCGAAGGTCGAGATGTGCCCGCCGACGCCGATCTCCGGGCGCTGCGCCCGGTGCACCAGCATGGCGGCGTTCCACCGGACGTACGCCCGGATCCGCCGCTCGACGTGCTCGTCGCCCGGGAACCACGGTTCGCGTTCCGACGGGATGGTGTTGATGTAGTCGGTGGTGGTCAGGGGCGGAACCCCGACCTGACGCTCACGGGCCCGCTCCAGCAGGCGCAGCATCACGTAGCGGGCGCGTTTGGCACCGCGTTCGTCGATGACACCGTCAAGCGACTCGACCCATTCGCTTGTCTCTTCAGGGTCGATGTCCGGAAGCTGGCTCGGTAGGCCGTCGCTGATCACCGGGCGCTTGCGTTCCGTAGCCACAGGCGTTCCCTCGGTTGTGTGTGGGATAGGTCTCTAGCGCCATCCTGCCCCCTGGTGCCACCCCTCGTCACGTCTAGGTCCCCCGGACGCGATGCTGAACACAGGTACTCGCCGGTAACTTAACGCGACGGCCCGGCGAAATCTGAGCGGTTTGACCGGGACTCCTACCGTCGGCGCCATGAACCGACGTTCTGCCGTGGTTGCCGCCAGCATGATTGTTTTGGGGGTGGTGGGCCTGGTCATCCAGGCGGTCCGCCTCGCCTCCGGCAAATACTGGCCGACGGTGGGACTGCTGGCCCTCGCGGTCCTACTGGTCGTGTTCGGCGTGGTCCTGCTGCGGGAGACGAGCCGCGCGGCCCGGCTGGGCGGCCCCGACGGCCGTCGCCGCCGTCGCTCGGACACCGACGGCGCGGCCGGGTACCCCTTCTACCCGATGCCCGCCGGGGACGCCGGGAGCGGGCACGTCGACCGCCAGCGCGACGGCGACCACGACCGCTCCGACGGTACGGAACCGGTCGGCGGCAGCGACTCCGGCGGCGGCTGGTCCGGCTGGGGCTGGTCCAGCGGTGACTCCGGCGGGGGCTCGTCCAGCGGCGGTGACTCCGGCGGCGGTTGGTCCGGTGGCGGTGACTCCGGTGGCGGTGACTCCGGTGGCGGTGGCGGCAGCGACTGACAGCGCTCTGCGGCAGAATGCGACGTATGCGCAGCGACGTGATCACCGTCCAGACCGGCTCCCGGCCGACCGTCCGGGACATCACCGCGGAGGCCCAACAGTTCGTCTCCGGGGAGGGCGACGGCCTGCTGCACGTCTTCGTGCCGCACGCCACGGCCGGCCTGGCGATCATCGAGACCGGGTCGGGCTCCGACGACGACCTGCTCAGCGCGCTGAACGACCTGCTGCCCACGACTGATCGCTGGCGACACCGGCACGGCTCACCCGGCCACGGTCGGGATCACGTGCTGCCGGCGTTCGTACCGCCGTACGCCACGCTGCCGGTGCTCGGCGGGCGTCTGGCGCTGGGCACGTGGCAGTCGATCTGCCTCGTCGACACCAACGGCGACAACCCCACCCGCCAGGTCCGCTTCTCCTTCCTCCCGGGCTGACCGCTGCCTGGGCCGGTGTCCCGCCTCAAGATCCGCGCAACATCCCCGAAAGTGCTGCCTCAGCGCGTGCCGAGGCAGCACTTTCCCTGATGTTGAGCGGATCTTGAGGCGTTCGGCGGGGGTTACGGGCGGACGGTTTCCTGCTGGACGGTCTGCTGGCCCGGGTCCGCGTAGGGCGCAGCGCTGCGGACCGCTGACGGGACCGGGTTGTCCGCCGTCTGGTGCAGGCCGGGCACGCGGTCCTCGATCACGAACGAGGCCCGGGTGTACGCGGGCGCGCCCGGCCGGCTGACGTACGGCAGCACGTCGAAGTCGGCGGTGAGCTGTCCCGGGGTGATCGTGGTGCGCACGTACCCCCGCAGGTTGTTCTGGAAGCGCAGGTGCGGGTTGAACGCGAACCACGGGTGCGAGCCGGACGCCGAGTCCGCGCCGTCACCGGTCGAGGTGATCGAGGAGCAGACCAGTTCGGTGCCGACGGTGCGCGAGGTCGGGTCGGCGTAGTCCAGCTTGAGATCGCTGGCCCAGTGCGCGTGCACGTCGCCGGTCAGCACCACCGGGTTGCGTACCCCCGCGGCGAGCCAGCCTCGGGTGATCCGGTCCCGGGAGGCCACGTAGCCGTCCCAGGAGTCCATGCTGGTGACGGTGAGCGGACCGGAGTTGTTGTCCCGCTGGGCGAAGAAGACCTGCTGGCCCAGGATGTCCCACTGGGCGTCCGAGCGGCGGAAGCCGTCCAGCAGCCACGCCTCCTGCTCGGCGCCGGTGATCGACCGGGCCGGGTCGGATGCCGCCGCGCAGTTCTGGTAGCCGTCGCCGCAGGCCTGGTCGTCGCGGTACTGCCGGGTGTCGAGCATGTGGAACGTGGCGAGCCTTCCCCAGCGCACCCGCCGGTAGAGCTGCATGTCGATGCCGCGGGGGATCGAGGTGCGCCGCAGCGGCATGTTCTCGTAGTACGCCTGGAACGCCGCCGCCCGCCGCGCGGGGAACTCCGGGTCCGGCGCCTCGGGCACCTCGTCGGCCCAGTTGTTCTCCACCTCGTGGTCGTCGAACACCACCGCCCACGGCGCCACCGCGTGCGCGGCCTGCAGGTCGGCGTCGGTCTTGTACTGGGCGTGCCGCTGCCGGTAGTTGGCCAGCGTCCGGGTCTCCGGTCCCTCGTGGTCACGCGGGTTGCCAGCGGGGACGTTGTACGTGTCCGGGGCGTACTCGTACTGGTAGTCGCCCAGGTGCAGGATCAGCTCCGGCTCGGTCTCGGCCAACCGCCGGTAGGCGGTGAAGTAGCCGTGCTCGTACTGGGAGCAGGAGGCGAAGCCCATTGCCAGGGCGGCCGGCATGCTCCACGGTGCCGGGGCGGTGCGGGTGCGTCCGGTCGGCGAGACGTGACGCTCGGCACGGAACCGGTAGAAGTACTCGCGCCCGGGCAGCAGGCCGGCCAACTCCACGTGCACGCTGTGCGCCGAGCGGTTGCGGGCGACGGCGACGCCGCGGCGCACCACATGCCGGAACCGCTCGTCGGCGGCCAACTCCCAGTGGACCGGCACGTCGCGGTCCGGCATGCCGCCGAGGCCGTCCTCGGCCAGTGGCTGCGGGGCCAGGCGGGTCCACAACACGAACCCGTCATGGTCGGGGTCGCCGGAGGCCACACCGAGGGTGAACGGGTAGGCCAGCGGCCGGCTCGCCGCCGCACCGGCCGCCGCCGGCAGCCCGGTGACCGCGCCTGCGGCGCCGATTGCGGCGCCGGACAGCAGGATGGTACGTCGGGACAGTGACACGAATCCTCCCCAGAGTCCGATCTGTGTGACTCTGGGAGCCTCGCGAGCCGCGGTGGCCGACAGGTGACGGCGAGTGGCCCTGTTCGTCGCCGGCAGTCGAACACCGACGACGCTGTCGATTCGTCCTGACCCGCTACGCACCGATCGGCCGTCCGACGGTCCGCCGTCCGACGGGTGGTCCGGCCGGCTGGTCCTCGACCGGCGATGCCCGTCCGGCCGGGTGCCCGAACCTGATCGCTGAGCTGCCCGACCGGCGACTGCGTACGATGTGGCCGTGCCGCAGGAGGTGGGTTCGGCAGCAGGTGGACCGGTGGATCGCGCTGGTCTCGCCGCCGATGTGCTGCGCCGGATGGCCCACGCGAGCGACGTCCTGCGTCACCGGCAGGGCTCCGCGTTCGCCGAGTTGGGGCTCACCCCGGCGACGGCCCGAGCGTTGCGCGAACTGGACCCGGACCACCCGCTGCCCGCCCGTGACCTCGCCGGTCGACTGGGCTGCGACCGGTCGAACGTGACGGTGCTTGTCGACAAGTTGGAGCAGGCCGGGCTGGTCGAGCGCCGCACCGACCCGGCGGACCGTCGGCAGAAGACGTTGGTGGTGACCGAGCGGGGACGCGTCGAACGGGACCGGGTGACCGAGGTGATGTCCGACTCCCGACTCCTGTCCGGGCTGACCGATCGGGAGCTGAGCACCCTTCGTGACCTGGTCCGGAAGATGTCCGACGGTGACCGTTCGGAGCCCTGCGTGCCGGAGTGAGTCGACAGGCGCCAGCCGTGTCCCACTGGGCGACAAAGGGTCTCGTCGGTAATGCTGTCCCACGTGACGACCCCGCAAGATCTCGACGACCGGTTCCGGGAGACGCTGGCCGCGCTGCCCGCCGCGGGGCGGCGGCGTGACCCCGCCGACCCGGTCAGCGACGATGCCCCACTGACCGGCGCGCAGGTGCTGGACCTGTTCGACGCGCAGGTGACCAGCCGGCAGCTCGACCTGGCCGGCCGTTGGCTGCGCGGCTTCGGGGAGGGCTTCTACACGATCGGCTCGGCCGGGCACGAGGGCAACGCCGCGGTCGCCGCCGCGCTGCGCCCCACCGATCCGGCGCTGCTGCACTACCGCTCCGGCGCCTTCTACTGCGTCCGCGCCGCGCAGGCCGCCGCCGACCCCGCATCGACCGCCGACCCGCAGCCGCCCGGATCCGTGCCGCCCGGGTCCGTGCCGCCCGACCCCGAGCGGCCGGCCGAGCGGCAGAGCGACCGACCGACCGAGCGGTTGACCGAGCGCTTGACCGACCCGGGCCGGCCGATCGATCCCGAGCAGCTGACCGACTCCGAGCCGACCGACCTCCAGCCCGCCGGGTCCGAGCCGCCCACCGGCGGGTTCGCGCCGTACGCGGACGCGGCCCGGGACGTGTTGCGCGGGATGGTCGCCTCCAGCCAGGAACCGATCGCGGGCGGCCGGCACAAGGTGTTCGGCCGGGCCGATCTGGCCATCGTGCCGACCACCTCCACCATCGCCTCGCACCTGCCCCGCGCGGTCGGGATGGGACTTGCCGTGGAGCGGCTGCGCCGGCTGGACAGCGTCGGGCGGCGTACCGGGGTCGGGGTTCGGGTCGGCAGTGGCGCGGCCGCCGCGGCCGCCCCGTGGCCCCCGGACGCGATCGTGGTGTGCTCCTTCGGCGACGCCTCGGTCAACCACGCCAGCGCCACCGCCGCGTTCAACACGGCCGGCTGGTACGACCACGCCGGGCTGCGCATTCCGGTGCTCTTCGTGTGCGAGGACAACGGGCTGGGCATCAGCGTCCGCTCACCGGAGGGCTGGGTCGAGGCGACCCTGGGGTCCAGGCCGGGCATCCGCTACTTCAGCGCGGACGGGGCCGACCCGGTGCGGACGTACGCGGTGGCGGCGGAGGCCGCGGCCTGGGTGCGCCGTAACCGGCGCCCGGCGGTGCTGCACCTGCGCACGGTACGGCTGATGGGACACGCCGGGGCGGACGCGGAGTCGGCGTACCGTGGCGCGGCCGAGCTGGCCGAGGACCTGGACCGGGACCCGGTGGCCGCCACCGCGCGGCTGCTCGTCGACGCCGGCGTGGCCAGCGGCGAGGAGCTGCTGGCCCGGTACGACGAGACCGGCTGGCAGGTCCGCCGGCTGGCGGAGGAGGTGCTGGGCGAGCCGAAGCTTGCCTCCGCGGCCGACGTGGTGTCGGCGCTGGCGCCCCGCCGTCCGGTGCGGGTGGCGCGGGCCGTGGCCGACGCCGCGGCGCGGGCCGGTGGGCCGGGCGCCGGCGCTCGGGCGGAGGCGTTCGGGGGTAAGCCGCCGGAGCTGGCCGGACCGATGACCCTGGCGCAGAGCATCAACGCGGCGCTCGCGGACGGGATGCTCGACCACCCGCAGATGGCGATCTTCGGCGAGGACGTGGCCGCCAAGGGCGGCGTGTACGGGGTGACGAAGGGCCTGCGGGACCGTTTCGGGGCGGCCCGGGTCTTCGACACGTTGCTCGACGAGACGTCGGTTCTCGGGCTGGGCCTCGGCGCCGGGTTGGCCGGGATGCTGCCGGTGCCGGAGATCCAGTACCTGGCGTACCTGCACAACGCGGAGGACCAACTGCGCGGCGAGGCGGCCACCATGCAGTTCTTCTCGCGGGGGGCGTTCCGCAACCCGATGGTGGTCCGGGTCGCGGGGCTGGCGTACCAGGAGGGGTTCGGCGGGCACTTCCACAACGACAACTCGGTGGCCGTACTCCGGGATGTGCCTGGTCTGGTGGTCGCGGTGCCGGCACGGCCGGACGACGCGGCGCCCATGCTGCGGACCTGCCTGGCCAGCGCGGCGGTGGACGGCAGCGTCTGCGTGTTCGTGGAGCCGATCGCGCTCTACCACACCCGCGATCTGTACGCCGATGGTGACGGGGAGTGGCTGGCCGGCTACCCGGAGCCGGGCGCGTGGGTTTCCGGGCACGTGCCGATCGGCCGGGCCCGGGTCTACGGGGTCGGCTCGGCCGACGACCTGACCATCATCACCTTCGGTAACGGGGTACGGATGTCGCTGCGGGCCGCGGCGGTCCTCGCCGAGGAGGGGGTGGGCACCCGGGTGGTGGACCTGCGCTGGCTGGCGCCGCTGCCGGTGGCCGACATCATCCGGGAGTCCTCGGCGACCGGCCGGGTGCTCGTGGTGGACGAGACGCGCCGCTCCGGCGGGGTGGGTGAGGGGGTCATCGCCGCCCTGGTCGACGCCGGATACGTCGGAGCCGCGCGGCGCGTGGCGGGAGTTGACTCGTTTGTACCATTAGGTCCGGCAGCACGTCATGTTCTGGTCTCCGCGGAAGCCATTACCGACGGTGCCCGTACGCTGCTGGCACGGTAAATTCCGTTCCACCCGGTGCGCCACTTGCGCGCGGACGCACAAGTGTGTGGACTTTGCCTGACGGCGTCGCGACGACGCCGCGAGCAGGGACGAGATGAGGAGGCACGCGACAGTGAGCGCGACCGCTGGTCAGGCCGCCGACGGGGTACGCAGCCTGGCGGACCGGTTCGGGATCGAACCGGGGATGGTCGTCATGGAGATGGGGTACGACGACGACGTCGACCAGGATCTCCGGGACGCCCTGACCGACCGCTGTGGAGAGCTGGTCGACGAGGACACCGACGAGGTGGTCGACGCGGTGCTGGTTTGGTACCGCGACGGCGACGGTGACCTTTTCGAACTTCTCGTCGATGCCCTCGGCCCGCTGGCCGACAACGGGGTCGTGTGGCTCCTCACCCCGAAGGCGGGGCGTGACGGGCACGTCGAGCCGAGCGAGGTCGCGGAGTCCGCGCCCACCGCCGGCCTTCAGCAGACCTCGACCGTCAACGCCGGCCGGGACTGGAGCGGCGCACGTCTGGTGCTGCGCCGAGGGGCCAAGGCCAAGAAGTAGCCCGCGCCGCTTCGCCGGCCCGGCGGTCCGCACCGTCGGGTGGCAGGCTGGCGCCGTTTCCCCGACTCGACCCCCGAGGAGATCACGCATGCCCATCGAGGTTGGTGCCGAGGCACCGGACTTCGTCCTGAAGGACCAGAACAACCAGGAGGTCCGACTCTCGGACTTCCGGGGCAGGCGCTCCGTCCTGCTGGTCTTCTACCCGCTCGCCTTCACCGGCACCTGCCAGGGTGAGCTGTGCGAGGTGCGGGACAACCTCGACGCGTACGTGAACGACGACGTCCAGGTGTTGACGGTCAGCGTCGACTCGGTCTACAGCCACAAGATCTGGGCCGACCGGGAGGGCTACCAGTTCCCCATGCTCGCCGACTTCTGGCCGCACGGTGGCGTCGCCCAGGCGTACGGGGTCTTCAACGACGTCGCCGGCATCGCCAACCGGGGCACCTTCGTCATCGACAAGGCCGGCGTGGTCCGCTTCGCCGAGATGAACGGGCCGGGCGAGGCCCGCGACCAGCAGGGCTGGCGCAAGGCCATCGCCGACGTCACCGGCTGACCGGAGTACGCCGTGCGCCGGGCCCGGCGGCGAGCAAGGTAAGCTTGCCAGCCACCGGCCCGCCGCACGGGCGATCCGGGCGCGTAGCTCAGTGGGAGAGCACTCGCCTTACAAGCGAGGGGTCGCAGGTTCGAAACCTGCCGCGCCCACCCGTCACCACAAGCGGTAACCGCCCCGAGAGAATCGTTCCTCGGGGCGGTGACAGCAACGAGGTCTACGAGAGCTTCCCGAGCGCCTGTCGCATCGCGTCAGGGTTGGCATGGGGCGCTTGGAAGCTACCCTCGTCGGTGTGCCCGTTAGTGATCATCCGTTGCCTCCCGCCTTCGAAGCGGTCACGGCCTGGGCTGGTACCGGGCGGGTGGTGCGTGCTACAGAGCGGGACGTGGCGATGTGGCGGCTTCCCGAGCCGCAGAAGGCCGCGCTGATCTCCTGTGGTGTACCGCTGATCGATGACCTCGTCGGCGCGGTGTCGTTCGACGCGGAGCCGACGACGTACCGGATGGCGTACTCCGACGACCCGCGCTGGGTGTACCGTGCCGCGCCGGGGACCGGCGAGGTGCGAATATGGTCGCCGGACGGCAGCGCCGGGTTCGTCAACTCGACGATCATCCACTGGCTGTGTTCGCTGCACCTGGTCGGTAGCTGGCTGACCAGTTCGACCGTCATCGACCGCTGGGACGAAGACGGACAGGCCGAGGAGCAGGCGCTCGCGGAGATCGCCGACCTGTTGGAGCGCATCAGGGACCTTGACCCGCCCGCGTTCGGGGACGGCGACCATGCAACCCACTTCTGGCCCGGAGTGCTCGACAGGTGGCTCTACTGATCGATGCGAACATCGTCTTCCCCCGCTATCAGCGTGCGGGGGTGTCGCGCATCAGGTGGATTCCGCTTGCTGTCCACCCCCGGGGCACTCCTCGGGCGGGGCGTAGGCGCGGATGGTGCCGTTGTGCCGCGCGACTTCTCCCTCAGCGGTGAGGGCTACCAGGCGTTTGCAGACGGGGCACCGGCCCCGCTGGTGCTGCGTCACCGTGCCTCCCCGGGTCGGCCGTTGCGCGTCACATTAGCGCCTACCCATGGTCATCCGCTGGGTCGCAACAGCTTGGTCAGGACGGTACGCAGCGCGTCGGCGGCCTCGGCCCGGGGCATCCGGCCGGCGTCGACCTCCTCGCCCACGGTGTGGCCGATCTTGATGGTGATCGCGGTGAGCCACCCGGCCGGGAGTCCATTGTCGAACTCGCCGCTCGCCTGTCCGCGCCGGATCACTCGGTTGATCCGATCGGCGACCGGCGCGTGGCGTTCCTCGTCGACCTGCGGACTTGCCGGCAGTGACGCGATCTGCTGGATCAGGACCGGATAGCGTCCGGCGGTCTGTGCGCCGGCTTCGAGGACGCGGAACAGCGCGTCCGTGGCGGATCCGTTGTCCGGCTCGGCGGCGTCCATCGCGGCGACGGCCTCGTCGGTGATCCGCCGGACGACGGCCGCCATCAGGTGCTCGCGGGAAGGGAAGTGGGCGTAGACGGTCTGCCGCGTGACGCCGGCTGCCCCGGCGATGGCGTCGAGGCTGGCGTCCGGCTGCGCGTCGAGCACTCGGATCGCCGCGTCGAGGATGGCACTGCTGTTGCGCCGGGCGTCGGCGCGTCGCCTGTGGTCCGGTGAACCACTCATCTTTTACACCTTGCCAAAGTTTTCGGAGATCGATATTTTACAAGCCGTAAAGGTTCGCCGGTTCACGAGCTGACGGTGGTGACATGGGCGGTCTCGATGGCATCAGCCCGAAGGAGTTCATCGCGAACTTCTTCACCTCTTTCATGAGCGAGCTGGTTCGCGGCGACGAGGACCCGGCGACGGTCGTGGACCGCTATCACACGCCCGACATTGTGCAGGTCGCCGACGGGCACCTGATGGACCGCGCCAAGCTCATCGCGCACACCCGCCCGGCCCGCAAGCATCAGACCGGCGCCCGGTGGGAGGTGCACGAGGCGATCGCGGACGGGGACCGGATCGCCGCCCGCTACACCCTGCACTTCCAGACATCCAAGCGGGAGGGCAGTGTGGACGTCTACTTCTTCGGGCAGTTCGCTGCCGACGGGCGGATGCGCCGGGCGCACATGCTCACCCGCCCCGTGCCCGTCCCGGCCGGCGACCCGGGGCAGTTGCCGGCATGACCGTCAGCAGCTATCGCGTGATCGGCATGGCCTGCGGGCACTGTGCGGGCTTCGTCACCGAGCGGATCGAACGGATTCCCGGTGTCACCGCCGTGTCGGTGGACGTCGAATCCGACACCGCCACGGTGACAGAGCGTCCGACCTCTCGACATCGCCGAGGTGCGGGCCGCAGTCGAGGAAGCCGGTTACGAACTGCCCTGACGTCCGACCGGAGTCTCGTCCAGCAGGACCGACAGTGGCTGCACAGGCGGAACTCTATTCGTATCGACGTGGGATGGACCGGCCTCGCTCGGCTCGTTAGCCTCGACCACCATGACCAACGCGGACGAGCACGGTCACCCCGAGCCGCCGATCGCGGGCGACGAGACCGCCACCCTGTTGGGTTCCCTGGACCGCCAGCGCGCGACTCTCGCCTGGAAGACAGGTGGGCTCGACGCCGACGGTCTGCGGGCGACGCTCGGCCCGTCGTCGATCACCCTGGGTGGGCTGCTCAAGCACCTGGCCTTCGTCGAGGATCTCTACTTTTCGCTGAAGCTGGCCGGGCGCTCACCCGGACCACCCTGGGAGACTGTCGACTGGGCCGCGAACCCCGGCTGGGAATGGCACTCCGCCGCCGAGGACACCCCGGAGCAGCTCTACACACTCTGGCGGGAGGCGGTGGCCCGTTCCCGCGCCACAGTCGCCGACCTGCTGACCGACGCCGGGCCGGAGCAGTTGGCTCGCGGCGAGTGGCCGGACGGCCGCGTGCCGAGCCTGCGCCGGGTCCTCGTCGACCTCATCGAGGAGTACGCCCGGCACGTCGGTCACGCCGACCTGATCCGGGAGTCGGTGGACGGCCTCACCGGCGAGGATCCGCCCCGCTGAGGGTGCGGACGATGTCACGTCAGTGCGGCGTGCAGCCGATCCAGCTCGCCTGGGGTGCCGATGGCCGTGCGGTGCTCGGGGTGCTCCACGTACTGCCGAATCGTGTTCGCGAGGAACCCCGGGTCCACGTGCAGCCGTCCGGCCGCCAGCGGATACGGGTAGGGCGGCTTGCCCTGCACCGGGTGCACCCGCAGCAGGGGGATGGTCGCGGCCTTCCGGGGCGGGGGAGGCGGTCCGCCGGGAACCAGGCGATCCCACGGTAGGAAGGTCCGACTGACAAGGCCCTGTGCCGTGATGCCATCGGGGTTCAGGGTGAGGCGTGGCCGGTTCAGCAGCAGGGTGAGCGCGATGCCGCCCAGGACGACGGCCGGGACAGCGATGGCCAGCGCCAGCACCCCCGGTATCTGGACGAGTTGTGCGCGATCCTCGCCGGCAATCCGTTCGGTCTGCACGAAGGCCGCCGCGACCCAGCCAAGGACCATCGCCCAGGGGCCCATCCACTTCGGGCTCGCCGGCGCGACGAAGCGGTTCCGCTCCGCGTCCGCCTGCCAGGTCGCGGGCCGCCGGTAGCTCCTGGTCAACAGGCGGTAGCCGACCCACGGCACCAGGAGCGTGCCGGACAGGACGACCACCCACGTCAGGAAGGCGACGCCCTTCGGATCGATCTGCCAGGTCAGCGGCTTGAACCACAGCTCGGCGCAGACCCGTAGGGCGAACGCGGCCACGGCGAAGGGCCAGACCAGCAGGCGCGCCGCGCGAAGGGACATGGTCGGCACCGTAGGCGGTCCGGTCAAGCCGCCCCGACGCGCCTCACCCGCCAGATCGACGCGCCCGTCTGACCCGCCGATCGTCGCGCCACAGCGCGATCCGTTGGCGGCCCGCGTACAGCACGCCCACGGTGACAAGCGCCGTGAGGAGTCCGGACCAGAGCCAGAACCGGCCACCCACCCCGCCGGGTGGTCGCGCCTCCCGGATGCGTCCGCCGCGGATCACCTGGTCGGCGACGTCGACGGCGACCACCTGGTCCGGTGCGGTCAGGACGGTTCGTGGCGCGGTGGCGTCGGGTGTCAGGGCCAGCACCCGCACGGTGCGTACCTGTTGGTCGCTCGTGGCCGGCGGGTTCGTCTGCTCCTCCAGCGGTGGGTCGGGGGCGAGGGGGTCCGGCTCGTAGGCCGCCACGAGCGCCGACCCGTCCGGCGCCCAGCCGAGCAGCCGGATGGCGACGACCCCGGACACCGCGGGCAGGCGCAGTGGCCCGACGTCCCGGCCGGTGGTGGGATCGACCTGGCGCAGGGTCCACTCGTCGGTCTCGGGACGGCGGGTGGCCAGGGTCAGCGCGGCGCCGTCGGGACGCCACGCGCCCTTGCCGGCCAGCCAGGTCTCGGCGGGCAGGGCGAACGAGGACTGCTCCCGGCCGTCCAGGTCGGTCACCGCTACCGTGCGGCCGTACTGGTAGGCGAGCCGGCCCGGCGCGGCGGCGACGACCGCGCCGACGTGCGCCTCCTCGGCGGTGGCGGCCAGCCGGGTCCATCGCCGGTCGGCAACCGTCACCGCGCTCAGCACCGTGGTGTAGGTGGCCCCCTCGAACGCGACCGGCACGTCGTCGCGGACCACGAGCGACAGGCCGTCGGCGGACCAGCCGACAGGTGAGCTCCACACACTGCGGTCGACCGGCGACGTCAGCCGCCGGGTCCGGCCGGTGACCAGGTCGACGACGTCGACGCCCGGATCGTCCTGGTCTCCATGCGGACGGGCCAGGTGTCGGCCGTCCGGGGAGAGGTGGACCGACTCGCCCGCCAACGACTCCCCGCCCATCCGCATGATCCGGTAGCTGTCGGAGTCCGCGTCGACCACACCGACGGTGTTCACGTCGTTCCACCCGTGCAGACGCGGTGCCGGGCCGTCGAAGATGACCGAGGCGGGACCGAGCCGGGGGCGGTCGGTGACGTGCAGCGTGCCGATCGGGGGCAGGGCGATCCGGTCGGGCAGCGCGGCGTCCGCGGTGGCGGCCGGCTCGGGCGCCTGGGTACGCGTCAACGGCAGCGCCACACCGGCCACCACGAGCACGAGCAGCGCCCCGGTGGCGGCGGCCAGCCGACGCCGACGGTCGCGGCGGGCGGTGGCGAGGGCCCGCTCGTACACCTGGTAGGCCGGCACGTCCTCGGCGGTGGACCGGAGGGCGTCGCGGAGTCGGGCGGTCATCGGGTGCTCCTCTCCGCCGCGGCGTCGACCAGCTCGGGAGCGATCGCCCGCAGCCGCCGCAGGCCGTCGTGGCCGTGTCGCTTCACGGTGCCGATCGAGCAGCCCAGCACCTCGGCGACCTGGGCCTCGGTCAGATCCTCGTAGTAGCGCAGCACGATCACCGCCCGTTGGCGTGGGCTGAGCTGGCCCAACGCCGCGTTCAGCGTCACTCGCAGCGTCGTCGCCTCGCTGTGGTCCACGGCGGCCTGCTCGGCGGGTTCCGCCTCCAACCGCTCGGCGAGCCGCCGACGCCGCCACCAGGAGACCTGCTGGTGGTACATGACCCGCCGCACGTACGCCTCGGGGTTGCCGTCGCGAACGCGCCGCCAGTGCCGGTAGGTCCGGGCCAGGGCGGTCTGCACCAGGTCCTCGGCGAGCTGGTGGTCACCCGTGAGCAGGTACGCGGTCCGCGACAGAGCCGGCGAACGGTGCACCACGAACTCGTGGAACGACTCGACCATGCCCACCCCCTCGCCCAGGAGAACGCCTCCCATCCGACGAATGGTTGAGGTCGGGCGGCGCCCGAGTGTGTGGAGGACGCCGCCCGGGATCCTCAGCTCGTGAAGCCGCCGTCCACATTGATCACCGCACCGGTCACGTATCCGGCCTCGGGGCTGGCCAGGTGCGCGACGGTGGCGGCGATGTCGGCGGGGCGAGCGTAGCGTCCGACGGCGGTGAAGCCGCTGATGGCCGCCGCGTTCGGGCCGTCCGCCGGGTTGGCGTCCGTGTCTGTCGGGCCGGGGTTCACCAGGTTGACGGTGATGTCCCGGGGGCCCAGCTCCCGGGCCAGGCCCCGGGTCAACCCGACCAGCGCGGTCTTGCTCATCGAGTAGAGCGTCAACCCGGGAAAGACGGCCCGTTCACCGACGTTGCTGCCGATGCTGATGATCCGTCCGCCCTCGCCCAGGTGCTGCAGCGCGGCCTGCACGGCGACGTACGGGGCCCGGATGTTCACCGCGATCGTCTGCTCCACCTCGGCCGTGCCCAGTTCGTCCACGGCACCGACCAGGAAGACCGCCGCGTTGTTCACCAGGATGTCCAGCCGACCCAGGTCGGCGGCGGCCCGGTCGACCGCGCCCCGCATGGCGCCCGGGTCGGCGCCGTCGGCCTGGACGGCCAGCGCCCGCCGGCCCAGCGCCTCGATCTGCCGCACCACTGTCGCGGCCCGCTCCGCGTCCTGTCGGTAGGTGAGCGCCACGTCGGCCCCGTCCTGCGCCAGGCGCAGGGCGATGCCGGCCCCGATGCCGCGGGAGCCACCGGTCACCAGGGCGACCTTGTCGTTGAGTGTCGTCATGCCAACGATCATGTGGCCGTGCCGACCTTCCGGTCTGGCGGCAATCGGACCCCTCGTTCCCACCCTCAGGTCCGATATCCGCGCGCTCGCCCACCGGTGAACCCGGTGGCGTAACCGGGTCGGATCTGCTGCACTCGGCACCGTCGACGACGGAGGGGAGGATTCGGTGGAGTTGACGCTGACACCGATGACGGAACAGGACCTGACCCGGCTGCTGGTGCCCCTGGAGGAGGAGTACGCCGAGGACCTGGTCGCGCACCGGGGGTTGACCCCGGAGGCGGCCTTCGAGCGGTCGGTCAGCCAGATCCAGGGGTCGCTGCCGGCGGGCGCGACGACCGAGCGGACGCTGCTGCGGCTGGGCCGGGTCGACGACGCCGAGATCGGTTGGATCTGGGTGACCCTGCCGACGCCGGACGCCCCGAGGCACGCCTGGATCCAGAACATCGAGGTGCACCCCGCGCACCGGGGGCGGGGCTACGCACGTCGGATGATCCACCTCATCGAGGTCGAACTCGCCCAGCTCAAGGTGCCCGAGCTGGGCCTGAACGTCTTCGGTACGAACGCCGTCGCGATCGGGCTCTACCGGAGTCTGGGCTTCGAGGTGACCTCGCAGCAGATGGCGAAGCGGATCGCCCCGGCGGGCTGAACCGGACGTCGCCGGCCCAGGACGGTCTCCCCGGCAGGACTGTTCACCTGCCCAGCGGGGAAACGGCGCGGACCGCACCTGGGGAGGAGCGACGGATGACGCACGGTGCCGGACTGACGATCGGTGTGCTGGGCTCGTACGGTGGGCGAAACCTCGGCGACGAGGCGATCCTCACCGGCCTGCTCACCGATCTGCGTACGCAGGAACCAAACGCCCGGATCATCGTGTTCTCCCGTAACCCCGAGCACACGCGGGCCGCCCACCCGGATGTCGAGGCGGTGCCCTGGGAGGGCGTCAGCCGCACCGACTCCGCCCTGGTGCTGGCCCAGCTCGACCTGCTCATCCTGGGCGGCGGCGGCATCCTCTACGACCGGGAGGCCCGCCGCTACCTGCGGGTGGTCCGGGTCGCCCAGGAGCGCGGCCTGCCCCTGATCACGTACGCCGTGGGGGTCGGGCCGCTCAGCGACGGGGTGGACACCGGCATGGTCCGGGAGACGCTCTCCGGCGCGACCCAGGTGACCGTCCGTGACCAGGAGTCCCGGATGGTGCTGGAGGAGGCGGGTCTGCTCAATCCGATCACGGTCACCGCCGACCCGGCGTTCCTCCTGCAACCCGAGGACTTCCCGGCCCACCTGCTCGCCGAGGAGGGCGTGCCGGTCGGTAAGCGGCTGGTCGGGATCAGCGTGCGGGAGCCGGGGCGGGCCGCCGAGCGGCTCGACGTGGACGGCTACCACCGGCTGCTCGCCCAGATCGGCGACTTCCTGGTGCACCGGATCGACGCGTACGTGCTGTTCGTGCCGATGGAACGCGACGACATCCGGCACGCCCACGGGGTGCTCTCCCACATGGTCGCCGCCGATCACGGTCGGATCCTGCACGGCACCTACACGCCGCAGCAGGTGCTCGGGCTGATGCGCCACTTCGACCTGGCCGTCGGCATGCGACTGCACTTCCTGATCTTCGCGGCGATGGTCGGCACACCGTTTCTGCCCCTGCCGTACGCCGGCAAGGTCTTCGACCTGGCCCAGCGGCTCGGTGTGCCGGCGCTACGCGGCGTGGAGCGGGAGGTCGAGGGGCCGCTGCTGGCCGAGGTCGACCGGCTGTGGGACGAGCGGGAGCAACGCGCCGAGGCCACCGCGCGACGGGTGGCGGAGGTGTGCGAGCAGGCGCGGGGCACCTCGGAGGTCACCCGCGGCGTGTTGGAGGGCCTGCGCAGCCACGCTCTCACCCGGGTCTGAGTGGGCGTTCACACCGCGGGGCCGGTCCACCGGTAGCGCCACTCGTCGGCCTCGTCGTGAGCGGTCTCCAGCTCGTAGATCTGTGCCTGGGCCAGCCCACCCGAGCCGAGGTGGTGGTGGGTCAGCGGCGGGCGGCCGTTGCTGTCCAGTTCGACGGTGATGGTCTGCCCGTCCGCCGCGCCGCCGACGAGAAGGATTCGCACGGATGAAGCCATGCGCCCATCCTGCCCGTCGTGCCGCCCGCCCGCAGGGGATAGCGGGGCAGCGGGGCGACCCGACCCGTGACTAGGGTCGGCGGATGGAGCAGACGATCGATCCGACGCTCGGCCCGGTGCTCGCGCGTACCGGCGACGAGCGCGCCGTACTGGACTCGTTTCTCGACTTCCACCGGGGTGTGTTGCTGCGCAAACTGCGCGGTCTCTCCGATGCCGACGCGGGCCGACGGCTGGTGCCCTCGGCGACCACTCTCGCCGGGTTGGTCAAGCACCTGACCCTTGTCGAGCGGAACTGGTTCCCGACCCTGCTGGCCCCCGAGCCGGGCGACGTCTACCTCACCTCGGAGGAGGACGCGGTGGCGAGCTTCACCCTCGACGACCAGGACACCGTCGCCGGGCTCACCGAGGCGTACGAGCGGGCCTGCGCACGGTCGCGGGCGATCGCCGCCCGCTTCGACCTCGACCACGTGGTGCCGCACCCGCAGCTCGGTGAGGTGTCGCTGCGCTGGATCCTGGTGCACCTGATCGAGGAGACGGCCCGCCACGTCGGACACGCCGACATCCTGCGCGAGCTGACCGACGGCGAGTCCGGCGCGATCTGAACCCCGCCGCCCCGCGATCTTGCACTTCCTGTCGCGGCATAAGGGGCATACAGCACACATCGTCGACAGAAAGTGCAAGATCGCGCGACGGGTGCGCCGGGGCCGCGCCGGGGCCGCCTATCCTGGGCGCGGGCGGCGACGAGGGGGAGCAGGTGCTGGTCATCCACGGGCTGTGGCTGCCCGGCGACGGCTCGACCGGCGGCCTCGCCGTCTGGGCCGAGGACAGCGCCGCGCCACAGGCGCCGACCCGATCCGGCCGACCACCCCGGGAACGCCCGCACCCCTTCGCCGCCGGGCACGCCGACCTGGCCGCCGTCCTCGGCGACGCCGCCGAGCCGACCCGCCCGGGCACCGCGCTGCTCACCCTGCCCACCCGGGCTGGCGCGCCGACCGACTCACCCGAGCTGATCCGGACCGCCGTCGCACCCCCGGCCCGCAGCCGGCTCACCCTGGCCGGGTGGCGGGTCCCCGTCCTCGTGTACGCCCCGGACGACGCGCTGCCGCTGCTATGCGCCCTGGACGAACTGCCGGCGGTGCCCGGAGGCACCCTGCGCCACCTCGCCGAACTGGCCGACTTCGCCGCTGACCTGGTCACCCGGGGCCGGTTGCTTCCCGGCGTCGCCGCGACGGCGGGGAGCACCACGCCGGCGAGCGTGACCGCGCCGGCTGTCCCGTCGGCGAGCGTGACCGCGCCGGCTGTCCCGTCGGCGAGCGTGACCGCGCCGGCTGTCCCGTCGGCGAGCGTGACCGCGGCGGCTGTCCCGTCGGCGAGCGGAGCCGCGGCGAACGGGACGCCGGCGAGCGCCGCCCCGGCGGGGAGCACCACGCCGGCGAGCGCGGCGGCGGTCAGTGGCACTGCCGTCGGGGCTTCGTCGGGCGGTGCCGCGCAGGTGTCGGCGCGTGCGATCTGGCGACCGCTGTTGACCGGCACCGACGCCGCCTGGGCACGGTCGCTGGCGTTGGCCCTGCCGCCAGCCGCCCGAGCCGCCCTGGACCCCGCCCTGTCCAACCCCGCCGGTGCCGGGGCCGTGGCCAGCGGTTCGGGCGGGAGTGAGCTGACCGCGGCCGAGGTGGTCGCGGATGCGCTCGACGCGCTCACCGACGCCGCCGCGCGCGCCGCTCTGGCGACCACCACCCTGGCCCGGGGACTGCGGCCGGGTGGCCCGGCGCCGGCCTGGTTGGCGGCGCTCGCCGGCCCGCAGCGGGACTTCACGGTCGATCCCACGGCGTTGACCACGCTGCGCGACGAGTTGGACGCCTGGCAGCGGGACGCCGCCGGCGGCCCGGTGCGGGCCAGTTTCCGGCTGGTGGAGCCCGCTCCGGACGAGGTCACCGAGCCGATCCTGGCCACCCGACCGGCACCGGCCGACATCGTGCCGGTCGAGTCGGTCGGTGGCGGGCGTTGGCGGCTGGAGTTCGGGTTGCAGGCGGCAGACGAACCCGGCCTGCACGTCGACGCCGGGGAGGTCTGGCGGGCGCCGCAGACCCTCGGCGGCCTGGCCGGCCGGACGACCAGCCCGCAGGAGACACTGCTCGCGGAGCTGGGCCGGGCCAGCCGGCTCTGGCCGGACCTGGACGCCGCGCTGCGGACCGCCGCCCCCGAGGCGATGGACCTCGACGTCGAGGGGGCGCACCGGTTCCTCAGCGAGGGCGCCCCGGTGCTGCACGCGGCCGGGTTCGGGGTGCTGTTGCCGTCCTGGTGGCAGCGCCCGTCGGCGCGGCTCGGCGCCCGGCTGCGCGCGCGCAGCCGTACCGCGCCCGGCACGGTCGGTGGCACCGAGGCGGGTGTCGGTCTGGACGCCCTGGTCGACTACCGCTGGGAGATCGCCCTCGGTGAGCATCCGCTGTCCGCCGAGGAGTTGGCCGCGCTGGCCGAGATGAAGACCCCGCTGGTGCGGCTGCGCGGCCGGTGGGTCGAGTTGGACCCGGGGCGGCTCGCCGCCGGTCTGCGTCTGCTCCGCTCGACGGGCGAGCTGAGCGTCGCCGACCTGCTCCGCCTCGGGCTGGCCGACGGCGAGGCCACCGGGGCGCTGCCGGTGCTGGAGGTGAGCGCCGACGGGGCGCTTGGCGACCTGCTCGCCGGGGCGGTCGAGCGCCGGCTCACCCCGCTGGACCCGCCGCCGGGTTTCCAGGGGACGCTGCGGCCGTACCAACAGCGCGGCCTGGCCTGGCTGGCGTTCCTGCGCTCGCTCGGCCTGGGTGGAGTGCTCGCCGACGACATGGGGCTGGGCAAAACCGTGCAGTTGCTCGCACTGCTCGCCGGGGATCCGCCGGAGGCCGGGCCGACGCTGCTGGTCTGTCCGATGTCGCTGGTCGGCAACTGGCAGCGGGAGGCGGCACGGTTCACCCCGGGGCTGCGGGTGCACGTACACCATGGGGCGGAACGGGCGCGGGGGGCGGAGTTCACCGCGGCCGCGCACGGCGCGGACCTGGTCCTGACCACCTACTCGGTGGCGGCCCGCGATGCCGTCGACCTGGCCGGCATCGACTGGCACCGGGTGGTGGTGGACGAGGCGCAGGCGATCAAGAACGCGTCGACCCGGCAGGCCGAGGCGGTCCGCGCGTTGCCCGCCCGGCAACGGGTGGCGGTGACCGGTACGCCTGTGGAGAACCGCCTCGCCGACCTGTGGTCGATCATGCAGTTCGCCAACCCGGGGCTGCTCGGGCCGGCGGCGACGTTCCGCAAGCGGTTCGCCGAGCCGATCGAACGGCACGGCGACGCCGAGGCCGCCGAGCGGCTGCGCCGGATCACCGGGCCGTTCGTGTTGCGCCGACTCAAGACCGACTCGTCGATCATCTCGGATCTGCCGGAGAAGCTCGAGATGGAGGTGGTCTGCAACCTGACCGCCGAGCAGGCCGCCCTGTACCGGGTGGTGGTCGACGACATGCTGGCCCGGATCGAGACGAGCGACGGCATCGAGCGACGCGGCCTGGTGCTGGCCACCATGACCCGGCTCAAGCAGGTCTGCAACCACCCGGCCCAACTGCTGCGCGACGGCTCGCCGCTGGAGGGCCGCTCCGGCAAGCTGGCCCGGCTGACCGAGATCATGGAGGAGGTGTTGGCGGCGGGGGAGCGGGCGCTGCTGTTCACCCAGTACGCCGAGTTCGGCGCGATGCTGCGCGGGCACCTGTCGGCACGGTTTGGCCGGGAGGTGCTGTTCCTGCACGGCGGCCTCGGCAAGGCCGAACGGGACGCCATGGTGCAGCGCTTCCAGTCCGCGGACGGCCCGCCGCTGTTCGTCCTCTCCCTCAAGGCCGGCGGCACCGGGCTCACCCTGACCGCCGCCAACCACGTGGTGCACGTGGACCGGTGGTGGAACCCGGCGGTCGAGGACCAGGCCACCGACCGGGCGTTCCGGATCGGGCAGCGTCGACGGGTGCAGGTCCGCAAGTTCGTCTGCGCCGGCACCGTGGAGGAGAAGGTGGCCGCGATGATCGCGGACAAGCGCAACCTCGCCGAGCGGGTGGTCGGCACCGGCGAGCAGTGGATCACCGAGCTGTCCACCGGCCAGTTGCGGGACCTGTTCGCCCTGGAGGCCGGGGCGGTGGTGGAGTGAGCGAGCGGAGCGCCGGCGTGAGCGAGCGGAGCGAGCGAACCATCAGGCACAGCAGCGTTGTGCCTCACGTCGGCGCGCAGCGCAGCGGAGCGCCGGCGTGAGCGACTTCGCCGACTACGGGCGCCCCCGGCGGGTCGACGGGGGCCTGCGGGCGCGCAGCGCCCGGGGTGCGATCGGCCGCTCCTGGTGGTCGCGGCGTTTCCTGGAGGTGCTGGAGTCGTTCGCGCTCGGCACCCGGCTGACCCGTGGCCGGTCGTACGCGCGGGCCGGTCAGGTGCTCAGCCTCGACATCGCGCCCGGACGGGTCAGCGCGGTGGTGCAGGGCTCCCGGCCGCAGCCGTACCAGGTGTCCATCGGGCTGAAGCCGTTCCCGGCCGCGCTCTGGTCCCGCGTCGAGGCGGAGCTGGCCGGTCAGGCGTTCTTCAGCGCCCGGCTGCTCGCCGGGGACCTCCCCGACGAGTTGGAGGAGCTGTTCGTCGCCGCTGGCGCGCCGCTCTTCCCGGCCGGCGTGGACGAGCTGACCCAGCGGTGCAACTGCCCCGACTTCGCGGTGCCGTGCAAGCATCTCGCGGCGACGTTCTACCTGCTGGCGGAGGCGTTCGACGCGGACCCGTTCGAGCTGCTGCACTGGCGCGGACGGTCCCGTGCCGAGTTGCTCGACGAACTGCGTGCCCGGCGGGTCGAGGCCACCGGAGCCGTCCTGCCCCCCGCGCCGACCGGTCCACCCTCCGAACCGGACGGTCCGGAGTCGATGGTGGACGTACCGGCGCCCGTCGGTGCGGCCCGTGCGTTGGCCGGGCTGCCGGCGACCCCGCTCGCCGAAACCGCGGACCGGTTCTGGATGCCGCCGGTGCCGCTGCCCGACCGGCCACCGCGACTGGCGACCGGCCCCGACCTCCTGCTGCGCCAGCTCGGCGCGCCAGCGCCGGCCATCGGTGGGCCGGGACTGCTCGAGCGGTTGCGCCGCGCGTACCGGGCGTTCGGCCCGGCCGACCGGTGAGCCGTCACGTCCACCGGCGGCGGAACCGCCACATGATCGCGGCGTTGGCCACCAGCACCACCGCGCAGATCGCGCCGGTCAACCGACCGGCGAACACGGCTATCGCCGGCAGCGACGCCCACAGCACGATCGTCAACAACATCAGGTAACGGCCCCTGCGGGCCCGAGCCCGGTGGTCCAACCGGGCGAAGAAGGCCGGGTCACTCTCCCGGAGCTGACGGGTGATCTGGTCGAACCTGCGCTGATCCTCTTTGCTGAGCATGGCGCTGCCTTCCCCTCACGCGTTCAGCGGTTCGGCGGCATACCCGCTGCTGCGGCGGCTCACGCTCACCCGCTGCTGCTACTTTTCCGGCACGCGAGGTCACCTCATGTCCGGCTTACCCAAACCTTAAGTTTGTCTGTGGTGGTGAACGGAGTGGAACGTGCCGCGTGTGGCCGCGCGGTCCGGTCTGTACCCGGCTGCCGCGCGTACGCCCTGCTGGGAAGGTCCGCGCGCGCCCGCCGCCCGCCGCCGGCCCGCGGTATCGCACTGAGCGCTGTCTTAAGTGCCCTCGCAAGGGTGTTCGGCCCACCTTGAAGGCACCTGAGCGCTTGGTTACCTTGCCGTAGCAACCCCCTCAGGCAACAGTCGCCGTACCTGCCGCACCTGCCCGGTCGCAGCTTCCGGCGCTCATCAGAAATCGGGATTGGTACATGGCCGACCAGAATGTGCCACCACGTCGACCGCGGGACGACCGCGGTTGGGACGGACGCCAGCACCACACCGCGGACGGCTACGGCGACCCCAGCGCGTCCGCGCCCTACGGGTACGACTCGCCCCACCCCTACCAGGGCGGCTACCCCGCGCAGGCCGACCCCCGCGGGCAGTACGGCGACGGTTACGCCCACGCCGGACAGCCCGCCCCCGGCCCGCGCGGCCCACAGTGGGTCGGCCCGGAGGGTCTCGGTCGGCCGGCGCCGGCACGACCGGCCGGTGCCGGACTGCCCGCCCTGGACGATGACGACACCTCGGGTGGCAAGGTCGGCCGGCGCAAGGCAATGGTCGCCCTCGGTGGCACCGCCGCCGTCGTCGCCGGTGGTGCGGCGCTCGCCATGACCCCGCAGATCCGTGGCCTCTTCGCCGACGAGTCGGCGGCTGCCGGCGACGCGACCGGCAGCACGGTGACCGACGGCACCGCGGCGCGGCCCAGCGGCCAGCAGCCCAGCACGGTGCGTACGTACACCGAGCAGAACGAGAGCTACATGGGCTCCCGGGCCGGCGAGGCGCTGAAGAAGAACGCGCCCACCACCGGACGGACCCTGTCCGGTCCCGCCGCCGCCGCTTCGGCGACGAAGGTGACAGTCAAGACGGTGCTGGACAAGGACCCGATCCTGCACCTGGCCCGGCGCGCCACCTTCGGGCCGACGCCCGCGGTGATCGCCGACATCAAGAGCCAGGGCATCGACGCCTGGATCCGCGCCCAGTTGGAGCCGGACAAGATCGAGCCGAGCAAGGCCGAGATCAAGCTCGCCGAGTTGCCCACCCTGAAGCTCGACCCCCAGCAGTTGCGCGCCCAGCGGGACCAGCTCAACGACCAGGGCGCCCAGCCGGAGCGCGAGATGGTCGACGCCACGATCGCCCGGCAGATCTGGTCCAAGCGCCAGCTGTTCGAGGTGATGGTCGACTTCTGGAACGACTTCCTGCACGTCGCCGCCGACTTCGACGGCGGCGAGCCCTACCGCAACTCGTTCGACCAGGACGTCGTACGCAAGTACGCGCTGAGCAGCTACCCGGAGATGCTTGTCGCCGCGAACAAGCACCCCGCGCTGCTGATCTACCTGAACCAGAAGGACTCCCGCAAGGACGCGATCAACGAGAACCTCGCCCGGGAGAACCTCGAGCTCTACTCGGTCGGCGTCGACGGTGGTTACGGGGAGCAGGACGTCCGGCAGGCGGCGATGCTGCAGACCGGCCGCGGGATCGACAGGGACGGCAAGTACGTCTTCAAGCCCGAGCAGCACTACGTCGGCAAGGTGAAGATCCTCGGCTTCACCCACGCCAACGACTCCGCCGACGCGAAGAAGGCCGACGCGGCGATCGACGCGTACATCGCCTACATCGCGCTGCACCCGTCGACGGCGAAGTACGTGGCGCAGAGCCTGGCGACCCGGTTCGTCTCGGACACCCCGCCGAAGTCTCTGGTGGACCGGCTGGCCAAGACGTACACCACCAACAACGGCCTGATCAAGCCCGTGTTGATGGCGCTGTTCAGCTCCTCCGAGTTCTGGGCCGGTGTGGGCCAGAAGGTGCGCCGGCCGATGGAGTACCTGGTCGCCACGTACCGCACCCTGGGTGTCTCGCCGGACGCGTCGCCGAAGCACAACAACGGCGACAACAAGCGCACCCCGTACGCGCGGGGCCTGCGGCAGATCCACGACAAGCTGCGCGAGCTGGGCCACTATCCGATGGGTCAGCCCACCCCGGACGGCTACCCGGATGTCTACGTCGCCTGGACGTCGGCCGGCACCATGGTCAACGGCTGGAACGAGGCGGGCGAGGTCATCGCCGGCTACCGCACCGCCTTCACGTACACGGCGCCGGAGAAGCTCATCGCCGCGCCGCCGGCCACCGCCGGGGCGTACGTGGACGCGCTCTCCCAGCGGCTGGTGGGTCAGAAGCTGAGCGCGCGGGAGAAGAACCTGATCCTCGGTGTGGCCGGTGTGCCGGCGACTGCCAAGGTCGACGCCACGTTCAACGGGGCCATCACCGCCGTCGCGCGGGCGATCCTCGCTTCCCCCCAGCACCACCTCCGGTGAGGCACCCGATGGAGAAGACTGTGTACAACTCTTTCCCCCTGCACCCCGAATGCCCCGACGTGCGACGGCTGGCCGACAACCCGGCCGAGGCGTTGCTGCGCGCGGAGGCCGACATCGTCGCCGCCGAGAGCGCCGCCGAGCGGGACCGCTACCGCACCCTGGAGAACCTGGAGGAGGCGCAGCAGGACGGTCGTGGCGTCACCCGCCGGACCTTCGTCGCGGGTGCCGCGGCCACCGCCACCGCCCTGGCCACCGCCCAGTTCGTCACCACGTCGGCGTCGTTCGCGGCGACTCCGACCGGCACCCTGATCCACGTCTTCCTCTACGGCGGCCTGGACGGGCTGAGCCTCGTCGCGCCGGACAACGACGCCGTGCTCGCCAAGGCCCGCCCCGACCTGCTGCTCGGCAACGACTCGCTCGCCCTGGACCGCGGCTTCAAGTTGACCAGCGCGTTCAAGCCGTTGGAGAAGTGGCTCACGGCCGGTCAACTGGGCTTCGTCCCGGGGACCTCGGACCCGCGGCTGTCGCGCAGCCACTTCCAGGCCGCGGACGCCTGCAACCTGGGTGGCCTGCCCAACGAGACCGGCGGCCGGGGCTGGCTCGACGGTCTGGTCGACCACCTGGGCAAGGGCACCGCGTTCCGGAGCGTCGGCATCGGCAGCACGCTGCCCCGCTCACTTGTGGGCACCAACGGCGCGCTGTCGCTGAACAACGTGGGGTCGCTGCGGCTCAACGGCGACCAGAAGTACCGGGCCGCCACCGAGGCGGCCATCAAGGGGCTCTTCACCGGGATCAACCACCCCGTGGAGGAGGCCGTGCAGGAGGGCATGGGCGCGCTGGCCACCGCCCAGCAGTTGGCCGCCAAGCCGTACGAGCCCGTCGAGGGCGTCAAGTACGAGGGCGTCGGCAACGCGTTCAAGCAGCTCGCCCAGCTCATCAAGGGCGGCGCGAACGTCCGGGTCGCCACCGTCGGAATGGGCGGTTACGACACCCACGAGAACCAGGGCACCGCCCCGGGCGGCCAACTGCACCGCCGGTTGAACGAGCTGGCCAGCGCGATGGCGGCCTTCTTCACCGACCTCGGCCCGCAGTCCGCCGACGTGACGATCATGGTGTCCAGCGAGTTCGGTCGCCGGGTCGGCTCCAACACCGGCGGCACCGACCACGGGCACGGTGGCGTGGTCACGATCCTCTCCGGCAAGAAGCTGGCCGGTTCGCTGCTCGGCACCTGGAACGGCCTGGACAAGCTGGACTCCGGCGACGTGCCGGAGAACAACAACATGTTCAACGTGTACGGCGCGGTGGCCCAGGGCCGGTTCGGGCTCACCAACGCGGAGGTCGAGAAGGTCTTCCCCCGCCAGAAGTACGCCCCGATGAAGCTGTACGCGTGACGTACCCGCACACCCACGCCGCCGGCCGTCGTACCGGGACCTCGTCCCGGCACGGCGGCCGGTCGGCTGCGCCCGTACCCCCGCAGGTCCCGGACCGGCGCGGACCCGGCGGCCGGCGACTGCTGGCCCTGCTGCTCCTGGTCGGCCTGCTCGCCAGCGTGCTGCCGTGGTGGCTGGGCACCCCCGCCAATTCGCTGCGCAGCACGGCGGCCACCATCACCGCGGCCGGCCGGATCACCGGCCTGATCGCCGGATACCTGCTGCTGGTGCAGGTGCTGATGATGAGCCGGCTGCCGGTGCTGGAGCGGTGGATCGGCGGCGAGCAGATCGCCCGCTGGCACCGCGACGTCGGCGCGACCCTGCTGGTCGCCGTGCTGGCGCACCTGTCGCTGATCCTCGTCGGATACGCGGACCTGCGGAACCAGTCGATCCTCGCCGAGGTCGGCACGCTGCTCGGCGACTACGAGGACATGGTCTCGGCGTTCGTCGCCGCGGGCATCATGATGCTCGTCGGGCTCAGCAGCATCCGGGCGATCCGCCGGGCGCTGCCCTACGAGCTGTGGCACCTGCTGCACCTGTCCAGCTACGTGATCCTGCTGCTCGGCTTCGGCCACCAGTTCACCCACGGCGCGCAGTTGTACAAGCCCGGTCCGGTCCGCACCGGCTGGATCGCGCTCTACGTGCTTGTCGTCGCCGCCCTGCTCTGGGGTCGGGTGCTCGCGCCGTTGACGTTCAACCTGCGTTACCGACTGCGGGTCGCGGACGTGGTCGCCGAGAACCCCGACACCATCTCCATCTATCTCACCGGCGAACGGCTCGGCCGGCTGACGATGCTCGGCGGCCAGTACTTCCGCTGGCGTTTCCTCACCCGGGGCGGCTGGTGGCAGTCGCACCCGTTCTCGGTCTCCGCCGCCGCGAACGGTCGCTGGTTGCGGCTCACCGTCAAGGTCGTCGGCGCGCACACCGCGGACCTGCGCGACCTGACCCCGGGCACCCGGGTCTGGGCGGAGGGCCCGTCGGGCACGTTCACTGCCGCGCACCGGGTCCGCGAGCGGGCCCTGCTGATCGCGGGCGGCAGCGGCATCACGCCGATCCGGGCGATGCTGGAGGAGCTGCCGCCGGGCGCGGCCCTGATCTACCGGGCCCGTACGCCCGCCGACGTGCTGCTCAGCCGCGAGTTGGACTGGCTGGCGCAGGAGCGCGACACCTCGGTCTGGTACGTCATCGGCTCCCGCGACGACCCCGGCCCCCGGCAGCTGATGAGCCCGGACGGGTTGCGGCAACTGGTGCCCGACGTGGCCCGGCGCGACGTCTACCTGTGTGGGCCACCCGGCCTGGTGGAGCAGTCGGTCCGCGCGCTGCGCCGCGCCGGCGTGCCCCGACGGCAGATCCACCTGGCCACGTTCGAGTTGTAGGAAGGCATCCCCATGCGTCGCGCGTTGCTCGCGATCACCGGCCTGGCCGCCAGCACCACAGCGCTTGTGGTGTTCAAGGGCTCGCCGGGCGCCACCCAGGTCGCCCAGAACCTGCCGACCGCCCAGCCGGTGAACCCCACTCCGCAGGATGTCGACCCGGGCGCCGATCCGGCCGCCGATCCGGCCGCCGCACCGGTGGCCGGGGCACCGAAGCCGTCGGTGGCGCCCAGCGCGCCGTCGTCGCCCAAACCCGGCAAGACCACCGCCCGGCCGCCCGGCACCGCCCGCCCCACCACGAAGGCTCCGTCCGCGCCGCGGACCACCACCAAGGCGCCGCAGCCGACCACCCGGCGGGTGACCGGGCCGGGCGTGGACAACGAGTACGGGTACGTGCAGGTGCAGATCGTCGTCTCCGGCAACCGGATCGTCGAGGCCGTCTCGCTGTCGCTACCCAGCGGCGGCGAGTCCGACATCCACAGCGACGACGTCAGCGACAGGTACGACGGCAGCGGCGGCGAGGTCGTGCAGAAGCAGAGCGCCAACGTCAACACCGTCTCCGGCGCCACCGAGACCAGCAACTCCTACAAGCAGTCGTTGCGGGGCGCGATCGAGGAGGCGTTCTGACGTGCCGGCCGCGATGATCCGACCCGGGCTGTGCCGGGTCGAGCAGATCATGGGTACGGCGATCACCCTGGACCTGGCCGACGACCTGCCGCCGGCGGCCCTGCACGAGTTGGCCGACGACGTCTTCGCCTGGATGCGCGAGGTGGACGCCAGGTTCAGCACGTACCAGCCGGACAGCGAGGTGTGCCGCTTCGACCGGGGCGAGGTGTTGCTCTCCGAGGCGTCCGCGGAGTTGCGGTTCGTGCTGGAGGCCTGCGCCGACCTGTGGGGCGCCACCGACGGGTTCTTCGACGCGTACGCCACCGGGCGGCTCGACCCGTCCGGCTTCGTCAAGGGCTGGGCGGCCCAGGTCGCCTCGGATCGCCTGCTCGCCGCCGGCGCCCCGAACCACTGCGTGAACGCGGGTGGTGACCTACGGGTACGCGGATTGTCCCCGGCCGGAGAACCGTGGCGGATCGGCATCCGGCACCCCTGGGACGCCATGGCCACCTGCCTGGTGCTCGCCGGCACCGACCTGGCGGTGGCCACGTCCGGCGTCTACGAGCGCGGCCGGCACGTGCTGGACCCGCGCCGGGGCGCCCCGGCCAGCGGGTTGCGCTCGGTGACGGTTGTCGGCACCGACCTCGGGGTGGCCGACGCGTACGCCACCGCGGCCCTCGCCATGGGGGCCACCGGTCTCGGCTGGTTGAACGGCCTCGACGGTCACACCCACGCGGTGGTGACCGACGACGCCCGCCAGTACCACTCCGCAGGCCTCCCGTTGACCGACTAACCCCGTTACCCCCCGCGCCGCCCCTCGCCCCTCGCCCCCGCGATCTTGCAGTTTCTGTCTGTCATTCGTTCTGTTTTGCGGAGATTGCCGGGGCAGAAAGTGCAAGATCGCGGAGGTCGGGCGGCTGGGCCGGCTGGGCCGGGGCCTTAGCGGACCGGGCGGTGGGTGCCGGCCGGGCGGGAGCCGGTGGGGCGTGGGCGGCCGGGGCGGGAGCCGGACGGTCGGGTGCCGGCCCACCTGTGGCGTGGGTGGCTGCGGCGCGGCGGTTCGGTGCCGTCGGGATGAGGCGCCCTGTCGTTCGTGGACATCGTTCCCCCGTTCGTGGCGCGCGTTCGCGCCGTCTCCCTGTCAACGAGGACCGGCGCCCCGGCGACGCTGTCGGGCACCTGATCGAATCGTCGACCGGGCCCGTCTCATCTGCCTCGTCGGGGCAGTGGCAGGTGACCGGGGAGCAGGTCCGGGGCGAGGGTCACCCCGGCGGCGCGCAGCGCTCCGATCAACGTGTTCTGCACGAGGTACGAATCCGGAAGTTGCCAGCGGGCCTGCTCGGGGGCGACCGCCCAGCGGACCGTGCCCTCCGGCAGCCTGGTGGGCGGGGCGGGCACCCACGAGCCGGGCCCGTGCCGGACCACGTGGAAACAGTGTTCCAACTCCGGCCGGAGCGGGTCGCCGGGGCGGACCAGGAACATCCACCGCCCGGTCGGGGTGACAAGCACCGGCCCGCGTACGCCGGTGCCGGCCGGGTGGATCCGCACCGCGTCGAGCACGTGCCGGCCCAGGTGGGCGGGCACCTCCAACACGTCGAAGGCCCGGCCGGTGGGCAGCAGCACCCCGTGTGGACGGTTCCGCCACCAGGTGGCCACCCGGGCCGGGTCGGCGCTGGCGGCCAACTCCCAGTTCTCCAGGGCGGGGTGACAGCCCACCGTGGGACAGCCGGCCCGGCCGCAGACGAAGCGACTGCGGGCGAGACAGGCCCCCGGCGTTACCTCCCACCCGTGTGTGGCGTACCGCATGGCGACCCGGCGCAGCCGGACTCGTTCCAGCGGCGACAGTTCGGCGACGCGCGGTCCGACGTTCCCCCACATGTGTGCTATCTCCCCTCGTCGGGCCCGGCGTTCGCCAGGTCGCATGTCGAGCACCGTCACTGCCGTAACCCACGATCGTTGAGGTTGACGAACGGCTCGTGCAACTTGCACGAAAAGTACGAGGACTGGCTGTACGGCTGACGTACATCGTGTGCGACCAGCGAAAACCTGAAAGCGAACGACAGTCACCGCACCCGCGGACATCGCCCCGGCTCGATCGGTCGGCGGCGGCAGGGGAGGATGGGCAGATGGACGAGCTACCCATAGGACGGCGAGTGGCTTACTGGCGGGGGCGCCGCAAGATGTCGCAGCAGGTCTTCGCCGACCGGCTGGGAAAGTCCAAGAGTTGGGTGGACAAGGTCGAACGCGGCGTCCGCCGACTGGACAAGTTCTCCGTCCTCTACGAGATCGCCGACATCCTCCAGGTCGACGTGCAACTCCTCCTGGGCAAGGACCCGGAGCGTCGCACCGACGCGCTGAACTGCATCGACCAGGTCGAGGTGCAGGAGATCCGGGCGGCACTGGAACGCTACGACTCGATGAGCGCGTACTTCGACGCGGTGCCGTGTCCGCCGCCGCTGGAGGACCTGCGCAAGGCCGTCAACCACGCCTGGCTGACCTACCAGTACGGCCGCTACGGCATGCTCATCCGGGCGCTGCCCAAGCTGCTGCGCGACGCCCAGGCCGCCGACGCCGCCTACGGCGGTGACCGGGCCCCCGAGGCGGCCCACCTGCTCGGGCAGGTCTACCAGATCGCCTCCTCGGTGCTGCGCAAGCTCGGCGAGTGCGACCTCGCCTGGTTGGCCGCCGACCGGTCGATGGCGGTGGCCCAGCGGGCCGACGACCCTCTGCTGGCCGGCATCGCCACCACCCGGGTCTGCAACGCGCTCGTCGCGATGGGCCGGGCCCGGCCCGCGCTGGAGCTGAACGTCCAGATCGCCAACCGGCTGGCCCCGGGCGGGAGCAACGAGGTCACCCCGGCCCGCCTCTCCGTCTACGGGATGCTGCTGCTCCAGGGTGCGATGGCCGCGTCGCGCATCGGTGACACGGCAAGCGTCGACGACCTGATCAACTGCGCGCAGGAGGCCGCCACACTGCTCGGTGGCGACCACAACCACTACTGGACGTCGTTCGGCCCGACGAACGTCGAGCTGCACCGGGCCGCCGCCGCGGTGGAGCTGGGCGACGGGGGTCGGGCCGTGGAGGTGCACCAACTGCGCATCTCGGAGCCCGACTTCAACGCGCTGCTGCCCGAACGCCGCGCCCATCACCTGCTCGACATCGCCCGCGGGTACGCCCAACTGGGCGACGTGGCGAACGCCGGCGAGATGCTGTTGCTCGGTGACCGACTCGCCCCGTCGGAGGTCCGCTGCCGCCCGATCGCCCACGAGGTGATGTCGGACATCCTTCGTCGCACACGTGGTGCGCCGCCTTCTCCGGTAGCGGAGTTGGCTGAGCACATGGGAGTAGGGGTATGAGCGCGGAGCCGGTGTGATGGCCGGTTCACCACGGCACAGCGGGCACCGTCAGGTGCTCTACGTCATCGCCAGCGGTTCACCGCTGGCCCGGCACGTCGGCCGTCTGGTCGACCTTGCCCAGCAGGATGGTTGGGACGTCTGCGTGGTCGCCACGCCCGACGGGGCGAAGTTCGTCGACCAGGCCGCACTGGCCCGGCAGACCGGCCACCCGGTGCGGACGCACTACAAGAATCCCGGTGACCCGGACGTGCTGCCGCCCGCCGACGCCATGATCGTCTGCCCGGCCACCGTCAACACGGTCAACAAGTGGGCGGCCGGGATCACCGACACCCTGGCGCTCGGGCTGCTGGTCGAGGCGCAGGGCAAGGGCGTCCCCATCGTCGCGGTGCCGTTCACGAACGCCGCGATGGCCGCCCACCCCGCGTTCCGTGCCGGGGTGGCCCGGCTGGCCGAGTGGGGCGTCACCGTGCTCTTCGGTGACCACGTGATCGCCCTGCATCCGCCCGGCATGGGGGAGCAGCACCTGCACGCCTTCCCGTGGGCGATGCCGCTGACCGCGCTGCACGCCGTCTCCGTGGGCGCCGTCTAGCGCGTTCACCCGCGCAGCCCGCCCGCGACGCGGCCGGGCCGGGTGTCACCGCTGGACCGCCTCCGCGCCGGTAAGCTGGCCCGCCGTGAGCACTAGCAGATCCGCCCCCACCGTGAGCGACGTGGTGGCCGAGCTGGAACGGCGCTATCCACCGGCCTGGGCCGAGGAATGGGACCGGGTGGGCCTGGTGCTCGGTGAGCCGGCCGCCCCGGTCCGCCGGGTGCTCTGCGTGGTCGACGTGGTGCCCGAGACGGTCGCCGAGGCGCTCGCCGCCGACGTGGACATGATCGTCGCGCATCACCCGCTGCTGCTGCGCGGGGTCTCGTCGGTGGCGCCGACGACCTTCAAGGGCCGGATCATCCACCAGCTCATCCGGGCCGGGGTGGCGCTCTACGCGGCGCACACGAACGCCGACGTGGCCGCCCCGGGCGTCTCCGACGCCCTCGCCGCCCGATTCGGGCTGACCGGGCTGCGCCCGCTTCAGCGACCCGCGCCCGGCTCGCCCGCCCACGGCGACGACCGGGGCTTCGGCCGGGTCGGGGAGCTGCCCCGGCCGATGACTCTCGCCGAGCTGACCCGGCACGCGGCCGCCGTGCTCCCCGTCACGTCCTGGGGAGTTCGCGCGGCGGGGGATCCCGGGCGTATGGTTCGTACCCTCGCCGTCAGCGGCGGGTCGGGGGACAGCTTCCTCGGCGCCGCGACCGCCGCCGGGGTGGACGCGTTCCTCACCGCCGACCTGCGGCACCACCCGGCCGGCGAGCACCTCGCCGCCGATGGTCCCGCCCTGATCGACGCCGCCCACTGGGCGACCGAACGACCGTGGCTGGACGACCTGGCCGCCCTCCTGCGGGAGGCGCTGGGCGTCGAGACGCTGGTGTCCGACCTGGACACCGACCCGTGGACCGTGCACGCCGCCGCACCCGCTGTGGACGACAAGGAGCCCGACCGTGAAGGCTGACCCTCAGGTGCAGCGCCGCCTGCTCGACCTCCAGGCGATCGACACCAACCTCGCCCAGCTCGCGCACCGCAGGCGAACGCTTGCGGAGCGGGCCGAGCTGGAGTCGCTGGCCCGGGAGTTGTCGTCGTTGGAGGATGAGCGGGTCCGCGCCCAGGTGGCGGTCGACGACCTGGACCGGGACATCGCCCGGTTGGAGAAGGACGTCGAGCAGGTCCGCGCCCGCAAGGAGAAGGACGAGAACCGGCTCGCCGCCGGCACCGGCCCGGCCCGCGAGCTGGAGGCGCTCCAGCACGAGCTGGTCTCGCTGAACCGGCGCCAGGGCGACCTGGAGGACGCCGAGCTGGAGCTGATGGAGCAGCGCGAAACCGCGCAGGGCGTCCTGGACGGCGTGGAGCAGCGGCTGGCCGACACCCGGGACAAGCGGGCCGCGACCGAGCAGCGCCGCGACGACGCGCTCGCCGAGATCACCAAGGAGGAGGAGTTCAAGCGGGGAGCCCGTCAGCCGCTCGCCGCCGACCTCCCGGCCGACCTGGTCACCCTCTACGACAAGATCCGGGCGGACACCGGGTTGGGCGCCGCGCTGCTCACCGCGGGCCGCTGCGGCGGCTGCCGGCTGGACCTGTCCGGTGCCGACCTGGCCCGGATCCGCAAGGCCGCCCCGGACGACGTGGTCCGCTGCGAGGACTGCCGGCGGATCATGGTCCGCACCAACGAGTCGGGTCTGTAGGTCGTGGCGCCGCGGGTGGTGAGCGTCGAGGCCGACGGCGGTTCCCGGGGCAATCCCGGCCCCGCCGGCTACGGCGCGGTGGTGCGTGACGCGGAAACCGGCGAGGTGCTCGCCGAGCGCTCCGAGTCGCTCGGCACGGCGACGAACAACGTCGCCGAGTACCAGGGGTTGATCGCCGGTCTGACCGCCGCCGCCGAGCTGGGCGCCGCCGAGGTGGACGTCCGGATGGACTCCAAGCTGGTGGTCGAGCAGATGTGCGGCCGGTGGCAGATCAAGCACCCCGGCCTGCGACCCCTCGCGGCCGAGGCCGCCGGGTTGGTGGGCCGGTTCACCGCGGTGCGCTTCGCCTGGATTCCCCGCGAGCAGAACCGGCACGCCGACGCGCTCGCCAACGCCGCCATGGACGCCGCCGCCGGTCGACCGGCGCGGACCCCGACGACGGGCCAACCCCCGGCGACGCCCACGACGGGCAGCGACCCGGCGACCGCCCCGGCCTCCTGGGAGCCGCGGCCGACCTTCACCGCCACCCGGCTGATCCTGGTCCGGCACGGCGAGACCGAGTACACCGAGCAGCGGCGCTACTCCGGCCGCGGCGACGTGCCGCTGTCCGCGAAGGGCCGGGCCCAGGCCCTGGCCACCGGCGCCCGGGTGGCCGCGCTGGCCCCGTCCGCCGCGGCCGTGCTCAGCTCACCGCTGTCCCGGTGTACGGCCACCGCGGCGGCGATCGCCGAGGCGCTCGACGGCGACGTGCCGGTGCGTACCGAGGACGACCTGATCGAGTGCGACTTCGGCCAGTGGGAGGGGCGGACCTTCGCCGAGGTACGCCAGCAGTGGCCGGGGGAGATGGACGCCTGGCTCGCCTCACCCCGGATCGCCCCGCCGGGCGGGGAGTCGTTCACCCACGTCGCCGAACGCGCGCACCGTGTCATCTCCGGGCTGCTCACCGCGTACCCCGGGGAGACCGTGGTGGTCGTCTCGCACGTCTCGCCGATCAAGCTGGTGCTGCGCGACGCCCTCGCGGCCGGCGACGGCTTCCTGCACCGGCTCTTCCTGGACGCGGCCGGCATCTCGCTGCTCGACATGTGGCCGGACGGCGGCGTCGCCGTCCGCACGGTCAACGACACCGCCCACCTCGCCGCCCTCTGAGCCGGCACACCCCACCTGATCTGGCCAGCCGGCCGGTCGCGCCGTTCGGCGCAGCCGGCCGGCCGTTCGGCGCAGCACCCTCCGCGCGGGTCGGGTGACCGCCGTCACAGAGTCGTAGCCTCCGGCCGTTACATCGAGAGCCTCGACTCCCCGGAGGTCTGTCAGATGGCTACACCGGAACCGGAGGCGCCCACCACGGCGCCAACCAGGGCGAAGGACCACAGCCCCTGGAACTGGTTGCTCTTCATCCCGATCGTGGTGCCGCTGATCCCGGTCTTCTTCAACAGCGACTCGCCTCGGGTCTTCGGCTTCCCGCGCTTCTACTGGCTGCAACTGGCGTACATCCTGCTCGGCGTCTCCACCACGACGCTCGTGTACCAGATGACGAAGAAGCGGGGAGGCCGCTGATGTGGCGCGACCATCTCACCGAGATCATCGTCTTTTCGTTCCTCTTCCTGCTGGTGAGCGTGATGGGCTTCGTGGCCGCCCGGTGGCGGGCGCCGAAGGACATGGCGCACCTGGACGAGTGGGGATTGGGCGGGCGCAGCTTCGGCGGCTGGATCACCTGGTTCCTGGTCGGCGGTGACCTCTACACCGCGTACACCTTCGTGGCGGTGCCGGCGCTGGTGTTCGGCGCGGGCGCGATGGGCTTCTTCGCGGTGCCGTACACGATCGTCATCTATCCATTGGTGTTCCTGGTGCTCTGCCGGCTCTGGTCGGTCTCGCACCGGCACGGCTTCGTCACCCCGGCGGACTTCGTCCGCAGCCGCTTCGACTCACCGGTGCTGGCCCTGCTCGTCGCGATCACCGGCATTGTCGCCACCATGCCGTACATCGCCCTGCAACTGGTCGGCATCGAGGCGGTGCTCAAGACGATGGGGGTGACCGGCGAGAGCGCGCTGGCCCGACACCTCCCGATCATCATCGCGTTCGCGATCCTGGCCGCGTACACGTACCAGTCGGGGCTGCGCGCACCGGCGCTGATCGCGTTCGTCAAGGACGCCCTGATCTACGTGGTGATCCTGGTCGCGGTGATCTGGCTGCCGCAGAAGCTGGGCGGCTGGGGCAGCATCTTCGACGCCGCCGAGGCGAAGTTCCAGGCCACGGCACAGAACCCGAACGACGGGATCCTGCTCAACGGCAACAACCAGCTTCAGTACGTGACGCTGGCGCTCGGTTCGGCGTTGGCGCTCTTCCTCTACCCGCACAGCATCACCGGTGTGCTGGCCAGCCGGAACCGCGACGTGATCAAGCGGAACATGTCGGCGCTGCCGGCGTACAGCCTGATCCTCGGATTGATCGCGCTGCTCGGCTACATGGCCATCGCGTCCGGGGTGAAGCCGCTGCCGGGGTCGAAGCCCGGCACCGCGGACGCGAACACGGTCGTGCCGGTGCTGTTCGACCAGCAGTTCCCGGACTGGTTCGCCGGTGTGGCGTACGCGGCCATCGGCATCGGCGCGCTGGTGCCCGCGGCGATCATGTCGATCGCGGCGGCGAACCTGTTCACCCGCAACATCTACAAGGAGTACCTGAAGCGGGACGCCTCCCCGGCCCAGGAGGCAAACGTCTCGAAGATCACCTCGCTGGTGGTGAAGGTCGGCGCGGTGGCCTGCATCGTCTTCCTCGACCCGCAGTTCTCCATCGACCTCCAGCTCATCGGCGGCGTGATCATCCTGCAGACGCTGCCGGCGGTGGCGCTCGGTCTCTACACCCGCTGGTTCCACCGCACCGGCTTGATCGTCGGCTGGGCGGTCGGCATGGGGTTGGGCATGTGGATGCTCTACCAGGTGGCCAGCCCGACCCGGAAGCACTTCGGCGGCTCGGCGTTCCCGCTGTCCGAGTTCGGGTTCGACACCACCAAGACGATCTACGTCGGCATCGTGGCGGTCCTGGTCAACCTGGCCGTCGCGGCACTCGTGACGCTGGCGCTGCGGGCCGCGAAGGTCGAGGAAGGAGCCGACGGCACCACGCCCGACGACTACTTCGCCGACGAGGGCGACCCCCGGGTCACCCCGGGCACCGACCGCGACGCCGACTCGGCCCGCGAACCAGTCGCCTGATCCCAGGCACGTACGCCCCCTCCCGCGCCGATCTTGCACTTTGTGTCGTAGAAAAGTCAGGATTTGTGGCATAGGTACCGACAGAAAGTGCAAGATCGGCGAACTCGGGGTGGGGTGGGGGTCAGGGCTCGGGGTTAGGGGCGGTTGCGGTTTATCAGGGCCTGGTTGAGGCGGCCTAGGAGGACTGCGAGGGTGGAGCGGTCCTCGGTCGTCCAGTCGGCCAGCATGTCGCCGTAGAGCCGAGTGCGGGCGGCCTGCACGGCGGCCATCCGTTGCAGGCCGGCGGTAGTGGGGGAGATGACCGTGCCCCGGCCGTCGGACGGGTCCGGGGTCCGCGTGATCAGGCCGTCGCGTTGCAGGGCGGAGACCTGCCGGGTCACCGTCGAGCCGTCCAGGTTGAGTCGGGCGGCGAGCGCGGAGACGTTCTGCGGGCCGGCGTCGGCCAGGTGACGCAGGATGACGTACGCCGCGCGGTCCAGCACCCGGTGCTCGGCGGTGCCGGTGGCCCGCCGGGTGGCCTCGCCGAAGCGCATCAGCAGGGCCACCTCGGTCTCGATCTGGCCGAGGGTGCTCTCGTCGTCGTCACTCATAGCTGTATGATACAGGATAAGTACCTGTACGATACAGCTAGTTGAGGAGTCGGAGTGGATCGGCGTACCGAACCGAACCGCAGTGCCATCTACGCCACCACACTGGTGGCCTTCCTCGCCATCGCCGGCATCGCCGTCGTCGACCCGATCCTGCCGGCCATCGGCGAGGCGATCGGAGTCAGCGCCTGGCAGGTCGAGTTGCTGTTCACCGCGTACATCGCGGTCATGGCTCTTGGCATGATCCCGGCGACGCTGGCCAGCGGCCGGTTCGGCTTCAAACCGGTGCTCATCACCGGCGTCTCCGTGGTCGGCCTCGCCGCGATCCTCGCCTCGTTCAGCGACAACATCGTGCAACTCTCCGTGCTGCGCGGTGTCTGGGGGCTGGGCAACGCGATGTTCTTCGCCACCGCCATGGTGGTGCTCGTCAACCTGGCCGTCGACCGGGAATGGGTGGTCGGCCTCTTCGAAACCGCCCTGGGCCTCGGCTTCGCCGTCGGCCCACTGATCGGTGGCCTGCTCGGCCAGGTCAGCTGGCGGCTGCCGTTCTTCGTCTGCGGCGTCTTCATGGTCCTCGCCCTCGGCGTGGCCTCCCGCAAACTCCGCGAGCCCACCAACCGGCAGGCCCCGGTACGCGTCGGCCAGATCTTCGCCACCTACCGCCGGCCGGCGTTCATCGCCCTCTGTGCGGTGACCGCCGCGTACAACTTCGTGTTCTTCGTGGTGCTCGGCTACACGCCGCTCTTCCTCGGCCTGGACGTCATCCCGCTGGGGCTCGCCTTCACCGGCTGGGGGCTGGGCCTGGCCGCCGGCATCATGGTGATCGGCCACCGGCTGGCCCACCGGATCGGCGCCGTGCAGACCGTCGGCGTGGCCATCGCCGGGCTGCTGGTCTGCATGGTCCTCTTCGCCACCTCCGGCAGCACCGCCGAGGCGCTCGTGGTGCTGGTGCTCGCCGGACTCTGCATGGGGCTGGCCAACGCCAACCTCACCGATCTGGCGCTCGGCCTGGGTTCCAGCGACCGGCGGGTCGCCACCGGCGCGTTCAACCTGGTCCGCTGGGGTGCCGCCGCGCCCGCGCCGATCATCTCCGGCAAGCTCGCCGAGCACTCGCTGTCGTTGCCGTTCTGGGTCGGCTTCGGGGTGCTCGCCGTCGGCGTGCTCGTCTACCTGGCGTTCGCGCACCTGATGGCGGCCGGCTACGGCGAACGGGTGCTCTGGTCCCGCTGGAACCGGGCCGCCGCCGACGCCGAACACGAGCCCGTCGGCGAAACCTACTGACCACCGGTCGGGCTGTTCAGCTCAGGGCGCGCCAGAGCAGGTACAGGCCGATCGTCGTGCCGAACACCACGATCAGCGTCTTGAGCAGCACCGGCGGCAGTCGGCGCACCAGCCGGGCGCCCGCGTACCCACCGACCAGGGTGGCCGGCGCGACCACCGCGACGGCCGTCCAGTTCACCGGGCCGAACACGGCGAACACCACGAGCGTGGTCAACCCCACGAGCGCGGAGAGCAGATTCTTGATCGCGCTGACCCGCGCCAGGGTCGCGTCCAGCACCAGGGCCAACCCGGCGACAAGCATCACCCCGAGGGCCGCCCCGAAGTACCCGCCGTACACCGCACCCAGCGCGACCATCGTCTGTACGGCGACCGTCCGCCGGCGTGGCGACAGGTCCCGGGGGTGACCGACCAGCCGGCGCAGCGGGTCCTGGAAGGCCAGGACCGCTGTCGCGCCGAGGACGAGGAACGGTACGACAAGCTCGAACGTACGAGCCGGGGTGGCCAGCAGCAGCAACGCGCCGAGAATCGTGCCGACGATCGTGGTGGGTAGCAGCGTGGCCAGAGCACGGGTGCGCGGAAGGTCCATCCGGCTGCCCGCCACGCTGGCCAGGTAACCGGGGAACACCGCGATCGAGTTGCTGACGTTCGCCGCGACCGGGGGCAACCCGACCGCGATCATCGCCGGAAAGGTGATCAACGAACCACCGCCGGCCACCGCGTTCACCGTGCCCGCGGCGAGACCCGCGGCGAGCAGCAGCGCGGCGTGGGAGAGATCCATAGCCCCACGAGGCTAGCGTCTGCCCGCCGGAGCGGATCCGCCGGACCAGCGACGTTGAGCTGCGTGATCTTGCTCAGGCGGGGCGGCAATACCGGCGGAGCGGAGTCGGCCGGATTGCCTCCGCGCGCCGCACGACTGCTGGGTCAGTTGTCGCCGGGGTGACGCAGATAGGCCTCGACCATCGTTCGCAGCGCGTACGTGAGACCGGCGTAGCGATCGTCGGCGGGGTCCATGGCCTGCCAGTCCCGTGCGAGCTTGTCGACCAGATCCAACAGCGGCAGGTGGCTGTCCATCAGCGCGTCCTCGCCGAAACGCTTGGCGATAACGGCATACGCGTGGTTGTCCGCCTCGTTGCATCGACGGAGGTACCGAACAAGCTCATGGTCGTTCATCCGCCCATCTTCGGGCAGTGGACGCGCCATCGGACCTGGGTGTGCCCCGCACCATTTTGGTAACAGCACGTCGGACCCCGGCTCGCTGACCAGGTCACGCGAAGCCCCAGCACGACGGCGGAGGAGCCCGGCGTGGAACCCTCGCCGATGCCGGTGTCTCCTCCAGGTTTTGCGGTGGCGCACTCCGGAAGCTGAGTGTGGAGTCGGGGAATGTCCTCGCATCTGGATTTCTTCGCCGACTTCGCGGTCAGCGGCATGGTCCTCGGCGTCGGTCTCGGCTCCCGACCGGACGACTGGCCGGGCGTACTGGGGTCAGACTTCGATGAGGGATCGTGGAACGATCGCCACCTGGTGCGGCAGTTCGGGTTCGTCAACGCCAACTTCCAGGACGGGTCGGGCGAGTGGGTCTGTGATTCCGTCGTCGTCCACGCCTGGAAGTTACACAAGTTCGACGACATGGTCCCCAATGCGATCGGCAGCCGGTACGGGAGCTTCCCGCCCCGGGTGCCGTTCGAGGAGGTGGCCGAGCGGCTCGTCAGCGCGGGCGTGGAGATCTATCACGTCCGGCGGGTGCATATGGCTTCCCTCGAGAATTATTGGATACCGGATTGCAAGGTCATGTTCTGGTTGATCTCCGAATACCAGCTGGAAGACTTCCCCGCGTTGCGGCTCGGGGACGTCGATTCGGTGTCCACCGCCACCGGCGTCGACCTTCGGGCGGAGCTGCTGACCCGGTACCGCTGATGGGGCATCACGTCGTCTGCTCCTGATCCACGGGCTGGCCTCTGCCGCTGCTGTGGCACGCTTCGGTGATGATCGAGCTCGCGGACATCGAGGCGGCCGCCGACCGGATCGCCGACCATGTGGTCCACACACCAACCGTGCCCAGCCCCGGCCTGTCCGAGCTGCTCGGCGTGCCCGTCACCGCCAAGCTGGAGCTGCTGCAACGTACCGGGTCGTTCAAGGCGCGTGGCGCGGCGGCGAAGCTGCTCGTCCTGGACGACGCCGAGCGGGCCGCGGGCGTGCTGGCGGTCAGTGGCGGCAACCACGGCATCGCGGTCGCGGTGATGGCCGGCGCCCTGGGCGTGGCCGCGACCGTGGTGATGCCCCGGACGGCACCGGCGCGTGCCATCGAGGTGGCCCGCGCGGCCGGTGCCGACGTCCATCTGACCGACGGCATGGCCGCCGCGTTCGCGCTCATGTCCCGGCTGCGGGAGGACGGCCTGACCCTGCTGCACCCGTTCGACGACCCGGTGGTGCTCGCCGGGCAGGGCACTGTCGGATTGGAGTTCGCCGACGATGCCGGTGAGTTGACCGACGTGCTGGTCAGCGTCGGCGGCGGGGCGCTGATCGCCGGGGTGGCCGCCGCGCTGCGGGCACGCCGGCCGGGGGTACGGGTCTGGGGCGTGGAGACCGAGGGCGCGCAGGCGATGTCGCAGGCCCTGGCCAAGGGTGGGCCGGTCGAGGTGCCGCTGTCGTCGATCGTCACCACGCTCAGCGCGCCGACCGTCTCGCGGCTCACCTACGACCATGTGACTGCCCTGGTCAGTGACGTACTCGTGGTCTCCGACGCCGAGGCGGTGCGGGGGACTGTGGAGTTGGCCGAGCATGGGAAGGTCTGGGCCGAGCCGGCCGCCGGATGCCTGCTGCCGGCCGCCCGCCTGGTACGGGAGCGGGTGGGTGACGATGCCCGGTTGGGTCTCGTGCTCTGCGGCGGCAACTCCACGGTCGCCGACGTGGTGTCGTGGACGGCGCGCCTGGGGGCCTGAGCGCCCTTGGGTAATCCCCACGGCCCGCCGGCCCCGCCATCGTCATCGGCCGAGCCGAGCCGGGGCGGAACAGGGCGTCCCCACCACGCCGTTAGGATGAGGGCGCGACGGACGAGTCGACCGGGCGGTCGCGTCGGCGGGCTCCGGCCCGCCGCCGAGGAACGTCCGGACTCCACAGGGCAGGGTGGTTGTTAACGGCAACCCGGGGCGACCCGCGGGACAGTGCCACAGAAAACAGACCGCCGACCCCAACGGGGACGGTAAGGGTGAAACGGTGGGGTAAGAGCCCACCAGCACCCCGGGTGACCGGGGTGGCTCGGTAAACCCCACCCGGAGCAAGGCCAAGCAAGGGCCGTCACCGCAAGATGACGACCCGGCGCAGACGCTTGAGGGCTGCCCGCCCGATGTCTGCGGGTAGGCCGCTGGAGCCTGCCGGCAACGGCAGGCCGAGATGGATGGCCGCCGCCGGCGCAAACCCTTCGGGGTACGCGCCGCGCACAGAATCCGGCGTACAGGTCGACTCGTCCGTCGCCCACCAGCTCAGAGCCGTGATCAAGGCTGTGAGCTGGCCGTTTATTGGGTGCCGTTGGTTGACCTTGGTCATCGTTGGGTGGCGTTTGACGGCCTGGCCACGGCCTGGGACGGCCTGGAGACGGCCTGGCTTGTGGCGGTGCGCGTCGCTGTCGTACATCGCTGGCAGTCTGTACGGCGTGCGGATGACCGATGACGACGGGCGCGTGCTCAACGCGGAATTTGCCGTCGAGCTGGACGGCTCGGGACTTGCGGTGATTTTGGAGAGTGCCGGCGGGACGAGTTCGACCGGACCCTCGCGTAACTCCGACTACATCCCGGCTCTTGAGCTGATCCTCGCTCGACTCCGAATGCTGGGTGCGGTGCTGGTTTCGGGTGTGGTCGACTCCCGTAAGACCGGGCATCTGCCCGAGTCCGAGCGCACGGTTCTCGACAGACCGCTCAGACTCTCCGTCGTCGACGATCTGGCGGCGCTGCGGCTACAGCTAACGAGCCGGCAAGGCCGCATCGGACAGACACCGAACGCGCCCAAGGCGGGGAACAACCGAAAGCGACTCCGGTTGCGAATCGAAGTTCCCGGATACGGCTCTACGGACGCTTCGCGGCTGGCCGCCGAGATTGCTCGTCCCGCCGCGGCCCCTGTCTCGTCGGGGTCCGCCACGGCGTTGCCGGCCCAGCGGCGCTCGGGGGAACCAAGCTCGGTACGGCTCAACGAGTGGTGGCAAGACGATCCGGCCGAGTGCTACTGGCTGGAGATCACCGACCGAGACGACCTCGGCGCAAACGTGCAGGCGCTTCAGCGCGACGGCAGCGGCCGGGAGAACTGGTCGTACGCGCTGGTGACGGCGCTCCGGCCGGGGGACATTGTCCTGCACTGGCACAAGACGCAGCACCAGGTGCCCGGCATCGTCGGCTACTCCCGAGCGGTTGACGGTCCTTTCGATGATGAGTTGGTCTGGCAGGCGCGAGGCACGTACGGCCAGAGCAGACCCACCAACCCGATGCCGCAGCCGTCCTGGCGGTACGAGCTGACCGGCTATACCCCGCTGCCGACGCCGGTGGACCAGTCGGCCTTCCAACGGGCAGAGACGGCCCTCAGGGAGATCAAGCGGAAGCTCGACGAGGCGTATCCGGCCCCGTTGTACTACCCGTTCGCGTTCTACGAGAGTCGCCCGGTACGGGTCATGCAGGCGTACATGGTCAAGTTCCCCGCGGCCATCCTTGATGCGGTCCCGGAGCTTGCTTCCATCCCACGAAGCCGTGCGCCACAACCGGTCCGGCCCACACCCCAGCCGCGCAGCAGCTCCCGGCGGAAGGCCCGTTCCAGCGGCTCGGGGTTCATCGCGGACCCTGTACTGAAGGTGGCCTTGGAACGGCACGCCGTAGAGCGAGCTGCGGCCCTGTATCCGGACTACGAGGTCGCCGACGTCGGTGCGAGACGGTCGTACGACTTGCACGCTGTGAAAGGTGCCGAGGAGATCCACATCGAGGTCAAGGGATCGTCCGGCACCGCGGAGAACGTCCAGCTGACCAGCGGCGAGGTAGACCACGCCCACGATGCGGCGGCGACCCACCTCGTTGTCGTCGACGAGATCGAGTGGACGCGCCTTCCCAATGGGGAGATCCAGACAACCGGCGGGCGGATACGACGCTGGACCTCCTGGACGCCGCACGACGACGACCTCAAGGCGACGCATTACCGCTACCGCCTCCCCGGCGGTGGCGTCGAGCTGCCCGATCCGCTCGCAGGTGCACAGGGCTGATCGCCGCGGCCTGAGCCTGGAGGAGAGTCGAGGGCAAGCCAGTCCTGGGTTTGGACTGGCGCGGCAGCCGGAAGCCCCAATCCGTCGACCAGGCCGACATCATCGGCTTCCGTCACGGCATCCGCGGACAGGCACACCAGGTGTCCGATGTGCTGCGGGGACGGTGTCCCGGCGGTTGTCGGTGGCTCACCGCCCCGGCGCCGGAGGCGGCCGGGGCGGCTTGCCGCCGGCCGGGCTTGCCGTGCCCGCGCCGCGCGAAGCGCGGCGCCTTGATCCAAAACAGAAGAACTCGGCAGTACTAACAGTTGCCCCTGAACCTCTGAATTGCTGGCAAGAAAGTTTGCTGACGGCTCCGTGCCTGGTCGCCTGCAAGGCCACCGGCGGCATCTCGCTAACAAGTTCCGGGCGTCGCGTTCGAACGCATGCTTGGAGGCTCATGCGTGCCGGCGTTCGTCGGCCTGTCGCGATTCGCCGCGCTGCTGTCGACAGCCGTTCTGGCCCAAGCCGGCCACCACTAGGAACTTGGTCGCCGTTGTCTTGTCGGAAAGGCCGAAATATCACACCAAGTGCGCCCGCTCGCAGCCCGCGTATCTCTCGTCTTACCCGCGACCGGAATGGCCCCAATAATGATTCCATACCTGGGGTTGCGGTGTTTAGCGGCTTCTGCTCCGGCCTCAAGCCTAAAGCTCCTCCGCCTTTCCCAACTGGCCGAGGGCGACCTCACGGCTGTTGTGCACCTTGAGCCTCTCCGGCCGGCGACGCCGCTTCGCTAATTTCCAGCGCCCGGTGCTGCAGCGCTTCCTCGGGCCGCCCCAGTTCACTCAAGATGAACCCGAGGCCGCTCAGCCGGGCTGCGATGTCTGGGTGGCCGGCCGGTAACGCCGCTTCGCTGATCTCCAATGCCCGCCGTTGCAACGGCAGCGCGTCCTTCAGTCGTCCCAGCTGACATTGAATGACCGCGAGATTGCTTAAGCGGGTCGCGATGTCTGGGTGGCCTGCTGGGAAGGCCGCTTTGCTGATTTCCAGCGCCTGCTGCTGCAACGTTAGCGCCTCCTCCAGCCGTCCTAGCCGCCCCAAGATGATCCCAAGGCCGCCCAGCCGGGATGCGATGTCTGGGTGGCTGGCCGGTAACGCTGCTTCGCTGATTTTCAGCGCCCGTTGCTGCAACGTCAGCGCCTCCTCCGGCCGCCCCAGCAGATTTTGCGTGTAGGCGAGGCCCTCCAGCCGGGATGCGATGTCTGGGTGGCTGGCCGGTAACGCTGCTTCGCTAATTTTCAGCGCCCGTTGCTGCAACGTCAGCGCCTCCTCCAGCCGCCCCAGTTTAACTAGCGTGTAGGCCAGGTTGCCCAGCCGGAGTGCGATGTCTGGGTGGCTGGCCGGTAACGCTGCTTCGCTGATTTTCAGCGCCCGTTGCTGCAAGGACAGCACCTCCCGCGCCTGCCCCAGTCGAGCTAGGGTGGTCGCGAGATTATTCAACCGGGTGGCGAGTTTGGGGTGACCGACCGGTAACGCTTCTTCGCTGATCTCCAGCGCCCGTTGCTGTAACGGCAGCGCCTCCGCGGCCTGCCCCAGCGCCGCCAAGGTGCTCGCGAGGTTGTCCAGTCGGATCGCGATCCCCGGATGGCCTGCCGGCAATGCCGCCTCTGTAATCTCCAGCGCCCGCCGCCGCAACGGTAGCCCTTCCGCTTCATGCCCCATCAGACTTAGCGTGTGCGCGAGGTTGTCCAGCCGAAGCGCGACATCTGGATGGCCTGCTGGCAACGCTGCTTCGCTGATCTCCAGCGCCCGCTGCTGCAACGGCAGCGCCTCCGCCGCCTGCCCTAGGTCCACCAACGTGTACGCGAGGTTGTCCAGCACGGTCGCAAGCTCGGGGTGGCCTGGCGGCAAGGCGGCTTCGTTGATCTCCAGCGCCCGCTGCTGCAACGGCAGCGCCTCCGCCGCCTGCCCTAGGTCCACCAACGCGTACGCGAGGTTGCCTAGCCGGATCGCGATGTAAGGGTCGTCTGGCGGCAACGCCGCCTCGGTGATCTCCAACGCCCTCCGCCGCAACGGCAGCGCCTCCGCCGCCTGTCCTAGGTCCACCAACGTGCCCGCGAGGTTGTCCAGCCGAAGCGCGATGTCCAGGTGTTCGGCTGGCAACGCCGCCTCAGTGATCTCCAACGCCCGCCGCTCCGATTGAACCGCCTTCTGATGATTGGCCTGGGTGTAGAAGAAGAATCCGAGCTGGCCCAGGAGCTGGGCAAAAATGAGGTCTCTAGTGCCCTCGGGAATGTGTCGAGCGAGCGCCTCGACGTGCGGCGCTAAGACGGACCACCGTGGCCAGGTTTCGACATCATCCGCTGGATTCCCTCGAGGCACAGCCTGATGCAACAGCGATAGTGCCTGGCCAACACTCTGCTTCCAAGACGGCTCCTGCTGACAATTCGGCTCGGCTAGTGCGTCTCGACTTGCAAGCGCTTGCGCGTGGCCGCGCACCACCGTTTGAACTAGCCGGTGAGTGGAAACGGTCTCTGGCGTTAGTGTGACCAGGCTGTATGACGCCAGCACCGCTAAGGATCGATCGATACTACCTGGAGTGTCCCCGTGTCCAACCAACACGCCGCGCGGTACATCGTCTGACGCATAGCATGACAACACTCGCAGTAACTCAATCGCGGTCGGCTGATCGCGGTGCAGACGCTCCAGGGATACTAACCAAACTTGCGCCACTGCCCGCTCTGCTCGGTCACCCTCAGCGATTGTATCTAGAAGTTCTGTGGGCTGATCTCGGAGTCGATCCAAATAGCTGGCAACTTGGAGCTGACTTTGTCGTAGATAGGCCGCAGCTTGTTGCAATGCTAACGGCAGGTTCCCCAGTTCGTCGGCCAACACTGCCGCCGTCAACTGATCCGACTGCTCGCCGCGCTCAATCAATAAACGTACTGCTGACGCTCGGTCGAGCGTTTCCAGTCGCAAACAACCATCTACGATGCTTTCCCAGTCCACATCGCGTCGTGTCGTGATCAGGACGTGGCCGTTGTCGACCCGCGCCAACAGCGGCTCCACGTCTGCGCGCTGTTCTACATTGTCCAAGACAAGAAGCCAACCCGAATGGTTCTGCAGCCAACCCACGGCCCACTCAGCCGCCTCTGCTGCTGTCATGACCAATGCGAGTTCAGCATTTACGCGGGCCGTCAACCCTGCGAGGCCGTCCTCAATCGCCGTCAAGTCCTCTGCAGTTACCCACCATCGAACTGAATATCTCTCCTTGTACCTATGCGCGTACTGCAACGCCAATTCGGTCTTGCCGACGCCGCCGAGGCCGTGTACAGCCTGCGAAATGACGCCATGTCCGGCTGACATCACAGCTTGGAGCTGCACCAATTCGCGCTCCCGCCCGACGAATAGTCGGGTCGGCGGCTTCGGGAGGTTATTCATTCGGCTGTGGATATCCGGCGCGGTCGACGGCCGATGCAGCTCGATTCGTCGAGCGTCGACCTTGGCGTTGTCGCCCGTAGCCGCGACACCACTGATGTTGTCGGCCGCGATCGCTCGGAGGCCGCTGGCGCGGGCACCTCCGCTGCCGGCGGCACTACCTAGAGCATCGGTCAACGTGTCACCTGAGCTCCGTTACCCGTAACCGCCACACCGCTGATGGTCTGTGCAGCGATTGACCGCTCGCCCGAGGCCGTCACCCGGACCCCCGCCTGCTCCAACATTTGCGCAACATCCGCGGCTAGATTCGGGTCCGAAGCCAGCGCCTTGCGGATCTGCAGTCGGAGAGCAGCCAGTCGATCTTCGTCCGCCGGGTCCTCTGCCAAGTCAACCGCCGCTGCTCTCACCGCGGGGGCAGACTCATGCCGCCGCAGTAGGCGCCGCAACAGCCGGCCACCCATTCCGACCGATGCATCGGCGGCAGCATCTTGCAGCCGGTCGACGACCGCTGCACCATATGCACCCACCGTCGCTGCCACGTACGGCACCACTGCGGTCGCGATCGCTGCCGTTTCAGAGTCCATCATTCGATCCCCTTGTTAGACCTTGTTCCTCAATACCACACGTAGTCACGCTTCGGAATCTCGCAGTCCGGAAACGGCCAACATTGTGCGACTAGGTGCCGTCCCGTTTGGTGTCGACCCGCTTTGCGGGAACGAGCCGCCGCCGGACCCGCCACGCTATGGGGACCCTTAGGCACCTTCGGACGTTGGCGGGTCGGGCAACGGCCTCGGCTTGTCGGGGTCGATGGCAGGCGTGATGGCCTTCCGCAGCACCTGCAGGCCATGACCGGCCGTAGGAGCCCTGGTCATCCTGAAGCCGGAGGGCCTAGAGGACACAGACCAGTCCCGGTCCACCACCACCTCGGCGACGCGGCCGGGGTGCGCTTTGCTACGCCGCGCGGGCTCGCAGCCCAGCCGGCTGCCGGCTCAACCCGGCCCAACTGGTCATCGGTCTGTCGTTCTGCGACGGTCCTCCGGGCTACCAGATTTCCTCTTTACCAACTGGCCGCGAGTCGCCTGCGGACGGCCGTGCCCATCTTCAGGCGAAGCTGACGCCGCGGTACAGCCGGCAGGGCGTTGGTTGACCGTTTAGGGTGTTTCAGTTTCAGCGGAGGTCTCGCCGGGCCGAGTGTTCAAGTCAGGTCGCCCCTGGCCGCCAGGGTCGCGGGGTGCCAGGTGGCTCTCGTCGCGGCGGTGCCAGCGGGCCGGGGAGATGCGGGCTACCGCCGCCCATCTTGTCGCACCACAGGGATACCCTCTGCAGTAGTCAAGGCTCATCCATCTTGTGTGAGTGTGACAAGGAAGGGGAGTCATGGCCGGTAACCAGCCTCCTTTGGACATAGTTGAGCTCCTACCTGACCTGCTCAGGGAGGTATCCCCACGGCCATCAGAACTGACAATCTTCGAACTGTCGGTTCCTCCAGAGGCCCAAAAACGGGTTGTGCATCGTCCTGAACTGAAAGCAGTGATCGAGGCTGCACTCCGCCTACGGTCTGAGCATGGTGTCCCCTTCTGGGATGCCATGATGCTCAATTCCCTCTCGCAACCTGAAGATATTAGGTCTGTGCTTCTGGACGCCTCTGGACTGCATCAGCCAATGTCGACCGCCGTGGTTCAGCACCGGCTTTCTATTGCAGACCTGAGCCCACTGGCGCTTCGAAGCCTTCTAGCGAAGGCGCAAGAGGGCAACATTTCGGTAGTTTCTTCACGACTTCTGATGCCCGACGGAACGGAGAGTCATCTGCCGCTGTTGGACTTCCGGCTTCCGGTCTCAGCGTCGTCCTCTGTAATCATTGAGGACATTGTGCGACGTCTTGGTTTTTCAGGGCTGGTCTTAGAATCAGGCAATTCATACCACTTTTACGGCCGAAGCCTGCTCTCGGCGAGCGAAATGAGAGAATTCTTGGGCCGGGCGATCTTGTATGCGCCAATCGTGGATTACCGCTGGATTGCGCACCAACTCGTGGAGGGTGCCTGCGCTTTGAGGATTTCCAAGGGGAAGGCGTTTGCGTATTCGCCTCGAATAGTGCTCGAAATCCGCTAAGCAGCACCCGAAACGCTCTATTGACGCCAAAATTGCCTCGCGAACGAGAATTTTAACGGTGCTTGCCGCCTCCATATTTGATCTGTCGCTTCACTGAAGTCGGGATTGATGCGCCTGCCCACTACCACGATCGCGCCGACGGTAGCGCCCGCTTGTTGAAGCGCAGAGGCGGCGCTTTGGCTCCGCGCTCCGGTCGTATAAACATCGTCAAGTATCAGAACGCGCAGCCCGACCACGTTGGTCGTTACCTCAAAGCCGTCATCACTTGGTGATCTATGCCCGATCATGTTCAGGGTGCGGCGGAGGGTCCTTCGCATCGGTGCGCCGAAGTCGATTAAGCCATTGGTGATTAGCTCCAATGGATGGGGCAGGGGGCGCAACGTTGATGGAACGACGGTCACTACATCCCAGTCTCCGACGAGCTTTCGTAGCTCCAAACCTGACTGTTGAAAATAGGCGCGAAGAATTCCTTGGACGAACCTCCCGTACTCGGGCTCGAAGCCATCAGCCTGCTGCTTGTAATACTTGAGCCAATCTCGTAGCGCCGAAGGTTTACGGTATAGGCTGATGGGGATTACGTTCCTGCAGGGTAGGAGGAGTTCGCTTGTGATCTGCTCGCAGTTCTCACACTTGGACTCCGAGATGCCCTTCGCGCTTCGGCAGATGGGGCAGACGTCCGAAGCGTTAGAGGGCGGCAGGACCAGATTCGCCGAGAGGAATTCTAGCGACGGCCAAGTCTGATCTTGCGTCATGATGCTAGTTCCTAACGGAACTTGCAAGGATGGCGATGACTTCGTCCGCGCTGCTCACCATCCGAACCCTCGGGTGGAGACTGTAGCGGCGGGCCCAATCTTGTCCGCCTAGGGTCGGTTCCCACAAGAGGACCGTCCTGTCTTGCTGCAGAGCATGGTCTGCCTCGCTACGGGTCCCGCTCTTCTCGGTAGCCTCGATTAGAAGACTAACTGTGGACAGTCCGCTAATAATCGCGTTGCGTGCGACGTAAGAACTCGCGGTCGCCGGCGAGCCTGGTCGGAATTGGGAAACGATGGCACCTCGGTCGGCGATCTTCGCTACCATAGGATTTATCGTGGTCCGGAGATAGTTGTCGAGCCCACTTCCTACTACCGCGATCGTTCGCCCGTGTCCTAGGGCCGCCTCATGTGCTGAGGAATCGATGCCTTCTGCGAGGCCAGACACTACCGTAAAACCTTCTTTTGCTGCCGCCTCAGCGACTGCTCTGGCCGCTGTCCTACCGAGGTCAGACGCGATCCTACTCCCAACGATCGCTACGGCATTACTGTCTGTTGTCGAAATTGTTCCGGCAACGAAAATGAACGGCGGCCTGCCATAGGCGCTACCAAGGTTGGAGGGATAGGCAGGGTCAGCGACGGAGAGTAGCCGAATAGTCGGCAGTTCCTTCGCCAGCTGATCCAAGCATCGGCGCCAGAAGCGGAGTCGTTCCGGAGCTATTCCTTGCCGTAGGAACGTCAGCAGTTCGCCATCTCTTGACGGCGGCACTGGTCCCGATTCCAGAAGAGCCGAGGGGCCGCCAAGCTTCTCAAGAACACTCGACAAGTCGCGCCACTCAGCGGGCAGCACTTCGGTAGCCGCCAGCAGGGCGGCCGCCGCGGGTGAGCTGATGTCCATGGAGCAACGATACAGGCGAGGTCCGACGCTCCCTCGGCTACCGGCGATCTAGGTACATTGCGGTGGTGATCAGACGTACCGCTGCTGCCGTGGCGATATCAAAATCCTCGTCGTTGAGCAGCTGCCAATCCCTACGAGCGGAGTCAGCTATATCCGTCATTCCGAACAGAGCGTCTATGGTTGACATTGACCAAATGTTCTCGGCGGCCCCACCTGTGCGGGGGAGTGGGATTATTGGTATTCCAGTAGTCTGCGCCGCCGCTAGCTCGGCCTCGGTATTTTTGCCGCCCCCCAAGACCAGAACCGCCCTGCTATCGCTCAAGACGGCTTCGCGGACGGCCGCCTGGTCTTGTCCGGTGTAGACCGCTGTGCCAATTCGCTGGGGCAATCCTGGGGCTTCTTCATCTCGGCGCCGAAAGTAAAACTTGACGCGTTCGGGGTTGTAGCGCCGTTGAGCAAGAAGCGACCGGCCGAGGGCAAACGAGACGGCCAGCCCAGCTTTGCCGCCCATAGACACAATCTGGACGTCAAGCTCGGATAGCCGGTGGCCGATGGACTGGCCGGCTCGCTCCGCGTCGGTATGAGGCTCGACCGTTCCGGACACAAAAAGCGCTGGCTCCCTTGTCCGACGAACTAGCCTGGCGAGAATTGTGTCTATCTCAGAATAGTGGTCGATTTCGCATACTGCCACACCCGACTGCTGCAGGTCCTTTACCCGGTGCTCGTGGAGCTTAATTAGATCCGGGCTGCTATCTGGGCGCTTGATAATCGTATAGTGCTCGGGCGCGCCAACGTTCAATAGTGTCCGTGACAGTCGCAACATTACCTCGATGTTCGGATCTACGAAGCTGAACCCGACGAAGAGGAAGGATTTCGTCAAGTAGCTCGCCCGCAGCGCGGACCAGATACGGGGGTGCTTGAACTCGTATTGCTCGTAATCCTGACGCGTGATCGTCGGCAGGGCTCGCCAGTCCACTACCGGCCCTTGGTTCAGGCTGCCGTGCATTTTTGTCAGTCTGCGGCGGGTCGGCATCTGCCTAGACAATAGGTCGTCCTCGTTGCAGATGACGCGTGCCTCGGGTAGGACCTCCTCGAGCAGGCAGTCGTAGTTTGTGGTCCAGATATCGTCCACCGGTAGCCGAGCGAGAGACCGGTGGCCGTCGGTAGGTGGGTAGAAATTCTTGGTCATTTCAGCCAATACATGGCTCTCCAAGGCCTCACGGCCGCCAGGCGTCGAGACAGTGAAGTATTGAGCCACGAGCGGAAGATCGTCGAGGTGATTCGGGATGTCGGCCCGGCTTCTTAGCTCAGCGACAAGCCCGGACCAATCTGGGTAGCCAGCGCTCTTCGATAGTCCGGCTCCCACGAACAGTGAGGCGTTGCCCGCCCGCACTGCGCTGCCGTACTGGCTCAGGAGTTCGTGTTCACTGATCGACATCTCAACAGAGTAAGCCGGACATATGTCTCCGACGTCAATCTGCCCCTGACACGCTGCTGCTGCTGCTGCAGCAGCAACCGGCCCGCCCCCGAGCTATGGACCCATGGAACCCGCGCATCCCGGACAGACCCCCGCTTGACGGCAACGCCGGCCCGACATGTCGCAGAGGCTCCGGGGTCGAGCGCTGCCGTCGGGGAGCGATGCGAAGCACCCTTGAGGTCGGAGGGGGTGAACTTTCACCCCTCCGACCTCATCCCGCCACCGCTAGGGGTAACTGGCACTACGGCGGCGGTGCGACCACTGCCGCGTCCCCGCGGGCTGCCGGAACACGAACGGCAGACCTTCTCACGCCTACCGTCTGCGGCGGCCCCGGGCTCGGGCCAGCCGTGGCCATGCCTCAATCAGTCTCGGCATCTTCTGGTGCCACTCCCTGTCCCCTGCAGTCAGGGAAGGGGAGAGAGGCGAGACTCGTCCGCCCCGTCGCGGGTCCTTCGGACTCCCGGTAGCCGAGCTTCGACCGCGCTACCTCGTGGTCTTCGGCAGTTTGTAAATCTTGGTGACTGTCTCGACGGCCCCATCGCTCCGCTGAATGCTCTCTTGCTCAAGCAGGGGTGCGCCGACCTCGATCCCGAAGAGTTTCGCTAGCTCTGCGCTGGCAGCAACTTCTCGCTTCCTGGTCGCTGAGTCCGATTCCAGCAGCCTGCAAGCCTTGAGTGGGCTGACCTGGACGTAGGTTCCTCGGCCGTGCTCGGTAGCTACCAGTCCGTCGTCTCGCAAAGCAGCTATTGCCTGACGAACTGTGCCACGACTTGCTCTGTACTCGGTGGTGAGCGTGCTTTCGGTCGGCAAGAGGGCTCCGGGTGGGATGACGCCGCTCTCAATGCGCTCTCTCAACTCTTCGGCAATGGCGCGGTAGCGGGGTAGTCCGTAGTGCGGGGTGGGCACCCGCTCACCGTACCTGGCACTTGTCTTACCAAGTGCCAACCAAGTGACCCGTTTCGACGTCTAGACAACTCGTCCACTTGTAGATACGTTTCCTGGTGTGCGGCTGGGGTGACGGCTCGTGTCAGGGGTGGTCTCGCGCCGGCCCTGGCCGCACCTGAAGCGCGGCGTCCTGTCGGACCGGTTGCGGTAGCCGCGCGTACACGTTGGCTCGGCGATACCCGACCCCGTCCGGCGTCGGACGGTGCGCCGTGCCTTCATCCGGGCCGGTGGCCGGCCGCATTCCCCCGTGGCTGACCACCGGCCCCCGTCTACCTGTGGAGGTGCGATGTCCGGCTCTCATCGTCGGTACCGTTGGTTCTCGTCCTGGTGGTCTCAGAGACGCCCGTCTGCCCGGGGTGTTACCGGCAACGTTGCGCCGAGTCCTCGCGCGGCTTCTACAACTTCCTCGCCGCAGTGGCAGGCGGGGGCCACCCGTGAACTGCCTGCACTCCGCTCCGTACCACTGATGACGCGGGCTCAGCTCTTCCGAGGCAACGGCGGGCGGTGGCCGCGGTGAGTCGTACGAACAAGCCGGCCGCCGTCACGAGCCACCCGGACTGGTGTGCCCCGGATCGCTGCGGCTACCTGGTGCCGCCGGTGATGTCGCACATGGCCCGCCGCCATCGCAGCTCGATGCAAAGGGTCGGCGAGAGTCGGGCCGGTGGGCTCGTCGCCTCGTACCTCATCAGTGCTGAGGCTCTGGGGGATGCCATGGTCGGTGTTCACGTGACGTGCCGGGGCGGGAACGCCTGGGCTGAGTTGTCGTTGTCGCAGGCGGTCGATCTGGCCGAGCAACTGAGCGGCCTGGTGAAGCAGGTGCTCGTGCAGCAGAGGGCCGGCGATGAGTGAGGGCGTTCCGATCCCGAGGGTTCGGTCGATGTCATCGGCTCCGCCAGTCGTTTGCCCGGCCTGGTGTCGGGGCTGCGGAGCGAACGACCCGATGCACCGCGGCTTCCTCGCCACGATCGGGCGAGAGCGGACCGGCTGGGTAACCGTCCAACTCCTCGTTGACCGCTTCGCCCGCCGCGACCTGGCCGTGAAGCTCGACGCGACCCGGTACGGGGCGATGCAGACCGTGCTCCTGTCGCCGAGGCAGGTGGATCGGCTCATCGACGAGTTGACGCATGCGCGCCTGGAGATGCTGACTGCCGCTGATGGGGATAAGCGGGCGGGAGGGAGACGGTGAACGCCAACAGCCGTCGGGGCGTTGCCGTTCCTCGTCCTCCTGGCCCGCGTCTTGGGCGGTCGCCGCGCGCAGCGGTAGCTGTGCCGCCTGTTCCTGAGCGGCCTGCCGGCGGGACCACCTGGCAGACGTTGGAACGTCTAGGGGGTACGGTGACCGGTGTGCAAGGCCGGGACTGGCGCCCTCGCTACCTGCAACTCGCCGAAGAGTTGCGGGCAAAGATCGTGAGCGGCGAACTGGCCCCCGGCACTCTGATGCCCAGCGAGACCGAGCTGGCCGACACCTCTGGCCTGTCGCGCACGAGTGTCCGCAACGCCATTCGGCAGCTCCGGGAATGGGGCCTGGTCCGTGCGGAGCAGGGGCGCGGCACCTACGTGCGGGCACCCCGCCAGCGGGTACGCCGTCGTAACACCGAGCGGTACCAGTGGGAGAAGGACCGCGTCCTGCTCGACGAGGGCGAGCGGTTGAAGACCGGTGCCACCGAGCACGACACCGGCCTGACCGTCGATGACCTGAAGTTCCACGCCGAATATTCGCGGGTGGAGGCTGATGCGGAGATGGCGGCGGCCTTGCAGCTCGAGCCGGGTACTCCGCTGCTGCGGCGGGTCTACTGGACGTCGTCGCGGCACGAGAATGCGCCGCTGACGGTGTCGTACTCCTATCTGCCGTATGACCTGGTGGCCGCGAACCCGGACCTGCTCGACGCGGGTAACGAGCCGTGGCCGGGCGGGACGCAGCATCAGCTCTACACGCTGGGCATCGAGTTGGACCGGATTGATGACGAGATCCGGGCGCGTCCGCCGTCGCCGGATGAGGCCGAGTTGCTGGACATCGACCCGGGCGTTTCCGTGCTCACCGTGCGGAAGACCTCGATCGACACCACTGGCCGGGTCGTTGAGGTTGCCGACGTGGTGATGCCGGGGGACCGCACCGAGCTTGTCTACTCCCACAAACTCCAGCGGTGGAAAACTTGACGCAGCTCGTCTCGGTCATCACCCCGGTCCACGCGCCCAGCATCGAGCACCTGCCTGGCGCCTACGAGTCGTTGGCCAAGCAGGAAATGCCTGACGGCTGGGACTGGGAATGGCTCGTCCAGGAGGACGGGCAGACCGGCGCCTTGGCCGACGCGCTGCCTGACGATCCCCGGATCAGTCTCGGTACCGGCCGTCCCGGTGGGCCTGGTGTTGCCCGTACCCTCGCTCTTTCCCGAGTTTCCGGGCAACTCATCAAGGTCCTGGACGCCGACGACCAGTTGACCCCCGGCGCCCTCGCCCGGGACATCGCCGCGTTCGACGCGCACCCGCAGATCGGCTGGACCACCTCGCGGGTACTCGACCTGCTGCCCGACGGCTCGACCGCCGGATGGGACAAGGACCCAGCCGGCGGAGTCATCGACCGCGGTTCGGTCCTGTCGTTCTGGCAGGCCAACGACTACCGAGCATCAGTGCATCCGGCGACCCTGTGCCTGCGGCGAGATCTCGTCTTCGCCCTGGGCGGCTGGATGGCGCTGCCGGCCTCCGAGGACACCGGCCTCCTGCTCGCCGCCAACGCGGTAAGCGCGGGCTACTTCACCCGGGAGTACGGCCTGCTCTACCGCAAGTGGCCCGGCCAGGTCACCAGCCAGGCCGCGCACCGGGAACCGGCCGAGTACCAGGCACGAATGAGGATCATCGAGGCCCGAGCCAACGCCCTGACCTCGATGATCCCGAACGGCTCTGACGGCACCACTACGGCGTAGCTTCGTGCCCCGGCATCCCGTGGGTACGCCGCCGCTCCTTCATCTCCGCCTCGAAGATGTGCCGCCGACCGCCGGCCAGCTTCTCCCGCGCGTCCCGCTCGATCTCCTGGAACGCGGCGTAGTAGCCGTCGTCGAACTCCTCCACGATCTGGAAGGTCCAGCGGCCCGGTAGGACGTTGCGTCCCAACAATTCATATTCGACCCGGTCGGCTACTTCTTCGTGGCCCGATTCCCGGAGTAACCGCACGACCCGATCGAGGGTAAGGTCCGCGCCCCCCACGAGTTGGTGTGCTGAGTACAAGTGCCCTCGAACCCGATGGATTGTCTCAAGCGCCTTGCTCAGTTCGCCCAGCGCTTCGACCGTCTTATCATCCAGGCCGGCGACCCTTGAGTGCTTCTCGTCAACGCCGCCGCCTTGCTGGTCACGTGCCATGTGGACCACGTTACCCAGGGGGAGGGTGCCCTACTCGCCGAGGGCTCTCTTGCTTACGGCACTTGCGCCACCCCGATGAGGCCGACCACCACCACGAGAATCACCACTATGACCTGCACTGCGATCTGCTCCGGCAGCTTCAACGTGAAGTTAATCTCCGCCACTTGTAGTCCAATCTGGTCCTTGGATGCGTGCTGTCTGGGCTAATCAGAATGCTAACGAATTGAGCGGCGAGCGCAAGAGTAAAACCTGCCGAACTTCAATTGGCAATTTGCCAATTCGAATCGTGCCACTAGGCAATTTTCCAAATGGCACGATTCGAATTGGCATCGTGCCAAAGTGCTGCGCCGTGTGGGCGACTGGATTAAAACGCGCAAACTGTGACTAATAGTTCCACTACCGACTGCTTGTTGACTTGTCTGCCAAGTGCCGTCTACCTTGGATGCAACTTGGCAGACAAGTTAACAAGTTGGAGGTTAAGCGATGGCTCTGCGAGGCGGCACGAGGTTCGCGGTGCGGTGTGAGGACGTGTTCCCGGCGGGGTGCGCGTTGGTGCCCGAGTCTCTGGGCGAGGTCGAGGACTACGACGAGAAGACCGGTCGGCGTAGCCCGGCGAAGGACAAGCTGACCGGCCAGCGGGTGTGGCAGGTCCGGGTGATGGACCTGGATCCGGAGCTGGGGAAGCGGTCGCGGGAGACGACGGTGAAGATCTCGGCGGACTACCAGCCGGTACCGCCGACGGGTGGCCTGTTCGAGGCGGTCGAGTTCGACGGCATGACCGTCACGCCGTACGTGGGCAACAACGGTCGGATGGCGTATTCGCTGCGGGCGACCGGGATGCGTGCCCCGGCGGGCGTCGCGACGAAGGCGGCGCAGTAGCCGCATCTGGTGGGGGCGGGGCTGTCAGGTCTTGGCGGACGGCAGCCCCGCCCTCTGTCTCTTTCCCCTGCTCTGTCGAGAGAGGTAGTGACATGTCCAAGCGTATGCCTGCCGTCCTGCGGCGGCCCACAGTGGCGGGTGCGCGATGATGCGCCGGCCGCGCGGTGAGGTCGTGATGACCACTGCGGGAGACCTGGTGGTGATCCGCCCGCGCAGGCTGGAGCTGCCGGTCTGGCTGATCGCGATCGGCCTGGTGCTGCGGTGGCTGTGGCGGGGCCTGTGGTGGTGTCTTCGCCACCCGGTCGCCGTCGGCCTGGTCGTGACCGGGGCGAGCCTCTACCGCGAGTTCGGCCGGTCCGGTGTGATCGTGCCCGTGGTCCTGGCCGCTGCCGTGTCGGCGCTGTGGCGGTGGCGGCACGAGTCGTCCTGGTGGACCTGGTGCGCCGGTCCGCTCCTCGGCCGGTTCCGTCAGCTCTTCGTCTACCGGCGGGCCTGGCGCGAGGCAATGACCCTCTGCGGCCTGGCCAAGGTGTACGACCACCGCACGGTCCTGCCGGAGCTGCTGCGGGTCCGCTCGGATCAGGCGCTCGACGTGCTGACCATCCGCATGGTCCGCGGCCAGACACCGGAGGAATTCCAGAAGGCAACGGCGAACCTGGCGTACGCCTTCGGTCGCCGGCACGCCTGGGTCTACTCCGAGCGTCCCGATGACCCGCCGGTCCGATCGGGCTACTGGGCGCTGGTCTTGGGCGCGGTGGACCGGCTGCGGTTCCGGGACCGGCCGTCGGTGGTCTACCTGGTGGTGGTCCGCACGGATGCGTTGCGCACCCTGGTCGACCCGTTCGACGTCCCGTCGGTGCCCGACTTCACCGCTCTGCCCCTGGCGCGGCGGGAAGACCTGCGGCACTGGTGCCTGCACCTGCTCGCCACACACGTACTCATCGGCGGCGCCACCCGCTCCGGTAAGGGCTCGGTGCTGTGGTCGCTAGTCCGTGTCCTGGCCGGCGGGATTTCCTCCGGGCTGGTCCGGCTCTGGGTGATCGATCCCAAGGGCGGCATGGAGTTCGCGATGGGTCGGCCGTTGTTCGCCCGGTTTGCCTGTAAGTCGTTCGAGGCCATGGCTGACCTGCTCGACGAGGCCGTGACGGTGATGCGGGAGCGGCAGGCCCGGCTTGCCGGCGCGGTGCGGGTCCACACTCCGACTCTCGCTGACCCCCTGGTCGTGGTCGTCATCGACGAGATGGCGGCACTGACCGCGTACCTCCAGGATGTGGACCTGCGCAAGCGCATTGCCGGGTCGCTCGGGCTGCTGCTGTCGCAGGGTGCCGGCGTCGGTGTTCTGGTGGTGGCGGCGTTGCAGGACCCCCGCAAGGAGGTGCTGCCGTTCCGGGACCTGTTCCCGACCCGGATCGCGCTCGGCCTGACCGAGGCGGCTCAGGTCGACCTGGTGTTGGGTGACGGTGCCCGCAACCGTGGTGCCCTCGCCGACCAGATGCCGCGGTGGGCCAAGGGCGTCGGCTACGTGATCCTCGACGGCACTCCAGAGCCGGCCCGGGTCCGCTTCTCCTACATCTCCGACGACCACATCCGGGAGCTGGCCGCCGAGTACCCAGCGCCGGCCGACGCGGCGGACATCCTCGCCCAGGTCGGCCGCGAGACCGCCACCGAACCGACCCGGCCGCCCCTGCCCCGGCAGCGTCGCGGACCGCTGCTGCCCGACTCGCTGCTGAACATCCTCGACCGGGACGCCGACGGGGGTGAGCCGCGGTGACCGCCCCGACCGACGGCCGAACCTTCTACCGGCTCCGCGCCCCCGGCACCGACGGCACCCCCAGCACGGCCGTGTCCGTGCGAGTCGACCCCGCCCGGCCCGACCCGTACCCGGTCTATCTCGCCGTCGGCGGCGGTCGACGCCGCATGTACCTGACCCCCGACGAGGCGTGGGCGCTGTGGCGCTGCCTCTCCGAAGCGGTGGCCTCCCTCGGCGAGCCACCCGACCACGTCCGTACCCGCGTCGCCCCGGCCCGGAGGTAACCGATGTCCCTCAAGAGCTTCTTCCTCGGCACCCACCGCCTCAAGCCCCTGCACGTCGAACTGGACGGTTCCCCGGACCGGCTCGCCGGTGCCCTGCACGGCCTGGCGCACATGGTCAACCGCCGCCGCGACCTCAACGGCCAACAGATCTGCATCACCCTGACCGTCCGCGACAACGGCAGCGGCCGATGATCCGCGAACGCGCCGAGTCCGGCGTTCGGGTGCTGATCCTGCTCGTCGTCGGCACCATGGCCGGCGCCGCCGCCTTCACCCACGTCCACGACCTGACCGTCGCCCACGGCCAACCCGACTGGATCGGCTGGGCCAACGCCGTAGCGGTCGAGCTGATGGCCATCTACCTCGGCCTGGAAATCCGCGCTCGCCGCCGCACCGGTCGGCCTGTCGGCCTGGTCGGCGTCCTGCTGATCGCGTTCGCGCTGCTCTCCCTCGCCGCGCAGGTGGCCGAAGCCGAACCCTCCGTCTGGGGCTGGATCGTCGCGGCGGTACCGTCGCTGGCCTTCCTCGCCCTCGTGAAGGTCGTCCTCTCCAGCGAACCAGCCACCCCGCCGGTACATGAGCCGGACCAACCGCAGGTCGACTGGACACACGACGCCTCGGAGCAGGTCATCGAGCCTGAGCCGCAGCGACCGACTCAGCCAATCGCGCCCGTGCCTGCGGTTCGCCCGGCTTCGTCCACGGTGCTGCCTCCGGTTGGCGTCGTCCAGCCCAACCGGCCCCAGGTCGTCGGGATCATCCGATGACGGCTCCGACTCTGCCCGGCCTCGAACCCGCTCCGACCCCGGTTGCTCCTCGGCCGGGGTCGCGGGCGGCCCGCATGGCGCTGCCCCGCTCGATCGACGTGCTCAAGGAGATCGCGGCCGAGTATGGCGTCTGCGTCCGTCCGCTCGCCATGCGCCGCACGGACCTGAACACTGGGCTGACCGAGGTCATCGACCTGCCGTGTGGGGCGACCCGTGAGGACAAGTGCGCCCCGTGCGCCAAGAAGAACCGCCGGCTGCGGCAGGCGCAGATCCGGGAAGGCTGGCACCGCGACGACGAGCCGCTACCGCCACCGGAGCCGGCGACCGAGGAGCAGAAGGCGCTTGTCCTGCTGCGCGGGCACCTGGAGTTCTCCCGTGACGAGGCGTCCCGGGCGAGCCAGTGGGACCAGGTCACCGACCTCGACGAGGCGATCCAAGAGGTGGAAGAGGCGATCGCGGCCGAAGGGCTCCGGGGCCGGGTCGCGCCGCAGCACTCGACCGACGATGAGGACCAGGGCGAAGAGGACAGCGGCCGGCGCCGCAAGCGTTCCACCCGGCGGCGGCAGGATGCCCCGGACTTGCCTCGGCGCAAGGTCGAGCGCCGTACGGTGGGCAAGACCTACGCCGCACCTGACGGCTCGACCTACCGGCCGTCGATGTGGCTGACGCTCACCCTAGACTCGTATGGCCCGGTCCGCCCCGACGGCACCCCGGTTAACCCCGCCCGGTACGACTACCGCCGCGCTGCCTGGGACGCGGTGCACTTCCCTCGGCTGCTGGACCGGTTCTGGCAGAACCTTCGGCGGTGCGAGGGCTGGAACGTCCAGTACGCGGGTTGCGTCGAGCCGCAACGCCGTCTCGCCCCGCACGCGCACTTCGCCATCCGGGGCACCATTCCTCGCGATGTGCTTCGGACGGTGGCGGCGGCGACCTATCACCAGGTGTGGTGGCCCTCGGTCGACGTGCAGCGGTACACCCTCGATCGGCCCCCGATCTGGGACGAGCAGGCAGCGGCGTGGGTCGACCCGGACACCCGCGCGCCGTTGAACACCTGGTCGGAAGCCCTCGACACCATCGACGACGACCCGGACGCCGAGCCAGTCCACGTCGTGCGCTTCGGCGCCCAGGTCGACGCCCGCGGCGTCATGCCCGGCACCGAGGACGCCGAACGGACCATCCGGTACGTCACGAAATACATCACCAAGCACACCGGCGACGTCCACAAGATCATCAGCGGTCGGCAGCGGGCACACCTGGACCGGCTGTGGCAGGAACTCCAGGTGACCCCGTGTACCGACCGTTGCGCGAACTGGCTGCTCTACGGCGTCCAGCCGAAGGGGTCACACGCGAAGCTCAAGCCGGGCCGGTGCAAGGGCAAGGCCCACCAGCGGGACACCCTCGGGATCGGCGGCCGGCGCATCCTCATCTCCCGCGACTGGTCCGGCAAAACGCTCTCCGACCACAAGCACGACGTGCGGGCGTGGGTGCGGGCTCTGCTCGGCGTGAGCGTCGGCCTGGATGGCGTTGAGGACCAGGGCGCGACTGTCAAACCGGTCCGGCACGCCTGGGAACTCGCCCGACCCGACGACCCCGACGTGCCGGCCATGGCCCACCGGCTGCTGCGGTCGATCAGCGAACGTGCCCGCTGGCGCTCGGAACTCCTCGCCGCGAAGGACCGGGCCGCGCAGCTCCCCCAGACCGGATCGAGAACGGAAGCAGACGGCGCGACGGGGGAGAGGCTTTGATGGCGGCGAACGATGGGCTCTGGACAGTTCAGGACGTAGCGGCGTACCTGCGGGTACCAACCGAGACGCTGTACCGCTGGCGGAAGGTCAAGTACGGTCCGCGGGCGGCTCGGGTCGGTCGACACCTGCGGTACGAGCCAGAGACGGTCCGGTCATGGGTACGTGAGCAGGCGGCGGCCTAATGGGACACGTAGAGGACCGCTGGTACAAGGTGATCCGGCACGAGGGCGGCCGGAAAGAGCGGATCAAGTCGGATCTGTTCGGCAAGGGGATGCGCTACCGAGTTCGGTACATCGGCCCGGACGGCCGCGAACGTAGCCAGTCCTTCCCGGACCGGGCGAAGCGCGAGGCTGACGCCTTTCTCGTCTCCACCGAGACAGACAAGCTCCGGGGCTCCTACGTCGACCCGTCCGCTGGTCGGATGGCCTTCGCCGAGTACGCCGAGAGCTGGTTGCGCACGCGCTCCTTCGACGAGTCGACCCGGGAGAGCACAGAGTTCCGGGTACGCAAGCACCTGCTGCCGTTCTTCGGCTCTCGGCAACTGGCGTCAATCAAGCCGGGACACATCCGCGAGTGGGACGCCGGGATGGTCGGCAAGCTGGCCGTGGCGACCCGGGCCGTCGTGTTCGCCCACCTGCGGACGATCCTGGGTGCGGCCGTAGATGACGAGCGCATCGCCAAGAACCCATGCTCGGCGGCCTCGGTAAAGCCGCCCCGGCCGGCGCAACGTCGTGTCGTTCCCTGGCGGGCCGACGAGGTCTCGGCAATCCGCGGCGGCCTCGCGGAGCGGTACCGCCCGATGGTCGACTTGGGCGCCGGCTGTGGCATGCGGCAGGGGGAGATCTTCGGCCTGGGCGTCGATGACGTCGACCTGGACTCGGGCTGGGTACACGTCGTCCGGCAGGTCAAGGTGGTTCGTTCCCGGCTGGTCTTCGGTCTGCCTAAGAACGATCGGGACCGCCGGGTACCGCTGCCCGATTCGGTGGCGCAGTCGCTCAAGGAGCACGCCGAGAAGTACTCCCCGCTGTCGATCACGCTGCCATGGGAACACCCGTTCAGCGACGAGCAGGTGACGGTACCGCTGATCTTCACCACCACCCGGCGGGGTGCGATCAAGCGGGCCACCTTCGACGGCAAGAGTTGGCGCCCGGCGGTTGAAGCGGCCGGCATCGTTCCCACTAGGGCGACCGGGATGCATGCCCTGCGCCACTTTTACGCCTCGGCGTTGCTCGACGCAGGGGAGAGCATCAAGGCTCTTGCCTCGTACCTCGGGCACTCCGACCCCGGTTTCACGCTGCGCGTCTACACCCACCTGATGCCGGCCAGCGAGGAGCGAACGCGAACAGCAATAGACAAGCTATTGCGCTTGCAAGGCTAGATTTCCGGATGCGACTACTTGTCCTCCATCCTTGACCGGGGTCTCCTCCTGCGAGAACATGACGTGTGCAAGATGGCCGATGCCCGATTAGGATCGAGTTCGCGCATGAGTGAATTAACAAGTTATCCAATCCGGAAACTATTGGATCACATCTATGGTGGACAAATCAGAATCCCCGCGTTTCAGCGGGGATTTGTTTGGGATGCTGATCATGTCGCGCATTTCCTGGACAGTATATATAAGGGCTATCCTTTTGGCTCTCTGCTGTTTTGGTTAACACAAGAGAATCTATCGTCGGAACGGAAGCTGGGTCCGTTCGAGCTGCCTGCCCCGCACGAGCGCTACCCGATCACATACGTGCTCGATGGGCAGCAGCGGGTAACGTCGCTCTTTGCGACGTTCCAGACTGAGTTTGTGCAGCCTGCCGACCCGGACTGGCGATCCATCCATTTTGATCTTTCTGCACGTGATAATGCTCAACAGTCGCAGTTTGTGGCGCTGAAGCCCAGCGAAGTTGATCAGTCAATGCATTTTCCATTGAACTCTTTGTTTGACTCTGTGTCATATCGGCTCGCTTCGGCTCGATTCACACGAGAGCGAGAAATTCGCAGGATTGATCGGTTGCACAGTGTTTTTAAGGAGGCGCAGCTTCCGATTCAAATGATGGAGACGGAGGATCGCGCTACCGTCGCGATTGTGTTCGAGCGGATCAATCGCATGGGAGTGGAACTCACTACTCTGGAGCTGCTTTCTGCTTGGACTTGGAGTGAAGAATTCGACCTCCGCAATAAGCTTGAGCAACTGCAGGAGGAATTAGAGAACTTCTCCTTTGGAGACATTGGCGCAGACCCAAATCTTGTTCTTCGATGTTGCGCGGCGATCTTGAAAGGTGATCCTTCCGTAGAAGTGCTTATGGACTTGGATGGAGCTGAAATTCGAGATAACTTCGAGCGGGTCGAAAATGGGATAAAGGGTGCCATCGAATTTCTCAAGAAACAGCTCAAGGTGGCTACCATCAAAACCCTGCCATACCCGCTGATGCTAGCGCCGCTCAGTGTCTACTTTGCGGTTCCTGGTGACGGGCTCCGAGTTACTCCGGAGAGGGAAACCAGGTTGCTGAAGCAGTGGTTCTGGCGGTCTTGCTTTTCTGAGCGCTATAGCGGCCAGTCGGTTCGAGCTGCGCGAGTAGATGTGACCGAGATGCAGCATCTGCGAGAAGGGCTGCCGAGTGCCCTCGGAAACTTCTCGGTCGACATTGGCTCTAGCTTTTTCTTGCTGACTGATTTTCGGATAAACAGTGCGAAGACGGCAACCTTTGTAACGATGCTTGCTCAGTTCAACCCAAGAAGCTTTATATCCGGGAGCTATGTTGACTTGGAGCGTGTACTGCAGGCGTACAATAAAGCTGAGTTCCATCACATCTTTCCAAAGTCATTCGTTGAGAAGCAAGAAGAAACCTCCGATTTTGCCCCCTTCGTCAACTCGCTAGCTAACTTCTGTTACCTTTCTCGCGCTGATAACAATAAAATTCGCGCCAGTGCTCCCTCTGAGTACAAAAAGCTGATGCCGTCAGACCCCGAGGTTTTAGCGGCTATTTTGGAGTCCGCGTGCGTAGACAAGGTCGTATTCGAGGACGATCTTGGAGCATTCTTGCGAATACGAGTCACTGCGCTGCTGATGAGTGCGTATCAGCTCTGCGAGATTGATCTTGCCGGCCGCAGAAGGACGGAGCACTCAAGAGTGGCGGAGGCCACTGTAAGGGAAGGTTTAACGCAGGCGGAGATTAGCGGGGGAACTGAACGTTAACGCGGTACGGCCGGGCGACGGCCTGCGATGGTTGTCGTCAGGCTCCGCCCCTGGTCAGCCGGGGTGTGAAGGTCATAATCCGGCGTACAGGTCGACTCGTCCGTCGCCCACCAGCTCAGGGACCTGATCAAGGCTCTGAGCTGGTTCTATGTCCGGGCGTCGATGGTCGTTCATGGTCAACATTGGGCGGCGTTTGACGCCCTGACGACGCCCTGAGCGCTGGCTCAGTTGACCTCTTCTCGGGTCGGGCTGGCGGTGACGCCGTGGACCGTCTCCGGGTCCACGCCTGACTGTTCCGGCTGGGCCGGCGGCTGTGTGTGTTCGGCACGTCCTGGTGGTGGAGCTGGTGCCGCGACCCAGTGATCCGGTGGCAAGCCAGTCCCGGGGTTGGACTGGCGCGCCAGACGGAAGCCCCGACGCGCGACCAGGCCGACCCCGCTGGCTTCCGTAGCGGTCTTGGTGGTCCCATTCGTGGATGAGGTGGGATGAGTGCGTGCCGGAGTTGCTGGAGCACCTGGGGGGATGGGTCTGGTCGGGCTGGTCAAGATTGACGGCGAGCGGGAGCGCAAGCCCTGGACCGTGGTGATCTCGGGTCAGCGGCTCGATGGTGCGGCGATAAGGGTCGACGGCCACAGCCTCGATTACTGCCTGCGGCATGTGGTCGCCGCGCTTCACGAGCGCTTCCCGGACGAACTCGCGCTGAGCTGAGATCCGATTGTGGGGCGGTGTCCCGGCGGCTGTCGGTGGCTCACCGCCCCGGCGCCGCAGGCGGCCGGGGCGGCTTGCCGCCG